>CAJWNQ010000083.1 GCA_913043905.1 uncultured Paracoccaceae bacterium | reverse complement strand
CACACCCAATTTAAGTGATTGGACATATCTTCTGCTTCGGCTCGTTTTTTACCAGTGTCAAGCATCCCTTGTGTCATGTCAAACACGGTAGCATGTGCAGATGGCGCTCGCTTTATAAAGCGAAATGAAATATCTCCAGTACCGCCTGCAACATCTAATAGTTTTTGATTAGTATGGGGTGAAAGCCAGTCCATCATAGCATCTTTCCACAATCGATGAATGCCGAATGACATAACGTCGTTCATAATATCATATTTAGACGCAACTGATGAAAAAACACGGCGAACCATAGCTGCTTTATCTTTTTCATTTACTTCTGTGAAGCCAAAATGAGTTTTGTTATTTTGCTTTGCCATTATTTTAACCTAATTTTAAATTCTTTATAGGCGTTTATTTAGGTGGTGGGAATGCGGCACCTTAGCAAAATTAAATTTAATTAATTTTTAATTATGAGTAGTTTAATTTAGCAATTTATTGCTTTTTAGTAAGTTAAATTCTATGAGGGTTTTTTTGACATAGCTCAAAATTAACACTTTTTAGAGTGTTACTGTTAATAAAATAAAGAAATATTTAGAATAAGTCTAATCAGTTTTTAATATTATTTTATAATAATTATCTATATAGCAGAAGAAATATGTGGGTAAGATTTTCCTATATGAAAAATATATTTATTTACTAAGGACCGTTATGAAAAAAGCTCTTATTACTGGAATAACTGGACAAGATGGGTCATATTTAGCTGAACTTTTGTTAAATAAAGGATATGAAGTTCACGGTATAAAGCGACGTGCATCCTCATTTAATACTCAGCGTTTAGATCACATTTATCAAGATCCACATTCTGTAAATCAAAATTTAAAATTACATTATGGGGATTTATCAGATTCTTTAAATTTAACACGTATTATAAAAGATGTAGAACCTGATGAGGTTTATAATTTAGGCGCTCAATCTCATGTAGCAGTTTCATTTGAAGCGCCTGAATATACAGCAGATGTTGATGCGATTGGTGCGCTTCGATTACTTGAAGCGATTAGATTCTTAAAGTTTGAAAATAAAACGCGTTTCTATCAAGCTTCAACTTCTGAATTATATGGTCTTGTTCAGGAGACGCCTCAAAGAGAGACGACACCTTTTTATCCACGTTCTCCATATGCTGTAGCCAAAATGTATGGGTACTGGATAACTAAGAATTACCGTGAAAGCTATGGGATGTATGCATGTAATGGAATACTTTTTAATCACGAATCTCCACGCCGTGGGGAAACTTTTGTAACCCGAAAAATTACACGGGGATTATGCAATATGGCACTAGGTATTGAGTCTTGTATGTATATGGGAAATATTGATGCATTAAGAGATTGGGGGCATGCTAAAGACTATGTAAGAATGCAATGGATGATGCTTCAAGAGGATGTACCTGATGATTTCGTTATTGCTACAGGAATACAATATTCAGTGCGAGATTTTATAAAATGGACAGCTGCTGAATTGGGGCTTACTTTAGAATTCTCAAGTAAAGGAATTAATGAAATTGCTACAATAGTTGCAATAGAAGGTGAACTTTCACCAGCATTAAAAATTGGTGATATAGTTATGCGTATCGATCAAAGATATTTTAGACCAGCTGAAGTTGAGACTCTTTTAGGTGATCCAACAAAGGCAAAAGAAAAATTAGGTTGGGTGCCAGAAATCACTGCTCAGGAAATGTGTACTGAAATGGTTTTAGAAGACTATAAAGCAGCAAAGCGCATAGCTTTAAATAAGTACCATGGTTTAGAGTTGCCAGTCTCTTTGGAGAATTAATATTACATTTGATTTAAATAGTAAGAAATGTGGCTACAGAAAAAGTCGATAGTATACATGCAAAAATAATTTTCTAGTAGATTTTTTTATGAAAATTTAATGATTGAAGCTAATATAATTCATGCTGCCCATGAAAATAATGTTGAGCGTTTTTGTGTATATGATCGTCATGTATTTATCCAAAGTTTTTAGAACAGCCTATTAAAGAGAGTAGTCTTTTAACAGGTGCATTGGAGCTAACTAATGAATGGATCGCAGTTTTGAAAATTGCAGGAATAAAATTAATTCAAGGTTATCGAAAACAATATGGTCATAATTGGATTTCAGCTATGCCAACTAACATTTATGGTCCTAGAGATAATTGTGATCTAAATAGCAGCCATGTGCTTCCTGCATTACTTCGTAAATTTCATGAAGCTAAGAAAAAAGATGACAATGAAGTTGTAGTCTGGGGTTATGGATCTCCATTACGTGAATTCATGCATTGCGATGACTTGGCCGACGCACTAATT
>CAJWNQ010000082.1 GCA_913043905.1 uncultured Paracoccaceae bacterium | reverse complement strand
CTGCTGTTTTTGATCATAATAATAAAGCATTGTATTTCTCTAAAGAGGTACTTCCCTATTCTAATAAAACTGATGCGCCTATTTATCATCATGTTGGAATTTATGCATATCGCCCAGCGTCACTTGCTCAATATATAACGTGGGAAGAGGGGCCTCTTGAAGCAGAAGAAGGCTTAGAACAATTACGATTTTTAGAAAATGGATGTCACATTCAATGTGTAGAAGTTGATGGTAAAGGCCGTGCATTTTGGGAGGTTAATAATCCTTCAGATGTACCACGCGTCAACATGATGCTTCAGAAGCTTAAAATCTCATAAATTTTAAAATTTAATTGTAAAATTATGCAGCTTGAATCGAATCCAAGTGTGTTAAAAGAGCATAAAGTGTTGAGGTGTCTTCATTGGCGCGTAACTTTGCACACGTTGTTTCTGACCTTAATGTTCTTGATACTAATGCTAAAGCTTTTAGATGCTCGGCACCTTCTTTTTGAGGGGCAAGTATAGTAAAAATAAGGTCAACTGGTTGACGATCCATAGCATCAAAATCAACAGGTTTTTCTAAACGTGTAAAAAAACCATATACGCGGTTCAATCCATTAAATCTTGCATGTGGAATAGCTACGCCACGGCCAACACCTGTAGAGCCAAGCTTTTCACGTTCAATTAATGCTAATAATATTTCTGCTGATTCTAGTCCATACACAGAAGCTGCTTGTTCAGAAATCTCCTGTAACAATCGCTTTTTACTACTTTTTTGTATAGAAAACCGAACAGCATCGGTATTCATTATATCTTTGAGATCCATTTCAACATCCCTAGCTTTAAGTGCCCTATCTCATATTTTTTGGATCAATCCAACCAATATTTTTATCTTTGCGTTTATAGACTACATTCAGCCCATTATGGTTTTCATTTTTAAATACTAATACAACTTCATCGGCGAGTTCCATTTGCATAACTGCTTCACCAACTGTTAGGGTTTCAATCCCTGTTTCCATTTATGCAATGATAATTGGGACTAATGTTTTAGTCTCTATTTCAACATTATGGTTATGCTCGCTGGCAATGACATAGGCTGAAGCACCAAAGGTTTCTACGGGGGTTGTGCGGGTATTAGTATGATCCTTTAATCGGTGCTTATAATGGCGTAATTGTTTCTCAATTGTTTTTTGATTATTTATCAAAGTTTACATAAATATCATTTGCTTTAGCTTTAGAATTTATAGTTATAACAGTGGAAAGATGTATTGCCGTCTTACAAACGTACTCATGGGTTTCTTTTGAAAACGTAATTAAAGCATCCATGGGGCGTTCTGCATATTTGCCAAGTATTTTGGAAATTTCTGTCTGAACATGAGACTGAAGTCTTTCACCAACATCGATGTGCTTTCCACTAATCTTATAGCGCATATTTTCTCCTTTTTTGTTATTTAAAAAATACAGCACTCACTACCTAGAGCCATTTTTCCTGGCTGCTTACAGATTTCTATAAATATGTATGGAGTTAAACTAGAATGAAAAATTTATTCTTACAATCTCGTTTAATTTAATAACATAGTCATAATTACGTTGTTTTATAATACTTCATATAAATAATTCTATAAATCATCATATTTTGAAATCATCGCCTAAATATACGCGGCGAACGTCTTTGTTTGCTATAACTTCTTCGGGGGTACCACTCATAAGTACTTTTCCGTCATGTAAAATATAAGCGCGATCGACAATTTCTAATGTTTCGCGTACATTATGATCAGTAATTAACACTCCAATTTCACGCTCTTTGAGCTGAGCAACTAAAGTACGTATATCATTAACGGCAATTGGATCAACACCTGCAAATGGTTCGTCTAATAGTATGTATTTAGGGCTCGCGGCAAGACATCGCGCTATTTCAACGCGCCTGCGTTCACCTCCTGATAATGCAACTGCAGGTGATTTGCGTATATGAGTAATTGAAAACTCTTCTAATAGTTTTTCAACACGTAGCTTAGATTCTTTTTTATTTTTAGACCATAATTCTGAAACAGCAGAAATGTTTTGCTCTACATTAAGGCCTCGAAAAATACTTGCTTCTTGTGGTAAATACCCTAATCCTAATTGTGCTCGCCTGTACATTGGTAACTTTGTGGCATTGTAGCCATCTACTGTGACTGTTCCTCTATTAGGGCTGACTAAACCAGCTATCGAATAAAAACATGTTGTCTTTCCTGCTCCATTTGGGCCCAATAATGCAACAACTTCGCCTTTTTGCAATTCTAGACTCATATCATGCAAAATAATGCGCTTTTTATAGGCTTTGCCTAAACCTCGAACAATTAAGCCACCAGTATTAATTTCAGTCTGTCTCATGATATTATTTTGGAGCCAATACTGTTTTTACATTTCCCGTGAGGGTAGCAACGTTTGTAAGAATATTTAAATCTAATTTATCACCAGAAATCGTGCTTCTACCCTGAACCAGCAGTACATTTCCATTCATATACAATAATCCAGAACTTATTGTGTAAAATGCATTTTCTGCTTCGGCTATGTCGACCCCATTTGTAAATATTACATTTCCTATTGCATCTATAGATGCAATTTCTCCATCAGTCTTACTATAATTAACAGTGATTTTGTCGGCACCTAGACGTAATAAGCCCTGACCAACAATAGCTGAGCCTTCAAATATAGCAGTGTTAGATGATTGATTTACTGATAGGCTATCTGCAGTTACTTCAATGGGCAAATTGATATTATGGCTAGCCCCAGCCAAAGATAATGAAGAGCTTTGAGAAAATACTTCCGTACCTACCAAGGTAAAGAGAAAAGTTAATAATTTTAAGTATAGTTTCATATTGATCACTTTGCGGGTTTGAGTGAAGAAGGCAAGTAGATCAGCCTAACGCCGGCTGTAAACTCTAAACTTCCTGTGGGTTTAGACAATGTGCTATTAACAGTTTTAGTTAACATCATAGAACCAGCAGTAATTGATCCAAGCGGCCCTTTTGCGCTTACTGGTCCTGGGCT
>CAJWNQ010000081.1 GCA_913043905.1 uncultured Paracoccaceae bacterium | reverse complement strand
GTTGATTCTAGGCCAATATTACATTTACCTCCATTTAAGACAGCATTAATGCGCCCACTGAGACCATTTCTAACATGAGATGCAGTTGTCGCACTAATAGAACCTGATGGATTGGCTGATGGAGCTGCTACTGGCCCGCCAAAGGCTGTGAGAAGTTCGCGTGCAACTGGGTGAGATGGGATGCGTATTGCAACTGTATTTAGCCCTGCTGTAACTAGTTTTGATAATCCTGATTTTGGTTTGAGTGGTACAATAATAGTAAGTGGACCAGGCCAAAATTCTTTTGCTAAGTATAAGGCCTGAGCATTGAATTCCGCAAATTTTTGGGCTGTTTCTAAATCAATAACATGGACAATTAGAGGGTTAAAGTTTGGACGCCCTTTGGCTGCGTATACTTTAGCCACAGCAATACTATTGTATGCATCTGCACCTAATCCGTAAACTGTTTCAGTAGGGAAAGCTACTAAACTACCCGCCTGCAACAATTTTGCTGCTTGAAAAAAGCCATTGGCATTAGGGCTTAGTGTTTTGGTTTCCATAAGTCCTCAAACATTTAGTTAGGCTTGCATTCTGTGCATGCTCTGTTAGCCAGATTAAGTACAGTGTTACTCTGGTAGATGCAAAAAGAATGTGAGTTAAAAATGACGCCAATAAGTTTTCCTTTTGGAACTCCACCGCCTGAAGGTGAGGCAATCAAAGTTGCGGAGGGTATTTTATGGATGCGTTTACCGCTACCAATGGCGTTAGATCACGTAAATGTTTATGCCCTTCGTGATGGAGATGGGTGGTGTATTATTGACACTGGGTATAATTCAAAGCGTGGAGTTCAATTGTGGCAAAATCTATTGTCAGGTCCACTTGGTGGGGATCCAGTAACACGGGTAATTTTGACACATCACCATCCAGATCACATGGGTATGGTGGGTTGGTTTCAATCAGAATTAGGCGTTGAGTTGTTGGCCACTCGAACAGCATGGATGTACGGTCGGATGATGACACTAGATACACAAAATTCGTGGTCTCAAGAAACTTTGGATTTTTATCTTGGTGCTGGTATTGATGTTGAGATCTTTGCTGAATGGACGTCGCGCAGTCCGCGTAACTTTTCTGAAGTGTGCTATGATATGCCATTAGGATTTAGTCGTATAAAAGATAATGATGTGATTACTATAGGTCAGAGAAACTGGCTGGTTCGCTGTGGTGACGGTCACGCACCTGAGCATGCAACGCTATGGAGCTTAAGTGACGAAATTATAATTGCAGGAGATCAAGTAATACCAGGGATTTCTTCAAATATTGGAGTTTACCCAACTGAACCAATGGCTGATCCTTTATCAGAATGGATTGAAACTTGTGAGCGATTTAAAACTTTTGCTACTGACGAGCATTTTGTTTTACCGGGTCATAAATTACCATTTAAAGGACTGCCTACACGTTTACAGCAGTTAATTGATAATCATAATAATTCTTTACCTAGACTGATTGAGCATTTAAAAATACCTAGAACAGCTGTTGGATGTTTTGATGTGCTTTATAAGCGTAAAATAGGCAGTGGTGAATACAGTTTGGCACTTGCAGAGGCAGTGGCACATTTAAATCACCTGTTGTTGGCGGGTAAAGTAACTAGAAAAATGAACAATAATCATGAGTGGCTTTGGTCTGTTTGTAATAAAGATTACTAGTAAAATCTCTAAAAATTGGTTGTTTTATCTCTTTGCAAAACTGTCATTTTATGAAATATGAAATATAAGTTGAATAATTAGAGGTCACCCAATGTCAAAAGCACACAAGCACGGTAAAATGGATGTATCAGCACAGGAACATGCATTTGATGGTTTTATACGCTGGTCCATTCGCATTTCTTGTGTGTCTATTGGAATTTTAATTTTTATGGCTATTTTTAATTCTTAATCTTGATATCAATTAAGTAGGCTATAAATATAAATAAATTATAGATAATATCAATTTAATTTTGATATGTTTATGTAATAATTATATTAGTAAATTTTATGTATTTTCAAACTAAATTTTTTATGTGTGCTGCTAAAAAAAAACCTCGACAAGAGCCGAGGTTTTTAAATTACTTTAGGTGTGAACCTAAATGCTAGGGTTTATACCATACCTTCGCGTTGTAACTTTTTACGTAGTAGTTTGCGTTGTCTACGAATAGATTCAACTTTTTCACGAGCTTTGCGGATTGAAGGCTTTTCGAAATGTTGCTTAAGCTTCATTTCACGAAATACGCCTTCGCGTTGCAATTTTTTCTTGAGCGCGCGAAGCGCTTGATCAACGTTGTTATCACGAACTGATACCTGCATGTGGTGTCACCACCTTTCTAGAGTTAGAGTTGCAGAATTGCAGGAATTTGGGATATAGCAGGCGTATAATAACTTGTCCAGTACAGGAGTGCACGATGAAAAAAATTAAGAAAACTGAATTTGATCATATTGAAGCGGCGCGAAGGAAGTTGTTATCTTTCATTTTGCCTAATATAGATTTTGACGGCTGGTCT
Organism: uncultured Paracoccaceae bacterium; assembly: GCA_913043905.1. Classification (GTDB taxonomy): domain Bacteria; phylum Pseudomonadota; class Alphaproteobacteria; order Rhodobacterales; family Rhodobacteraceae; genus Amylibacter. The sequence continues at coordinate 753 of CAJWNQ010000081.1, read as the reverse complement.
TCTGATGCGTTTAATTTAGCAATTAATGATTCGGGAGTTGATGTGGGACTTGCTGTTCAGGCGGCGCCACGTGGTGCTATCGATTTAGCAGTCGCTTTCCACCGTCAAGGCGATGAATCAATGTTAACAACACATGAAAAATCAGACATAATAAATTTGCGTTATTCTGAAAAAGTAGCTCAAATGGTTTGGTTTCGTATTGAGGCCCTAAAAGCCCACAAAGAAGCTGTTCGCCGAAGCATAATATTATTCGCACTTCCATCCAACCTTAATGAGGGTGGAAAATTAATTTGGAATACTGTGGATTGCATGTGGAATGCACTAGAAGATACTTCTACTGATTCCAATTGGTATACCAAGCGGGCTACACTGAGTGCTGTTTATTCGTCTACTATTCTGTTTTGGCTTGGTGATGAAAGCCTTGGATCAAAAGATACCTGGGATTTTTTAGATAGGCGTATAAAAAATGTTATGGCATTTGAAAAAACAAAAGCAAAGATTAAGGAAACTCCAATTGGCCAAAGTATTGAGGGAGTATTGAAGTATTTGAAAAAACCGTCAGATGAGCATAAGCTAACATTTCCAGGATACAGGCGCTAGATCCAGCGGATTAATCCAATTATTGCAAATTTTATATAAAAAACTGTAATGCTAAAAATACCCATAGTTTGTTTATATAACCATATGCAGCAAAGAGTAGTGCAGAGGCTAATAATAAATTAAATCCTAAAGCCTCGTAGCCAGTATTCGATG
>CAJWNQ010000080.1 GCA_913043905.1 uncultured Paracoccaceae bacterium | reverse complement strand
TTCCTCTTCTATAGAAATCTGTGGACCATCATATGATGGTGTTTTTGGTGTATCGTCTGTTGGGATTTTTATATCGTCATTCACGGTCTGATTACCTGCTATATTTTGTGTATTATTTAGCAGGTTTAGTTATAAAACGCAACTTATAGTGTTTTTATAAGGTTAAGCTTTATGTTATGGCTATATGTAAAAAAAAGTATGTAAAACATATAGTTATTAATATGATAGTGAATTTTTTTATATGCGCGAAATAGGTATAATTTCATAACCAGATTCTTCTGGTTCATGGTCTGTCATTATAGCAGGGAATCCCTCCGCTATTATCTTTAGTCCTGTTGCTTCTTCCAATCGTTTTATAATATTTGGAGACCACTCTCGTGGACCAAACCGTTCTATTCCATCGGCAAAGATATCAACTAGTAATGGTGATATTTCTAAGGGAACATTGTATCGATCAGCAATATTTTGAAATAATCCTATATCTTTAGCTACTAAATCCATTGTGAAACTAATATCTCGCGAACCATTTAGTATTACTTGGCTTTCAGTTTCGTGAACAAATGAATTTCCTGAACTGATCTTAATTGCTTCATATGCTGTACTTAAATCCATATCAGCAGCCTTACAAGTCACTAAAGCTTCAGAGCACGCTAAAAGATTAGCTGTAGCTAGGTAGTTTGTCACAACTTTTAAAACAGACGCTGAGCCAAGTTTTCCAGTATGCAATATTCTGCGACCCATTTTTTTTAGTATTGGTAGTATGATTTCAAAAGTTTCTCGAGTACAGCCTGCAAAAATCGCTATGTTAGCAGTGTCTGCGCGATGGCATCCTCCTGAAACGGGGCAATCAACGGCGTAACCACCCTTTGAAATAATTAATTCGCCAAGACGTAAAACTTCTGTTTGATCAGTGGTGGACATTTCCATCCAAATTTTACCATTCGACATACCAGCCAAAAGTCCGTCTTTAGCTTCCATTACAGATGCTGAGGCTGCAGGTGAGGGTAGGCATGTGATAACTATATCACAAATTTCCATCAATTCTTTGTTAGTTTTTGCTGTTCCAGCACCTTGATCAACAAAAGTCTGTACTAAAGATAAGTCTAAATCACGTACATATAAATTGACTTTATTGCGTAATAATGACCCTGACAATTTACTGCCTATATTACCTAGTCCTATAAAACCAATTTTCATTAGTTACTCCTGTAATAAATATTTGTCTGATAAATAATAATTACATATGTTGAGCTTACATAATACCGACGCACCAGATGACGTTATTAAACTTAATAGAGTAACTAGTATTACCAAAAATATTTAGAAAGGAATTTCATCATCCAAATCACTTGGATTTGGCATTGATTGGCTGCCTTGATCATAACTACTTGGTTTAGATGATCCAACAGCACTACCACTACCACTACCAGAACTATAGTTAGGAATTTGATTACTAATAGCATTGTCGCTACCAGAGCGCCCATCAAGCATAATTAACGTCCCACCAAAGCCTTGTATCACAACTTCGGTTGAATATTTGTCATTTCCAGATTGATCTTGCCACTTTCGTGTTTGCAAAGCGCCCTCTATGTAAACTTTAGAGCCTTTTTTGAGATATTGTTCACAAACTCGAACTAGGCCTTCTGCAAAAATTGCAACTGTGTGCCATTCAGTTTTCTCACGATTTTCACCAGTATTTTTATCACGCCATTTTTCTGAAGTCGCGATACTAATATTGCATACCTTACCGCCATTTTGAAATGTGCGGACTTCAGGGTCTGCACCAAGGTTTCCTATTAACGTTACTTTATTTAATGAGCCTGCCATTTTGTATCCCCGACGAATCTAATATATGGTATAAAGTTATCATAATGTCTTGGGGAGTGAGTTAAAGCTGAAAATTTTTACGAAAAAAATTAATTTTAGATATTAGGTACATTCTACAACTTAAATAATTTAAATTATAATAAGTTTTTAATGTTTAATATATTTAATAAAAGTGTATGTGTATCATATTTGCTGATATTATGGCTATATACTATGTTATAATAAAATTATAATTTTCTTGTTTTTATATTAAAAAAGTATCGCATATTATTTTAGTTGCCTTAAGTAATAGAAAAGATGTTTGAGGCAGAGCTATGGCAGAACTTAAGAGTATTGAAATTCGCGGGGCACGTGAACACAATCTTAAATCTATAGATGTAGATATTCCACGCGATCAATTGGTAGTTATTACGGGTTTGTCTGGATCTGGTAAGTCTTCGCTTGCATTTGATACCATATATGCAGAAGGCCAACGCAGATATGTAGAGAGTTTATCTGCTTATGCTCGGCAATTTCTCGATATGATGCAAAAGCCTGATGTTGATCACATATCAGGCCTTTCTCCTGCCATATCGATTGAGCAAAAAACAACCTCAAAAAACCCACGTTCGACGGTTGGTACTGTAACTGAAATATATGATTATATGCGACTTTTATTTGCGCGGGTCGGTACTCCATATTCACCAGCTACCGGTCTTGCTATTGAAGCTCAACAAATTTCAGAAATGGTTGATCGAGTGATGACTATGGAAGAAAGTACTCGTGCATACTTACTCGCACCAATAGTACGAGATCGAAAAGGTGAATATAGAAAAGAGTTTCAAGATTTAAAAAAACAAGGATTTCAAAGAGTTAAAGTTAATAATGAATTTTATGATTTAGATGATGTACCCACTTTAGATAAAAAATTTAGACACAATATAGACGTCGTAGTTGATCGCATTGTTATTAAAATAGGTTTAGAGCAACGTCTTGCAGATAGTTTTCGAACTGCATTAGATTTAGCTGATGGTATAGCGATATTAGAAATAGCGTCAAAAGATAAAAAACCGCAGCGTTTTACATTTTCAGAAAAATTCGCATGCCCTGTAAGTGGTTTTACTATTTCTGAGATTGAACCAAGATTATTTTCGTTTAACGCACCAGTAGGAGCATGTACTGAGTGTGATGGACTAGGTGTTGAGCTATTTTTTGATGAACGTCTAGTTGTTCCTGATCCATCTTTAAGTTTATTCAATGGCGCATTAGCTCCTTGGGCGAAAGGAAAATCACCATATTACAAACAAACAATTGAATCATTGGCTAAACATTATGACTTCAAAACAGATGCAGCTTGGCGCGACCTTCCTGAAACCATTCATAAATTAATGTTACATGGTTCAGGTAAAAAAGAGATTAAATTTAGATATGATGATGGCGGACGTGTTTATGAGGTCACTCGTAACTTTGAGGGCATTATTCCAAATATGGAACGTAG
>CAJWNQ010000079.1 GCA_913043905.1 uncultured Paracoccaceae bacterium | reverse complement strand
TTATGGATCGCAGAACTTTTACAGGCCTTCTTTCAGCTGGGGCAATTAGTGCCAGTACAACATCACTGTTTGCAGATACTGAAACAATAATTATTCCTGATATGATCATGGGCTCAGAAGATGCACCAGTTACTGTAATTGAGTATGCATCATTTACTTGTCCACATTGCGCTACTTTTCACAAAAATGTTTTTCCCAGCTTACGCAAAGATTATATTGATACTGGTAAGGTAAGATTTATTTACAGGGAGGTCTATTTTGACGGCCCAGGTTTATGGGCAGCACTATTGGCGCGCTGCCCTGGTGGAGAAAAAAAATATTTTGCAATTTCTAATCTTTTATATTCAAAGCAACGGGAGTGGACCATGGGAGACGGTGGCGCAGCCATAGCTCAAAACCTTTATAAAATAGGCCGAATTGCAGGGTTACAAGAAACAAAAATGGAAGCCTGTTTGCAAAACAAAGACGTAGCAACTGCTATGGTTGCTCGCTTTCAGGAAACATCAAAAGCTGACAATGTGAGTTCTACACCATCAATCATCGTGAATGGGAAAAATGTAGGGAATAAATCTTTTACAGAATTAGCAGCACTCATTGAAGAGGCAATGCCTTAAATGACTGAGCTGCCTTTAAAAGGCATTCGTGTTATAGAATTAGCACGCATTTTGGCAGGCCCATGGGCTGGTCAAACGTTAGCTGATCTAGGTGCAGAAGTTATAAAAGTGGAAAGCTTAGCTGGGGATGATACGCGCGCGTGGGGTCCCCCTTTTATTGAAAGTGATGGCGAGATAAACGCCGCATATTATCATAGCTGTAATCGTGGCAAACATTCAGTATCCTTAGATTTTAAAACTCCAAGTGGTTTAGAAAAGCTAAAAAAACTGATAGCCACTGCAGATATATTAATCGAAAACTTTAAAGTTGATGGCTTGGCTAAATATGGTTTGGATTATCATAGCCTACACTCTGAATATCCAAATCTAATATATTGTTCTATCACTGGCTTTGGCCAATCAGGCCCATATGCAAAGCGCCCAGGGTATGATTTTTTAATGCAAGGTATGTCTGGCTTAATGTCAGTAACTGGAGAGCCCGATCGTCAGCCCCAAAAAGTTGGGGTTGCAATCACTGACATTTTCACAGGCCTCTATGCAGTCATAGCAATCCAAGCAGCACTACGCTCGCGAGACGATACTGGAGTGGGACAACATATCGACCTATCCCTTCTCGATGTTGCAACTACAGTGACTGCCAACCAAGCAATGAATTACCTAACAACAGGTATTGCTCCCAACCGCAAAGGGAATAGCCATCCAAACATTTCTCCATACTGTGTAATTGCAGTCAGTGATGGCCATATTATTTTAGCTGTAGGAAACGATAATCAATTCAAAAAATTTAGTGAAATATTTAAAACTAAATGGTTTGCTGATTCTCAATTTAGCACCAATTCTGCGCGCTTAAAAAACCACAGTGCGCTATTGGATTTAATTGAATTTAAAACAACTCAACTAACAAAATCTCAATTATTAGATAAATGTGAAGTGTTTGGAGTTCCTGCAGGACCAATTAATACCATGGATGAAGTTTTTGATGATCCCCAAGTTTTGCATCGCGGTATGCAAGTTAATGCAGGTGGAATTCCAACAGTCCGAAACCCTATTTTATTTTCAGAAATGGAAATGAGTTTTGACACCCCATCTCCTAATTTAGGTGCATCAAACAAGAAGTTATTAAAATAAGATTTTTAGATAATTGAAACCGCTAATTTTTAAAAAGCTTCTTTAAACAGCTTACCAATTCAACATCGTTATCAAGAACTAAGCGAACAGGTAAAGTAAGTACCTTTTGCTGCCAATCTTTAGGTAATCGTGCAGCATCTTTTTCTGTTGTCACTAGCTGCGAATTATTAGTCCAAGCCTCAGCTTCTAAACGCTTTAACATTGCTTCAGGAATTTTTTGATGATCGGAAAATTCGCGCGTTGCAATAATTTTTGCACCTGCACTTTTTAGTGTATTGAAGAATTTTTCAGGCCTCCCAATTCCAGCAAAAGCAAACGATCGTAACCCATTCCAGTCCATTCCAGTCTCTAAAGGTTTTAAAATACCATTAATTATGGGTACTCTTGATGAGGAAATATTACCTTTTTCACCAATCGCAATGATTAAATCTGTTCGTGCTAGCCCACTTTTAACAGTTTCACGTAAAGGTCCTGCAGGAAATACACATCCATTACCAAAGCCAATCTTTCGATCAACAACTGTAATTGATAAATCATATGCAAGGCCAGGGTTTTGAAGACCGTCATCCAATACTATTACGTCAGCACCATTTAGGATTGCCATATCTGCACCTAATATTCGATCTTGCGAAACGCATACCGCACTAAAACCATTTAATAAGATTGGCTCATCGCCCACATCATTAGCTGTATGCGAAGGTAAAACCATCAGTGGGCCAGCATGCGATCCACCATAGCCACGACTAACAATAACTGGAGTTTTACCCATAGCGATTAAACGTATAACTAGATCAATAACGACTGGTGTTTTACCAGTACCACCCATATTAATATTGCCCACACAAATCACAGGCACATCCATTTGTTTACGCATTCCATTTCGTAAACGTAAAAATGTTGCTGCTTGATAAATCCAAGACAGTGGCGTTAAGCAGGTTGCAGCAAAACTAAATGGCTTATTCCAAAATCTAGGCGGGCGTGCCAATATTTTTTTCCTTTTCTAAATATCCATCTAACAATTCGATTACCCGGTCATTTACTTCTGCCCCTGCAGAGCAAATTTCCCAAGCTGCATGTGCCATTTCAGCAGCGCGCTCGGGAGATAAGGTTTCCACAAGTGCACTAGATAACATTTCAGAATTATATACCATACGCGCACCACCTGCATCTAATAAACGTTCAAAATCATTTTGATAAGTTTGGGTATAAGGTCCATGCAAAATAGCAGACCCTAAAGCTGCTGCTTCAAATGGATCCGCGCCACCCGCTTGCACTAAAGATCCACCTAAAAAACAGACTGGCGCCAAACGAAACCACATCCCTAAATTCTTTAAACCATAAGAAATTAAAATATCTGTTTCTGGTGCAAGTGGAGATGCGTGCTTATAGATTTGTACCCGTAAACTTAATGCAGAAAGTTTACTTGCAGCTATAATTGCTTGCTCTTGATCATCCATGTGAATTATTAACAATAAACCTTGTGCCATGCGGGAAACCCGTCGCTGCGCTTTACCTAAGGCTGCGATCTCACCCGCTGCAGCATGCGCAGCAAACCAAATAGGTCTGTTATTCAAAATAGAAGCAAACCTTGACCGCTCAATTTCATCATACGGTAGCGCGCGCGTAGCATTTTGCATCATACCTAATACTTCAAGCTTTACTCGTGGCGCTTTGGCGCGCCGTAAGCGTTTAGCTGC
>CAJWNQ010000078.1 GCA_913043905.1 uncultured Paracoccaceae bacterium | reverse complement strand
AATAACGTCAACTAATCCACCACAAGATTGCATATCAACACCAATAGCTCGATATACAAGCTCACGTTGAAATGCTCGCATAGCTACTGTTGCAGGAGTAGCAAACAATGCAACTTGCTTAACATTAACTTCACTTGGGGCTGAATTATCACCCAAACGACGTTCTATAAATACTTCTATGAGTGACAAAAACACATAGAACTCGTTTATCACGAGGCAGTCATTCTTGTTGAATACGTTAAACTGCTACAGCATATGCCGTGTTACAGGCTATAATAACTAAATCACAATCTTCACCCCAAAGCCGCTCGATTGCTTTTTACGTTAAATCATAAATTTCCTCATGATCACAAACACCGTATGGAGCGTGAAAATTATCACCTAGATAAACTGTTACCTGGTTAGAAATCCTTAAAGAAATTTATTGTTGGACAGTTAAGCCACCTAAGCCACTATCAAAAATACCAATGGGCATAAATTTACCTTTTTAATACTATTTGAAAAATATAAACATAAAGACGTAAAAATAACTTTTTTCTGATAAAAAAGGGCTCGCGTTGCGAACCCTTCTGAATATTTTAATATCTGATAAATCCAGATTAACGTTTTGAAAACTGGAAACTCTTACGAGCTTTAGCTTTACCATATTTTTTACGCTCAACCACACGTGAATCACGCGTTAGAAAGCCAGCAGCTTTTAAAGCAGCACGTAGTGATGGTTCATATAGTTGCAATGCTTTTGATATACCGTGCTTAACTGCACCAGCTTGACCAGATAGACCGCCACCTTTTACGGTCGCCATTACGTCAAATTCACCAGTAACACCAGCAACTGAAAATGGCTGAGCCAAAATCATTTGCAAAACAGGACGAGCGAAGTATGTATTCATCTCTTTACCGTTGACTACAACCTTACCTGAACCAGGCTTAATCCAAACACGGGCAACAGCATCTTTACGCTTGCCTGTTGCATATGAGCGTCCTAGTTCATCACGAACTGGTACACGTGTAATTGCAGCTTGAACTTGCTCAGCAGCAGTTACGCCACTAACGGCATCTTTTAAGGCGTCCAATGATTTTATTTCTTCAGTCATGACTGGCTCCGCGTATTCTTTGAGTTCATAGATTTAACGTCCAGAACTTCTGGATCTTGCGCCTCATGTGGATGCACTGTACCTGCATAAATACGTAAATTACGCATCTGTTCGCGAGACAGAGGGCCACCTGGCAACATGCGTTGTACGGCTTTTTCTAACAAACGCTCAGGAAATTTTCCCTCAAGTATTTGTCCAGCTGTACGTTGCTTAATTCCACCTGGGTGACCAGTGTGCCAATAATGAATTTTATCAGAGCGCTTTTTACCAGTTAACTGAACTTTTTCAGCATTAATGACTATTACGTTATCTCCCATATCCATTGAGGGGGTAAAGGTTGGTTTGTGCTTGCCGCGCAAACGCATAGCTATAATTGAAGCTAAACGACCCAACACCACGCCTTCAGCGTCGATGATGAACCATTTTTTATCAATATCAGCTGGTTTTGCTGAGAATGTTTTCATGGGTTTCGTTCCAAAGATTTGTGAGCGCAACAATTGCACTCAAATTAGATTATTATCTTTTAAATGATTTAAATGTAAGGTCAACAAAGATAATGTTAATTTAATTATTTAAAATCAATGCCTTAGAATTATGGTATTAGAGTACCCCAATTATTTTTGGATAGAATATGTTAAACTTGCTCTCGCAACTGGGTTTGGAGTACCTTTTGAATATAGAAGCACATCCCCAACAATTAAACTTTTCCCTAATTTAAGAATACGTGCTTTAGCAGTTAGATCTGATTTTGATGGTTTACGCATAAAGTCTATATTACAATTAGTTGTTACTGCAGTGGCTTTAGGCCCAATATTTGCGAGCACAGCAATATAAAAACTTACATCAGCCAAGGCAAACATCGACGGGCCAGAAATAGTACCACCAGGTCGTAAATGCCGATCTTTAACTAAAAGTGAAACAGTAACCCCATCATCACTTAGATTAACAATTTCAAATTCACCATTTATTTGCGGAAATTCAGCCACAAGAAAATTAGTTATCTGACATACCGTCATCTTCATCAAACTCTCCTACTTAAAAAATATTAGCTAAAATCTATTTATGATTAAACCAATAGTAAATCGATAACCTAAATAAATATCAGCGCAATGATTGCTCTTGGGGATGACAAGCAATAAACCTAGCTTGTAATATTAATATTAGGAGAAAAATAGCACCTAACTGATGTACAATAGCTATATACCATGGCGCTGCATAAAGAACTGTTAAAATTCCTATAAACATTTGAATTATAAGCATGATTAATATGGCTTTAAAACTGATGCGCAGCTTTCGATGTGCAAGATTACGTAACTTAAACCAAGCTAATATACCCACACACATAAGTACGTATCCTAACATCCGGTGGTTAAATTGAACAAGGGCTGGATTTTCAAAAAAGTTTACCCAAAAAGGACTATAATCAAAACTTTCAGATGGTAAAAATTCACCATTCATCATTGGCCAATCTATGTAACTTCTGCCAGCATCTATTCCAGCCACTAACGCACCTAACAAAATTTGCGCAAATGTTAGTATCAATAATAATGTTGTCCAACGAACAGATTTTTTATCACGCAAACGTCGAGATTGTAAAAGTTCAACCTCGGGACGACCTAATTTCATAATAAACCAAAATAAAGTTCCAAGTATTATAAAGGCTAATCCTAAGTGTGTCGCCAAACGATAAGAAGCTACGTCAACCATTCGACCACTCAAACCAGATGAAACCATCCACCAGCCAATTGTTCCCTGCAATCCACCTAAGATACCAACTAATAGCATCCTATATTTCCAAGTCATTGGGATTTTATTAAAAATAATAAGGTATAAAAAGCCAAGCAGCCAAACTAGACCAACTAATCGTCCAAGTTGGCGATGGCCCCATTCCCACCAATAAATTACTTTAAAATCAGATAAAGCCATACCCTTGTTTTGGAGCTGATATTCTGGAATAGTTTTATACTTATCAAATTCCAAGATCCAAGCAGCGTCGTTAAGTGGGGGCAAAGCACCCTTGATAACATTCCATTCAGTTATTGATAGTCCACTATCAGTTAACCGCGTCAAACCACCAACAATTACCATTGCAATAACCATTGCAAATAATATTTTTAACCATACCAAAACGCTATTTCGCCAATTATCTCGCTCATTATTAATGATACCAGACTTAGGTTGATTGACTGATGATTTATCCGCAGTAACTTCTTCAAAAATATTACGAGTTTTACCCATAATCAACCTCATGATTTGTAGCTATAATTTATTTAGGGCAAACCATTACAGACGTCCAACCCTTTGCGTGGTCAAATGAACGCATGGCACATTAATAACTAATAATATTATAATTATATATTTATATTTAATAAAATAAAAAAATTATTTTTTGCGTGATTTTTCCATAGTTTTAATAATTCCATGAAATATTCGAATATCGA
>CAJWNQ010000077.1 GCA_913043905.1 uncultured Paracoccaceae bacterium | reverse complement strand
TATCTGACCGCGTTATGGTTATGTATCTTGGGCATGTTGTAGAAATGGGAACAACTGAACAAATCTTTAGCCCACCCTATCATCCCTACACGGAAGCCTTGTTATCAGCTGTCCCAATAGCTGACACATCTATTGTAAAAAAACGTGTAGTATTAGAGGGCGATATTCCTTCAGCAATGGACCCTCCTACTGGCTGCCCATTTCAAACGCGTTGTCTTTATAAAGACAAAGTAAAAAGTAGCCTGTGTGATATAGAAGTTCCACCAACACGCATATTGTCAAATAATCACGAAATGAAATGTCACCTTTCAGACAAAGTTTTGGACGCAATGGGACCAGTAATTACACAAACTAAGAAAAAGTCACCGGCAAAGGTAAAACAGGCTTGAAAGTTATAACGGCCATTGGGTAAATTAATTCATGGCAAATTATGACCTTGAGACTAAATTACGTATTTCTGGAAAAGAAATAATCGCAGGTATTGACGAAGTAGGGCGCGGGCCTTGGGCGGGACCAGTTACAGCTTGTGCGGTTATACTTGATCCCAATAATATTCCCGACGGCCTTAATGACTCTAAAGTATTAACGGCGAAACGACGTGAACAATTGTTTGATCTTATCATGGACAGCGCACAAGTATCATGTGTTCATGTAGAGGTCACTGAAATTGACCAAGTTAACATTCTACAAGCTACCTTTCGCGCTATGGAACGTGCCGTTTCACATCTACCAATACCCAACCATATTTTAGTTGATGGTAATAAATTACCTCCAAATCTACCTAGTCAAGCAACAGCCATAGTGAAGGGAGATGCCAAATCAGTTTCAATTGCAGCAGCATCCATTATCGCCAAAGTTACTCGAGATCGGTTAATGTCAGATTTATCTGAAGCATATCCCGGATATGGTTGGGAAAAAAATGCTGGATATGGTACAAAAATGCATCAGTTAGGACTGCTAAATCATGGGGTCACCCCTCACCATAGACGTTCTTTCAAACCTATACACAATATCTTGTATTCTGCTTCGACCTCTAAGTAATTGATTCATAATATAAATTGACCTCAGGCCTACTTTGAATCATTTTAGGCATAACGACGCAAAAATGCGCATTATGAGGCAGACATGGCAAACAAGGCACAAACGGTAAGTAGCGCAACGCTACCACTGAACAATATTATTGACGGCGACTGCATTGAGGTAATGAATTCATTACCAGAAAATTCAGTTGATCTTATATTCGCAGATCCACCCTATAACCTCCAATTGAAGGGTGATTTACATCGCCCTGATAATTCTAAAGTTGACGCAGTGGATGACCATTGGGATCAATTCGATAGTTTTGCAGTTTATGATAAATTTAGCCGTGATTGGTTAAAGGCGGCACGCCGCATCCTAAAGCCAAATGGGGCGTTATGGGTTATAGGCTCATACCACAATATTTATCGTGTTGGTACAGCACTACAAGATGCCGGTTTTTGGATTTTAAATGATGTAATTTGGCGCAAATCAAATCCAATGCCAAATTTTCGTGGTGTTAGATTGACCAATGCACATGAAACAATGATTTGGGCAGGTAAAACTGAAAAATCAAAACCTACTTTTAATTATGAAGCATTAAAAGCATTAAATGATGGCGTTCAAATGCGTTCTGATTGGTTTTTGCCTATATGCAATGGGCATGAACGCGTTAAAGACGAAGATGGTAACAAAGCGCATCCAACACAAAAGCCTGAATCATTATTGCACCGCATTATTGTTGGCTCAACAAATGTTGGCGATGTAATTTTAGATCCATTTTTTGGCTCTGGTACAACCGGTGCTGTTGCTAAAAAATTAGGGCGTAACTTTATTGGAATTGAACGCGAAGAGGCTTATAGAAAAGTTGCAAAAAAACGCATCAATTCAATTAAGCAGTTTGATACAGAAAGCTTAAAAGTATCGACTTCTAAACGTGCTGAACCAAGAGTGCCGTTTGGCCAAGTCGTTGAGCGAGGTATGTTAAAGCCAGGTGATCAACTTTATTCTTTAAATGGACGACACAGTGCAAAAATTCATGCTGACGGTACACTTATTGCACATGATCAACGTGGCTCAATTCATCAAGTAGGTGCCGCTCTTGAAGGGGCTCCAAGCTGTAATGGCTGGACATATTGGTGTTTCAAAAAACGTGGCGAAGCTATTCCAATTGATATGCTCCGTAAAAAAATTCGCGCTGAAATGGTTGCTTAGAAATTTTACTTGAGGCGTAACATGCCTCGAGTATTCGGTATAACTATGCCGATGATTACCACCGTTTAAAACTATATGTTTTAAACATTGCCAACTTGCCCCGTCCTTGTGACGGGGTTTTTTTAGAAAAGATATATTTAAAAATACGGTTTTGGCTCTAATGGTGCAGCTAAATCCCAAACTTTACGCATGACAGTAGGCAAGTCAGTTGATTTGAAATTTTGTCTTTTAATAAACTCACCAAATTGTGGAATACTTTTAATATCAAATGCAGTTTTCACAGTTAATTCTAAATGAAAGTGCGTAAAAGTGTGGCGCACAGTTTCATTTAAAGTGGTCCAATGTGTGTTGAATGGTGGTGTATGCTCAACTTGCTCAACTGCCCAGTCACTTCCTGGCCAACCTAACATTCCCCCAAGTAAACCTTTATCTGGACGGCGCTCAAGCAATACTGCTCCACTAGAGTTAATTGCCAAATAGATTATACCAACCCGTGTTGGTTTTTTTATTTTTGGAGTCTTTTTAGGGAGCTCTGCTGCGATACCTTTTAGTCGTGCCAAACAATTAATACTCCATGGACAACCTCCACAATTAGGTGAGCGTGGGGTACATATAGTTGCACCCAAATCCATAACTGCTTGTGCATAATCTCCAGGCCTAACAGCTGGGGTTAATCCTGCAGCCAATGAACGCAAATATTCTTTTGATTTAGGTAATGGTCCTAGAACAGCATAAATTCGGGACATAACTCTTTCAACATTTCCATCCAGAACCGTAGCTTTTAAATCAAACGCAATACTTGTAATTGCCGCTGCTGTATAAGGACCAATTCCAGGTAATTTTAATAAGCCCTGTTCATAATTCGGGAATACCCCACCAAGCTCGTTGGTGATAACGCGTGCACATTTTAAAAGATTACGCGCCCGAGCATAATATCCCAAGCCTGCCCATGCAGCCATAACATCAGCATCTTCAGCCTGAGCTAAGTCTAATACAGTTGGCCATAATGTTGTAAATTTAATAAAATATTTTTTTACTGCAGCAACTGTTGTTTGCTGTAACATAACTTCCGACATCCAAATATAATATGGATTAGGCATAACTCCGGCTGCTCGATCTGACGGTGATACTCGCCAAGGCATTTCACGAGCATTGGCGTCATACCAATCAAGTAAATTTGCTGATCTTTCAACTTTATTACTCAAGACATATGCCCTTTTCAAAAGAATCTGTTATAAGTTTAATATTAACTTTTTATATAAACTTAAACGTCTTTTAATTACAGGAAATGGAGCCAATGGCACGTAAGTCTCGCGGATTTATGCAAACAGGTGGTTTATTGAAAACCCGCATCCGCTCTGCATCTGAATCGCGTGGTTTTGCTGAAACAAGGCTTTTGACC
>CAJWNQ010000076.1 GCA_913043905.1 uncultured Paracoccaceae bacterium | reverse complement strand
TACTAACTACGCGTGTGAAATACCATTTGGTGATGGCACAAATGGCACATTTAATCCTTCAGATTGGATGGAGCCTAAAGATCGCCGTAAAGTTGATGATTTTATATTATATGGTATTGCGGCAGCTGATATGGCTGTTGCTGATAGTGGTTGGGCGCCAACTGATGAAGAAGATTTATATAGAACTGGTGTAATGATTGGCTCAGGTGTAGGTGGATTATCAACGATTGCTAATACTTCAATAGTATTACAAGAACGTGGTCCACGCCGAGTGTCACCATTTTTCATTCCATCTTGTTTAATTAATTTAATTTCTGGTCAGGTTTCTATTCGTCATGGATTTAAAGGCCCTAATCATGCGGTTGTTACTGCATGTTCTACGGGAGCACATGCAATTGGAGATGCGGCAAGGTTAATTCAGTTTGGTGATGCTGATGTAATGCTTGCGGGTGGAGCTGAAAATCCAATCTGTGAAATTGGCATAGCTGGCTTTAACGCTTGTAAAGCTTTATCAACATTACGCCGTGATAATCCTCAGGAAGCTTCAAGGCCGTATGATCAAAACCGTGATGGCTTTGTAATGGGCGAGGGTGCTGGTGTTGTCGTATTAGAAGAATACGACCATGCTCTTGCTCGCGGAGCAAAAATTTATGCTGAAATTTTAGGATATGGTCTATCAGGTGATGCACACCACATAACTGCACCATCTCCTGATGGTAACGGTGGCTTTAGATCAATGAGTGCAGCAATTAAGCGTGCTGGATTAGAGCCAAGTGAAATTGATTATATTAATGCTCATGGTACATCTACTATGGCCGATACAATTGAATTGGGTGCTGTAGAGCGCTTGTTGGGTGGTAAAGCAACAAATGCTACAATGTCATCTACTAAATCCTCTATTGGACACTTATTAGGAGCAGCAGGCGCCGTAGAAGCTATTTTTAGTATATTGGCTATTCGCGATCAAATAGTGCCACCAACACTAAATTTGCATGACCCGGTACAATCGATTTTAGATCTTGCGCCATTGAAAGCTGTAGAGCGCGAAGTTAATATAGTATTATCCAATTCGTTTGGATTTGGTGGAACGAATGCATCCCTTGTGATGGGTAAAGTTAAATAATGTTTGCTCGCCATTTTGCAGCTAATTTTTTTAATCTATTAGTTATAGTTTGCATTGTAATTGCTGGTGCAGTGCACTGGGCAAAAAAACAATATGAAGTAGCTGGCCCTTTAACTTCTGATATAAATTTTGAGGTTAAGAAAGGTGATCGTTTTAAAGCTGTTGCTATAAGTTTAGAAGAATTAGGTATCATATATAGCGCAACAATTTTTAAGATTGGTGCCCGATATGCTGAGCAAGATGATAAGTTAAAATTTGGTAATTATTTAGTTCCTCGCAAAGCCTCTATGCAGGATGTAATTGCACTAATTACATCTGGCCGTGCTGTAAGTGAACAGGTAACATTCCCAGAAGGCTTTACTTCTTATCAAATTGTAGAGCGTTTAAATGCAATTTCTGAATTAACTGGTAAGCTGGATATTTTACCAACTGAAGGAAGTTTAGCTCCAAATACTTATTCATATATTAAAGATGATACACGTAAAAATATTTTGCAAAAAATGATAGATAGGCAGAATAAAATATTAGATGATGCATGGGCAAAACGTTCTATAAATTTACCCTATAATAATAAAAAAGATGTATTAATTATTGCTTCCATTATAGAAAAAGAAACGCCAAAAAAAGAAGAACTTAAGATTGTTTCTGGGGTTATGATGAACCGATTGCGTCAGGGTATTCCTCTAGGAATGGATTCTACTATTGTTTATGAGTTTACCAAAGGTAATCCAAAGAATATGCGATCTATTCGCCAATCTGATTTGGTAAAAAATACTAAATATAATTCTCGTAGATTCACGGGTCTTCCTCCAACAGCAATTGGTAACCCTGGAAAACTTGCTATTGAAGCTGCCGTTAATCCTAGTGATACTGATTTCTTGTATTTTGTTGCTGATGGATCTGGTGGTCATGTTTTTTCAAAAACATTAGAAGAACATAATAGTAATGTTGCTAAGTGGCGAAAAGTTGAGCGTGCGCGCAAAATTAAGCAAAACTAATTGATAAATAAATTTTTAACGTTATCGAAACTTAAAAAAATTCCAGATAAAGCAAAAAGTTAATTTTGGAACCTATTTAACACAAACATAAGATTTGAAAGTTAACAGTTTAATAATATATAAACACTATCGAGAGGTTTATTATGATTCAAACAAGAGATAAGTTGCAAAATGTTGATCCAGTTTGGGGGAGACTTAAATCTGAAGCAACTAGTTTAATCTTGTCTGAACCGCTAATGGGTGGAATGGTGCATTCAAGTATTTTACACCATAATTCGTTTAGGAAAGCCCTAAGTTATAGGATTTCTTTAAAGCTATCTTCAGAAGAGATGCCTGCTCAAATTTTGCGAGAAATAGTTGACGAAGTTGTTAATTTAGATGAAAATATACCTTTAGCAGCACGAGCTGATCTAATGGCTGTATTTGAACGTGACCCTGCTTGTCATCAGATGTTGCAACCAATACTTTTCTTTAAAGGTTATCAAGCGTTACAGGCTTATAGAATTTCACATTGGCTTTGGGAAAATAACAGAAAAGAAATGGCATATTTTATTCAGATGCGCTGTTCTGAAGTCTTTGGTGTTGATATTCATCCTGGTGCAGCCATTGGGTGTGGAATAATGATAGATCATGCGCATTCCATAGTAATTGGTGAGACCTCAAGAATTGGAGATAATGTTTCCATGCTGCACTCCGTTACTCTTGGTGGTACAGGAAAAGTAGATGGAGATAGGCACCCAAAAATTGAAGATGGCGTTTTGATTGGAGCCGGGGCAAAAATTCTAGGAAATATTACAATTGGCCGGTGCTCTAAAATTGCAGCGGGTTCAGTGGTTTTAACAGAAATCCCACCATATAAAACGGTTGCAGGCGTGCCTGGAGTTATAGTCGGTGAAGCTGGATGTGATCAGCCTTCTCAAACCATGGATCAGTTGTTTGGGGATTGTACTGGTGATGGATAGTTTCCTGTAATTTGATAAAAAACCTACTACAGGTTACCTATAGTAGGTTTTTTATACAAGCATTGCTAACGGGTTCTCTAAGTAATCAGAAATTTTGGCTAAAAATTCTGCACCTAATGCGCCGTCTATAGCTCTATGATCGACAGATAATGTCATAGACATGACTGTTGCTATTCCAAGATTTCCATTAGCATTTACAACTGGTTGTTTCATACCTGCTCCAACAGCTAAAATTGAACCATGTGGTGGGTTTATAACTGCATCAAAGTTTTCAACGCCCATCATTCCAAGATTTGAAATTGCAAAACTGCCCCCTTGATATTCATGTGGGAGAAGTTTTTTGCCTCGGGCACGCGAAGCTAAATCTTTCATTTCTAATGAAAGAGCAGATAGTGATTTATTTTCGCTATCTTGTATCACTGGTGTAAATAGGCCGCCCTCTACAGATACTGCTACTGCCACGTCTGAAGCTTTCAGCTGTAGTATGCGATCCTGTGCCCAAACCACGTTAGCTTCTGGAACATCCTGTAATGCTAGAGCGCTAGCTTTAACTATAAAATCGTTTACTGAAATTTTTATGCCTGAATTAATTAGACCTATATTCATTTCAGAGCGAATTTTTAATAAGTTATCTAATTGTACTGAACGTCGAAGATAAAAGTGTGGGATGGTTTGTTTTGCTTCAGTTAA
>CAJWNQ010000075.1 GCA_913043905.1 uncultured Paracoccaceae bacterium | reverse complement strand
CGAATTGAATTAAAACTTACTGAACGTTAAAACACAATAATTTACAGTAAATATTTTAATATTATTTACTTGGCGGTTAAGAGTGGTGGTTTCTTTTTAGTAATTTGACGTGCTTCTGGAAATATAATTTCCAAATCAAGTTTGTCATTTTTCAAGTGTACTTTAACTAACCCACCTTTTGATAGCTTACCAAATAGCAGCTCTTCAGCGAGGGGTTTCTTTAAATGCTCCTGGATAACTCGTGCTAATGGTCGTGCACCCATTTTGTCATCATATCCTTTTTCAGCCAACCAAGCTGCTGCGTCAGAAGATAATTCAAAAGTTACATTACGATCCATGAGTTGTGCTTCTAATTGAAGAACAAATTTATCAACAACTTTAATTATTACTTCTTTTGAAAGGGGAGCAAAGCTAATTGTTGCATCTAAACGATTGCGGAATTCAGGTGAAAATATTTTCTCTATTGCAGCGGTGTCTTCTCCTTCACGGCGGTCACGCCCAAAACCAATTGCTTCTTTAGCTTGTTCAGATGCGCCTGCATTTGATGTCATAATCAAAATTACATTTCTGAAATCTGATGTTCGGCCATTGTGGTCAGTTAATTTTCCATGATCCATGACTTGCAACAGAATATTGAATACATCAGGATGCGCTTTCTCAATCTCGTCTAGCAATAAAACACAATGTGGATTTTGATCAATGCCATCAGTCAATAAGCCACCTTGGTCAAAGCCCACATATCCAGGAGGGGCACCAATTAAACGGCTTATTGCATGTTTTTCCATATACTCAGACATATCAAAACGGATTAATTCAACGCCTAGAGTATCCGCTAATTGCTTCGCAACTTCAGTTTTACCAACACCAGTTGGCCCAGCAAACAAATAGTTCCCAATAGGTTTTTCAGGCTCACGTAACCCGGCTCGCGCTAACTTAATGGCAGATGCTAGTGCATTGATTGCTGGATCTTGACCAAATACAACTCGTTTTAACGATGTCTCTAGTTCCTGAAGTAACTCAGCATCACCGCGTGATATATTTTTTGCGGGAATACGCGCTAATTTTGCAATCACGTCTTCTATTTCTTTAACTCCTAAAGATTTACGCCGTTTAGAGGCAACAACTAAGCGTTGAGATGCACCAGCCTCATCAATAACATCAATTGCTTTATCTGGTAATTTTCTGTCATGAATATAACGTGCAGATAACTCAACGGCAGTCTTTATAGCATCAAGTGAATATTTGACGTCATGATGCTCTTCAAAACGTGACTTTAATCCCTTTAGTATGTTTATTGTATCTTCAATAGTGGGTTCTTTAACATCTACTTTTTGGAAGCGGCGGGCTAATGCTCGATCCTTTTCAAAATGTTGTCGATATTCTTTGTATGTAGTAGAACCCATGCACCTTAGTTTACCCCCTTGAAGGGCAGGCTTTAATAAGTTTGATGCATCCATGGCGCCTCCAGAAGTTGCTCCTGCTCCAATAACTGTGTGAATTTCATCAATAAACAAAACTGCATCGGGATGTTCTTCTAGTTCAGTCATTACGGCTTTCAAGCGTTCTTCAAAGTCGCCACGATATTTTGTGCCTGCTAATAATGATCCCATATCTAAAGAATATATGATTGTTTCTGATAAGATTTCTGGCGTTTCGCCTGAAATAATTTTTACAGCTAATCCCTCTGCTATTGCTGTTTTACCAACACCAGGATCACCAACTAAAATTGGGTTGTTTTTTCGCCGACGGCAGAGAATTTGAATGCAGCGCTCTACTTCATGATCTCTCCCAATTAAGGGATCAATGCTACCTTCAGCTGCGCGAATGTTCAAATCTTCGCAATATTTGGATAATGCAGTTTCTGGAACTTCATTGGTCTCTTCTTCATGTTCGTCAAATTCATTTGATCCAGAGACTTCCCGAGGTTCATTCATTTTAGGATCTTTTGCCACGCCATGTGAAATAAAATTAACTGCATCATAGCGTGTCATTTCTTGTTCTTGTAAGAAATATGCTGCATGACTCTCACGTTCAGCAAATATAGCTACCAGTACATTTGCACCTGTGACCTCTTGTTTGCTCGAACTTTGAACGTGTATAACAGACCTTTGAATTACACGTTGAAAAGCAGTGGTTGGGGTTGCGTCTACGCCATCTAGCTTTGTGACTAAACTATCTAGTTCATTTTCTAGAAAATGTGTAAGTTTCGCACGTAGTTCATCCAGTGATACAGAACATGCTTGCATTACGCGGCTTGCATTTGGTTCATCTAATAGCGCCAATAGTAAATGCTCAAGTGTAGCAAGTTCATGATTGCGTTGTGTTGCATAAGCTAACGATGCATGTATCGCATTTTCAAGACTACTCGAGAATGTGGGCATATTATAGTACCTTTCAGGGGCGCTTCGATTTAAAGGTTGTCTCAAATATTTACAAAGTGCTCTTGATATAGATTTCTCTCAAAATCAGAAATCTTCAAGGGCAAAATATAAAATTATTGTGATTAAATTGAAAAAACTTGTTTTTTAGAGGTTAAATAAGCTTTTTATTTTTTTATTTTTTACTTTTATGCCCAAATTACGATTTAAAGTTATCTTTTAAAATACGAACTTTTGTAAATACTTCAACAGCGCTAGACCCATTCATGCCAAATAGCTCCTTAAATGAAGGTATCGAAGAGCGTAAAAATGGGTTTGTTGCCATTTCTAATTCTAGCATTGAAGGAACTGTATATTTATTTTTTATTCGAAGTGTCTTAATAGTTTGAGCACGTTCAACTAGGCGTTTGTTCGTTGGATCAATACTTAATGCAAATTTAGCATTATTAGCTGTATATTCATGCCCTGAGTAAATCATTGTTTTAGGTGGTAATGCCATAAACTTTTTTAACGTATTCCACATTATTTCTGGTGTGCCTTCAAATATGCGACCACATCCTAATGCCATCAAGCTATCTCCGCTAAAGATTTTATGGTCATTGTTAAAATAAAAAGAAATATGTCCCATTGTGTGTCCTGATGTATTAATTACCTTTGCATTTGAATTGCCTATCGAAATTGTATCCCCTTCGACAACTGCAGTATTCAAAAATGGTAATCTGTGTTTATCTAATTTTGCTCCGATAATTTTTGCCCCAGTGGTGTCTTTAAGTTTATCAATTCCATCAATATGGTCAGAGTGATGGTGTGTGATCAATATTAAATCTAAACCCCACTGTTGTTTTTCTAGTTCAGTTAATATTGGGCTTGCCTCGGGAGCATCTACTACAGCTGTAATGCCTGTATCAGTACATCTTATTATAAAAGCGTAGTTGTCCGATAGACAAGGAACAGTAATTACAGAAAGGGCCATAGCAATTGATCCAAAAGTTTAGTTAGGTTATGTATAATTATAGAGGTTTAATATTAACGTGAACCCCAAAATTAAAATAATAAGGTAAAAATGCATTTAGATGTAATTGATTTGAGAAAATTTTATTACCGGACCAAATTAGGGCGGATAGTTCAGCGTGCCCTTCGTGATAATGTTGAACGTTTATTTGGTGATACAAAAGGGCAGACGGTTCTGGGGTACGGCTTTGCTGCGCCTATGTTACGGCCATTTCTCACATCTGCAAGGCGAGTAATATGTTTAATGCCTGGCCAACAAGGTGTCATGCCCTGGCCTGAAGGGCAGATTAATCGATCTGTTTTAACCCCAGAAATAAGTTGGCCTTTGGCTACTGGTATAATAGATAAAATGGTTGTTTTACATGGTCTTGAAACTTGTGAAAACCA
>CAJWNQ010000074.1 GCA_913043905.1 uncultured Paracoccaceae bacterium | reverse complement strand
TTTGGGATGGTTAATTCTGCTACTGACTATACGGAACAACACCTAGTTATAAATGGCTTCAGTGACTTAATCATTAAATTATTTGGACAGGATATAGGGCGTCACTCTCGCTCAGCGATTGGAGTTAAAGGGCTTCCCATGAACTTTTCAATCGAAATAGAAGCAGAGCTTGAAATTAGATGATTAAAGCATTTTTGCTTAATCTGATGATTGCCGTCCCATTGACTGCAATAGGATTTGAAGCAAAAGCATTAGATAAAGGTTTTATAGCTTACATGCTTAATGACTTTAGCACCGCATTAAGCGAGTGGAGGAAGCAAGCAGAACTTGGAAATGCTACTGCTCAGACCAATATTGGCAATATGTACGAGGCTGGTAATGGCGTTATAAAAGATAATGTTTTAGCATATCTATGGTATAGCCTTGGGACTATACATGGTAGTGATACAGCCAAAGAAAACAAAGGGGAACTAGAGAAGGAAATGACACCAACTGAATTAACTGTGGCTGGAGAAATGGCAGAAATATGTATCGTGAGCGAATATAAAAACTGTGGGTTTTAAATTATATCAACTGTCAAATTTTATCCCTGAAAATCGCAACACTATTATAAATATTTTGCATTAAATATTCAGAAACACTGACTTTTAAATAAGCAATCATCACTCATCAAAACCTAGATCCGACCCAACCTAAGTAGCGCACCTAATAATTTACTAAAATCTGACGTTTATATTCATATGACAGATAAGGATAACATAAAAACGATATGGCTAATTTTAGCTCTTAAGAAAAAATTTGAGCAAAATCCATATGGTTTATCTTCATCAGAACTGCAATTATTAAAATTATATGATCTAAGTCGTTCAAAAATACATTAATTGGAATTTGATTAATTATTAATTTGTGGATCAATTAGTAGCATAGATTAAATACAAACACTTTACGCAAATCTTAGAATTCTTTAAAAGTACTATTATTTGATTTGATCAAGAAGTATCCCATAACCTTCCAGATCCATGTCATCACGATGTATAAAGCGTAGCGATGCTGAATTAATGCAATAGCGCAATCCACCCCTGTCACGCGGACCATCAGGAAACACATGGCCAAGGTGGCTATCACCGTGCTTCGAACGAACCTCTGTCCTAGTCATTCCCAAAGAGGCGTCTCTCAATTCACTAACATTTTGGCTTTCAATCGGCCGCGTAAAACTCGGCCAACCGCAACCACTTTCATATTTATCAGATGACGCAAATAATGGCTCACCAGAAACAATATCAACATATAATCCAGGCTCTTTATTATCTAATAATTTGCCCGAACCAGGGCGCTCCGTGCCACTTTCTTGTGTAACGTAAAACTCTTCTGGCGAGAGACTAGCAATGATATCTGGATTTTTAGTATACTTTGCCATATTTAATCCTCTTGTTATTTTGTTTACCCAACCTGTTTAGACACAAAGCAAACGTAATGATTAATTATTACGCTTCAATTAATCACCCATCGAAATTAGGACACTAAAGAAACTCAGAGCCAGCCAGCGACGGTGTAGCCTGTCCACTTATATACAAAAAATAATGCGTTAAAAGATAGTATAGGCGCATAAATTTATTTTGGACCTAACAAATACTAAAATTTATCGCATTATACCTTTTAGCCAAATAAAAATTGGACGAGGCATACTAAAAGTAACTAATATGAATTAAACACATGTAGACTACCCGGTAGACGCATCAAATGGGATCTTATTCTTTTTTTAAATATCATGCCCTTAACAGGGCGAAAACTAAGGCTATTAAAAATGACATCTCTAAATAAAAAGACTACACAGATTGCTTTTTTAGGCTTGGGGGTCATGGGCTACCCAATAGCAGGCCACCTAAAGAAAGCCGGTTACCACGTAACAGTATATAATCGAACAAATTCGAAATCCATTAACTGGGTAAATCAATATGGCGGTTCTTTGGGCAAAACTCCAGCTGAAGCAGCTACCGGAGCAGACGTTGTGATGGCCTGCGTTGGAAATGATGATGACCTCAGGGCCGTCTGCCTAGGACCAGACGGTGCATTTAACGCAATGTCTGATGGCAGCAAATTTGTAGATCACACAACCGTCTCGTCGGCGGTAACACACGAATTGTATGAGATTGCAAAATCACAAGGCGTTGCTTTCATAGATGCACCTGTTTCCGGGGGACAAGCCGGCGCAGAAAATGGTGCTTTGTCTATTATGTGTGGTGGAGATCAGGCGGTCTACGATTTGGTAGAGCCAGTGATCAGTGTGTACTCAAAATTATGTCGAAGAATTGGCCCAAATGGAGCTGGCCAGTTAACCAAAATGTGCAATCAAATTGCAATCGCTGGATTGGTTCAAGGGCTTTCTGAGGCGCTACATTTTGCAGACCATGCAGGGTTAGATGGCGCCTCTGTGATTGAAGTTATAAGCCAAGGTGCGGCGGGTAGTTGGCAAATGTCAAACCGTTACAAAACTATGTTAGAAGACCATTTTGAGCACGGGTTTGCTGTAGATTGGATGCGTAAGGATTTAGGTATTTGCCTTAAAACAGCTGATGAAAATGGCGCCAGCCTTCCAGTAACAGCTATTGTTGATCAGTTTTATAAAGACGTTCAAAATATGGGTGGTGGCCGGTGGGACACATCGTCTTTGTTCAAAAGATTACAAAAAGTAAAAACCTCTTAGCAATTTTAATATATTAATTACAAATACAACACATAAGCCACCTTGTGATACTTAAATGCAAAAAAAGTCACAAATACAGTCATTAAACAGATATTTCAAAATTTAGCGCGAAGCGCGAAGGAATGATCCCATGAACCGCAAAGCTATAATCGTTGGTGGCGGTATAGGTGGTTTGACCGCAGCTATTTGTTTGCGTGAAATCGGTTGGGACGTGCAGATTTTTGAGACGGCACCATTAATTTCAGAAATTGGAGCGGGCATCCAAATCAGCCCTAACGGTGTAAAGGTTCTCCAAAAAATTGGCGTAATGCCCCTACTCGAAGAAAGCTTGTTTGAACCAGAAATTATTGAAATTCGTTTGGGAAAATCTGGCAATAAGCTAGTTCAAGTTCCAATGAAATACGTTGCCTTAGGCCGGTGGGGCGCACGATATATTCAAATTCATCGCGCAGATTTAATTGCTGGACTAACTACAAGGTTAGCCGAATTGTCACCAGACTCTATCAAGACCGACAGTAAGGTAATATCTTTTGATAACATGCGTGATGCAGCCAGCATTAATTTACAGAATGGTAAGACACATCAGGCAGATTTAGTAATTGGGGCTGATGGAATTCACTCAACCATACGAAACCAAATGTTTGGCGCTGAAGCAGCCCGCTACACTGGGAATGTTGCTTGGAGAGCCATTGTGCCAGTAGAGAGCCTTGGGGCGCTTGCGCCACCACCAACAGGTTGCATCTGGACGGGTCAACATAAACATGCGGTGACCACACGAGTGCGGAGCGGTAAAACAGTAAATTTTGTGGGTATTGTTGAACATTCTGATTGGCAGCAAGAAGGATGGCACATTGAAGGGAAGAAAGCTGATGCACTGTACGACTTTAAAGACTGGAACCCAACCATTACCAATCTACTAAAAAAAGCTGAGAGCCTTCACAAGTGGGCTTTATTTGATCGGGCACCACTACCCCACTGGCATAAGGGTCACGTAGTATTACTGGGCGATGCGGCACACCCGATGCTCCCCTCAATGGCACAAGGCGCTGTCCAATCAATAGAAGATGCGTATGTTTTGGCACAAACATTGGCGAGTTCTAGTGCTACCCAAATCCCAAATGCGTGCGGCGAATATTTTCAAAAACGTATTAAACGAACAACTCAAGTTCAAAAAATTTCTGCCAAAAACTTAAACCTATTTCACAAGTCAAATGCCTGGACGCAACTTATTAACTATGCACCAATTTGGTTTTTGGGGAAGTATACACCAATTTTACTTCAAAAGCGCTATGACTGGCTTTATGGCAAAGAATTTGGGCCATTACTCCCCACATCATTAAATTAATTTGTCATAAGTTTTTAAAGTTGGTGCTAAAATAATCCCAGTTTCAACTTTTTAACAATTTTTGAACCTTTTGGGG
>CAJWNQ010000073.1 GCA_913043905.1 uncultured Paracoccaceae bacterium | reverse complement strand
GTTGAGATTTCCTCAAAGGTTGGAATTTCTGCACCACCATGTTTACGCCGAATTCGTGCACTGGAAGCTTCGGGTCTCCTGCAGGGTTACCACGCTATTGTGGACGGCAAGGCTCTTGGCTTTGATGTGCGTGTATTTGCTATGGTTGGCCTACATTCCCAAGCCGAAGCTGATTTGCAAGCATTTGAGGCTAAATGTACGGAATGGGATTACGTTCGTGAATGCCATATGCTGAATGGTGAAATTGATTTTGTTCTAAAATGTGTGGCGCCCGATTTATCAAGCTTTCAAAGCTTTTTAACTGAAAAACTAACCAGCGCAGACAATGTAGCCAGCGTTAAGACATCTTTAGTTATTAGGTGTGCAAAAGATGTCCCAGGCGTACCAATTCCTATGCCTAAGGAGAAATAACTGAAATAAGGCGGCCGTAATCTGGTTCGCCAGAGTGTGTCGCTCTGCGATAAGAGTAAAACCTATCACTATCTTCATAAGTGCAATGCCCAGTCCACTCAGCATTATTAACTCCAGTATCCCGCAAAGATTGAAGGCAAAAACTTGGAAGATCGAAGTGATACTTGCCATCTTTTCCGGTACTAAAAAATTTCATAAAGTTATGATCTTCATTTAAAAATCTTTCTAGAAACTCTTTCCCAACTTCGTAATTTTTTTGACTTATACAGGGGCCGACCACTGCTTGGATATTTCCTAAGTCTGCACCTAACTCAACCATTTTTGCCACTGTGCTGCGCGCAATGCCTTTGACTGCGCCCTGCCAACCAGAATGAGCAGCGCCAACTATACCTGTATTGGGATCGGATAATAGTATTGGGGCACAGTCAGCGGTCAGTATTCCAATTGCCAGTCCTTTTGTGTTGCTGACTATTGCATCAGCTTTTGGTTTTGAACCTGCAAAGGGCTCAGCCACAGTAATGACGTTAGCTGAATGGATTTGATGGACAGTTATAAAATTTTGCTCAGCAACATTCATTGCCCCAGCTACTAGTTTGCGATTGGCCTTAATGGCTTCGGCTTGATCACTTGATCCTTCCCCACAATTTAATCCCTTAAATAGTCCAGATGAAACCCCACCATGCCGCGTAAAAAACCCATGCGCATTTGGGGTTAAGCAATCAGATGTAATAATTTGAAGTGTCATTTAATTAAATCCTGCAGGTAATTCTAAACCTCTTGGTACAATCGCAATAGCTTTAAATAGTTTTCCCATTTCATCGGGGTGGGTCAAGCGCCTGTGAGCGGCAATATGTTGTTCTAGGGCGCTGCCTACCATTTTTTTTGCTAATGTTTGGGCGCGTTGTGTAATTCCAAGGCGCTCCAAAAGAATGCCTTGAGAAATTAGCTTACTTACTTGAGCCACTGCACTCGCACTATTGGTTAGATCTTTGAAGCTCACATGTGCAGTTAAATCTGCCTCTCCACAATTGCTCAGTGGATCAACTTTTACATGGTTTTTTAAAGCCTGCAGGCTATCTCCGTTACTTTCCCATTCGCCATAATCTATAATTATGGCGCATCCACCATTTGTATTAATATGTTCGCTGATTGCCAAAGAAAAGGCGGCACTTGAGCTTGATACTTCTACCATATCGCCTTCAGGAGCATCCGCAGTTTTCGCAAATGCCTCTGCAGAAGTTGCAGTGCCTAACATGAAATGTAATTTACTATTTTCCACACCAATCATCTGCTCTTGCCAGCCCTCAGAAGTACGGCGGAATTGCTTGATGGGTAGGCAATCAAAAAATTCATTAGCCACTAAAAATAATGGCAATTGAGGTAAGTCAGTAAAGTAGTTTTGCCAAGTGACTTCATAGTCTTTAAGCGCAGTTTCCTGGCGCTGCCTCATTTGAGAGCTTGCTTCTATTAAGTGTAATTGCATTGAGCTATGAAAGTTTGGTACACCTTTTGTTGCGCGCAAAATATCTGCCACAAGTGTGCCATTCCCAGGTCCTAATTCAGCTAGCACAAAGGGAGTTGGCATGCCTTGATCGATCCAGGCTTGCGCTATTGATAGGCCAATCATTTCTCCAAACATTTGGCTAATTTCGGGTGCAGTGGTGAAATCGCCAGATGCGCCTAAAGCGTCACGGTTGGTATAATATCCATGCTCTGGGTGCAATAAACACAATGTCATGAATTCGGAAATAGGCATTGGGCCAAATCGCTCAATTTGTTTTATTATAATATTACTTAAAGCCGTCATTCTGCACGGCTTCTTGCTATGTAAATTATGGTAAACCCAATAAGTATCATTGGAATAGATAGGGTTTGCCCCATTGTGAGCCCAAAGTTATCCAGATGAATTATGTATCCCATTGGGTTCTCTAAGCCAATAAATTGTGGATCAGCTTGCCTGAAACCCTCCACGAAGACACGCGCCAAGCCATAGCCTATAAAAAATACGCCTATTATTTGGCCGGGAACCTTAAACCAATGCCGCTTAAAAATTAAAAATGCCATCACTGCAAATAAGATAAGACCTTCCAATGTTGCCTCATATAATTGTGATGGATGCCGCCCGCAAAGCTCACCCAATACTTGGCCACAATTTTGGGCTGCCTGTGTTGGAAATGCAATTGCCCATGGCATGTCAGTTTGGCGCCCCCATAGCTCTGCGTTAGCAAAGTTAGCAATGCGGCCAAAAAATAATCCAAAGCAACTGCTAGATGCGATTAAATCTCCAACAGACCAAGGGTTTAAATTATTTTTTTGGCAATAAAAAATAGCAGATAAAATCACGCCAATAAAGCCACCATGAAATGACATCCCGCCTTCCCAAACGCGTAAAATACGAAGTGGGTCTATTAAAAAAGAATCAAATTGATAAAATAATACGTATCCTAGGCGTCCACCTAAAATTGTGCCGATGATCATCCATGTGAGTGCATCTTCAATATGTTTTTTTGTTAATGGGGGTGTTTGATTAACCCATAATGATAAACGGTTAATTTCAAATCGCATCCAAGCCCAAGCAGATAAAAATCCAATTATATATGAAATTGCGTACCAGTGGACTGCAAAATTACGGCCCATTATTTGGAAGGATAAAAGAATTGGATCAATATTAGGGAAAGGTAATATTGCTAACATTTAAATTATCCATTTTATTGCTTTCTGCGGTTTCGTGTCCCAGTGTGTCAAGCAACTATTGGCAAAGCTTGTAAAAACACCATATAGTAATTATAGCACAAAGCGTGGAGCCTTAATATGCAAACCAACAATAAATTTTTTGATGACATGTCTAAAGTGATGACAAACGCAATGGGTGTCGCACAGGGCGCTAAAGAAGAAGCAGAGACTGCTATGAAAAGTTGGGTCGATCGCTGGCTGGCAGATCGTGACTTTGTCACTCGAGAAGAATTTGATGCCGTAAAGGCAATGGCGCAAAAAGCTCGTGAAGAAAATGGACAGCTCTTAAAACGCCTAGATTCTTTAGAAACTAAAAAAGCTCCAAAATCAAAAAAATAAATTGGATTTAATCCAGTTTAATATTAAAAGTTTATTATCTGTCTCTATCTGAAATGATTGGATTATGAATTTTACTTTCCCAAGGAATTTTAAGGTCACTATCATTCCATTTTAATGAAAATTGATCGTCAAAGTCGCTATAATCGCCGCCATAGGCTAAGGCATAGCAATATACTGATTTGGTAATTGATAGAAATCCATTACCAACACCTGGTGGTAGTAATAAGGCTCTAGGCTCTTGATCGGCATTTAATAAAACATTGTCGACTGCTTTGTATGTGGGAGAATCTTTTCGGTTATCTACTGCGACTTGTTCAATGTTCCCGGAAATCAACATAACAAGCTTCCAACTTTTAAAATCACCATGAATGCCTCGCAATGTCCCAGCGTTATTGTTGGCAAATTTGACATGCTCAAAATTAAGATCATTTGGTAAAATTCGATTTGTAATATCTTTGTCAAAAAATGAAAAAAGTGCCCCGCGATGATCAGTAAAGCTTGAAAGCAATATTTGTTTTAAGCCACTAATTTTATTAGACTCTATAATTTTAAAATCAAAAGACATGTTTTAAATCGTATAGTTTCATATCAGCGTCTACCATTTCCTGAACTAAATAACCCTTTTTTAAAAGAAGTTCTGGTAAATATGGAACATCTTGTCCATTTACTCCAGTAATGAGGGCAATTTTCATATATTAGTTTCCTTTAATCAGGGATAATTTTTTTATTAAAGTACTTTTTAAGCTATTTTATATTATTATATTATTAGGTAATTATATGAGTTGCCTGATAAACACTACACTCTATGAAAATTAATATTTTTAT
>CAJWNQ010000072.1 GCA_913043905.1 uncultured Paracoccaceae bacterium | reverse complement strand
CAACATTTGGATCACCAACACGCATTTGAAATTCTTTTAATAATGCTACTTTACGTTTTTTAATTTTACGAGGATAGAATTGTTTGGGATCACAATGAACCACAACTTTCTGTTGATCTAACCGTACACTTAAAAGACCTAAACCTAGGCGTCTACAAAGATTTCTAGCTTCTTTAGAACGCTGCAGAAACATACGCCCTTTTCCATGTGGAATTGCCAAATAAACAGAATCTGTAATTATTTGTCGATTGATACCTTGTAACAGTAAATCAATTGTTAGCCCTTTTTTTAATTCAACAATAAGTGGAGGCTCATCATTTCGCACAGCGACAACATCACAATCAATCACTTCAGCTTTCACTTCATAACCTTGATCTTCTAAAAATGCCTTAATTGGCAAATATAAGTCAGTCTCTTTCAATTCGTGCTTTTCTTTTTGCCTGCTTCGTGATCACTAGAAACTATGATAAATCAAAATGCAACGCCACCTCTACGCCCACAGTTTTGGGAAACGGTAGATTTAACCAATATGACAAAGTTAGAATGGGAATCCCTTTGTGATGGCTGTGGAAAATGTTGCTTATTAAAACTTGAAGATGAAGACACTGAAGAAATAAAATTTACTAATGTAGCTTGTCGCTTATTTGATGATACTACCTGCAAATGTCAAAATTATGCCTTACGAAAACAGATGGTGGCAGGATGTGTAGTTTTAACTCCAGAAAACATAGAACGAATTGCATATTGGATGCCAACAACATGCGGTTACCGCCGCGTATTTGAGGGCCAACCACTGATGGACTGGCATCCATTAATAACTGGTAATCCAGATTCAGCAAATATCACAAAGAATTCCTTTCAAAATCGCACTATTCCAGAATATGAAGTAAATGAAGAAGATTTAGAGAATTATATCATACAGGACGAAATTTAATGTTTTTTGCATCTGACAACAGCTCCCCTGCCCATCCAAATGTAATGGAAGCATTAGTAAATGCTAATAAAGGCTACACATCTGGATATGGAGATGAAGAAGCTATGGATGGCGTGCGTAAAAGTATTCGTGAGTTATTTGAGGCACCTAATGCTGCTGTATATTTAGTAGCAACAGGAACGGCAGCAAATGCTCTTGCTTTAGCCACTTTAACAAAACCTTGGGAAACAATATTTTGCCATCGAAACTCTCACATCGAAGAAGATGAATGTGGAGCTCCAGAATTTTACTCCCATGGGTCAAAGTTAACATTGGTTGATGGTAGTGACGCTATGATGACACAGGAAAAATTGCAAACAGCTATTGATTATACCGGTCGTATTGGAGTGCATAACGTTCAACGTGGGTCCTTATCTATCACAAACGTTACAGAATTTGGTACAGTCTATTCTTTAAAAAAGATACAAATTCTTACTAAACAAGCTCATGAAAGTGGCATTAAGACCCATCTTGATGGTGCTCGCTTTGCAAATGCAATGGTAGCATTAAATTGTACACCAGCTCAATTAACATGGAAATCTGGAATTGATGTTGTTTCATTTGGGGGAACTAAAAATGGATGCTTAGGAGTAGAGGCTGTTATTTTCTTTGACCCTGAGATGGCATGGGAGTTTGAACTTCGGCGTAAACGTGGCGGCCATTTATTTTCAAAACATCGTGTACTTTCTGCACAGATGGAAGGTTATTTGGCAGATGACCTATGGATTAATTTAGCAAGACAAGCAAATCAAGCTGGTCAAAAATTAGCTGCTAAATTATCTAAGTTTTCAGAAGTAGAGTTTATTCATCCCACACATGCCAATTTAATTTTTGCAAGTTGGTCACGTGCTACGCATGACAAATTAGCCGCTAAGGGCGCCAAATATAATTTTTGGCCTGCTGACCCAACTTCCACCGGATCAGCAGAAGAAAAACTATCTGCGCGACTTGCATGTAGCTGGTCAACTACCGACACAGAGATCAATCAACTACTAAGCTGTTTCAGCTAATTTCTGCTAAATAAGCGTTTAAATATTCAAGGCGATCTTGACCAAAAAAGACCTGGTCACCTACAATATACGATGGAGACCCAAATACATTTGCTTGTATGGCATCCTCAGTGTTGCGCAAAAATGTTTCAGCTCCCTCAAGCAACCCACTCTCTGTGATGGATGCATCAAAGCCATTTGAAATAAGTGCGTCTTTTATAACCTTATCATCAGCAATGTCTTTATCTTCCAACCAACAAGCACGTAAAATAGATTGGCATAATTCTCCAACATTACCTCCTCCAACAGCTTGAGCTGCAATAATAGCGTAACAACTAGGAGCAGGGTTTGTTGGCCAGAAAGCTGGCTTTACGGTTATATCCACGCCCTTATGCTTTGCTATACGCGGAATTTCCTGAGCACGGTAAATTTGCCGCGAAACATGACGATCATCTGGAGCAGTACCACCGGTACGTTTAAAAACTTGCCTTAAGTTAAACGGCTTATAATTAATCTTAACTCTATATTTGGCTGCTATATGCTCTAATTCATCCCCAGCTAAATAAGTGAACACTGACGAAGTAACCATATAATAATCAATGTGTGCGATTTGGCTCTCCAATTATTTTATAAATGATAAATAACATAGCGCTTTCATCTAGATAAAAATCTTTTGTAAAAATATTAAATTTAAGATGCATCTGGAGCAGGTATTCCCTCTATCAACACGTTTATACAAGCTACTTTGCCACTATTCACTGCACGATTTAAAGCCGCGTCTAAATCAGTCAACTTAGTTACAAATTCACCATGGCCTCCCATTGCCTCAACAGCCTTATCATATCTAGCACCCGAAAGATTACACCCTATAGCTCTATCAATACCATATTTCTGAATTTGAATTTGGTACTCTGCATTCCAACACTCATCATTGCCAATAACTACAACAAATGGTGTGTTTGAACGCACTGCAGTTTCAAATTCAGCAAAATGAAACCCAACAGTACCATCGCCCATTAGAGAAAATACATTTGAATCTGGAAATGCTTTCTTCGCTGCAATACCATAACAAAGTGCGCCACCAATTGCGCCTGAAGGACCATTAATAATCTTATAATTTGCAGTTATTCCTGCTTGGCACCACTGTCCAAATTCGCCACCATCACAGATCACAACAGTATTAGTCATACTTGTAATTTTTTTTTGTAAAATAGTACAGAGGCTTGCAGGAGTGATTTTTCCACTTGGATGTGAATCAGTTGGCAAATAGTTCCGCTTTGCTAGCAGTTTCGTGACATTTTTGAACCATACTGATCGATCTATCGTTATATTTTCATCGATCAACTTAAATGCAAAATCTTTAGGGTCAGTAATGAAAGATAATTCAAGCCGAGCCCCTAAATTCAAACAGGCGCGATTAATCTCAGAGACTTCTGCATCAATCACAATCCATTTCACATCATCATTAAAAATTGTTGGATCACCAAATCCAATAGAATAGTTTACTGGTTTTCCTAAACAAAAAATTACATCTGCTCTTGCTAAAACCTGTTTTAGATCACCTAATGCTGGATCATTTAATCCTCGAGGGCTTTCCATTGTTATAATCGGAGTATTTAATGCCGTACTCAGTTTTTTTTGCATATTTCCAGTTCGTGTAATACTTAATGCTGGACCAGTTATGATTACAGGAAATTCAGCTTCATTAAGTATTCTTAATATATTATCAATAACTTTATTGCCCATTTGATGAGTGCTATTTATAATTTTATCATTCTTTGGAATTGGCACACCAGAGGCATTTCGCTGGATTACATCAAAAGGCAAGGCCACATGAACAGGGCCAGGGCGGCCAGAAGTAGCAATTTTAATTGCATGCACTAAATCATCACCCAAATCTTTAATTGATGTAGCTCTAAAAGATTTTTTTGTCATAACTGCTGTCATAGTTATTTGATCAAGCTCCTGAAAAGCGCCCCTCTTATCTAAATTAGTGGGAGAGTCTCCAGTCAGTAGTAAAACAGGACTTTCAGATTGGCGGGCTGTGTATAGCGGACCCAAAGCATTAGACATGCCTGGTCCTGCGGTAACTAAACAAACACCAATTTTACCTGTTAATTGTGCATACGCGTCAGCCATAAAAACTGCGGATGCTTCATGACGCGTATGAATAATTTCAATATTTGCATTAATACAAGCATCATATATTGGCATAATTTGATTGCCTGATAACGAAAATATTTTTGATACACCCACTTCAACAAGTGTTTTCACAATTAAATCTGCGCCTCGCATTACATTATTTCCTTTTCGACATTACGCAGATAAATTTGTTACTTAAACTACCCATTTTGCTTGTTTGAAATTGATTAACTATTGCTTTTTCGTGCGTTTATTCCTGCTCGCGCAATAG
>CAJWNQ010000071.1 GCA_913043905.1 uncultured Paracoccaceae bacterium | reverse complement strand
CTGGTATAATAGATAAAATGGTTGTTTTACATGGTCTTGAAACTTGTGAAAACCAGAGTGGCTTATTAGAAGAAATTTGGCGGGTTCTTGGGCCAGGTGGGCGAGTATTGCTAATAGTACCAAACCGAACTGGCCTATGGGCTAGGAGTGAAAGTACGCCATTTGGTTATGGGCAACCATATAGCGTTGGCCAGTTGGAAACTCAATTGCGTGCCCATAAGTTTTTAGTTGAGCAACACATGTCTGCGATGTTTTTCCCCCCAAGCCATAAACCGTTTTGGCTGCGTGTTTCTAAATATTTAGAAGGATTTGGGTCTAAAGGTGTAATCCCCTTAGCTTCAGGTGTTGTTATTATTGAGGCAACCAAACAAATATATGCTCGTCCTAAAAGTGGTCTTGGTGCATCAGTTAAAAATCCACTAGGAGGTGTATTGAAGGGTATAAAGTCTCCGGTTGGTGATCCAATAAAAGGTTTCGAAGCACACCATAAACCTTAACCTGATGTAAGCTTATCCAAACAGTAATCTAAACGTTTATTTGGAGGCAATTTGCAAAACATGTTATGCTGTATTTCCATTTTTGGATTAATTTTTCCACCAATAATAATTGAAATTAATTTCACTGGATTTTCCAGAATTTTATTTGCTTTGTTGTTGAGCTCTAATGGTAATACTGAAAAGCTTTCACTAAGTAATTTAATATCTATAATTTGTTCAGGAGGCTTGACTGGATGCAATTCAAGATATCTTTGTGCTAACCATTCTGGCCTACGACGTAAATTGCCTACCAAATTATTAATCATTGAATCGCGTGAATCTTGCAACCCTTGTTCAGTATTAATTCCTGCTCGTGTATCATTATAAATTTTGAGAATTAAATCATAAACTTCATGCCAATTTTTAGATGAAACTGTTGCTGACAGGCCTGTAAAGGCTAGTTGTTTACCTATTTGTGTAAAATGTGAACGAGGATCGTATGATGCGCGTTTTTCTTGGCGAATAATTCGAAACATTTCGGATCCTGGCCCATAACCCATGTATTTATATAATATATTTGTTTGTGCTTGTTCTCTGACTGTTTTAAATTCTTTGATGGTTCCTATAAAAATTAAAGTTTCACTGGAATTTTCATCGCTTGAGTGAATAATACCAGCAGGTAACTTTCTATGAGGTTTTATAGGAAAATTATTGAGGGTAGCATCATGACTTAATAATCCATCCATCAAGACATCAGCTAAATTTCTAAAATTGTAATTTTTTGCATTAAAAATAATTTGATTTGGCCGACGTAATATCTCTAATTTAAGAGCACTTTTATTTAGTAGTGGGCTATTTCCAGTAAAAAGTGTGTAGTCCGTTAATTCAGTCTCTAGTAATTCAGGTGTCCGCAGTCGACTAGACGAAATCTCTTCATAAGCGCGGTTTTTACGTTTTAGCCAATTTTTATTTATTTCAGTATTTCTTAAAATTTGATTGATGTGTTTTATAGCATCTTTAAAATTTTCTTTAGGGGATGTTATTGTTAAAATTAAATGTTTTGGTGTCGCATTAATAGTTAAATCTATGTTGTTGATAACTCTAAAGTCGATAGATTTACGAGCGGAAATAGCTCCCATAGGGCCACTAATTTTTGCTGATAATAAAGCTTGCAATGCTCTACTTTGATCATTTGTATCTACATTTAATGCCCAAATTAAAGATGCAGCTGCCATGTTCTCATTAAGGGTAGTAAATTCAGTAATATACGTCACATCATCTTTTATTTGTGCATTGGCAGGTGCTATAAACATTAAGCTTAAAAGGCTAATAAATATATGAATAAATATCCCAAAAAAATTCATTTAGGGCTCTCCGAATTTGCTAAAATTGCAGCAGAGGGGCTATCTGAGGCAAATGCTGCAATTATGCGAAGAATTTCTGTGTCTGGCGCTTCAGCTATCATTTCGGCAAATTCTGTAGGAGATGTTGGTGGTAAGCCATCGGATCCTAAATTTTGGAAAAAATCTAAATAGGCACGAGGACTTTGAGATAAAGATCTTGTATAGGCTACATTTTTACTCCGAGCAGTCTTAATTTCTTTTTGAGTGATTTTTTTTGTCCGCATTTTTGCCATAGCTTTTTCCAATGCATTTAAGGCTTGCTCCAATGATACGCCTTCAAATGGAATTAAAGTAGCAGTATACTCGAGATCACCATTTATCGCTATGTATGAACTTTGGGAAAATGATTGTGCGGTAAAGCCTTCAAGGTACAGTGTATCGTTCATATGTGAATTATAAATGTCCGAAGCAATAAAAAATGATGCTTGCATGCCTAATATATCTTGTGGTTCTGGAAATTTAAAAAATTTTGCATATGATAAACTATCATCTAAAATTCGTGTTGATGAAATTATGGTTCTGCTTTTTAATCCATCTTTTGGATGATGAGTTAGCCATAAATCTGGTACTCGTTTCGTTTTTAAAGTGTTACCAAAGTATTCTGTAACTTTTGCTTGTGCTAATGATTGCGTAATATCGCCTGAAATTATTAATATTGAATTTGATGGCGTGTAATGTTTAGCATGAAACGACATGGCTTTTTCTATAGTGATGTTATTTAAATCCTCTACAGGATTATCAGCTCTTCCAGATTTTGACCCATATAATTTTTGCAACGCTAACCTATTTAACCATCTTACCGGAGCATTGCGTTCCTTATAAAGAATTTCACGTTTTACAATGTCGATTTCGCTTTTTTGAAAGTCTATTGGCAAATTGGGTGTTTCTAACACCGCTCTTGTTAAGAGCATAATTCGATCAATCTCTTTGGAGTTGCCTGTATTGGTATAAACAGTGGAAACCTTAGAGGTGAAAGCATTTAAATCTCGTTGGCGAGGCTCTTGTAAAACCTTTGTATCAGATGATAGTGCTGCTAAATGTTCTGTATAATGTGCAATTCCAGAAACCCCATCTTCGTCGTAAGTGCCGGAGAGGACTACTAACTGTACATCGATACGTGCTCTGCCATCTATGGGAATTACGTATGCATTATAAAATCCATGTGTATTGCTGAGCGGAATAACTGTTTGTGCATTTGAAATATTAGAAAGCATTACAAAATATATTATATAGGCTAGAAATTTCATTGTTAATCTTTCAATATCTTTAAAATAGTTTGAACAAAATAAATACTAACGTCAAATTTGTTTTTAATTGTTTGCTTATGATTTATTTAAAGTACATATTTTTTAGAATAACTGTGACGTTTATTCTGCATCAAAAGTAATAAAGATTCGGACTAAAGGTTAATATTTACTACATCAAATAGAAATAATTGCTGGTTTTATAGTGTTATTAAAGCGCAGATTGTCGCGGGTTAAGACTATCTAATTGAAAACATTGAATTTTCAATATTTTTAGGTCATATCAAGACAGTTGCATAGGAGCGTATGCTTTGGTATCACGCGCCGAGTTCTGATAGTTTATGTTTGGAAGCTGTCCAATATCAATCAGTTATGGGTAATCTACCCATGACTATATCGAAAGGTTACACGTGTCTGACACAAATTCGATATCATCAGGTGTTGCCGCGCGTTATGCGACGGCTTTATTTGAATTGGCAAAAGATGCTAACACACTGCCTTCAGTGGAAAAAGATTTGGATGTGATAGATAATGCTTTGTCTCAAAATTATTCTTTGCGTGATCTTTTCCAATCGCCAGTTTACAGTCGTGATGACGTGGTTGGCGCTATTTCTGTGTTGGCAAAAGAAATGGGATTATCATCAACGGTAAGTAGCACTTTAGGTCTAATGGCTCAAAAACGACGTTTACCTATGGTGCCTGCGTTGATTGAGGCTGTTCGCTCCAAAATTGCTGACGAAAAGGGTGAGATAACTGCAGAAGTTACTACAGCTCAGAATTTAACTGCTGCACAAGAAAAAGAATTGGCTGCGACTTTAAAAGAGTCTGTAGGCAAGAATGTAAAAATCAAAGCTACCGTGGATAAAAGTTTAATCGGTGGTTTGATTATTAAAGTGGGTTCTAAAATGATCGATAGTTCGATTAAATCAAAACTCTCAAATCTTCAAAATGTAATGAAAGAGGTCGGATAATGGCTATCCAAGCTGCAGAGATTTCTGCGATCCTCAAGGACCAAATTAAGAATTTTGGTCAAGAGGCTGAAGTTGCCGAGGTAGGCCGCGTATTGTCAGTTGGTGACGGTATTGCGCGTGTACATGGTTTGGACAATGTTCAAGCTGGTGAGATGGTTGAATTCCCCGGTGGTATCCGAGGAATGGCTCTTAACTTAGAAGCAGACAATGTTGGTGTTGTTATATTTGGTTCAGACCAATCAATTAAAGAAGGCGATACAGTAAAGCGTACTAACGCAATTGTTGATGTGCCAGTTGGTCCAGA
>CAJWNQ010000070.1 GCA_913043905.1 uncultured Paracoccaceae bacterium | reverse complement strand
GACGTTATAAAGCCAAATACTTCCAGTAGAACCCAAATTTAAAAGATCTGAGCGCCACTCCGTTGCCAAAAATTCTTTGGAACCCGAAGCTATTAATAGGTTATCAGAGTCCCAAAAAAGTAACCCTGTTACACAAGGCATTTCAATTTCATCTAAAATGACATTTTTAACTAATGAGTAAAAAACAACTTTTTTATTGTCGAGGCCTAAAGCCAGTATACCGCCATTTCCAATTGTAATTGCGGTTATTTCATATTTGAATGTTTGTAACGTTTCCGCAATACCATCGGTAATCTTTAAAAGTAAATTTAGGCTTGAAGCATAAATTATTCCCTCATCGCTTACCATATTATCGATATTTGATATTCTTGCATAAACCTCTGAATTATCTAATTTATCATTAGGTCTAAGGCGGCCATCCATTGGCGGTACAAAAATACTTGAACTACCCCTTCCGTAAAACTGGTTTACTTTGGCTTTCAGTTGCTCAAACATTACCTCCCCCCCAATAATCAGCGTAGCCTTCCCACTTGCTATCTGCTCCAGGTATTTTGTATTTTCCAATTCTATTATTTGATATACCACCGAGATATAAATAGCCTTTGTGCTCCCGCATTGATGTCACCATTGGATGGTTCACCCCACCTAAATCCCATAAAGAGTCCGACACAACACCATCTTCTGAAAACTTAATTACACACCCTGTATTGATATTTGGATAAAGCCACTCTGAATTAGCAACCCTCCTTGCCATTCTTTTTCTAAATCCGGGCATAGTTAAAGCAAGGTCCAAAGCGGGGCCACGCATTCCAACAAGCGCTAGCCAATACTGCCCATCGGATGATCTATTTATATTATCGGGATATCCAGGCAGGTTATCGATTATAACTCTATTGGTTCCCTTGTTCGGTCCGTCAAACCAATATTGAGAAATTCTACAGCCAAATGTCTCTGCGTAGAGTATGGATACGCCATCATTGGAAAGACATACACCGTTGGCAAAACTTAGGTTCTTAATAATAGTTTTAGTTGACTTGTTTTTGGGATCGTACACCACAATCCGGCCATTACCTCTACTCTCGAGGCAATCTACCGGCCAGTCTTCTAAGCCATACCTAATAGACGCCTCTGAAAAGAAAATCCTTCCATCGGGAGCAATGTCTAAATCGTCAGCAAGACTTAGTCTGTCGTCATCAATTACGGAGGTTAAGCTCCTATTTGTTTGGTCTGTAAGTTTTGTTATTTTTTGGTCTGGTGAAACAGAGTAAACGCCCATTCCTGGTATGCACGAAATCAGATTTTTGTCTTTATCAAAGGCCATACCAAGAGGGTGGCCTCCTATATGAGCAAAGACCTCAAATGTTTTATGGTCTGGCCCATGAAATTTAATTATATCGCCATGTCGAGTTCCAGTGTAAAGATTGTCGTTTTCATCAAGAATGACATCTTCCGGACCTTCGACTTCGCCAAGTCCTATTAGTTTTACTTCTCTAAGTTTATCATTTTGAGCATATGGAGAACCGCTATCAGCAGCTGTTACAGCAGCTGTCGGTAAATCAACATAAACTGGTGAAACATAAACTTTGGACAAAAGTTTAGATCTATTTTTAAGCCACCTTACATCAATCCAGAGTGAAAAAAGTAGAATCACTCCAAAAATCATCGAATTGGTGCCGCCTTGAATTCCAAATCGCATCAAGCCATTAGAAAGAAATAGCACTATTAAAGTGCCAAAAAGAGCTTTGGGCACAGAACCTCGCCCTCCACCCAAGCTGTTTCCTCCGAGAACTGCCGCAGTTAATGCAATCAGCTCGAGGCCCATACCCGTATCCGCACCGGTACTAGCAAGTCGAGCAGCATACATGTAACCGGCTATCGAGCATAAGAGACCGCTAGTCACATAAGATAAAAACACTGTTCTCTTAACATTTATTCCAGCGTTAAATGCAGACCTTCGGGCACCTCCAACAGCAGTCAAGTGCCACCCAGGTTTCATTCTACTAATTATAAGATGACCCAAAAAAAATATTAGAGCAGTAACCATTATTACATATGGAATTTCTAGTAATGTTCCGTCCCCAATCTGATACCATAGCTCGGAATCGGGAAACACTGAAGTAATGTCTAGGGCAAATTCTAAAAGTAGTAAGTCAACCACAGATCTATATATTATTAGTGATACTAAAGTAGTGAGGAAGGCTCTCATCTTCATATAACCGATAAAAAAGCCGTTTAAAGATCCGCATATTACGCCAGCCGAACATGTGACTACAAATGCAACAAATGGGTTCATGTCGATAACATGTATGCAGTATAGCGCTACTAAATTTGAAACAGCAAAAATTGATCCAACTGATAGATCGATACCTCCAGCAATCATTACAATCGTCATCGCTAGAACTATTAAGCCTAATTCAGCGAATTGGCGGCTATAGTCGGTAATGCTGTATAAGCTAAAGAAGCCATCGATAGTAAATAATAGTCCTAGGGCTACTAGTATTAGAGTAAAAAATGGAATGGCATTATCCACCCATCTTTTCGATAAAACTTCTCCAATAATATGGTCTGGAAAATAGTTGTATCTAATTTTCTCTAGAGGCATTTTTGAAGTCAATTTCAACACTCCATAATACATGGATCAAGCTGATTGCTTGATCCAATAAGTTTTTATTTAGTTTGAAGATATGCTTTTTACAGTCCAGCAAGCCCCAGAGCCTCTATGCTTTGAGAGGTTATCTTTTGTTAGTAATTGTAGCTTTGTGTACCATAGATAGTTATTTGATCCCGATGCATAATCTGTTTGCAGTAAAGACTTTACCGCGTTTGATAAATCACGGGCCTGACCTGGAACGTCGTAGCTAATAATTAAGTCAAAGAAGCCCTTTTCAAGATTATCACAACTTGCTTTTCCACCACCGCCTGAAGTCACAACAAAAATTTCATTTGCTCTTGAAGATTCATTTATGGCTGCTCCGATTCCTACATCCATACCGTCCCAAAAACCTATAATTCCACATAGATTAGGGTTCTGCAGAAGGGTCGTTTCAGTTATGGCTCTTGCCTTGGTCGAATCCCAATCAGCAGCCTGATTTGAAACAATCTTTATTTCTGGATGTTTGGACAGCACGTTAGAAACTCCGCGAAGTTGATACGCACTTGCAGCTGCAGTCAGAACTCCCTGTACAATTGCAATTTCTCCAGATGTATCTGGGCCACACTGTTCAACAACTGCTTGCGCGGCTAGTTCACCTATCTCTATGTAGTCAGCTCCAACATATGCATCAGTCGAGTAAGAAGATTTCATATTGATCTGGACAACATGAATTTCGTTCTTTTCTGCCTTTTTCAATAGCTTAGCATAGGTTTGAACATCTGGATTGTGCACAACAATAAGGTCTGGCTTTTCTCCAATTAGGGAAGATATTGCACGTGCGCCCGCATCGGCACTCCAGTTTGGGTCACGAACCTGAACATCTACACCAAGATGTTCTAGATTTGCCTTCATTCCAGCATACCAGCCATCGGTTAAATCAAATCCAAGCGCTACCGGTACAAATACTACTTGCTTCCCTTTAAGTGAATTATAATAAGCACTGCGCGAGGAATCATCTATACCCATCTCCTCAGACAATGCTGGACCTGCTATCAGGCTTAGAGCTAATATTGCTTTCGTTAAAAGTCTTCTCATTTTCTTTTCCTCCAATTTTTATTTATGCTTTTGGTCTGAGTAATACATGTCTTCAGTAACAAGAGACCCAGAAACAGTTCTCAGTTATATTAGTTTTGGTCAGCCTCCCATTTCAGAACATTAATTACCTTTAGTTTAATTTAAATTTATGAATTGTTTCAAATATCACCTTGTTGAGAAGTTTGTTCATCTCTGGGATTTAAAAGCGTATCGACCATTATTGCGAATAGTAAAATAAGCCCTTTTATCAAGTTTTGCTGGATGAATGACATGTTTAATATTACCATTCCATTTAGTAGGGTACCTATTAAAACCGTTCCAAGTAAGACGTTCTTCATACCACCTTTACCACCAGAAAGCCCGATACCCCCGACAACAACAACTAGTAAAACATCATAAATCAATGTTGATTGGAAAAGTTTAGTGTTAATATTTGTGACCGCTCCAGCGGTTAATAAGCCAGCAACATACGCAATTATTCCAGCCATTATGTAGATAATTATAATGATGGGCCGGACTGGTATTCCAGCTGTCCTTGCGGCATTTGTATTATCACCAATTGCATATAGAAATT
Organism: uncultured Paracoccaceae bacterium; assembly: GCA_913043905.1. Classification (GTDB taxonomy): domain Bacteria; phylum Pseudomonadota; class Alphaproteobacteria; order Rhodobacterales; family Rhodobacteraceae; genus Amylibacter. The sequence goes on along the minus strand of CAJWNQ010000070.1, from coordinate 352 downwards.
GACCGAACGCCGTTTTATTAAGAATAAAAGCGAATATTGATAATAGAACAAAAAAACTTATGATCGGCATTGGGATCCCAAGCAGGCGGCCAGAGCCAAGGAACACGACCCATTGGGCATCAACAGGTAAGTAGTTTGCATCTGTATTTATAAAGAATGTTAAACCCAACCCATATATTACGCTACCCATTGCTAGCGAAACGAACACTGCGGGAAGGTTCCCAAATGCAATTAGAGCACCAGTTATGGAGCTCGCAATAATTACAAATAGAACTCCGACTAGGACCGCCCAGTTGAAGGACAATCCGTTTTGGAAAAACGAATTTGGTGATGTGAGTATTACAGCTAGGGC
>CAJWNQ010000069.1 GCA_913043905.1 uncultured Paracoccaceae bacterium | reverse complement strand
GCTAAAATAATGGGAACTTTACCTAAAGAATGTTCTCTAACTTTGTAGTTAATTTTTTCATTTCGAATATCGACTTCAGCGCGAATTCCAGCTGCATTTAACATGGCTACTTTTTCCAAAGCATAGTCGTTTGAATCACTAATAATGGATGCCACAACCACCTGTCTTGGAGCTAACCAGAATGGTAATTTTCCGGCATGGCTCTCAATTAAAATTCCAATAAAACGCTCAAATGAGCCCAACGTTGCTCGGTGTAACATAACAGGACGCTGTTTGTTTCCATCTTGACCAACGTATGAGGCATCAAGTCTTTCCGGTAGAACAAAATCAACTTGATGAGTACCACATTGCCAGTCACGTCCAATTGCATCTGTTAAAACAAATTCTAGTTTAGGCCCATAAAACGCACCTTCACCTGAATTCATTTCAGGTTCGATGCCAGCTGCGCGGGTAGCCGATAATAATGCTTTTTCTGCTTTGTCCCAAACTTCGTTAGAACCAGAACGTTTTTCTGGACGGTCAGAAAATTTAACTTTAAATTCATTAAAACCTAAGTCTCTATAAACATTTGATAGGAAGTTTATGTAAGTTTTTGTCTCAGCTTCAATTTGGCTTTCTGTACAAAAAATGTGACCATCATCCTGAGTGAACCCACGCACACGCATAATGCCATGCAAAGCACCAGATGGTTCGTAACGATTACAGGACCCAAATTCCGCCATACGTAAAGGTAGATCGCGATAAGATTTTAGGCCTTGGTTGAAAATTTGAACATGGCATGGGCAGTTCATGGGCTTCAAAGCATTGACTGCTTTTTCACGAGCATGCTCTTCATCTACCTCAACTATAAACATATTTTCTTGATATTTTTCCCAGTGTCCAGAAGCTTCCCATAGTTTGCGATCTAAGACTTGTGGGGTGTTAACTTCTACATAGCCATTTTTGTCCTGCATACGGCGCATGTAATCTTGTAAAGATGTATAAATTCGCCAGCCGTTTGGATGCCAAAAAATTTGGCCTGGAGCTTCTTCCTGCATGTGGAATAAATCCATTTCCCGACCTAATTTACGGTGATCGCGCAATGCTGCCTCTTCTAGCATCGTTAAATGAGCTTTAAGATCATTTTTATTTTTAAAAGCTACGCCATATATTCTCTGCAACATGGCTTTATCGCTATCACCGCGCCAATATGCTCCAGCAACTGACATCAGTTTAAAACCATCACCAGGAATTTGTGCTGTATGTACTAGGTGTGGGCCACGGCATAAATCTTGCCAGTAGCCGTGCCAGTACATGGATAGATCTTCATCACCAGGTATACTTTCGATTAATTCAATCTTATAAGGTTCATTATTATCTTTATAATATTGAATTGCACGTTCTCGTTCCCACACTTCTCGGCGCACAGGATCTTTTAAATTTATGATTTCCCGCATTTTCTTTTCGATGATAGTTAGGTCTTCAGGAGTAAATGGTTCAGTCCTATCAAAGTCATAGTACCATCCATTTTTTATAACGGGCCCAATGGTGACTTGCACATCTGGCCATAACTCTTGAACGGCTCGGGCCATAATATGTGCACAATCGTGCCGTATTAATTCCAGTGCCTGTACATCGTCTTGCATTGTATGAATTGCAAAATTAACGTTACCTTTTATTTCACATGATAGATCAGAATGTTCACCATTGATTGAACAACTAATAGCTTTTTTTGCGAGTGAAGAAGAAATATCTTTTGCAACATCCATACCTGTGGTGCCAGTCGGATAATTGCGTGAATTGCCATCAGGAAGCGTAATAGTAATATTTGACATGTGGTCAATTCTTTCGGTTTAGCGCCTACTGAACGCTCGGTTGAACTTATATTAATGCTTTTGCCAGATAGGGTTGTATTGTCAAGGTGTTGGCAAGTTTGTGCGGACTTTTGTCTCTAATTATGGGTTGGTGACGTTGACTATTTTACAGGATAATGGTTTCAATTATTTGAAAGAGGCATAAATGAAAAAACCTGAAATTTTGATTACTGCGCAGGGTCGTAAAATAGCATATCATAAAACAGATGGCGAAGGGCCTGGTGTTGTTTTTTTAGGTGGTTTTTCATCTGATATGGATGGCACTAAAGCTATTCATTTAGAGAATTGGGCCCGAGAATTTGGCCGTGCATTTATACGATTTGATTATTCGGGCCATGGTCAAAGCTCAGAACAGTTTGTTGATGGGTGTATTGGCGACTGGGCCGAGGATGCGTTTGAAGTGATTTCACATTTGACAAGTGGGCCGCAAATTTTGGTTGGTTCATCTATGGGAGGGTGGATTACTTTATTAATGGCTAAGCTTATACCCAACAAAGTTGCAGGTATGGTAGGTATCGCAGCTGCACCTGATTTCACAGAAGATAGTATGTGGGATTGGATGGATGATATGATGCGCGCAACTCTAATGCGTACTGGTGTAGTTTATATCCCTAGTGAATATGGTAAACCATATCCCATCACCAAACACTTGATTGAAGATGGGCGAAAACAATTAGTTTTACGTTCAGAATTGAAATTGCCGTTTCCTGTAAGGTTATTGCATGGCACTGCAGACAATGACGTTAAATTAGATGTAGCATTACGTTTAGTTGATCATGCCCAAGGTCCTGATATTAAATTAAGCATAATTAAGGATGCTGACCATAGGTTTTCAGATGATAAATGTTTAAATTTAATTTGTGAAGCTATCCACTCAGTAATAGAATCAAGATATTAATGAGATTTTTATAAAGCCTGTATTAGAATTGATTATAGCAAAATTCCGACAATCACTAAACCAAGTCCAATCGCAGATAAAAGAAAAGATATTAAATTAACTGCTACAAGGCTTTTCAGTTGATCGGATAGTTCTTCCCCCTTCAAGCCTGCATTGCGTGCTTTAAATGCTTTAATTATGCAAAAGATTAGGCCTGCTAGACCTAAAAGCGTGACTATTGCACCTATAATAACCATAAATTAAGTCCTTATTTTTTTACCACTTAATAGTGGATATTTTATAGCTTTTATTACCCCAGCCCTTGCGGATGCGGCAAGGGCAAAGTAGTCAGTTGTTCAGTAATAATAGGGGTTCTCCATGAACGAAGAAACAAGCCAATCAACTTACCGAGTGGCATCGGATGAAATACGTGCTTTTATCGAACGGTTTGAACGTTTGGACGCAGAAAAAAAAGATATTGCTGATCAACAAAAAGAAGTAATGGCTGAAGCAAAAGGCCGTGGTTATGACACTAAAGCTCTACGAAAAATAGTTGGCCTTCGCAAACGTGAGCCACATGAAATCTCAGAAGAAGAAGCAGTTCTTGAATTATATAAAGAAGCGCTTGGAATGTGATTAAAACCCAGGTTATGCTAAAAGTGTAATCTGGTTGTATTTTATTTTTTTATTGAATTATTAATATGATATTTTTAGTTTAACATTTAGCTATTACTAGATATATGAATGGCCATAAGATAAGTGAAAATAAAATGGCAGATAAATTAGGCATGAGGATAAGCCTCAAAAACAAACTAAATTGGGATCGTTGGGCAGTATTTGCGCTACTCATTTCGGCGCTTGTTCTTTTACCTATTGCAACCATAGTTTGGCTTGCTTTTTTTCCTACTGAAAATATATGGCCACATTTGGTTGCAACGAGCCTACCTCGTTATTTATCTAATTCATTAATTATTATGGGGTCAGTTGCTATTATTTCCAGCGTGATTGGTACTGGCTGTGCATGGATGGTGGTTACAAAAGAATTCCCAATGCGGCGCACCTTAGAATGGGTTTTATTATTTCCATTGGCAATTCCAGCATATATTGGTGCATATAGTTTTGTTGATTTCTGGGAATATGCTGGCCCCGCACAAACCTTTCTTCGGGAATGGTTCAGTTGGTCAGATTCTACTAATTATTATTTTCCACCAGTAAGATCGCTTGGCGCAGCAATTTTTGTTATAACTATGTCACTATATCCTTATGTTTATTTGTTAGCACGAGCAGCATTTCGTGATCAATCTAGTCGTACGTTTGAAGTTTCAAGAGCGTTAGGTGCTGGACCTTGGCGTGCATTCTGGACTGTTTCGTTGCCTTTAGCCCGGCCTGCAATAGCTATTGGTATTGCTTTGGTTATGATGGAAGCATTGAATGATTTTGGTGCGGTAGAATATTTTGCAGTTCAAACACTCACTACAGGAATATTTACAGTTTGGTTAGAAGCATCAAATGTTGGAGGTGCTGCACAAATTGCAATGATTATTTTCATAATTGTTATTTTTTTGATACTTTTAGAAAGGTTTAGCCGTCGTAAGATGCGAGTGCACCAAAGGGATAACCAATCTGTAGTACCGGTGCGTGATAAACTTCCTACCTGGCATGGAGTTTTGGTTATGTCGCTTTGCACTTTACCTGTATTATTTGGTTTTATTATGCCCTTTATGATTATGCTTGATCACGCTTTGAGTGCTGAAGATATTTGGACTAACCCTATTTTTCTGCGTGCAGCATGGACTTCTATTTGGGTAGGATTTTTAGCTTCTATTCTGACTGTCGGAGCAGCATTAATTTTGATCTTTGCAATACGCTCTTCGCTATCTAATGTACCAAAAATAATAGCACCAATTGCTACTATAGGATACGCTGCGCCCGGTGCAGTTCTTGCTTTAGGAATTCTTTTACCATTGGCATATTTTGATAGAAATCTTGCTGATTT
>CAJWNQ010000068.1 GCA_913043905.1 uncultured Paracoccaceae bacterium | reverse complement strand
ATAATTTGAAAAAGTATTTATCGTTTTCTACGTAAATAAACATAAAACGCACCTGAACCTCCATGTTTAGGCTGTGCTTGTGAAACTTGTAAAACCTTTTGCGATAGGGCTGGCCCACACAACCAATCTGGCAAGCTTTGCCTAAGAACGCCTTTAATGGGTCTATTGAACTCATCGTAACCTTTATGCTTACCTTTTCCGGTAATAACTATAATTAACCTTTTACCCATGGCATGAGAATGCGTTATGTATGCCATCAACTGTGCTTTAGCTTGATCAGCAGTTAACCCATGTAAATCTAAAGTTCCCTCAACCTCTAAGTGACCCCTAATTAACCTTTGAAAGTTTTTACCATCCATATTTGGCGAGGTCTTCTGCCTTTCTTGGTGGAAGTCTGGCGGCTGACTAGTTTTGTTTTCCATTAATTTTTCTCCAACCATAAATGGTCGGATAGTTGGCGAAATAGGCATAGGCTTTACTGCTTTGTGCGCTCTTGTTCCTTTAATTACAGACTTCATTAGGATTTCAGGTTTATCACGCTTAAGTTGTGCTGCAACTTGCCGCCAAACCTCTAAATCTTCTTGGGTAAGCCCCCTTGGCTTACGGCCGACCACCTACGTAAGCCTAATAAGTTTTAGGCTTGCAGTTATATATATAATATACAAAAAAATCATAAACTATTAATACACACAAATTAAAGACAGCTCACTTAATTATTCACCAGTAGCAATTAAAGTCCAATTTGGATTATCATTTCCCATAACTCGAGAGAATGTCCAAACATCTTTTTGGCGCTTTATAACACTTTTATCACCCTCAATAACCTTACCTTTAGCATCTTTCACAACAGTTGTAAGTTCAGCTATTAATGTCAGGGTAACTTCACCCTCTTTAGTTCGCCAATCATATTCAGCATCTGTTAATTTGATTTCTCGGAGCCCAATAAACGTAGCATCGATATTTAGTCCAGCGGCTTCGCGCTCTTTGATAACTGATTCAAAACTATCGTACACATCATCCGCTAGGAAGGGGCGAAGACCATCGCGATCACCCTCCTCAAATGCTATTAGAATCATTTCATATGCTTCTCTTGCACCACCGATAAAATCTGTTGCAGAGAAAGATGGTTCAGCTTTTTTCATTTGGGCCAATGCTTTGCCTGAAGGGCTATCAATTGGAACGTAATCTGCAATATCACGATCAATAGTATTTTTTACTTCTTCAGGTTTTAACTTATCATTTACTTGAGGTGGGGACGGATTAGTTACATTCGTTGGTTCAAATCCTGTACGCGTTCCCAATACACTACGGAGGCGCAAAATTACAAAAAGCGCTATAACGCCTAAGATGGCTAGTTGGAACATTGGGTCACTCATTTCAAACCTTTTTAAATTTATTTATAACAGGACTGGTCATACTGTTGTTTGTCCCATATCTAAGTCACCCAAGGGTGATAGTCCACTGAAAGACCAAACCAATTTGCGAGGACACAAAATGTTGATGTTATTTATATTTATTGCAGTTCCAATTATTGAAATTGCACTCTTTATCAAAGTTGGTGGCTTTATTGGCTTATATCCTACTTTGGCAATAGTATTACTTACAGCTTTCATTGGAACATCCCTATTACGTTCTCAGGGTATGTCAGCCTTTAACGGCCTCCAAAATTCTATAATGTCTGGTCAGAATCCAATGAGTCAAATAGCTCATGGTGCCATGATTCTAATTGCAGGTGTAGTTTTGCTTACGCCAGGCTTCTTTACAGATGCAGTTGGACTTGCTTTATTAATACCTGGGGTTAGGACTATTATAATAAAAGCTGGAGCTGCAAAAATTGCAAGCAAAGCCAATATGAATGCCTTTAATAGTAATACTGCAGAAAAGACTAAGCAATCAGATGTATATGATGCTGATTTCACAGTTGTTAATGAAGAAAATGAGTCTAACAAAAAAAGTAACCACACCAATAACCAAATAGATAAAGAATGATTGTAGCTAAGTGCAATAATTGTTAAGCCAATTACCGATAGTAAATGGAGCATTCAAATGGCTAAAGAAGAAGAGGCTGCAAAATCAGCACCACAACCACCAGTAATGAAGTGCCTACATCAATATATTCGTGATCTTTCATTTGAAAATATTGCTGCACAAAAGAACCTTGGTAATTCAGCATCGCCTGAAATCAACGTACAGGTAAATCTTGATGCTCGTAAGGGCGACAATGATAACTATGAAGTCATATTAAAACTAACTATAAATGCCGATGCTGATGAAAAAAAGGTATTTTTATTAGAAATTGATTATGCCGGCGTCTTCCATGTTGAAAACGTTCCAGAAGATCAATTACATCCTTTTTTAATGATAGAATGTCCAAGAATTTTATTTCCATTCGTTCGCCAAATTGTGCGTAATACCACTGCTGATGGTGGGTATCCGCCATTAAATGTTGATCCAATTGACTTCATGGCACTTTATCGGAGTGAACTTCAACGTCAGGCAGATGCAAAAGAAACCGTAAATTAAGAACAGCGGCCTTAGTGTCACTGTTTATTTCTATTTAAGGAAAAATAACCACATTTTGTCCTTAAATAGAAAAATTTTCGAGACATGCTTAATGTATAATTGTGCCTAATCTAGAACGTAGTTTTGAATAATGATTTATAATACATCTAAAAACTTACAAACCTCAGGCTGTAGTTAAATCATTTTTTTCAATAATTTAAAGGTCACCATAATAACTGTGCCTATAACTGCGCCATTTTATTAATATCAAACTGAATAATTAACAGCCAGACTTACTAAACATATTAAGATGCACTCAACTATTATGAGAAATACGGGCTTTATGATCAAATCTTAACAGAGCGATTTGACGTTTTTAAAATTTTAAGTAATCTTGTCGCATGAAACAAATAACCCTTATTTTATCAGTATTCATTTTTCTTATATAGGCCTTTTTAAAGATGAAAATTTCTATTGAATCTATGGATAATCATTTATGCCTATAGCAACGAGGTTACTAGATCATCCAATAATCACACCTAAAACACATCCTTCGATTGGTCTTAATATTCAAGGACCTTCCTTAATCCGAGTGCCGGACTGGGTGGTGAATCCATTGGGTCGTTACTATCTATATTTTGCTGACCATAAGGGCAGTTATATACGGCTTGCATATGCCAATGAATTAACAGGACCATGGCTCGTTTATGAGCCAGGCAGCCTCCATCTCTGCAATTCTTTGTTTCCGACAGATTCTCCAAAAACACCACGTGAAGCCATAACAGATTTTGAACTAGCATATTCCCCGTCAGTGGGCCGGTCACACAGCTTTCATACGGATGCCAGCACTCCTCATATTGCTTCACCTGATGTACATGTCGATAATAAATCAAAGCGCATCGTAATGTATTTTCATGGTCTTGAAAGTTATGCCAAACAAACAACACGCGTTGCGACTTCAGCTGATGGGATCAACTTCACTGTGCTACCAGAGATTCTTGGCAGTTCCTATTTTCGAGTATTTCAACATGACCAATGGAGCTACGCATTGGCAATGCCAGGCCAACTTTACCGTTCGCATGATGGACTTCGTGGGTTTGAGCGAGGGCCAATGTTATTCAACCCGAATATGCGGCATTCTGCATTATTTATATACAACAAAGCACTGCAAGTTTTTTGGACCGAGGTAGGCCATACTCCAGAAATTATATTGCATAGTAGTATAGACCTTTCCAGTGACTGGATGGATTGGAAGGAAAGCAGTCCAATAGAAATTTTGCGTCCAGAATTTAGCTGGGAGGGTGCTGATGCACCTCTAACCTCTTCAGTTCGGAGTACAGCCTATGGCCACGTTAATCAACTCCGTGATCCAGCAGTGTATGTAGAAAATGAGACGTTTTATCTACTATATGCAGTTGCAGGTGAGAGCGGTATCGCCATCGCTCAATTAAATATGAATGTTTAAATATTTTATTGACCTTAATGATGCTAAGAGAATTAAACTAAGCTTAATCGAGGAAATTGTTTGATCTAAAAGAGACATTAAAGAATTTATAGTGACTGGTGATGGCAGCAAAACTCAAGTTGAAATTTAGGGGTATATTCCAATTTCAACAAATAAAGCTTTAGTTACTTCATGGTACTTGTTTAATACACGTTTCTGGAACCAAAAAGGAATTTTTTAATATGTTGAAAATATTATCAATTACTTTAACTTTTCTCCTTACCTGCGGAACAATTATAAAGGCTGAACCTGCTAGCACCTTGATATTGGCAATTTCCCAGATCAATGCTGATGTTTTGTTTATGCGGCATGCACTTGCACCAGGTTTTGGAGATCCAGCTAATTTTCAATTAGATGATTGCAAAACACAGAGAAATTTGGATGAAGCCGGAAAGCAACAAGCTAAGTTAATTGGGAGAGAGTTACTAAACAGTGGCATCCATTTTAATGAAATATTATCCAGCAAATGGTGTCGCTGTAAGGAAACTGTATCTTTGCTAAATATTGGAAAATGGAAAACATTTTCTGGTCTCAATTCATTTTTCCAAAATTATGTTAATAAAGAGAAAACTCTCACCAACCTTCGTCGTAAATTATCAAACTTAAATGAAGGGGTTACTCTGATGGTAACTCATCAAGTTGTGATTAGCGCTATAACTGGAAGTGCCAGTAGAAGTGGTGAGTTTGTTGCATATAACACTAAAACTAAGGCTTCAGTAAATGTTACTCTAAATTAAATCCTAAACATAATAATTTAACTTACTATTTAAGATACGCAAAGATGATGCAGTAGTTATCACTTTCCCCTTCTGCTACGGCGAAAAGAAATTATCATTA
>CAJWNQ010000067.1 GCA_913043905.1 uncultured Paracoccaceae bacterium | reverse complement strand
CCAGTACGTTTTACGGGTTTTATTTGTGAAAACTTACTTTCCCAAAACCTTAGAACATGCGACGGAGTATCCAGCCAATTTGATACTTCAGTAATTGTACGAAACGCTTGTTCTTTTTTATGTGCCATTTTAGCCTACTTACTTATTGCCTGCACTTACTCTGTCTTTCATAGTATGTGATGGACGAAACGACAGAACGCGGCGGGGATTGATGGGGACTTCTTCACCAGTTTTTGGATTACGTCCTACTCTGGCGTTCTTGTCTCTAATATTAAATGTTCCAAAAGAAGATATTTTAACATTTTCCCCGCGCACTAGCGCATCAGAGATATGTTGTAGCACACTTTCAACTATATCAGCCGATTCGTTTCGAGACAGTCCAACCTCTTCAAATACCGCCTCAGCTAGGTCCATACGTGTTAGTGTCTGGTCGGCCATTTAAATTCTCCCACAATATTTCGTAAGAATATTATTTAATACATTAATAAGTCAACTAAAACAGCAATGATAAATATTAAAATGTTCTTACCATCTCAAAACAACGGCTCCCCAAGCCAGTCCGCCGCCAATAGCCTCTGTCAAAATAAGATTATTTTTCTTGATTTGACCATTTTTCATAGCAACGGACAATGCTAAAGGAATCGAAGCAGCTGATGTATTCCCATGATCTTGGACAGTTAAAATGACTTTTTCCATTGGAACGCCCATTTTTTTTGCAGTACCTTTTATTATGCGTAGGTTTGCTTGGTGAGGGACAACCCAATCCACATCATCACTGGTAATGCCAGCTTTCGCCATAGCAACTTCACCAGCTGCAGCTAGCTTGCTTACGGCGTGTTTGAATACTTCTTGGCCTTGCATACGTAGTAAGCCTGTTGTCTGCGTGGTTGATACGCCTCCATCAACATATAAAAGGTCATTATACTTTCCATCTGAGTATAATTCACAGGATAAAATACCACGATCTTTTGAAGTACCTTTGCATGCTTGTGCTTCTAATATCAAAGCACCAGCACCATCCCCAAATAAAACACACGTGGTACGGTCTTCCCAATCCATGATACGTGAAAATGTTTCTGCGCCTATAACTAAGACGCGTTTGGATTGTCCAGAAACTATTAATGAATTTGCAGTAGTTAAAGCAAAGGCAAACCCTGCACAGACAGCTTGTATATCAAAAGCAAATCCTGTCGTCATGCCTAGTCCAGCTTGAACCTTAGTAGCAGTTGATGGAAATGTTTGATCTGGTGTAGAGGTAGCCAAAACAATAGTGTCTATATCTTTTGCTGATATCCCAGCATTAGCTAAGGCATCATGAGCTGCTTTTAAAGCAAGGTCTGAAGTAAATTCACCATCTGATGCAAAATGACGAGATTCAATTCCTGTGCGAGTTTTGATCCACTCGTCACTTGTATCAACCGTCTGTGCCAGTTCACTATTTGTTACCATTCGCTTAGGAAGGTAATGGCCTACGCCAATTGGAACTGCTCTGATTGTTGGCATGTGTTATCTCTTTTTGTTTCTAATTACTCTCGCCGTCAATGGATGCAGATGCAACCCGTGCTGCAAGTTTTTCATTGAAACGCATTTCTGCCAATTGAACTGCTAAATTAATTGCTGCAGCAATACCGGTAGAATCTGCAGCGCCATGTGATTTCACAACGGTACCATTTAAGCCCAAAAATACACCTCCATTTTTGCGGCGTGGATCAATGCGACGACTAAATCGTTTTAGCGGAACAATTGCAAACAGGGCACCTAGGCGGGAAAACCAGGTTGCTTTGAAACTTTCACGCATGGCTGTACCAATCATACTTGCAGTACCTTCTCCAGTTTTTAGTGCTATATTTCCTGTAAATCCGTCAGTTACGATTACATCGACACGGTCAGATGGAATGTCATTCCCTTCAACAAACCCAACATATTCGTATTCACCATCTTCATTACTTTCTGAAATAAGATCGTGAGCTTCTTTTAATTCTGATCGGCCCTTATGTTCTTCGGTGCCCACATTTAGAAGGCCTACTCGAGGGTGTTTTAATCCAAATCCGTTGCGGGCATATGATGCACCCATAAGCGCATACTTCAATAAATCAGGTGCATCGGCTCGTATATCTGCACCTACATCTAACATAAAGTTAAATCCAAGTGCGTTTGCTGATGGCCAAAGAATTGCAATTGCTGGACGATATACACCTGGTATTTTTCGTAACCGTATCATCGAAATAGCCATCAATGCGCCTGTGTTCCCACATGAAACAGCAGCAGCAGCGTCTTTGTCTTTTACTGCGTCTATGGTTCCCCACATAGAACTATTTTTGCCGTGGCGCATTGCATGGCTAGGTTTATCATTCATCGAAATAACGTCTGGTGAGTGTCTAATCTCGCATATTTTATTTAAATTTTTACGATTGCCAACTAATTTTTCTAACTTGGATTTATCACCATTAATAATAAATTTTACATCTGGATTTGATTTAGCAGCCATCTCAATGCCTGAAATTACAGCAGATGGGCCATTGTCACCACCCATAGCATCAACCGAAATAACAATATTACTTTTATTAGGGTTGGTTGAACTGATCCTTTTAGCGAGTTCGCTCATGTTGGATCAGTCCTTATTTTTATGCTGCGTCGTCGTCTAGGTCGATATCATCGGCCACAGATACAACTTCACGATCGTCGTAGTGGCCGCATGCGCCACAAACATGGTGTGGGCGTTTTAGTTCACCGCAGTTACCACATTCGTTTGGGTTGTCTGCTACTAATGTATCGTGAGAACGACGGTTTCCACGCCGAGAGCGGGTAATCTTACTTTTAGGGACAGCCATGTCACTACCTCGAATTAAAAGGCTTGCGCCTTGTGCGATGCAGAGCTTATTGGCATGACTATGCCTCTTCGACTCTGCTTATATGAAGAGCCGCGAAAATACAAAGATTATGCAAATTCGCAAGCCCTATAATGAAAAAAAATTAACCTTTTAGTTTATCTCTAAAACTTGCAAGCCCTGCAAAAGGTTTTATAGCATCATCTGTGAGTGGAGCAACCCCCTTTGGTGCAGATAATACAGGTTCTAAAGCGGCACCTTCTTTTCTTGGAAAGTCGTCTAAGCCTATTGAAATAGTTTCTAAAGCTAATTTTAGAATATCTATTTTTTCTGGAACTGCTTCTGCTTCATCATCTAAAACCTCTTCGCTTGTTAACGTTGCTTCATAAGATTCAAAATCTGCAAAATAACGTCGCGAAATATTTACATCTAAGCGTGTTTTTATATCTTCCACTGTTATTACACATGACTGCACCGCAGTTGCCCCTACTTTTGCGGTTAAGTACCAATTTTTGCCACCTTCAGCTTTGATCTGACCGATTATGGTCACCTTTGATAGTGAACGAAGATCCATTGGAGTTAAATAAGCATTTAATTCAGGCGATTCCCAATTTAATGAAAATTTATACGGTTTATTTTGTGATAATTCTGCTACAATTAAAATGTTACTATCTTTAGTATCTAATAATGATTTTTTTGAAATATCGCCCATTTATGCGAATTCCTTTGCTTAATGTTAGTGCAATAGCACAAGTTGTTTGATTCTCTTCGATACACACAGTATGTGAATATAAAGATCAATTAAGGGTGCAAGTAACTAATGTCAAAATCTGCTTTTCTATTACCATTAGTAATTTTAACGTCTTCTTTTTTTACAGGATGTACCACAGTTTACAAAGATCATGGCTATTTGCCCCTTGAGGAAAGTTTAAATCAAGTAATTATTGGTAAAGACAATCGAGGCTCTATTATTGGTTTATTAGGATCTCCAATTGGATTTGGGGGTCTTGATGATGGCTCTGTTTTTTATATTTCCACACGAATTAAAACTTATTTATTTTATGAACCAAAAGTTGTTTCACGTGATATGATCGTAGTATCTTTTGATACTCAGGACAAAGTTTCTAACATAGAACGCTTTGCTCTTGAAGATGGTCGTATCGTTGTATTGAGCCGCCGTGTAACAGAAGCACCAGTAAAAGGACCCAAGATATTGTCACAAATTTTGGGCAATTTTGGAAATGTTAGCGCTGAAGATTTACTTGGCCAGTAGTTTAAACACTTTTATCCTCTTTAAATTCCATGGCTATTCCATTCATGCAATACCTTAAACCTGTTGGTTGAGGGCCATCATTAAATACATGGCCTAAATGTGCATCGCAGTTAAAACATAATACTTCTGTACGCTGCGTAAATAAACTTTTATCTGTTTTTTCTATTATATTTTTTGCTGCAATAGGTTCATAAAAAGATGGCCAACCGGTTCCACTGTCAAATTTAGCCACAGCGTCAAATAGATTTTCTCCACAACATTTACATATAAAAATACCCGCAGACTTTGGAAAATTATCATTACTAAATGGACGTTCTGTACCGTGTTTACGAGTTACTTTGTACGCAAGGTCTGACAATTCTGAGCGCCATTCGGCATCTGTTTTTTTAAGCTTAGCCATTTTAAATATATTCCTTATTTAATTATTAAGGGCACAAAATCTTTAAACCATAAAATAGATTATTAAGTATAGCCGTAAAGATGGTATCTAAATTTTTGTTAAAATTATTTAGCCGCCAGTATGGCTCATATGACGAGACATTTGCCCAGAGACTTTTTGTCGTGAGTAATCAAAATCATGACCTTTTGGTTTTTTAGCTATTGCAGCATGTATTGCTTCTATTAAAAGTTTGTTATCAACATTATTGCGTAAAACTTTGCGTAAATCTGACTGTTCCTCTTGGCCTAAGCATTGATATAATTCACCAGTGCAAGTTAGTCGAACTCGATTGCAGCTTTCACAAA
>CAJWNQ010000066.1 GCA_913043905.1 uncultured Paracoccaceae bacterium | reverse complement strand
TCGCCCAACCAATTGATACAATCCAACGCATTGTTGAGAAAGCAGATTGCACAGATGCTGAAGCTTTTGTTGCAGCAACTTTACTTGCTTCACCAGCAAAGATTTCATATAAAATATATGCCCACCCAAGAATACCAATAATAAAGCCAAGTGTAGCATTGATGTAGCCAACTTCACCAGCATATCCGCCAACAAGCATTACAACTGTACCAATCATCAAACGCCAGAAAATGCCGATTGAAACTTTAGTGATCGCACGCAAGATGAGGTAGAATTCAACCATTAACAATGGAACAGTAATCAACCAATCAATGTAACGGAATACAGTCGGTGATTCACCAGTTGTTACCCATACTTCACGCATGTAAAAATAGTGAACTGCTGCCACTAAAGTAACCAAACCGGAAACTGTTAGTGATGTCTTCCACTTGCCTTCAACTCTTGTTGTCTCGATGAAGAAGAAAGCTGTTGCAGCGACAAGCGCCATTGAAATTAGCCAAAACGAGATGCCTACAAAGTCGTTAGGGTTTAGTGTTGCGGCATTTGCTGCTGCGGGTAAAAATCCAACTGCGGCTGCAGTTAAAGCTGTTTTAAAGCCTTTAATATTTAAAATCTTCATGAATATTCCTCCTGATTATTCAATATCACCGTAAGAATAATCTTCATCACGATGGATTATTTATCACATATTAAACTATGCAATTAAAACGTATCTAGAAAAAAAAGAATAGTTCAAGAAAAAAATGCATTAGTGCATTTACTTAAAAATTCAATGATTAATACGTATAAATTTAGTATTTTAAAAAATTATTGTTTATTAACAGTATATTATATGGAATAAAAATTTATAATATCATGCATTTTTTACTTAATTAGATCATATGATACATTAAAAAAAAATTAAAGTGCGTACTATTTTTAAAATTTTATCGCTGTTCAGACAGGTATTAATATGTGAAATATATAGTTTTTTAGTTATTTTAAGACATAAAGCACTTATTTAAAGTATAGCTTTCGAGATTATTTAAGCCTTGATCAAGAATATAATACACATAAATGCCATTAAATGTTGAAAATTAATTAATTTATATTAATAATTTTGACTGTAACTAAATTTTTTTTAGCATTTATATATATTTTATACATGAGATTATTTCATAATAACAAAAAATAATATTTTTTCTCCACTAAATATCAAAACCCTTTACTGATTTTTAAATACCTTTTAACCCTATTTAACTCCAAATAAGAAAGTACAGTAATGGCAAAGCTTCCCGACCAAAAGATTGCCACACTTTATCGTATGGTGACAAAAGCCAGTTTGTGCCCACATGGACTTAAGTCCAAAGACTTATTGGAAAGAAAAGGCTATTACGTAAATGATGTTCATTTAAAGTCTCGGGCAGAAGCAGATACTTTTAAACTAAAGCAGAACGTTGATACTACGCCCCAAACATTTATTGATAAAACCCGAATTGGTGGATTTGAGGAATTAACTTTATATTTTGGCAAAATTCCAAAATCACTAGACACAACAACTTACAAACCAATAATAGCAATATTTTCTATAGCTGCACTTTTGGCTTTTGCATTTACCTTAACTTCAATTGGAAGTGTTTTTACAGGCCAAACTATTGAATGGTTTATTTCGATATCAATGGTTTTGCTTGGTTTACAAAAATTACAAGACTTAGAGCAATTCTCTATGATGTTCCTTAGCTATGACCTTTTAGCCCAGCGCTGGCCTCGCTATGGTTATATTTATCCTTTTATTGAAACTGGTTCAGGACTTCTCATGTTGGCAGGTATTTTTACTTGGCTATCAGCCCCATTAACACTTTTTGTCGCAAGCATTGGAGCATTTAGCGTATTTAAAGCCGTCTATATTGATAAGCGCACCCTAAAATGCGCCTGCGTTGGAGGAGATAGTAAGGTACCCCTTGGCTTTGTTTCATTTACTGAAAACATAATGATGGTAAGTATAGCCATATGGATGCTCTCAAAGTTGTGAAGTAAAAGTATTTGACTAAATAGCTAAAGGCGAAGAAAACCTACTAGATAATAAAATTTATGGATTAATATGAAACCCTACATTGTGACCATTATATCCATATTTGTGTTAAAGTTAATTTATATATTTTGGCCAATAACTAAAAATGCATCAAAAAATATTCCTTCAGATAATTCACTAACGGCCATAACCCTGCCAAAAACACTGACAACTTCTACTCAATCCAGTAAACGCATATATAATTTTAAATGCGCTCACTGCCGTGGGATAAATGCTGTTGGTCAACATAAAGTTGAGCCGCCTTTAATCCATAAAATTTATGAATCGAACCATCGTGGAGATGAAAATTTTCACACGCAGTTGCTTTGGGTGTATCAGCTCATCATTGGCCGTTTGGATATATGCCGCCAATCGAAGGAGCGACACGGGGCGATGTTAAATTAATTATTGCCTACATTCAAAAATTCAAAATATAAACGGAATAAACTAATGCTAACCAAGAAATATAATATACTAAAAATACTTTTTACTGGCTTATTTAGTTTTCTTTTAGCCACAAGCGCGATGGCGCATTCTCCATTAAAAAACACTACACCAACTGATGAATCAACAGTTTTAGAATTGCCAGAGAATTTATTACTAAACTTTAAAGACAGCATGCGAATGACACGCATGACATTAACCAATCCAGACCAAGACATTATTGAAATAAATTTAATCAAATATAAAACATTTATATCTGATTATTCAATTCCAATGAAAAATATGGGGAAGGGTATTTACGTAGTAAAGTGGCGTGGACTTGGATCAGATGGGCATGCAATGAATGGGTCCTTCAGTTTTCTTGTGAAATAAAAGTGCCAGATATTTTAATAATAGCGGCAATAACAGCAAAGTTTATGCTTTATGTTGGCGTACTTACTGCCTCAGGAACAGTAATTTCTGCGTTGATATTTAATTTGTATAATCATCGTAACTGTTCCTTAAAGTATGCTTCTCTAGGAATTTTTGCTACAATAATTGATTACTTATTACGAGGTGCAAACCTGACAGGGCATATAAGCGGTATGTTTAACCCAGAAATGCTGGCACTCCTTTGGTCAACCCCCGTTGGCACAACTTTTTTATACCGAATAGTGGGCCTTAGCATTTTATCTTTTAGCCTATTTATGAGCCGTGTGTGGCTTTGGTTGTCTGGATTAGGTGGAATTATAGCCCTTTGGTCTTTTGTTTATAGTGGCCATATTTCCAGTCAAGATCAGAGTTTTTTAGATATAGCACTAATCCTACATTTAGTTTTCATAGCCATATGGATTGGTATCCTCACTCCCCTTAAACAGTTCGCCATAAAGCAAGAGACATGGCCTAAAGCAGTAAGTCTAGGCCATAGATTCGGTTTTTTAGCAACAATCACTGTACCAAGCTTGATAGTTTTAGGTATATACATGGGTTATAAGCTTGTCGGCTCTTTAAATTTACTTTTTAATTCTAGTTATGGCCAAGTCTTAATCTTAAAGGTTATAATTGTGGCATTTGTACTCTTACTTGCTGCAATAAATAAACTGCGTTTAATACCACAGCTTCAGGCCAGTAAACCCAATGCAGCACAAAAACTTGTAAAACTTATATCATTAGAGTGGCTAGTAATTTTAGTTATACTTGCAACTACTGCATTGCTTACATCAAATCTTACTTTACCAAATTAAATATTTTTTATAGCCTAATAGGTAGCCTCACTTTTAAGGTTAATTAATTTTATAAAAATAATAGTTAGTCTAAAAGCTCTTCCCCAATAGAGCTACTGTGTTTATATGTGCAATATGACAAACTTTATTTATAAAAATGATTTGCCAAATGATTTAGATCTAGGCCCAGTTATCGCAATTGATACAGAAACTATGGGTTTAAACCCCAATAGGGACCGCCTTTGTGTTGTTCAACTATCCTCAGGTGATGGGCACGCACATATAATTCAAATAGAGCCGGGAAATACTACTGCACCAAATTTATGTAAGATACTGAGCAATCCAAAACAAACAAAGCTGTTCCATTTTGCAAGGTTTGATATTGCAGCCCTACAAAATCATTTTGGCGTTATTACATTGCCTGTATATTGCACAAAAATTGCATCAAAACTTATACGCACTTATACTGATCAACATGGACTTAAAAATCTATTAAGTGAAGTATTATCAATTGATATTTCTAAACATCAGCAGTCTTCAGATTGGGGTGCTAAAAAATTAACACCTGCGCAAGTAAATTATGCAGCTAGCGATGTTTTGTATTTGCACCAATTAATGGAAAAACTAAATATAGGTCTGCAGCGCGAAGGTCGTACAGAAATAGCAAAAGCTTGTTTCGACTTTTTACCAACCCGCGCAACACTTGATCTGGCTGGCTGGCCAGAACATGATATTTTTTCTCACTCGTAATGCATAAATATTTTAAAATATATTCAGAGATTATAAAATATGCAAAATACATATTTGCTATATTAGCTATTGGATTGTTTATAAGTATATTCGCATCTGGAAAAAAAGATGCCATAAGATCGGGAAGTGTTATTACAGACGCTGAAATGATTTACCTATCAACAGGGCAGAAAATCACAAATCCACAATTTTCAGGTTTTACAGACTTCGGAGACGCTTTTACCTTAGAAGCTGTTGATGCTTTGCCAGATGGATCCCAACCTAAACGCATTGACTTAGTTAGTCCAAATTTTGAATTTGATACAACTCGGGGGGTTGGGTTTAAAGTAAATTCTACAAGCGGGTATATCAATTTTTTCGAACAATCCGCTCAGCTTGAAGGAAAAGTACAGTTTAACATGAATAACGGTTATCAAGCTTTTAGTGAAAAGGTTCGTTTAGATTTAAAAAATGGCCATGCTACAAGCCCAGGACCAGTAAGCGCAAAAGGGCCGCTTGGATCAATTACTGCTGGTTCTA
>CAJWNQ010000065.1 GCA_913043905.1 uncultured Paracoccaceae bacterium | reverse complement strand
GAAGGCAATAAGCCAGCGTCTATGATATCAATACCAAACATAATTTATACTAATCATTTGAAAGATGTTCGTCACCCATTTTTTGATAACTTCTACGTAGACTTTTGAAACATCTAAAGGTTATACTAGTGTATGGATTTTAATGATACACTTGATGCAATCGGAACCTTATGTCCTATGCCCGTTTTAAAAGCGCGCAAACGATTGCAAGCTATGCAGTCAGGGCAAATATTACGAGTTTTGGCAGATGACCCTGCAGCTATAATTGATTTTCCTCATTTTTGCACAGAACAAGGGCATCAATTAATAAGAATTATAGCCCTTGATAACACAAAGCACTTTTTCATAAAAAAGCGTTAACTATAGCCTTGTTTCATTTCCAACAGCTTTGTAGAATAGTATTCAATTTACTGCTCTATTAAAATGCATGCATGGAGGTAATATGGACTGGGATAAATTACGCATATTTCATGCTGTAGCTGATGTTGGAAGCTTAACTCACGCTGGTGATGTCCTACATCTATCCCAATCAGCTGTGAGTAGACAAATCCGCGCTCTAGAAGAGCGTTTAAACGTCACCTTATTTCACCGTCATGCACGTGGATTAATTTTAACAGAACAAGGTGAGCTATTATTTGACGCAACCTCTCAAATGTCTAAGCGATTAGAAACAGCAGAAGCTCGCATTAGGGATAGCGAAGATGAAGTGTTTGGAGAATTGCGTGTTACAACCACTACAGGTTTTGGTACACTCTGGCTGGCACCCCGAATAAATCGACTATATGAACAATATCCTGATCTTAAAATTGATCTTATATTAGAAGAGCGGGTTTTAGATTTACCAATGCGGGAAGCTGATGTTGCTATACGAATGAAGGAACCAAGTCAGGCAGATTTAGTCCGGCGGAGATTAATGAATGTAACGATGCGCCTATATGCTACAAAAGAATACCTCAACAAACATGGGGCACCCAAAAACTTTGGAGAATTAGAAAACCATCGCCTGGTAAGCCAAGGCTTAACAGCCCGGCAAGTGAATGAATCTGTTGCTTGGCTAAAGCCTTTTTTAGAACATAATCAAGGTTCTAATTTAACTCTAAATAATTACTTTGGCGTACTGCAAGCAGTACTGCATCATACTGGAATTGGAGTTCTTCCTGATTATGTTTCTGATGAAGTACCTCAGCTGGTACGTGTACTGCCAAATGATCAAAGTAAAGAAATCCCAGTATTTCTAGCTTTTCCAGAAGAATTACGCCACTCTAAACGTGTACAAGCGTTTCGTGATTTTGTATTAGAAGAAATAAAAACTCACCGACTGCACAAAAATGAAAAAGTATAAACGTAATATTCTTACTCTTTCCTCAAAGTTATTCGCACAATGCATAACGGGTATGCAAATTAAAGTACTAGTGCTAAATATTTCTAAACTCTATTTAGATTTAGAAGAAAATATTTGAGATTTTTAATCTTATTATCTTCACCTCCCTGTTAGACCTCGGCCGAGCTTTTAGCTCGGCCTTTTTTTTAAATCAAAAGTTAGTTAAGCATTGCATTTAAGGGTCTTTTCCTTCGAGCTCAGACCCCTTAAAAGAAATCAAAGAATCCTACATGGGGCTGCCAATGTCTATCGAACCAGAAATCACACAAGATCTTATCGAAAGTCATGGTTTGAATTCTGAAGAATATCAACGTTTGTTAAATGTAATTGGCCGAAAACCAAGTTATACAGAACTTGGTATCTTTTCTGCCATGTGGAATGAGCATTGCTCATACAAATCTTCTAAAAAATGGCTGCGAACACTTCCCACTGAGGGCCCTCAAGTTATTTGTGGTCCTGGTGAAAATGCGGGAATCGTTGATATTGGAGATGGCGATGCAATAGTTTTTAAAATGGAAAGTCACAACCACCCATCATACATTGAGCCATATCAAGGTGCAGCTACAGGTGTTGGCGGTATTTTACGTGATGTATTTACAATGGGTGCGCGTCCAATTGCAGCAATGAACTCATTGTCATTTGGCGAATTTGATCACCCAAAAACTAAAAGCCTTATTAATGGTGTTGTCGAAGGTGTTGGCGGTTATGGAAACTGCTTTGGTGTGCCAACAGTTGGCGGTGAAGTTAGATTTCATTCTGCATATAATGGAAACTGTTTAGTGAATGCATTTGCTGCAGGTTTAGTAAAAACAGATAGTATTTTTTACTCAGCAGCTTCTGGCATTGGGATGCCTGTAGTTTACTTAGGTGCAAAAACAGGTCGTGATGGCGTTGGAGGCGCAACAATGGCATCAGCTGAATTTGATGACACAATTGAAGACAAACGCCCAACGGTTCAAGTAGGCGATCCATTCACAGAAAAACGCCTAATGGAGGCGACACTTGAGCTAATGCAAACTGGGGCAGTTATTTCCATCCAAGATATGGGGGCAGCTGGCCTAACTTGCTCTGCAGTTGAAATGGGAGATAAAGGTAACCTTGGTGTAAAGCTTAACCTCGAAAATGTACCACAACGTGAAGAAGACATGACAGCATATGAGATGATGTTGTCAGAAAGTCAGGAGCGCATGCTGATGGTTCTTAAGCCTGAATTAGAAGCAGAAGCGCGCGATGTATTTGATAAATGGGATTTAGATTTTGCTATTGTGGGTGAAACCATAGCCGAAGATCGCTTTATTGTCTTACATAATGGTGAAATAAAAGCTGATTTACCACTTAAAGCTTTATCTGGAACTGCCCCAGAATATGATAGGCCTTGGGTAGAAACCCCACCTGCAGTCCCATTAACTAAGATTCCGAACATAAATCCTATAGAGGGTTTAATTGCACTTTTGGGGAGCGCAAACTATGGCTCAAAGTCATGGGTTTATGAACAATACGATTCAATGGTAATGGCTGATACATTAGTGCGTCCAGGATCAGATGCTGGAGTTATACGCATTCACGGTACAAATAAAGCCGTAGCATTTACCTCAGACGTTTCGCCACGTTACTGCAAAGCCAATCCATTTGAAGGTGGAAAGCAGGCAGTTGCAGAAGCATACCGTAACTTATCAGCAACTGGCTCGAAACCACTAGCAACAACAGACAATATGAACTTTGGCAACCCTGAAAAACCAGAAATTATGGGTCAATTTGTTGGCTGCATCAAGGGTATAGCAGAAGCAGTTATTGTATTAGACATGCCAATCGTTTCTGGAAACGTTTCATTATATAATGAAACAGACGGATCAGGAATTTTACCGACCCCTACGATTGGTGCTGTTGGTTTGCTTACAAATTTAGACGAGATTATTAAAAATATACCAAACAATGGAGATAGTTTTGTTTTAATTGGAAAAACTATCGGACATTTAGGCCAGTCAGCACTATTAAAAGAAATGTTTAACCGTGAGGACGGCGATGCTCCAAAAGTTGATCTTAATCTAGAAAAGTTAGCGGGTGAGTTTGTTAGAGCAGCCCATAAAGCTAGATTAATAACAGCCGCTCATGATTTATCAGATGGGGGCCTTGCTGTTGCAGCAACAGAAATGGCGTTATCTGCCGGTGTCGGGTTAAAATTAAAAGCAGGCGATACAGGTTGGTTTTTTGGTGAAGATCAAGCTAGATATTTACTTGCTTGTAAAGATAGCCAAGCACTTATTTTAGCTGCAAAAGCGGCCGGTGTTCCTGCTGAATTAGTTGGAAGTTTTGGTGGAAGCAACATTTATTTAGGTGAAGCTATTATAGATATTGATACTGTAAAAAAAGCATTCGAAACAACATTGCGATCTCTAGTTTCTGAATAAGAAAATAACATTAACTTAGTTTATTAACTAACTGATTTTATATATTATTACAAATAGTAGATTTAATTTTAATAATAAACTATATAAAAATATAAGCTCACATAAATAAAACGGAGTATTACACATGGCTATAGAGGCACAAGTAATAAAAGATCTTATAATTGAGGCATTTCCAGATGCTGATATTGTAGTGGATGGCGCCGATGGCGTTCACATGTCAGCAATAATTTCAGCATACGAATTTGCTGGTAAATCAATGATAGCTCAACATCGCATGGTGTTTGCAGCTCTTAAAGGCAAAATGGATGGCCCAAATGGCGAGTTGCATGCACTAGCTTTAACTACAAAAATAAAAGCCTAATTTTAACTATTACTTATAACAGACTTGCATTCTAGCTAATCTAAGTTAAATAAATCCAGAACTAAATGAATAGGAGACTCAAATGTCGGATATAGCAAGAGCACTCATTAAAGAGACTATCGAAACAAATGATGTTGTCTTATATATGAAAGGAACCTCATCTATGCCTCAATGCGGTTTTTCAAGCCGTATTGCAGGAGTATTAAATTTCATAGACCTCGAATGGAAAGACGTCAATGTGTTAGCTGACGAAGAAATAAGGCAAGGCATAAAAGATTTTTCAGATTGGCCAACGATACCTCAATTATATGTAAAAGGTGAATTTGTTGGAGGATGTGATATTATCACTGACATGATGATATCAGGTGACTTAGACACCTTACTTGAGGAGAATAATGTTTCGTTCAACAAAGAAGCTGCTAACAAAGTCAGAGAAGCAAATACTTAAGAATTTGCTACTAATTTAAATTTATCAACTATTTGCCGTAGCGTGGCTACGGCATCATCCCGCTCTCTACGTAAGCTATTAGTTTCAATTAAATTTGACTTATCTTCAATGCTTTCAGAACTTTGAGCTTTAACAACAGCAAGTTCAGCCTCAGCGGCTCTTAATTTAACCTCTAATTGATTAGCATGATCCATTATCTCTGAGTTCGTAGCTTTCGAAAATACATTTTTATCGACACCAGCAAGCTTTTCTTCAGTGGCAGCAGTTCTATCTGCCAGTAGTAGACCTGCCATAAGCAACATTCGGCTTTCTGTAATACGAGAACCTACACCATTAAGCTTCTGAGCTTCTTCATCAAGCATAGCGGCAGCTGCATGAAGAAAATTTTCTTCACCTTCCTGACAAACAACGTCAAATGAACGGCCGCCAATTTGAATTGTGACTTGTGACATAATTTATTCCTCAACCAAAGGTTTAAGCTGGTTTAATATATTCTGGACATTTTGAAGGTCTTGAACGTGCTGTTTTTTAATGTCTTCTATAGTTTCCAAATCAAATTGAGTGTTATTTTGCAATAATTCATAACTATTTTCTAATTGAGTTTTATTAGTGGAATTTTGCATTTCAGAAATTTGCATCCTTAATATAGAATTTTCAGCATTCAACTTAATTGTTTCATTACTGTTATCAATTTCAATAGGAGCTTTTAGTTGATCAAGTCGATGCATAAGAGATTCTAACGCAACTTCAAATTCTTCTTTTAATGCAGCTATCTGGTTCATTTACACCTCTTTTACACACGAATCATCGTTTATATTAATATTAAATCATTTTAACCATTTAAATCACATTATTGCACAAAAATAATAGTTTATAAGTACTTGTGATCTTGACCGACTATAGAGACATATCATACCAATACTATAAACCGCTATATGCTGGGAGCACACTGTGAATATTTCTGATCTCAAAACAAACCATCCTAAA
>CAJWNQ010000064.1 GCA_913043905.1 uncultured Paracoccaceae bacterium | reverse complement strand
CATCAACAGTTCCAGATATTTGAATGTCTCCTGTTGTCTTCATATTACCCTTAATATGTAAGTCTGTTGACAGAGTAGACGATGGTGGTTTCGCTTTTGGAACAGACAATGCTGGATTCGATGAAGAAGACGGTGATAGCGCTGCATTCAGAGGCTTTTCTAAAGCAGTATTGGGTATGTTTGATGGTTTCGGTTGTTCTGGTTTTTTAGAAAACATTGTTTGTCGCCTTCATATAGCTGCTTGCATTTATTGGCTTTACGCCAAGTCGAATTTCGTAATGGAGGTGTACACCTGTACTCCTTCCAGAATTCCCCATAGCACCAATTTTATCACCACGCGAGACTTTTTGTCCAACTTTAACATTTATTCTATGTAAATGAGCGTAATAACTTATAAAACCTTGACTATGTTTGATTTTTATTAGACGCCCATATCCACCATTGTTGCCAGCAAATATTACTACTCCATCTCCTGTTGCTACTATTTTTGTACCCAAAGGAGCTGCTATGTCTGTGCCATTATGCATGCGACGTTTACCCGATACAGGATCTCGGCGATAACCAAATCCACTTGTATAACGATGCGAACCTACAACCGGATGGCCTAAGGGAACTCGGGCGGCTGCTAACTTCATTAAACTTACATGATCTAAATCTCGTAATAGGGTTGAAGCACGTTTCGACATTATGTCGGAAAGAATACTTTCTGACGAAATATCAAGTGGTGTAATTGGTCCACCTATTCCAGAATACCCTCGCCGCACTTCATTAACTAAAGATTTGGTGTTAATTCCACGTTTATCTAATGCTTTGCTGAGTGGTGCAAGTGCAACATCAACAGCTTCCTCTAACCTATTAAATATTTGATTGCCTCGTTCTTGAAGTAAGGCGGCGTCTAATTCTAAAGTCGTAACGTGTTCTTTCATTTCTTCCGTACTAATATTTAGTTCATCACGTTCTAAAACAGTTTTTATTAAAGCATTTGTTAGAAAAGTTAGAGTAGATTGATAGTCAGCTTTGGAACCAAATTCTAGGTCTATTTGATTGGTAACTGTATTAAATTTTTTTAATAAGTTATTAGTGCGTTCTTCTGATATATCGCGCGACTTTACTGCTTTTTGCAACTTACGTTGCATTATATTTAGTCCTTTGCCTAATTCGCGACGTTGTTCTTCAAGTTCAAGTAAGTCAGATTGTTGAGCTGACACTTGTCTTAATGCAATATAAAAACGTTCTAGAGATGTTTGGGCCTCAAGTGAACGTTTGTCCCTTTCACTTGAGAGTTGTTCAAGACGTGTTTCATATGCTTGTTGTAATACAGTGGCTTGATCTTTTTCAGACTTTGATGAAATAGCCTGAACTGTAAGCACTAACGAGGCTATTATCATCCAACAGAAAGCTAATGCAAAAAACGTACCTGATAAAGTTTGTATCAGTGGCGATAATTTTACATATCTTGCAGTTTTATTGGAGCGCAAGTAAATGCGTTGTTCAGGAATATGATTTCCTAAAAAATTATTTATAGCAACAAAACTTATTGTCATTTGATGCGACCCTAAACTAACATAAAGCGATTATGTTTTATTAAGTTATAATTAGACCTTAGATCAATGTTTTTGATGAAAAAATTTATTAATTAGTTTAAAATACATAAAATAAGCAATAAACAGCCAATTTTAGTATTAATTAAAATATATTAGCTAAAAATAGATTAATTTTATCTGTAGTATTTTAATTGAAAATACGAAGCTTTTTATTGCATGTAAATATTATAAAAATAATTATGATAATGAAATATGAATATATTTTAACAGTCTCAAATATTGTTTGTTTTTAATCTTATGGATAAAATATTAAATAATATTATTTAAAAAACCTAAAGTATTAGTAATTAGCTAGTCTTCGTTAAAACTACAGTATAATTAAAATGCATGATATTAAATTTTAAGAGTGGTGTTTTAGATGGGGAGATATTTTAATGGATAGTAAAAATGCTTCCAATCAAAATCCTAAACTTATTAAATCTACTTTAATTCGGCGCTTTTTGATATTTTCTTTTGCGGTTGTCTTAATTTTTGCTTTAACCCCATTTTTTTTATTATGGTATCTACATCTTCAAGACGATGAAACAGTAGTTCAGATCACAGCAATAGAAAGTTTTATTGCAAAAAAAATAGATAAACAATTAAATGCTGTTAAGTTAAATATAAGTTCTTTTGGCCTTACCAAAGGGCAGGGGCTATTAACTCCTAAAATTGTTTTTTTAAATGTAGATATAACAGAATCTAATGGAGTAAGAATTTTAAGTGTACCAAAAATTTTAGTTGATTTAGATGTTTTTACAGGCATTCCAATATCAAATAATACCGGTAAACTTATTTTGGAAAATGCAAAATTATTTATTTCACGTGATATTTTTGGTAAATTTAATTTATCAACCTCTGATGAAACAATTCCAGAAACTTTTCTTAAAGATTTAGATACATCAATGGATGCTTTTTTCAAATTACCTATTGCAAAAAATATTCAGGAGTTTGATGCTGCAAATATTGAGGTTAATTATTTAGACGCTAAGACTGATAATTCTTACTATTTTAAAAATGGTAACTTTAATTTAAAATTAGAAAATGATAAATTATCTATTCATAGTTCGTTTGAGTTGAATAGAGATAAAGAAACTAAATCATTCGTGAGTTTAATGGGCAATCGGACATTAGGTGCAAGTTCCTCCAATGTTTCGATTGAAATTAATAATGCAGATTCCGTTACAATGGCTGATCAGTTACCAGCACTTGATTGGTTGCGCAATATTGATGCAAGTGTAAATGCAAAAATTTCTACCCGAATAGGTGTTGGTTCATCGGTTTTAGGTATAAACGGTTCATTAGAGCTTAGTGATGGAAAGCTACTTGCAACCCCCAAGAATGCATCTTCTAAATTTCATTACGCTAAAGCAAATTTTGAATATAACCTGAGCACAGATATTTTAGATTTTTCGGAATTTGAATTTAAATCTAATCAAATATCAGTTAACGGATCAGCTAATAATATCTTGATTAGAGACTCGTCGCTAGGGGTTATGGGTTCACAAACTAAATTAACTATAAAATCGCTTGAATTTGATATGCCAGAGTTTTCTAAAAAAGAAATGAACTTTAATGATGGATTAGCAGAAATATTACTGACCGTGGACCCTTTCCAAATAACACTAGAAAAAGGTAAAATTTACCAAGGTGAAAATTATATTGAAGCTTCGGGTGATTTATATGCATTAAACGATTATTGGAAAAGTAGACTTAAATTTAATATAAACAAACTTAATTCTAAAGAAATTAAAGATTATTGGCCAATTTCATATGGCTCAAAAGCTAGAAATTGGGTTATTAAAAATTTTAAAGAAGGTAACCTGCTGAACCTAAATGGAACTTTCTTAAGAGCAGGTGGTAAGTCTGAAGTTAATATTAATTTTAAGTTTGATGATGTTACTTTGAGTTTAATTGATACAGTTAAACCTTTAAAAAATGCATCTGGTCATGGAAATATATCACAAAACCAAATTACATTGAATCTAGATCGTGGCTCAATAGAACCTGTTATAGGTGAATTTGTAGACCTAAAGAATAGTTCGTTTCACATATCTGACACAAAATCTAAACCAGTGATTGGGCAAATAAAGTTATCAGCAAAAGGTAGTTTAAAATCAGTTCTTGAAGTGCTTGATTCACCAAAGTTTAGATATACTACTAAATCTGGAATTAAGTCTAATATTGCTACGGCTAATGTTGCAATCGATGGCTGGGTAAAATTACCATTAGTGAAGGGTATCAAACCAGATCAAATTAAGTATGAATTGTTGGGGGAAATGACAAATGCTAAAAGTAAAAAGTTAATAAAAAATCATATATTAAAATCAGATAAAGTTTCTATTCAACTTTCTGATCAAAATCTAACCTTATTTGGTTTAGGTGATTTTGATAATATACCTGTTGATTTTAAATGGAGCCAACAGTTTAAGTTAAACCCAACCAAGGCAAGCACATTAAATGCTAAATTAAACATCGATCAAGAAGTTCTTAATGTGTTTAATGTTGAATTACCTCCAAATAGCTTTTCTGGAAGTACGGCTGCAAACATAAAAATTGAAATGAAAGCCAAACATACTTCAAAATTTGTATTGTTGAGTGATTTGAAGGGGGCCAATTTAAAAATTAGTTTTTTAGATTGGAGTAAAGAAGAAGCTAGTGAGGGAGAATTAAAAGTACGGGGAACTTTTGCAAAACCTTTAGACGTTGATGCTATAGAAATATCAGTGAATGGTCTTGAAGCTAAAGGTAAAATAAACTTAAATGACAACGGTGAATTGAAATCAGCAGTATTTCCAACTCTTAATGTTGAAGATTGGTTATCAACATCTATTATTTTAAATAAATTAAATCAGGCTAAAAAAATACAAATATTAAGGGGTCGTATTGACTTGCGTGAACTTGATCTTAATCAGGAATCAAGTGAGAATTCTGGCTTGTTAGATGTCACATTAGATAGTTTAAGAATAAGTGACAGTATAGAATTTACAAATTTTTCAGCTAATATTATTCGTAATAATCCGCTTAATGGAACCTTTCGCGCTAATATTAATGGCGGGGCACCAATATCAGGCGCTTTATCTAAAGGTAAATATGGCATTAAGATTATTATTCATGGTGAGGACGCTGGTCTTGTTTTGCGATCAGCTGGAGTTTTGGATAATATAAGAGGTGGTGCGTTAAGATTAGATTTGGAAGCAACTCAACAGAATGGTTATTACACAGGAAGTTTTGTCATCGATAGATTACGTATGTTACACTCTAATCCAATAGCATCTATTTTGGATAGTCTAAGTTTAGTTGGTTTATTAGATAAGTTAGAAAACGAAGGTATTCAATTTGATCAAGCCAAAGGTTGGCTTAATATAACACCAGAAGGCATTCAACTGCGCGATGTCAGTTTAGTAGGACTTTCAATGGGTCTTAGTCTTGCTGGCTGGTATGCTAAAAATACAAAAACTATAGATTTTGATGGTGTAATTACACCAATTTACGCAATTAATGGCGTGTTTGAAAGAATAGCAGGCAAGCTGTTTGGAGAGCAAAAAGGCGAAGGAGTATTCAGTTTTGTTTATACCATGAAAGGCCCTTCAGATGCTCCAAAGGTTCGTGTAAAACCATTATCAATTTTAACACCTGGCGCTTTTCGTAAATTATTTAGATCAGATATTCCAGAACCCAAAAAGTAAAGCTTGCGTCATTGTTCTAAATTCGTAAAAGCTCAACTATGCATTTATCTGATTTCGATTTTGAATTACCAAATAATTTGATCGCTTTACGTCCAGCCGTTCCTCGAAGCTCTTCCCGTATGCTAGTTGCTACTAAGGGTACTATTCAAGATAGTCAGTTCATGGACTTAACTAAATTCCTTCGCAAAGGTGACCGTTTAGTTGTAAATGATACAAAGGTTATACCAGCTCGCTTGACGGGCCAGCGCATTCGGCAATCTGATAATGGGGAAACATCAGCAAATATTGGTGTAAATTTATTATCTATTAATGAAAATGGTTATTGGCTAGCATTAGCAAAACCTTCAAGGCGTGTGAATATTGG
>CAJWNQ010000063.1 GCA_913043905.1 uncultured Paracoccaceae bacterium | reverse complement strand
CAAGCTCATTAAAGAAGTTTGGTAATAAGGGAGATATAAATGAAATTCTTTAACCGCAAAGGTGAAGCATTACCGCGTCACCTATTAGATCGCGCTACTGATGCACGTAAAGGTACAGAAGTAGATCGCCGTGAATTTATGACAGTTGCCAGCGCATTTGGTGCAACTGCAGCTACAGCATATGCAATGCTTGGAACAGCCGCGCCAGCAGCTGCAGATGGCCACGCAAACATCAAGCAAGGCGGAACAGTTCGCATGCAAATGGAAGTACGTGCATTAAAAGATCCACGTACTTACGACTGGACACAAATAGCAATGATCACTGCTGGTTGGCTGGAATATTTGGTAGAGTATAATAATGATGGCTCTTTCAAACCACGCCTACTAGAAAACTGGTCAGTAAATGACGATGCAACAGAGTATACATTAAATGTTCGCAAGGGCGTAAAGTGGAACAATGGTGAAGATTTCACTGCTGCAGATGTTGCTCGTAATATTACAGGATGGTGTGACGGCAGCGTAGAGGGTAACTCTATGGCAGCTCGCATGAACTCTTTAATTGATCCAGATACAAATAGTGCACGTGATGGTTCTATTACTATAGTTGACAGCCACACAGTAAAATTAACTCTGAATGCTTCAGACATTACAATTATACCTGGCTTTTCGGATTACCCAGCATCAATTGTCCATGGTTCTCTAAACAACGATAACGCGTCCACAAACCAAGTTGGTACCGGCCCATACAAGATGGTATCTCACGAAGTTGGTGTTAAAGCTGTATTAGAGCGCAACACTGATCACACTTGGTGGGGTGAAGGTACTGGAGCATATTTGGATAGAGTCGAATTCATTGATTATGGTAATGAGCCCGCGTCATGGGTTGCAGCTGTTGAAGCCGACGAAATTGATACAATGTGGGAAACTACAGGTGAATTTGTTGAAATCGTTGAAGGCCTAGGTTGGCAAACTTCTCAGGTTGCTACTGGTTCAACAATTGTTATTCGTCCAAATCAAAATGCAGATATCTATAAAGATTCTCGTGTTCGTCGCGCTTTAGCAATGGCTTGTGATAACTCAGTGTTATTAGAGCTTGGAAATGATAACCGCGGTATCACTGCAGAAAACCATCACGTAGCTCCAGTTCACCCTGAGTATGCAGACATTGGGAAACCTGTATTTGATCCAGCTGGTGCATTAGCACTTATGAAAGAGGCCGGCGCAGAAGACTTTGAGCATGAGCTAATTTCAATTGATGCAGGCTATCGTAAAGACACTACAGATTCTGTTGCCAGCCAATTACGTGCAGCAGGTATCAAAGTTAAGCGAACCGTTATGCCTGGCTCAACATTCTGGAATGACTGGGTTAAGTACCCATTCTCATCTACCAACTGGAACCACCGCCCATTAGGTGTTCAGGTTTTAGGTCTTGCTTATCGCTCAGGCGTTAAATGGAATGAAGCAGCGTTTGCAAATGCTGAATTTGATTCATTGTTAGACCAAGCAGTTGCTATTGCTGATGCAGACAAGCGTCGCGAAGTAATGGCTAAAATTGAGAAGATCATGGTCGACGAAGGTGTTACAATTCAGCCATACTGGCGTTCACTATATCGTCAATCAAGAGAAGATTTACACGGAGCAGAGATGCACATCGCGTATCTTCCACAGTGGTACAAGTGGGGCTGGAAGAAAGCCTAACACTCTTGAAATTAAAGGCCGCAAGAAATTTTCTTGCGGCCTTTTTTATTTAATTAAAGGACGACATGGTACAGTTTATCCTAAAACGTATATGTGTCATGCTAATAACTGCAGCATGTTTAACATTCATAGTATTTTTCCTAACCAATCTTTTTCCAAATCTGGAAAAACTTGCTAAAAATCAAGGTAATATACGTATGACTGACGATGCGGTTATTTCCTGGCTTGATAAACGCGGCTATAGCCAAAACATATTTAAAAAGTATGGTGAATGGCTTGGCGTTTTACCTTCACTTAAGGTGGTTGATGAGAAGGGGCAGGCATATTCACGTTGCTCAAGACCCTCTATTCCCGCTTCAGAAGCATCTAATTTTTGTGGTATACTGCAAGGTAATATGGGGTTCTCTACTGTCTTTAAAGATGAAGTATCAACAATTATTTTTAAACGCTTAAATCTTACAGCATACCTTATGATGGCCGTTTTAAGTGTAATGATACCAATGGCTTTAGCCGTAGGCGTTATTTCTGGAATGCGCGAAGGTTCACGAACTGACCGCACACTATCCACGTTTTCAATTGCCACAACAGCTACCCCTGAATATGTATCAGGCGTAATTTTCATTGTTATTTTTGCTTCATCAAAAACAGGATTATCACCGTTTTTTGCTGAATGGGGCTGGATTGATGGACGCACAATTGTGAAAGGTTCAGCTGCCTCAGCGATGGACAATATCACGTTTAGAAATTTTGCATTACCAGTAATGGCACTAGCACTTTATGGCATGGGTTATATTGCACGAATGACACGAGCATCTATGGCTGAGGTAATGACTGCTCAATATATCAGAACTGCACGCTTAAAGGGTGTAAAGTTTAGTACGATAGTTTTTAAACATGCTTTAAGAAACGCCTTGATTGCGCCGTTTACGGTAATTATGTTGCAAATACCTTGGCTGCTAACTGGAGTGGTGATTGTTGAAACTATGTTTAACTACAAAGGTTTTGGCTGGTCATTAGTTCAAGCCGCAGACAATAATGATATCCAACTTTTGTTAGGTATTTCCGTTATAGCCGTTTTTGTTGTTCTGGTAACTCAGCTCATTTCAGATGTTGGCTATGCCTTCCTTAACCCACGCATTCGCGTATCCTAAGGAGGACAGACTTTGGAACCCTTAACTAGTTTTAATATTTTTACTAATATAGTTTCACAATTTTGGATTGTGTGGCTCGGAATTATTTTAGTTTTTTTAGTCTCCATAAAAACAAAACGCAGCACAGGATTATACGGTAAATTATTTGATAGTCCAATTGGCATGACTGGCTTTGCTCTTGTATTGTTTTGGGTTTTAACTGCTTTGTTTGCAGATTTAATTATGACCCATAATCCATTGGATCAAGTTTCTGGAATGAAAAATAAAGTGCCAGGCACACCATTACGAGGTGCCACTGAAAATGATTATCAGTGGTATTTGCTTGGTGGCGACCATCTGGCGCGAGATGTGTTTTCACGTGTTATAGCAGGTAGTCGCATTGTTTTAAAAATAGCACCATTAGCAACTTTATTCGCTTTTATGGTAGGCATAACATTAGGTTTACCCGCTGGGTATTTTGGAAAAAAAGTTGATACTACTTTATCATTTTTAGCAAATCTCATTTTAGCATTTCCTGTAATTCTACTGTTTTATCTTTTAGTTACGCCTGAAATTATTGAAACAGGTCTTCCTAAATATTTAGCAGGTGTAATGTTCTTAATTCCAATCTTATTCATGTTATTACTCTGGCAGTCCCGCTTCCATATCCGTCCAAAGGTTCGGAATAAATTTATGTTTTGGACACTGTTAGTTGGTGGCTGGATCTATCTGGGTGCGGCATTTAATGCAGACCCATTAGTTATAATTCGCAATTTACTTTACGGATCCGAAGTTGAGTGGAGTTTATTCCCAAAGGGCTTGGTTTATATGCAAGCCAATATTTTGATTGTTTTCGTGTCTGTCGTTTTTGTTAATTCACCTACAGTATTTCGTATCGTACGAGGCATGACAATGGATATACAAACCCGAGATTATGTAGCAGCAGCACAAACGCGTGGCGAAACCCCCTGGTATATTATGTTATGGGAAATTTTACCAAATGCGCGTGGTCCACTTATCGTCGATTTTTGTCTGCGCATTGGATATACTATTATATTGCTAGGAACCTTAGGATTTTTTGGCTTGGGTTTAGAGTCAGAAAGTCCTGATTGGGGCACTACAATTAATTCAGGCCGTAAATTGCTATCAATTTATACCCATCCAGCATTGCCACCTGCGCTATCATTGATGAGTCTCGTACTTGGTCTAAACCTTCTGGCAGATGGCCTGCGTGAACAAAGTTTGAAAGACTAGGAGATAAAAATGAATGAACCATATGATGGCCCAATCCTAGAGATTAAAAATCTTTCAATATCATTTTTTACAAGGCTATTTGAAATACCCGCTGTAATGGATTTTTCTTGTACGGTAATGCCAGGTGAAGCAATGGGGCTTGTTGGTGAATCAGGATGTGGAAAATCAACTGTTGCTTTAGGCGTTATGCAAGATTTAGGAGTTAACGGGAAATGTGTTTCTGGATCGATTAAGTTTAAAGGTCGCGAACTTACAACCATGTCACAAGCAGAGCTTCGTCAATTACGAGGTTCTGAGATCGCAATGATTTACCAAGAGCCGATGGCCTCTTTAAACCCCGCAATGAAAATTGGTAAACAATTGATGGAAGTGCCCATGATTCACGAAGGTGTTTCAAAGCAAGTAGCATATGATATGGCCATTGATGTTGTAGAGTCAGTTCGCTTGCCTGATCCCAAACGGATCATGAATGCATTTCCCCATCAACTTTCAGGTGGACAACAACAGCGTATTGTTATTGCGATGGCGCTTATGTCAAAGCCATCATTATTAATCTTAGATGAGCCCACAACGGCATTAGATGTAACAGTTGAAGCAGGTATTGTGGATCTAGTAAAAGATTTGGGCAAAAAATATGGCACATCAATGCTATTTATTAGCCATAATCTTGGCCTTATCTTAGATACTTGCGATCGACTGTGTGTGATGTATTCTGGTGAAGCTGTAGAAACTGGTTCCATTGAAGACGTATTCGATAAGATGCGTCACCCATACACACAGGCATTATTTCGTTCTATCCCCCTTCCTGGCGCTAATAAAAATGAGAGCCCACTTGTGGCAATCCCAGGTAACTTTCCATTACCTCATGAACGCCCTAAGGGATGTAATTTTGGCCCTAGGTGTAACTATTTTGAAGCCGGTAGGTGTGACACTGGCGAAATAAAAATGGAAGCTTTTGTCGAAAATAATAGGCATCATAGCCGGTGTGTAAAATTTAATGAAATAGACTGGAATGCTAAACTAGCGGCTGGAAATGATACCAAAAAAGTGATGTCAGGCGACATTGTCTTAAAGGTAGATAATCTAAAAAAATATTATGAGGTAGCCGCAAATGCAGTCTTTGGGGGCGGCGAAAAAAGAGTTGTTAAAGCTAACGAAACGATAACATTTGAAGCTCGCGAAAGTGAAACACTGGCGATTGTAGGTGAATCTGGCTGTGGTAAATCAACATTGGCTAAGGTTTTAATGGGATTAGAAACAGCGACAGACGGCTCAGTTAATTTATTAGGTAAAGATGTTGGCAACACAATGATCCAAGATCGCGATACCAAAACTGTATCATCAGTTCAGATGGTCTTCCAAAATCCATTCGATACACTAAACCCCGCCATGGCAGTAGGCTCTCAAATAATACGCGCTTTAGAAATATTTGGTGTAGGCAATAGTCCGACTGAGCGCGAAGATAGGATGCTACAGCTACTAGATTTAGTAAAGCTTCCCCGTGAATTTGCATCCCGAATGCCACGTCAATTGTCAGGCGGTCAAAAACAACGCGTTGGTATTGCCCGCGCATTTGCAGGCGACGCTAAAATCGTTGTTGCTGATGAACCCGTCTCAGCATTAGATGTATCCGTTCAGGCTGCAGTAACCCAGTTGCTTATGGATATTCAGCGCGAAAATAAAACTACACTATTATTTATCAGTCACGACCTATCCATAGTACGTTATTTATCTGACCGCGTTATGGTTATGTATCTTGGGCATGTTGTAGAAATGGGAACAAC
>CAJWNQ010000062.1 GCA_913043905.1 uncultured Paracoccaceae bacterium | reverse complement strand
TTATTACCTTCTTCAAGTTCGTAAGAAACTTTTTGGTCATCTTCTAGACCTTGTAAGCCAGCAGCTTGAACAGCAGTGATGTGTACAAACACGTCAGCTCCGCCGTCTGAAGGTGCGATAAAGCCGTAGCCTTTAGTTCCGTTAAACCATTTTACTGTACCGTTAGGCATATTAATCTTCCTTTATTAACCACACGCGACATGCTGTGGCTTGGTGTGCTCTTGTCAGAAATCAGCAGACAACACTAAGGAAGACAGCAGATTGGTGATTGAATTGGCGTCACATAAGTCCATTAAAGGTTTTTTGATGAAATAGCAAGGGCAAGGATGTGCGCTATTGATGTGATTGAGGAAGAGGGAAAGCATAAGTGTAATGATTTGATTTTTATATTATTGATTTATATAGATTAAAAAATTAAAAGTGGTGCCTTTCCAGCACCACTTTTACAAATTTAGTTAGCTTAAAGAGCTGAAAAACTTAGCTTAACGAAATATCTGTTGCGTTTTGCTTTCCATTACGACCTTCTTCAAGTTCGTAAGATACTTTCTGATCGTCTTCTAAGCCTTGCAAGCCAGCAGCTTGAACGGCAGTGATATGTACAAATACATCATCGCCTCCATCTGCAGGTGCGATAAAGCCAAAGCCTTTATTTCCATTAAACCATTTTACTGTACCATTAGGCATATTAATCTTCCTTTATTAACCACACGCGGCATGCTGTGGCTTGGTGTGCTTTTGTCAGAAATCAGCAGACAACACTAAGGAAGACAGCAGATTGGCGATAAAAATGACATCACAAATGCAATTTTGCTATTTTTGGAACGTAAAAGCAAGTGTATGCATATAATAATGATTTTATTCATATAATTTATTGATAATTATATTGTATTTACTATATTAAATCTAAATTAATTGGATTTTTTTATGAAATTATATGGTTTAAAAAATTGTGATACATCTAAAAAAGCTTTTAAAGCTCTTACAGCGAATGGCCGCCAGGTCACCTTTGTAGACGTTCGTGCAGATGGCATTGATTATAAAAAGCTAACAAAGTTTTATACTTTATTTCAGGACGCTTTAGTTAATATGCGATCAACTACATGGCGTGGCTTGTCTTTAGAAGAACGCATGCGTACACCGCTTGAGTTATTGGTGGAAAATCCAACACTTATGAAGCGACCAATTATAGAGTGTGATGCGTTATGTACTCTTGGCTGGAGTAAAGACATAGAAAAAAAAATTTATAGAAATTATTTTAGAGTTATATAGTTCACTAAACGTAAAGCTTTATTTAAAATATAAAAAATATAGTATCAATTCTACCCAACAAATGCTTTTTCAACTACATAATGTGATGGAGAAGAATTTGAACCTTCGCGCATACCAACACCGTCACATATTGCTTTAATATCATTATTTAGCCCTATAGATCCACAAACCATTAATCTATCTGTTTCAGGGTTTAATGGCGGTAATACTAAGTCATTCGCAAGAGTTCCATTTGATAGTAAGTTTGTTATTCTACCCATTTTTGGACTCTCTTCACGCGTTGTTGTTGGGTAATACTTTAATTTTTCCCCAACAAACTCGCCAATGAGTGGATCAATAGCTAGACTATTTACGAGATCCTCACCGTATTTTAATTCAGCTATGTTACGGCAAGTGTGGCATAATATAATTTGTTCATATCTCTCATATAGGTCTGGATCTCTTATAAGAGAAGCAAATGGTGCAATGCCCGTTCCGGTAGCTATTAAGTAAATTCGTTTGGCTGGTAACAGTGCATCTAGAACTAAAGTTCCAACTGGTTTAGGCCGAATAATTAGAGGATCACCAATGCTTATATTTTGTAACTTTGATGTCAGAGGCCCGTCTGGGACTTTGATAGAGTAAAACTCTAGTTCTTCATCCCAACTAGGGGAAGCTATTGAATAGGCGCGCAGTAAGGGTTTCCCTGCGTCTCCCATAAGACCTATCATCACAAATTCGCCACTACGGAACCGCAAAGATTGTGGGCGAGTTACACGAAAAGAAAATAAATGATCTGTGTAATGTGTCACTGCAGTTACTGTTTCTGCGTTTGGTAAAACTGAGGAAGCATTGGTCATTATATTTTCTCTTTTATTTTATTTTTAAATTTAAATAGAATAAATTTAAAAAATACTCCAGAATTTTATAAGATTAATTATTTTAATAGATTTATATATCAGTTAGTTTTCCAACCAGATCTAAAAAAGCCATTAGTTTTGGAGCTGGTGAACAGCAAATTTAATTGAAATTTCAATTTCATCATACCTACATCGGCATGCTATTGTTTATTTAACAAAAGGCGCTGTTTAGCCACAGCACATTCGCCAGCGCTTGGTACAATAATATGGCATAAATGTTATCGAAAAAAATGGAAAGTGTCGCATGTAAAAATTAACATTCATGTTATTTCTTTTTTATAGTAAATTTGGTATAAAGCTTTAATAAAAAGTATAAAACTATTCGTAATAAATTTTTTACTAGTTATTAGCTTTAATTAATAAAATATTTCAAAAAATAAGGAAGTAATTAAATGGCTGTACCGTTAGATGATACAGATCGAAAAATTTTGAAAGAGCTTCAGCTCGACGCATCGCAATCTTTGGAAGATATAGCCAAAAAAGTTGGTGCATCTAAAACACCCGTTTGGAATAGAATTAAAAAATTAAAAAAATTAGATGTTATTAAAAACTATACTGTTATTTTGGATGCTGAAAAGCTTGGTTTAGAGGCGTGTTTTTTTGTACTTGTTAGGACATCTGAACATGAAAAAGAGTGGCAGAATAGTTTTCTAAATGCGCTTCTTGAACGCAATGAGGTATTAGAGGCGCATCGATTAGCCGGTGATATTGATTATATTTTAAAAGTACGTGTAAGTAATGCGAAAGCATACGATGTTTTTTATCAAGCATTAATTTCAGAGGTAAAGATTTTTAATGTAACAGCATTGCTATCAATGGAGGAAATCAAATCCACATATCAGCTTCCAATCTAATTGGATAAAATTATAAATCTATATTTATTTTAACGAATTACAGAATTTTTTAATGCGAATACATGCTTCAATTAATGCCTCATCAGAAGTTGCGTAGCTAACACGAAAAGCGGGTGACATTCCAAAAGCAGCCCCAAAGACTACAGCAACACCTTCAGAAGTAAGTAATTCTGAGGCAAAGTCTTCATCAG
The DNA here is from genome assembly GCA_913043905.1 of uncultured Paracoccaceae bacterium. Classification (GTDB taxonomy): domain Bacteria; phylum Pseudomonadota; class Alphaproteobacteria; order Rhodobacterales; family Rhodobacteraceae; genus Amylibacter. The sequence goes on along the minus strand of CAJWNQ010000062.1, from coordinate 2,815 downwards.
TTTTAATGATTTTGTTAATCGTTGACTTTCCAATTAATTCTTTGATGGATGCATAAATGTAAAAAGCACCTTCGGGTTTTGGGCAAGTAATTCCTTGAATTTCATTTAACATTTTTAAAGTTAAATCACGGCGATTGCGAAACGTAATATTACTAGTTTTAACATAATCTTGAGGGCCATTTAATGCTTCAACTGCAGCCCATTGTGCAATAGTATTAGGATTAGATGTACTTTGTGATTGAATTTTGCCCATTGCCTTAATTAGTGTAATGGGCCCTGCAGCGTACCCAATCCTCCAACCAGTCATAGCATAAGCTTTAGATACTCCATTGGTTGTAAGTGTCCTATCGTATAGCTTTGGCTCTACTTCTGCTGGTGTGCAAAATTGAAAATTATCATATGTTAAATATTCATACATATCATCAGTCATGACCCAAACATGAGGGTGGCGCATCAAGACATCTGTTAGTTTACGTAACTCATCCCAGTTATATCCTGCGCCAGTAGGATTTGATGGTGAATTAAATATTAACCATTTAGTTTTTGGAGTAATTGCTGCTTCCAGCTCTTCAGCAGTTAGTTTAAAGTTATTTTCTAATTTTGCTTTAGCTATGACTGGTGTTCCACCGCCTAAAAAAACCATATCAGGATAAGATACCCAATATGGGGCAGGGATAATAACTTCATCTTCTGGATTTAAAGTGGCTAATAGGGCATTAAATAATACTTGCTTACCACCAGTTGATATAATTACCTGATTTTTATTATATTTTAAGCTATTATCGCGTAACAATTTATTACAGATTGCTTCTTTTAGCTCGGGCATACCATCAGCAGCAGTATACTTTGTTTTTCCATCTAATATTGCTTGAATGCCAGCATTCTTAATATTTTGTGGGGTATCAAAATCAGGCTCACCTACACTTAATGAAATAATGTCAATACCGTTCGCTTTAAGTTCTTGTGCTTTAGCAGTGATTTGCATAGTTGGTGATTGCTTAACGCGCTGAAGATTATAAGACAGAAAAGACATAAAAACTTTCTTAATTTTTTAATATTTTTATCAGAATTTCATTTGGAGACAAGACATTGTTTTGGGTTGACCTTGGACAGTTTCATTAGCAATAAGGTTTGAACAGGAGATCATTGTGGAAGATCATGCAACTAGATTAAAGCGTCTGAGAATGCGTTCATGGCATCGTGGAATAAAAGAAATGGATTTAATTTTGGGAGGTTTTGCTGATGATGAAATGAAGTTCTTATCTCCAGTTGAATTAGATCAACATGAAATTATGATGTCAGAAAATGATCATGATTTATATCAATGGGTGAGTGGGCAATCTGAAACTCCTTCAGAGATAGCTGATGCCCTTTCTAAAATAAGAGTTTATTTTTTAAAATTAAAACAAATTTAATTTTAATTAAAAAATCGTATTCCATTTTTTGAATTTTTCATGTAAAAAGAATTATGGATATTGCTTTAATTATTATATGTGGAAAAAAATGTACTGCCTGCGACCTTTTGGGACTTAATTTATTTAATTAATTAGTTTAATTAAAAATACTATATTATTGGATTTTGTAATGAACTATGACAGCCAAATTGATAAAGCCCTAGAAGCATTGCATACAGAGGGTCGTTATCGAGTATTCCAAGATATCAGCCGTATTAATGGGCGTTTTCCAAAAGCAAATTGGGTTAACCGTGATGGCAGTCAATCAGAAATTGTTGTTTGGTGTGGAAACGATTACTTGGGAATGGGGCAAAGCCCAGCCATAATAGAAGCTATGAAGGTTGGTATTGATCAAACTGGTGTTGGATCTGGCGGTACTAGAAATATTTCTGGAAACACAGTGTTTCATAAAGAATTAGAAGTAGAACTAGCTGATCTTCACCAAAAAGAATCGGCATTGTTATTTACTTCTGCTTATAATGCAAATGAAGCCACTCTTTCTGCATTGCCTAAATTATTTCCTGACTTAGTGATTTTATCAGATGAATTAAATCATGCATCTATGATTGAGGGAATTCGACATGGAAACTGTGAAAAACATATTTTTCGCCACAACGATGTGGAGCATTTGCGAGAAATATTAATGTCACTTGATCCTAGTCGACCAAAAGTTATTGCATTTGAATCACTATATTCCATGGATGGTGACTTTGCGCCTATTGAAGCTATTTGTGATTTAGCAGATGAGTTCAATGCCTTAACTTACATTGATGAAGTGCATGCTGTAGGGATGTATGGCCCTAGGGGTGGTGGTGTTTGTGAAATGCTAGGCTTACTAAGACGCGTAGACATATTTAATGGTACTTTGGCCAAGGCTTACGGTGTTATTGGTGGGTACATTGCTGCAAGTACACGTTTCGTGGATGCAATTCGCTCGTATGCTCCTGGGTTTATTTTCACATCTTCCTTGCCGCCATCATTGGCTGCAGCAGCAACAAAATCTGTTCGTATATTAAAGAATGACAATGATATTCGAAAAAAACATCAAGACATTGCAAAACAATTAAAGCTGCGCTTTAGAGGTCTAGGTCTTCCTTTTGATGATCATGGTAGCCACATTGTGCCAATTCATGTAGGCGACCCTGTGAAATGTAAAATGATTTCTGATCGGTTATTAAATGATTATGGTATTTACGTTCAACCAATTAATTTTCCAACTGTTCCCCGTGGTACTGAGCGGCTGCGCTTTACACCTTCACCAGTTCATACTCAAGAAATGGTTGATGCATTAGTTAGTGCTATGAATGAATTATGGTCACATTGTGAACTCAGTCGGCTGAAAACCACCGCTTAAATATAAA
>CAJWNQ010000061.1 GCA_913043905.1 uncultured Paracoccaceae bacterium | reverse complement strand
AGATGCATCAAAACTAACTATAAAAAATGTGGTTAAAAGCGGCGGTGGTTAATAGATTAAATAAGCTTTCCGTTGGCACTGGCTAATTGAGTATACCCAAGGCCCCCATGGACCAGCTCTGTTAGGGTCATACATCAAGCACTAGCTAACATGGACATATTTGGTACCTATCTAGCCATAAATGGCACACACAGCACTCAAATCATAAGTTGACAGGCGGCGTGTGCCGTGTGACTCTATCCTTGGTATTAACAGTAAGTCTCTGATAAGGTTAGGTAAGCACCCGTAGCTCAGCTGGATAGAGCGCTGCCCTCCGAAGGCAGAGGTCACAGGTTCGAATCCTGTCGGGTGCACCACAACCTAGTTAATAATCCACCACCTAAAGATTTATAATTAGCCATTTAGGTAGATGTGAATTTAGCAATTAGGTGCACGATTTATAATTACTTGCTTAATTGAATATTTTAACTAAGTTTTTGGTACTATCGATATATGAATTTATAAGATTTTTATCATACGTTCAACAAAACGGGAGAATTAAAATGTTAATAAATTTAAGTGGTGGTTGTGACCACATTAATACCAAGTCTTCAAATAACCCAATTGATAACCATACGTGTCATTGCTCTGTTTGTAAGAGCGTTACCGGACAACCTACAACGCACGTAGCTTTTTTTAATCACAGTGATTTAATAGTCAATAATCCAGAGAAACTTAATCGGCAGCCTTTTAATGCCAACAATCCAGAAGGCCCTTTAGAGCTGTGCACGTGCTCTGATTGTGGAACACCTATAATGTTAGATGATAAAATGGGCCGTATTAGGGTTATAGTTCCAAATATTATGGGCTACGATCCAAGCTTCCCTTCAGCCACCTATCATGCCTTTTTTGATCCTAGTGCCGGTGTGCCAAAACCAGATGATGGCCGACCTGTGAGTGAAGGCCTTCGCTCTGATTTCGTTTGGCCTCCAGAAAAATAATTGAGGCTTTTGTCTAGCAATTGATATTTAAAAGACAATTGCTGGACAAAACGCATGACGCTAAATTTAAAATTCAGTACTGCAACGTCACAAATAACTTTAAATTATTTAATTATTAAGGCTGTATCTTTTTAAAAGTCCCAATAAGTGTGATTGTGATAAAAAAAATCGCTGCGATACATACTATCGATGGTCCAGCCGGTGTATCTAAAACAAAGGCAGCCCTCAGGCCTAGAATAGCAGATGCAGCGCCTATGATCGAGGCTATTACCGCCATTGCTTCAGGTGTCCTCGCTAGGGTTCGAGCAGCCGCAGCAGGGATGATTAGCATTGCAACGATGAGTAAAACACCAACAACCTTAACCGCAACAGCCACAGTTAGCCCTAATGACAGTGTTATGAGAAGTTTCTCTCTTTTTGGATTAAATCCATTAGCATAACTCAAATCTTCATTCAAAGTTACAGTCAAAAGAGGAGACCAACGCCACATAACTAGTATTAATATCAACAGAGCACCCCCCCAAATAATAGCAAGGTCTAGATGCGAAACCGCCAAAATATCTCCAAACAAATACGCCATTAGGTCAATACGAATGCCTGAGATAAACGAAACGACAACCAATCCGACTGCCAGTGATGAATGAGCCAATACACCTAAAAGGGTATCAATTGCGTACCCACGTTCCGAAAGAAGGTTCACTATCCAGGCCATAAGCAGCGCTACAGCCAACGCACCTGCAAAGATTGAAACCTGTAACATCAGCGAAAGAGCCACACCAAGTATAGCGGCATGAGATATTGTTTCTCCAAAATAGGCCATACGGCGCCAAACCACGAAGCAGCCCAATGGACCTGCAGCGAAAGCTAGTCCTACTCCAGCTAAACCAGCACGTATCATAAAATCATCTAGCATAGCTATCGCACAGCGGAGTTTTTAAGATCATGGTCATGGTCATGGTCATGGTCATGGTCATGTTGATATAATGCAAGAGTTCTATCCGTTTCGGTCCCAAATAAATTTTTATATTCTGGGGTAGACGCAACAACTGCTGGTGTGCCGGCGCAGCAGACGTGACCATTAAGGCAGATTACACGATCCGAAGCGCTCATTACAACATGTAAGTCGTGGCTAATCATCAATACAGCGCATCCGGTATTCTGGCGCGCTTCCTCCACAAGCCGGTAAAAGGCAGCAGATCCTGGCTGATCAAGTCCTTGCGTCGCCTCATCAAGGAGGAGTATTTCTGGATTATTAATTAATGCGTGGGCAAGAAGGACCCGTTGAAACTGTCCTCCTGAAAGTTGTGACATTTGTTGCTTTATTAAGGAAGAAACACCAACCTCTTCTAAAGCCATCACACAGGATTTATTGCCACCTTTGTGCCTTAACTGCATGAAACGTTCCACAGTCATTGGGAGACTTGAATTAAAGTTTAATCTTTGAGGTACGTATCCAATTTTTAGATTAGGCTTTAGCTTTACTGACCCCGCAGTAGGAGGCGTTGCACCTATTATTGCTTTTAGAAGACTAGTTTTACCTGATCCATTAGGTCCGACAACAGTTACTATCTCGCCGGGTTCAATTTTTAGATCAACCTCGCTCAAAGCTATCCGGGAACCATAGTTTACACTAAGCTTTTCTACTTGAATCAGGCTCACGCTGGTACTTTTTCCACACAAGAGTGACAAATCCCTTCTGCCTCAAGAATGGTTTGCTCAATATCAAATCCCGTAGCGATGGCTGTTGCTGAAAGATCGAAACTAGACGACGGCGATTGAGCTTCCACAACTATGTCACACTTCCTACAAATCATAAAAGCAGGTGAGTGCAGTGTGTCAGGGAGGGCACAGGCAACAAATGCGTTTAGTCTTTCTATTTTGTGCGCAAATCCATGCTCAACAAGAAAACTTAACGCGCGATAAGCCACCGGTGGCTGGGAACCAAGCCCAGATTCACGTAATAAATCTAGGATTGCATAGGCGCCTAGTGCACGATGCTCCTCAAGCAGTATTTCCAGTACCTTGCGGCGCAAAGGCGTAAACTGAAGTTTAAATCGGTCGCAGTAAGCCTCAGCAGCCTTTATTGCTGTCTCCAAGCATACATCATGGTCATGCTGTTCAAAACCAACTGATTTTGAAGTTTCTGAAGCCATACTAAAACCTAACTTGTAATGTTATAATATATCATTAATATTAACGTAGCGTAAAATTATAGCAAGGTATTATCAATGTCCAGAAAACTATTCTCAATATCAGCAGTAGCAGCATTGTTAGGCAGCAGCGCAATAGCCGACGTTCCAAACGTATCAGTAGACATTGCGCCATTACATTCATTAGTTGCCAGTGTTATGAATGGGGTCGGAGTTCCTAACCTTATAATTCCGTCCGGCTCCTCCCCTCACGACCATCAGTTGCGCCCGTCCGAAGCTAAGGCAATGCAGGATGCTAATATAGTATTCTGGATGGGTGAAGAACTCACCCCTTGGATGGAAAATGCTGTTAAGACCCTCTCAAGCAACGCTTCCATCACTACATTACTTGAGAACGACAAAACGTCGTTGTTAGAGTTTCGCGAGGGTGCGTTATTTGAAGCTCACGACCATGATGATGAGGAGCATGACGATGAGGAGCTTGACGAGCATGGCCATGGATCGCATGATCCGCATGCTTGGCTTTCACCAAACAATGCCAAGGCATGGCTTGATGTTATTGCAGCTCAGCTCTCTTCATATGACCCTGAAAATGCAGGCGTATACTTTACAAACGCCGCTTCTACGAAATCTGAAATTGAAATGATAATTGCTGAAATTAATTTAACTTTAGATCCGATTAGAGGTGGAAAGTTTATAGTTTTCCACGACGCCTATCAGTATTTTGAAAATGATTTTGATTTTCGGGCCTCAGGAGCAATTTCAATAGGTGACGCCTCAGACCCAAGCCCTGCCCGCATAGCCAAAATTCAAAAAAGGATAAGGGATGAGGAGATCAATTGTGTTCTGGCTGAGCCACAGTTCAAAGCGAACCTTGTGCAAACGGTAATGGAAGGCAGCCAAGCAAATACAAATGTGATCGACCCACTAGGCGTTGGGCTTAAGCCTGGTGTTTCACTCTATAATAAATTGATAAAAAATATGGCGCAGTCATTAGCTGACTGCTTTTAATTAGGATAAAATTATTATTTTTAAAAATTTACATTTTATTGGGTTGTTAAAATCCAATGAAATGTATTGCAAAACTGATTTAACCAAATATTAATAGTATTAGATACGCTAACAAAAACTTTATCTACCAATAGCTTTACGGGGTTATGGTGAAATATTTTTTAATATTTATTATAATATTAATATTCGCTGTGGGATCGGTAACTGCAATATATCTACCGCCATACCTTGAGAGACAACAAAAATTGCGAGACCAAAGTTTCGGGTGTTTCAAATACAAACAAATGTTGCAACAGTCTCAAGAGAGCTACCAATTAAACCCCAATGGTTCAAAATGGAAACGCGAAGGTTTGGCAGCCGCAGGTCGATTAAAGAAATACAGATGTACACCCCAATAATATTAGTAAATTTTAAATCTAGCTCTAAATTACTGATTTAAAATAAAAAATTATTAATAAATTATATTTCTTAAACCTAAATGAGTACTAAAGCAGCGTATTATAAACTGACGTGATAATCCTAAAACCTCCAATAATCACATGGCATGATATTTGCAGTCTAATGTTATCAAAATTTAAGAGAAAAGCATGGCCAGTTTACAAAAAACAAGTTCCCAAAGAACAAAAGACAGAATTCAAGAAATACGGGACCGAGTATTTCGAGAAACTTCAGACGCTCCTGAACTAGAAGGTAAGGACGCAAATACTGATAAAAAAAACGATCTTTTGGAAACTAAAGAAGCTTTAACTGACCTCAGCCAACAACTAGATTCAGCTCAGGAAACCACAAATGAGTTGCCAACAGCTGAAGTTGTAGAGGCAAGTACGAGAGTTAGTGCAGCCCCAGACGAAGCTCAAAAACAACAAAACTCAGATGAAAAAACAACACCCCAAGAAGTAATAGGTTTTGACGAGCTTAAGGTCAAAATAACTGATGAAATAAATGCTGAATTTGCCCTGCTCAAAGAAAGAATAGATGGAAAACTAATTGATTTTGAATCAAAAATACCAGATATTCAAAAAGGCTCAAAAATTAGGGATGAACTCCTTAATGATATCGAAACAATGATTTCACAACAGGTCAGTGAACAAAAACAAAGTATTGATGGTGTAATCAAAAAACTAGAAATGAGCTTTGCAAGCGCAAATGACTTAGTTGAGATGCAGGATAATTTGGAGAAATCAGTTAGCCAAAAATTTGAAAATGATTTGGAAATTGCTTCCAGTAAATATACGGAGTTAGACGCTAGATTAGAAAGCAACAGAGAAACAGCCGACGAATTCAATCGTTCTATTAAGACAGATTTAGAGGCCTTAGCTGACGGCTTTAGATCCTCCAGCAAAGAAGCGGACAAAAAACTGAAAGATAATTCTGTTTCGTTATTAAGTGTCGAGAGTAGGGTTAAAAACAGCCTAAAGGCGGTGGAAGAGTTTAATAGTTCCATACGCGAAGATATCGATTTAAATATAAAAAAGCTCATATCTTCAAATAAAAAATTTGATACAAAATTTCAAAATAGTACTGACGAGTTTTTAAATCTGCAGGATACCATAGACGATCAGCAGAAATCTTTAGCTACAGATTTAAATAGAAAAATAAAACAATCAGATAATAGAATAAACGATTTTACTAGTGATGCTGATAATAGAGCCACTGAAATAAATAGTAGTTTAATACTTAAAATCAATACATTAGAAAAGTCTATTAATCAGAAATTTGATACAGAAATTCAAGATAAAGCCGATAGACTTTTAAGCATAAAACGAACCATGGAGGCGCAACAAAAGTTTTTGGCAGATAGTTTTTCTCAGAAGCTAAAAACAAATAATGAACCGATAATGGCTGAAATCGCGCAATTAGACAAAAAATATGAAACAAAAGTTAGTGCTGTAGAGGCGCAACAAAAGTCGCTGTCAGATAGTTTTTCTCAGAAGCTAAAAACAAATAATGAACCGATAATGGCTGAAATCGCGCAATTAGACAAAAAATATGAAACAAAAGTTAGTGCTGTAGAGGCGCAACAAAAGTCGCTGTCAGATAGTTTTTCTCAGAAGCTAAAAACAAATAATGAACCGATAATGG
>CAJWNQ010000060.1 GCA_913043905.1 uncultured Paracoccaceae bacterium | reverse complement strand
GCAAAGAAGCCAGCTGAAGCAAAGAAGGCAGCAGTAAAATCAAAGACTGTAGCTAAATCAGCGCCAGCAGCTAAAACTAAGACGGCGGCCAAAAAGCCGGCTGTTGCAAAAAAGAATAAAAAATAAGTTTTATTAAATATAATGTTGGATTCTACGGCCCATCATACTCAGGAGACCCGTTTTGAAGCCATCTGATACCGCAAACCAAAAACAGGCGCGATTGGCCGCCATTGTTATTTTAGTTGCGATGGTTGTGTGGATGGCTTTGCAGTGGGTAGGGGGACAAATTGGATTAGAAGCACGATATGTGTTTTTATTTGATCTGTTTGCGCTGGCGGCATTTGCCTGGTCGCTTGTAGTTTTATTTAGAGTTTGGCGTGGGCGCCAATGACCAAGGAAGTGATGAATTGATGTTAAAAGACGAAGATCGCATCTTTACCAATCTCTATGGTATGCATGACAGGTCATTAAATGGTGCCAAGTCTCGTGGCCACTGGTCTGGAACGGCCAATATTATAAAAAAAGGCCATGACTGGATTGTTGATGAGATGAAAAGTTCAGGGTTACGTGGGCGTGGTGGTGCGGGTTTCCCCACAGGCTTGAAGTGGTCTTTTATGCCAAAAGAATCTGATGGGCGTCCTGCATATTTAGTTATTAATGCTGATGAGTCTGAGCCAGGCACATGTAAAGATCGTGAAATCATGCGTAACGATCCACACACAGTAATCGAAGGGGCTTTGATTGCGTCTTTCGCAATGAATGCAAATACGTGTTATATATATATTCGTGGTGAATTTATTCGAGAACGTGAAGCTTTACAAACAGCAATTGATGAATGTTACGATGCAGGTTTATTAGGCAGAAATGCTGCTAGTTCTGGTTGGGATTTTGATCTTTATCTCCATCATGGAGCAGGTGCATATATTTGTGGTGAAGAAACAGCTTTGTTGGAAAGTCTAGAAGGTAAAAAAGGCATGCCACGAATGAAGCCTCCATTTCCAGCTGGAGCTGGATTATACGGTTGTCCAACTACAGTAAATAATGTTGAATCAATTGCAGTTGTCCCAACCATCTTACGCCGTGGTGGTGCATGGTTTAAATCTTTTGGGCGCGAGAATAATTCTGGGACTAAATTATTTGCAATTTCAGGACACGTAAACAATCCATGTGTCGTTGAAGAAGCAATGTCAATTCCTTTGCAAGAACTTTTAGAACGCCATTGTGGTGGCGTCCGAGGTGGATGGAAAAATTTAAAGGCAATTATTCCTGGTGGGTCTTCTGTGCCTCTACTTCCAGCAAACATTTGTAGTGATGCAATAATGGACTTCGATTGGCTGCGAGAGCAACGATCTGGACTGGGAACGGCTGCCGTGATTGTAATGGATCAAAATACTGATATTATTAAAGCAATTTGGCGTTTATCAAAATTTTATAAGCATGAGAGTTGTGGCCAGTGTACTCCATGTCGTGAAGGTACGGGATGGATGATGCGTGTAATGGATCGTTTAGTGCGTGGCGATGCTGAGCCTGAAGAGATTGATATGTTATTAGATGTAACAAAGCAGGTTGAAGGCCATACAATTTGTGCTTTAGGCGATGCTGCAGCTTGGCCCATTCAAGGTTTAATACGTCATTTTCGTGATGAAATTGAGGATCGCATTAAGCATAAGCGCTCTGGTCGTGTTAGCCAAGTAGCGGCAGAGTAAATGAAATTGTTGAACTCTGGATCACATAGACTTTTTTGTTTTTCAAATAATATGATAAACATATGCATTCGCAAGTATTATGGAATGTGTTACCTATGAGTTTTATTGCAGTAAATAAAGGAAAGCCAAAGTGCGATTAGCTACTTTTACAATATTTAGCTTTCTGGCTCTGGGTCCAGTAAATGCGGTTGTAAAACCTACTCTATGGGATATTCCTCAGGTTGATAATGGTCTGTTTAATATTGGTATTGCTCATGCAATTCGTCAAAATTGTAGTTTCATTGAAGCTGATTCCTTGGCAGGAATATTTTATGTATGGAAACTTATTGGGTATGCCAAAAAAGCAGGATATAGCCTTAAAGAAACACGAGTATTTATTGATGATGATTACGAAAAGTCAGTGTTGCGTTCTCGCGTCAAAAAATATCTTAAATCTTTAGGCTTAAACTCAGAAAAATTAAATACACTCTGCGACTTTGGCAAAGTGGAAATCACCAATAGAAGCCAAATTGGCAAATTACTAAGGATAAATTAGACATATGTCTGATCTAAAGAAAATTATTATTGATGGCCAGGAAATTGAAGTAGATGGGGCTATGACCCTTTTGCAAGCATGTGAAGTTGCTGGTGTTGAAGTACCCCGCTTTTGTTATCATGAACGTTTGACAATAGCTGGCAATTGCCGCATGTGCCTTGTCGAAGTCGTGGGCGGTCCTCCTAAACCAGCTGCATCCTGTGCAATGCAAGTTCGTGATGTAAGGGGTGGACGTAATGGTGAACTACCAGAAATTAAGACAACTTCTCCAATGGTTAAAAAGGCCCGAGAAGGGGTTATGGAGTTTTTATTAATTAATCACCCATTGGATTGCCCTATCTGTGATCAAGGTGGTGAATGTGATCTTCAAGATCAAGCAATGGCATATGGTGTTGATTTCTCTCGCTTCAGAGAGCCTAAACGTGCAGTTGATAACCTAGATTTGGGTCCATTAGTTGCAACTACTATGACACGATGCATTTCTTGCACGCGCTGCGTGCGATTCACGACTGAAGTCGCGGGTATTACTCAGATGGGTCAAACTGGTCGGGGTGAAGATTCAGAAATCACATCTTACCTTAACGAAACATTAGATAGTGAGTTGCAAGGCAACATTATTGATCTTTGTCCTGTTGGGGCTTTAACCTCAAAACCTTATGCCTTTACTGCCCGACCATGGGAATTAACTAAAACTGAAACAATCGACGTAATGGATGCTCTTGGTTCAAATATTCGTGTAGATACTAAAGGGCGTGAAGTTATGCGTATTTTGCCGCGCAACCATGATGGTGTTAATGAGGAATGGATTTCAGATAAAACACGTTTTGTTTGGGATGGCCTTCGCCGTCAACGCCTAGATCAGCCCTACGTCCGAGTGCATGGTAAGTTGAAACCTGCCAGTTGGGCTGAGGCATTTGCGTCTGTAGCTAAGGCAATTAAAGGTAAAAAAGTATCAGCAATTGCTGGTGATTTAGCTCCGGTCGAAGCAATGTTTGCTTTAAAACAGATTATAATAGGGCTTGATGGATCTATTGAATGTAGGGTGGATGATGCAAAATTACCAGTTGGTAATCGAGCGGCTTATGTTGGAACTGCCACAATTGAAGATATTGATAATGCTGAAATAATCCAATTAATTTGTACAAATCCACGAATGGAAGCCCCAGTATTAAATGCACGTATTCGTAAAGCATATATGAATGGTGCTAATATTAATCTGATAGGTGATCCAATAGATTTAACTTATAAATATACCCATGCGGGAAGTGATCGTGCAGCGTTGGAAGCTTTAGTAGTTGAAAATGTGCCAGCTGAAACTCTAAAAAAGAAATCGATCATAATCATAGGCCAAGGTGCTTTACAGGAAGTTGATGGAGAAGCTGTCTTGGCGGCTGTCCAACGTTTGGCTAAAAATACAGATTCAAAACTATTAGTTTTACACACTGCTGCAGCCCGTGTTGGTGGTATGGATATAGGCTTTACTACCAAAGGTGGTATTAAAGCTGCATTAAAAAGTGCTGAAGTTGTGTTTAATTTGGGTGCTGATGAAGTGGAAATATCTGAAACTCCATTTGTTATTTATCAAGGTTCACATGGTGATAGAGGTGCGCACCGTGCTGATGTCATTTTGCCAGCAGCGGCATATACTGAAGAGAGTGGTATTTTCGTAAATACAGAAGGTCGAGTGCAAATGACTGCACGTGCAGGTTTTGCGCCAGGCCAGGCTAAAGAAAACTGGGCAATACTACGCGCTTTATCTGCTGAATTAGGTGATACATTGCCGTACGATAATCTAAATGCATTGCGTGCTGAGCTTTTTAAGGCATATCCTCATATGTCTAACTTAGATCAACCTCAAGAAAATAAAGCTGTAGTTTTAAAGCAAGGAAAACTAGGTGCTGCAACTTTTAAATATGCTATATCTGATCATTATTTAACTAACCCAATTGCTCGAGCTTCAGAAGTAATGGCTGAATTATCAAGAAATGTAAAAGAGCGTGCCTCAGTGGCAGTTGCTGCTGAATAAAGGACTTAGAACATGGATTTTTTTCAAACTAATTTAGGCATTTTTCTGACAGTTTTGGGTCAGTCACTACTTGTGCTTGGTTTTGTGATGATTAGTCTTTTAATTTTAGTTTATGGGGATCGCAAAATTTGGGGTGCTGTTCAGATGCGTCGTGGTCCAAATGTTGTAGGACCTTGGGGAATATTGCAATCTGTTGCCGATGCATTGAAATATGTAGTTAAAGAAGTCGTTGTGCCTGCAGGTGCTGATAAAACTGTTTTCTTTTTAGCTCCATTAGTATCATTCATTCTTGCTGCAATTGCTTGGGCGGTTATTCCCTTTAATGGGCGCTGGATATTAGCTGACCTTAATGTCGCCGTTTTATATGTTTTTGCCGTCTCTTCATTGGAGGTATATGGAGTAATTATGGGGGGCTGGGCATCTAATTCTAAATATCCATTTTTAGGATCATTACGTTCTGCCGCCCAAATGATTTCATATGAGGTTTCAATTGGATTTATTATTATTGGTATAATTATATCAACGGGCTCATTAAGTTTTATTAACATTGTGGAAGCGCAATCAGGATCATATGGCTTATTAAATTGGTATTGGCTTCCACATTTTCCAATGGTATTTTTATTCTTTATCTCTGCACTTGCTGAAACAAATCGCCCCCCATTTGATCTCCCTGAAGCTGAATCTGAATTGGTAGCAGGTTATCAAGTCGAGTATTCTTCAACGCCATTTTTATTATTCATGGCTGGTGAGTACATAGCAATTTGGTTGATGTGTGCGTTAACAACAATTTTATTCTTTGGGGGTTGGCTTTCACCTCTGCCTCAAGCTTGGATCGAATATGTCCCATTCCTAGGTCACGGTGCTATTTGGATGGTAATTAAAATGGGGTTCTTTTTCTTCTTATTTGCCATGGTTAAGGCAATTACACCTCGCTATCGTTATGATCAACTAATGCGGTTAGGTTGGAAAGTCTTTCTACCATTTTCCCTTGCGTGGGTAGTTTTAGTTGCATTCTTTGCGCAATATGGTGCTTTTGGGGGGGCTTATGCTCGCTGGACAATCGGCGGATAAGTGATGATTAAAATGAGTAATGTGAGGGTATATGTGAATCTATTTTTGATTGTCATATATTTCACTCAAAGTATTATAAATAATTAAACGCTTTGTTGTTGAAGAAAACCTGAATCTATATCATTACAACGTTGTCGAACAGGGTATATGAAGACATGCCTTGTTAACGATTAAGAGGTTAAGGAGATCTGCATGTCATTTGATTATATTCGAGCTGGAAAATACTTTTTGTTGGCGGATTTTTTCGTTGGAATGAAATTAGGGTTGAAATACTTTTTCAAACCTAAGGTAACGCTAAACTATCCGCATGAAAAAGGGCCTTTATCACCACGTTTTCGTGGTGAGCATGCATTGCGACGTTATGCAAATGGTGAAGAGCGGTGTATTGCTTGTAAGCTTTGTGAAGCAGTTTGCCCTGCTCAAGCAATTACTATTGATGCTGAGCCCCGTGAAGATGGATCACGTAGAACAACTCGGTACGATATAGATATGACAAAATGCATTTACTGTGGTTTCTGCCAAGAAGCTTGTCCTGTAGATGCAATCGTTGAAGGCCCAAACTTTGAGTTTGCTACAGAAACGCGTGAAGAGCTTTTTTATAATAAAGATAAATTGCTGACGAACGGCGATCGATGGGAAGCAGAAATAGCACGCAACCTCGAACTTGATGCACCATATCGTTAGGAGTAATTATGACCATTACCTTATTCGCATTTTACCTTTTCTCGATAACAGCAGTAGTGTCGGGACTATTAGTTGTTGTTGCGCGTAATCCTGTACATTCAGTACTTTGGTTAATTCTTACCTTTTTCTCCGCGGCGTCATTATTTGTTTTAATGGGTGCAGAGTTTGTAGCCATGCTCCTAGCTATTGTTTACGTTGGCGCTGTTGCAGTTTTGTTTTTGTTTGTTGTGATGATGTTAGATGTTGATTTTGTTGAGTTAAAGTCTGGTATGCAAAAGTATTTTTTGATTGGACT
>CAJWNQ010000059.1 GCA_913043905.1 uncultured Paracoccaceae bacterium | reverse complement strand
TTTTTATTAATTGATGACCTTGCTCTGTGCAAAAATGAGGAAAATCAATTTCAGCTGCAGGATCATCTGCCAGAACACGCAATATTTGCCCCGACTGCATAGCTTGCAATCGTTTGCGCGCCTTTAAAACGGGCATAGGACATAAAGTTCCCATTGCATTAAGTGTATCATCAAAATTCATACACTAGTTTAACCTTTAGATGTTTCAAAAGTCTACGCAGAAGTTATCAAAAAATGGGTGACGAATATATTTCAAACGATTAGTATAAATTATGTTTGGTATTGATATCATAGACGCTGGCTTATTGCCTTCAATGTTTGTTGCCCTGTTAGCAGGTATTCTTAGCTTTTTGAGCCCTTGCGTACTTCCAATAGTACCCCCTTATCTTGCTTATATGGGGGGTATTTCTATGCAAGAAATGGAAAATAATAAAGATGCACGACGCCATACAGTAATTTGTGCTTTATTTTTTACTTTGGGATTATCAACAGTATTTATCATATTAGGCCTTGCTGTATCAGCTTTAGGCCAATTTATGTTACAAAACCAAGAATGGTTTGGGCGTATAGCCGGTATTGTTATTGTATTTTTTGGATTGCATTTTATAGGTATTCTTAAGATCCCATTTTTATATAGAGATGTTCGTCTTGATGCTGGTGATCAAGGTGGAAGTGCATTTGGTGCCTATATACTTGGCTTAGCTTTTGCGTTTGGGTGGACCCCTTGCATTGGCCCAATTTTAGGCACTATTTTGTCTCTTGCCGCACAAGAAGGGTCTCTTGCCCGCAGTTCAATATTAATGGCTCTTTATGCATTAGGTCTTGGGGTACCATTTATATTAGCAGCTATCTTTATAAATAATGCCATGCGTGTAATGAACCGCTTTAAGCGCCACATGCGAAAAGTTGAAATTTTTATGGGAGCAATGCTTGTTATTATTGGCTTTGCATTGATTACGGGCAGTTTCTCTAGTATTTCATTTTGGCTTTTAGAGACCTTCCCTTCACTGGCTATAGTTGGTTAATTTTAAAAATTATTAAACTTTATAATTTATTAAAGTTATTTACTTTGAGTTATGTATTCTAATATAAATAGTCTTATTGCTGAAGCTAACCCAGCGTCAGTGCCTCTTAGTGCATCAATTTCTGCTGCAAGTTCATTTATTGCTAAATCGCGTTCTTGTGCTATTTTTTTGAATTGCTGCCAGAATGGATCCTCCAAACTTACACTTGTTCGGTGACCTTTTAAAGTAAGCGAATGTTTGAGTGGCCTATGGAAATTATTCATGTCTGAAATGTGCTCAAATTATTTAGCTCTGTTTCGGCTATATTTTAATAATCTAAAATTATCTATCTTGGTCCAATCATATCTATTGGCTTGACTACACGATCAAATGTTTCAGCATCAACAAACCCCAACCTTATAGCTTCTTCTTTTAATGTTGTGCGATTTTTGTGGGCTGTTTTGGCTACTTTGGTAGCATTATCATATCCAATTTCAGGCGCTAATGCTGTTACTAACATTAAACTATCCCACATCAATGCGGATATACGATCTTCATCAGCTTGGATTCCATCAACACAATTATCTGTAAAAGCTACAGAGGCATCGCCAAGCAATTGCATAGATTGTAATACGTTATATGCAATCATAGGTTTATATACGTTAAGTTCAAAATGCCCTTGAGAACCAGCAAACCCAACTGCTGCGTCATTTCCAAAGACATGTGCGCAAACCTGTGTCAGCGCTTCACATTGTGTAGGGTTTACTTTTCCAGGCATAATAGATGATCCAGGTTCATTTTCAGGCAACATCAATTCACCCAAGCCACAGCGTGGTCCAGAGCCCAATAAGCGTATATCGTTTGCAATTTTAAACAAACTGGCAGCCACAGTTTTTAATGCACCTGAGATTTCAACCATTGCATCATGTGCAGCTAATGCTTCAAATTTATTTGGTGCAGTAATAAATGGTAATCCAGTTATTATTGCCATATTTGCGGCAACCTTTTCGCTCCAGCCTTTATTTGTGTTTAGTCCCGTTCCAACAGCCGTACCACCCTGTGCCAATGGGTAAATGTTTATTAGTGCATGTTTGATACGAGATATTCCCTGTTCAACCTGATATGCATATCCACCAAACTCTTGGCCGAGAGTAAGTGGCGTTGCATCTTGAGTATGGGTTCTACCAATTTTAATTATGTTCTTAAATTTGTCTGATTTTATGACCAAAGCTTTGTGTAACTTATTTAAGCCAGGGAGCAAAATTTCATGTGCTGTAACTGCTGTTGCAATATGCATTGCGGTTGGAAAGGTATCGTTTGATGACTGACCCATGTTGCAATGATCGTTTGGATGAATAGGGGTCTTTGATCCTAACTCGCCTCCTAACATTTCAATTGCACGGTTTGATATTACTTCATTGGTATTCATATTTGATTGCGTCCCAGAGCCAGTTTGCCAAACTACTAATGGAAAATGATCATCTAATTTTCCAGAAATTACTTCACTAGCAGCAGCAATAATTGCATCTGCTAGCTTAGTTGGAATTTTACCAAGATCGTGATTTGCTTGAGCACAAGCTTTTTTAACAACACCAAGGGCTCGAATAATAGCTACAGGCTGTTTTTCCCAACCAATAGGAAAATTTATAAGAGATCGTTGTGTTTGCGCGCCCCAATACTTTTCAGAAGGAACTTCTAATGGACCAAAACTATCTAATTCTGTACGGCTTTTAGTCATTTAAAGTCTCCATGAACTTATTGTTTTAATCTATCATATAATTAGTAAATTAGAATATTAAATTTAGAAAATATATTTTTAAAATTATTATTTTTTGCGAAAGCTATCAAGGCTTACTACTTCAGCCTCTTTTTGTTTGGGCGCATCAGTCTCTTCGATTACTATCATTGGACTTTCTGGAACTTCTTTTTTTTGGCTATTTTCTTCTGCTTCAAATCGTAAACCAAATTCAACGGATGGATCAACGAATGTTGATATTGAATTCCATGGAATAATTAATGTTTCTGGATTATCTCCAAAATTTAAGGTAATAGAAAAATCATCTTTGCGAACGTCAAGATTTTCAAACCAATTTTGAATTACAATTGTCATTTCTTCTGGGTATAGCTCCTTTATCCACGGAGCAATTTTAACCCCATTGTTTCGTGTATCAAACGATATAAGAAAATGATGACTACCTGGAAGTCCATGCTCAGATATATTTTCTAGTAACTCAATCATTAAACCTTGCATTGCGCAGTGCATCATCTGTGAGTAATTAATTTTATCCGTCATAATTTAAAACATTCTCTAAAGTTGCTTAAACAATAAAGGATTTTAAAGCATTTAAAAGCGTTTTTGTTGGGTTTTTATGTATTTTAATTTATCAAAATTATCATTCTCAAATATAACGTAACGGCATTTTGTCTCAAATCTTTAATTAGACATTGTATGAAATACTTACTTGGAAAATATATAGTCATGGAGATCTATAAATATGACAATACTTGGCGATATTTTATCAACTTTATTTGAACGCAGTGCTACTGAATATCCATACTCTCAGAAACACGATGGCTCAGTAGAAAAATTATGTCACGCGCTCTTAACTCAACAAGGTGAAGTATTAGGTATTTCTATTGCCGGTAAAATTCTGGCTGCATATGATCAGTTGAATGATATTAAAAAGGTAAAGTTTTTTCAATTTTTATTAATCAAAATGGACATTGATATTGATGGTGTTCAGAATGCACTAACATTGTACCAAAATAATCGGTCAACAAAATATTTAACTAATTATTTAAAAGTATCAGAGACTAAACGTCGCGAACTGTTGCGGCGTTTAAATCAGGGTGTTAGCTCGACTAGCCGCCTGGTTTCCATGCGAAAAGATTTAATACGATTGGCAGTTGAGAACCCTGAACTCAAGAGAGTTGATTTAGATTTTCAACAATTATTTCGTTCTTGGTTTAATAATGGGTTTCTAGTTTTACGCCCTATTAGTTGGGCGAGCCCAGCTGGAATTCTTGAAAAAATTATTGCTTATGAGGCTGTTCATGCAATTGATAGTTGGGAAGAGTTGCGTAGACGCCTTGAGCCGGCCGATCGAAGATGTTTTGCTTTTTTTCATCCGGCTATGCCTGATGAACCTCTAATTTTTGTTGAGGTGGCATTAATGGAAAATATACCTGTTTCAATACAAACAGTTTTAGCAGAGAGCCGTGATATTATTTCAGCTCAAAAAGCTAAAACTGCTGTATTTTATTCAATTTCAAATTGTCAAAAAGGACTTTCTGGAGTTTCATTTGGCAATGCCTTAATTAAAAATGTAGTTGCACAGCTTTCGCATGAAATACCCAATCTAAAAACATTTGTAACTATTTCGCCAATTCCCAAGCTAGCTTTTTGGGCAAAAGAAAATGGACATGATCTAAGTGAATTTTCTAATTATGAATTACTCAAAATTACTGCCAAGTATCTTTTAGAAGAAAAAGATAAGAATAATATTGTATTTGATCCTGTGGCCAAGTTCCATCTTAATAATGGCGCTTATATACATGCAATCCATACAAATGCTGACAATTCTCCACGTGGGCTAAAACAATCTTTTGGAACTATGGTTAACTATGTATATGATTTAAGATCTGTATCTCAAAACCACGAACAATTTGCCATTAACGGGCAAATTGTTTCATCCAAAGCTGTGAAGGTTTTGGCTAAATCAAAAAGAAAAAAAGAAAGAACATAAAATTAAAAAGTGGAGGTTTCTGTTGCCAGGTACCTCCGAACCCCGCTTAGACCGCAGGCCTAAGACTTAGGTTCCAACTTTTCGGACCGCTTACGCAGCCAAAGCCATTGGTGCTTTGTTGTCATTTGCAACTAGCTTTATTGGGTCGATAACAGCGACACCGCACCGGGCAAAAGCTAACACCTTTAGACGTCCGTCGATCCTATTTCGACCCCAAAGTCCCCAAATGAAGGATGATGGTGGAGTCGCCGGGTACCGCCCCCGGGTCCGATCCGCTTATTATATGCGCGTTTATTACCATATTCTCTTACAAGACATTTTACTTATAGCTTGTAGGTTAAAAATGTTAAAGGACTTTTGCTACTTGCTGGAGTTATAATATAAACACTTAATGATTTTGCGACCACATATTATGCTGAGTTGAAAATTAATTCATTGGTTGAATTGGGCCTTGCATTTAATATTCTTGTTATCTTTTATTACATATAGTGGTTCACCTCTGTTAATTCACCCTATATGTTGATTGTAATGAATCACTTTTTGCATTGAAGAATTAGGAGTAATGTATTCTTTAATTTTTGCGCTAAAGTGGAATTACTTTACTTTAAAATATAACATTAAAGTGGAATAAAAAGTGGACTAAATATTAATCAAACAAAGATAAAAGAAGCACATTATTTAAAAATTAAAATGATGATTAACTATAATAGATTTGAAGATAAAATCCAAAATATAAGAATCCATTAGGTAAGGTTAATAATGATAAAAGCAATCCTAGCATGTGACCAAGACTGGGGTATTGGTAAAGATGGTAATTTACCTTGGGCACATAATCCTGCAGATTTAAAATGGTTTAAAGAGAATACTACAGGTTCTATTATTGTAATGGGTAAGTCAACGTGGGATAGTTTACCACGAAAACCTTTACCCAATCGCAGTAATATTATTGTTACAAGCAGTGAAAAAGGTAATGATCCATCTGACTATCAATTCATTAAATTTGACGTTGCTAAAGAACAGTTAATTAATTTGAATAAATTACAAGATGTATGGATTATTGGCGGTGCTAAACTTGTAATAGGCTTATTGGATATAATTGATGAGTTTCATTTAAGCCGAATCCAGGGATCGTATGATTGTGATACGTTTTTACCAAGCGGTCTAATTAAAGAACGGTATGCGTTAGCTGATAGTGGCAAGTGTGGGGATGTATATGTAGATATATGGAAACAAATATGAGACAGTATTTGGATGCATTAAAACACATTTTAACAGATGGTGAAGACGTAGGTGATAGAACTGGTGTTGGTACTCGTAGTGTATTTGGATATCAAATGCATTTTAATTTACAGGATGGATTCCCTGCAGTTACAACAAAAAAGCTTGCATGGCGTAGTGTAGTAGGTGAACTTTTGTGGTTCTTAGAGGGTAGTACAGACGAGCGGAGGCTTGCTGAACGCACATTTGAAAAAGATCGAGCAGAACTTATAGGTAAAAAAACAATTTGGACGGCAAATGCCAATTCACAAGGTATTGCTTTAGGATATATTAATAATGAACATGAAAAGCAATTAGGTCCAGTATATGGCCATCAATGGAGGCATTTTGATGCTGATGGTGATGACCTAAATGGCAAAGTTGATCAAATTACATGGCTTGTTGATGAAATAAAAAAAAATCCAGATAGCCGCCGGTTAGTTATATCTGCATGGAATCCAAATCAAATAAATGAAATGACATTACCGCCATGTCATACTTTGGCACAGTTTAGAGTAATAAATAGTAAATTAAGTTGTCAATTGTACCAGCGTAGTGCTGATATGTTTTTAGGCGTTCCATTCAATATTGCAAGTTATAGCCTATTAACTTTCATGCTTGCACAAATTTGTGATTTAAAAGTAGGTGCGTTCGTATGGACTGGCGGAGATTGCCATATTTATAATAATCATATGGAACAAGTGCGTCAACAATTACAGCGTAAGCCAAATGAGTTGCCAAATATACTGATGCCAGTATTTAATAATATTACGGAATTGTTGGCAACAAGCCCAAAAGATTATCAGCTAAAAAATTATGAGCCTATGGATAGTATCAAGGCTCCTATGGCAATCTAAAAAAATATTATGAAGTTTTAGTGTGATGCAAAAACTTAAGTGGCATTAGATAAAAAATGTAAATTATAAGTAATCAAATAATTTAATGCATGAAAGATATCATAAATTTTGAGATGTTTTGATTGTAAGACTAGTTAATTAAAGTTAGGTGAGAATATTAATTAAAGATACCTTTAAATTAAAAACGGCGCCAATTAGGCGCCGTTTTTAATTGATTTCTAATAGCTATTAATGAGCAATAAAACTTAAGCTAACGAGATATCTGTCGCGTTTTGCTTGCCATTATTACCTTCTTCAAGTTCGTAAGAAACTTTTTGGTCATCTTCTAGACCTTGTA
>CAJWNQ010000058.1 GCA_913043905.1 uncultured Paracoccaceae bacterium | reverse complement strand
ATGAAAATGGTTATTGGCTAGCATTAGCAAAACCTTCAAGGCGTGTGAATATTGGAGAAGTTATTCGTTTTGGTGATGAATTTCAGGCAATAGTTATAGATAAAAGCTCTAAAGGTCTGCTTCTTAATTTTAATTGCCAAGGATTTGATTTTGATAAGCAGTTACAGTCTATAGGTGCAATGCCCTTGCCTCCTTACATAGCAGCAAAGCGTCCAGCTGACACACAAGACAATGAAGATTATCAAACTATTTTTGCACAAAAATCAGGTTCTGTTGCTGCCCCAACAGCGTCTTTACATTTTGATGAAAGCTTAATGGTAAAACTTTCTGAATTAGGTGTAACACAATCTAGGGTGACATTGCATGTTGGTGCTGGTACATTTTTACCAGTAAAAGTTGATAATATATCGGATCATCAAATGCATTCTGAGTGGGGCGAAGTTACTGGATTAGCTGCAAAAGAAATAGTTCAAACTAAGATTGATGGTGGGCGAGTTATTCCTGTTGGAACCACAGCACTTAGATTGATTGAAACTGCAGCAAGGAAAGGTTCAATTAAAGCTTGGTCAGGAAATACAGATATTTTCATCAAACCTGGTTTTAGCTTCAATGTAGCTGATGGATTAATTACAAATTTTCATTTACCAAAATCAACACTTTTAATGTTAACCAGTGCATTAATGGGTACTGATCAAATAAAAAATATCTATTCTCATGCAATAAAAAATGAATATAGATTTTTTTCTTATGGCGATGGCTCTTTACTACTTCCCTAAAATATAAACGACTTTATAAGCGTCGCAAATACGCAGAACATCGTTGGTGATTCTGCTATCTTTTACAAATATATTTAAGGAATAGGCTTATGCTATTCGTTGTCAAAAATTCTTGGGCTTTATTGCTTGGTATGCTTTTATTAATGCTTGGAAATGGCCTCCAAGGTACGCTTTTAGGCATCAGGGGTGCTATCGAGGGGATGTCGCCTCAAACTATGTCTTGGGTCATGACTGGATATTTTTTGGGTTTCCTTTTTGGCTCACAACTTGCGCCAAATATGATCCGGCGCGTAGGACATGTAAGAGTGTTTGCAGCTCTAGGTTCGTTGGTTTCAGCTTGTTTAATTTTATATGCTGCGTGGGCAAATCCATATTTTTGGTTTTTATTGAGAGTTATTGTTGGTTTCTGCTTTTCAGGCATTTATGTTGTTGCTGAAAGTTGGTTGAATGACTCTTCAACCAATGAAACGCGAGGTCAAACTTTATCTGCTTATTTGATAGTTCAAATGATGGGAATTGTACTAGCTCAGGGGGTTTTGAATTTTGCGGATCCCTCAGGCTACACACTGTTTATAGTTATTTCTGTTGTTGTTTCATTATCTTTTGCACCTATTCTATTATCTGTTAGTCCTGCGCCACAGTTTCAAACCTCAAAGCGAATGACTTTAGTTGAATTGTGGCATATTTCTCCATTAGGTGTAGTTGGTCAGTTTTTTTTAGGTGCAGTGTTTGCAGCATTATTCGGTATGGCATCCGTTTATGGAACTGAAAGAGGTCTTTCAGTTAAGGATATATCATTGTTTGTTGCTGCTATTTATTTTGGTGGGATGATTTTACAATATCCAATTGGATGGATTTCAGACCGCATGGATCGAAGATTTTTGATACTTATTGTTTGTATAGTAGGAATGCTTTTTAGTTTTACAGCAAACCTGTCTGATAATTTTAATTGGTTATTAATAGTAGCATTTATGATTGGTGGAGTATCCAATCCATTATATTCTTTATACATTGCCTATACAAATGATTATCTTGAACACGAAGATATGGCTTCTGCTTCGGGTGGTTTAATTTTTTTAACAGGCGTAGGTGCTATTTTTGGACCTATTATTGTAGGTTGGCTCCTTGGCACTTATGGTGCAGACAGTTATTTTCATTTTATTGGCGGATTGCTTACTATCATGGCAGGTTATGCGCTTTATCGTATGACACAAACGTCGAGTATTGCGGTCGAAGATACTAGTGCATATGCACCAGTGACCCCTGCCTCTACTCCTATTGCAATAGAGTTTGCTCAAGAATATGCTATTGAAATGGCATTAGAGGAAGAAGAAATTGCAAGTGAAGAACTTGATAATTGAGAGGATTATTAGTCAATATGATGATTAAGTTTTAAGTTATCTGAGGATAATAATAAATATATTTTTTATTGCTAAATTATTCAAAAATTTCACAAATTATTTATCAGAGTGGTTAAGTGCAATAGATAAAATATATCTTATCTAAATAAATTAATGCAGAGCTGTTATTAAAAAAATACGTCAATTAAAAGTAGAATTGGAGTGCTTGTAAATCTATTAATTATCATGCAATATAGATTTAGTTTAATATTAAACAAATTATGAGGCGAGTATGGCAACTGTATATGACATGATTGTAATTGGGGCAGGGCCTGGTGGCTATGTGGCTGCTATTAGAGGCGCCCAATTAGGTCTAAAAGTTGCTATTATTGAACGAGAACACATGGGTGGAATTTGTCTGAACTGGGGATGTATTCCCACTAAGGCTATGTTGCGCTCATCTGAGGTGTTTCACCTTATGCATCGGGCCAGTGAGTTTGGTTTATCGGCTGAAAATATTTCTTACGATTTGAAAGCTGTAGTTAAGCGTTCACGCGGTATTGCTGCGCAATTAAATGCTGGAATTGGTCATCTGTTAAAAAAGAATAAAATTGATTCTATAATGGGTACTGCAACATTAACGTCAAAAAATAAAGTATCAGTTAAAACTGAAAAAGGTACACAAGAGCTGCAAGGTAAAAATATTATACTAGCTACTGGAGCTCGTGCACGAGAATTACCTGGCCTTGAAGCAGATGGTGATTTGGTTTGGACATATAAATCTGCTCTTACACCACCACGTATGCCCAAAAAGTTATTAGTTATAGGTTCGGGTGCCATTGGTATTGAATTTGCAAGTTTTTATAACACGTTAGGCGCTGATACTACGGTAATTGAAGTTTTGGATCGTATTTTGCCAGTAGAAGATGAAGAGATATCAGCTTTTGCCAAAAAATCCTTTGTTAAACAGGGGATGAAAATTATAGAAAAGGCGATGATTAAAAAACTTGATCGTAAAGAAGGATTTGTTATTGCTCACATCGAAAAAGCTGGAAAAATTGAAACTCAAGAATTCGATACAGTAATCTCTGCAGTTGGTATTGTTGGAAATATTGAAGGACTAGGTTTAGAGTTATTAACGATAAAAGAAGAACGCAGTCATGTTCTTACTGACTCTTATTGCAGAACTAATGTTGATGGTATTTTTGCAATAGGCGACTTGGCTGCTGCTCCTTGGCTGGCACATAAAGCATCACACGAAGGCGTTATGGTTGCTGAACTTATAGCTGGTAATAATCCACATGCAGTAAAGCCAGAGAGTATTGCTGGATGTACTTATTGCCATCCACAAATTGCGTCTGTTGGTTTTACAGAGGCTATAGCATTGGAAAAGGGCTTTGATATTAAAGTGGGACGCTTTCCATTCGTTGGAAATGGAAAAGCTATTGCTTTGGGTGAGCCTGAGGGATTGGTTAAAACAATATTTGATGCCAAAAATGGAGAACTATTGGGAGCACACATGGTTGGTGCCGATGTAACGGAAATGATTCAAGGATATGTTGTTGCTCGACAGCTGGAAACAACAGAGCAAGATTTAATGGATACTGTATTTCCACACCCTACATTATCAGAAATGATGCATGAAAGTGTATTGGACGCTTACGACAAAGCTATTCATATATGATTGCAAGTCTGCGTATGTATTAATGGCCTGAGATGCGTAAATCTCTAAATAAATATTGGCAATTAATCAAATATGAGTTGTTGGAAAGTGTTCTATCAGCTCGGGATTCATTGAATTTAGTGCTGAATGAAAAGGATGCATGGATGTACCCTAATTTAATTCTTGGGCAAACGTGTGGGATGCCTTATCATAAATTTTTATATAATAAAGTTTCCCTCATTGGAACACCAAACTTTGGCATTATGGGTTGCCCCGCTGGTTATTATAATAGTGTTTTTATTACAAATATTCAGGACAATCGCTCTAATTTAATTGAATTTAAAAACTCAGTTTTTGCCTATATCATGGATAATTCCCAATCTGGTTTAGCGACTGCTTTTAATCATACTCAAAAAATAGGATTTTGGTTTTCTAATCGTATAATTATTGGTGGGCATACAAAATCTAGTAAATTAGTTGCCAATGGACAGGCTGCTATAGCTTGTTTAGATTCAGTTTCGTGGAGACTATTGTAGCACTATTCACTGATAGGCGAAAAATTAAAAGTGATTACGGAAACTCAACCTTCATTTGGACTTCCATACATATCTGCTATTGGATATAATTCAAAAAACCATTTTTATGCAATTAAGAGAGCAATTAAAAACTTAGATATGATTGATAAAAAGGTTCTAGGTATTATAGATTTAGAATGGATTTCAACAGATACTTATTTAGAAGTTTTAAATCCACTTTCATCTGCTACTTATGGCGATTAAGTGGCTTCAATATTATATCCTTTTTTTATCCATTCAGTAATACCACCAAGCATGTGTGCGACAGGTGCTAACCCCATATCTGAAGCTGCTTTAGTTGCTAAAGCAGATCTCCATCCACTTGCACAATAAAATATAAAGGTTTTGTCCTGGTCAAATATTTTCTTATGATAGGGACTATTTGGATCTATCCAAAATTCTAACATACCTCTTGGACATGAAAATGCATTATTAATTTTTCCTATCTTTTTCAGCTCTCGAAAATCACGTAAATCTATAAATATATGATTGGATGAATTAAGTAATCCATGTGCTTGAGTAGTATTTAAGCAGGTAATTTGACTATTTGCTTCTTTTACCATTTCTGCCACTGATTTTTTGAGTATAAGCGTCATTATGCAAATGCCATTCCGACTAAATATGCCACAATTGCACATACGCCTCCTACTAAAACTGTTTCACCAACACTTCTAAAAATATTCTGTCTTATAACTGAATAGCGAAGCAATCCGAGCGCTACCAGGGCGGAAAATGTAGCAAAAACAGATATTTGAAATGTAGAGTTAATTGGTTCATATATAAAATATGGCAATAATGGAATTATTCCAAAACATATAAAAGCTACAAATGTTGCTAAACCATTTAAAATGGGGTTCTCTCCATTTGGATCGGCCATTTGCAATTCATATGCCATCATAAAATCAGCATAATGGTTAGGGTAATGCTCTAATATATCAGTCATTTCGTGTGCATGTCTTAGTGTGAATCCACTATCTTGTAGCATTTCTATTGCTTCTGCTCGCTCCATTTTGGGATTATTTTCAATTTCAAAGAGTTCTTTTTCACGAACTGAATGATATAAATCCTGTTCAGATCGTGCAGATAGAAATTCACCAAGTCCCATAGCGGTGCCATCTGCAAACAAATTAGCTAGTCCAAAGAGTAGGACTGCTATGCCGCCAATTTCTGCTATTCCACCAGCGCCAGCACCAGCAAAACCCGCAACAACAGCAAAGGTCGTTACAATGCCATCGTTACCACCATAGATTATCTGTTTGATAAACTCCGCAATTGGACTGATGTGGTGTTCCTGATCTTTATGTTCAGCCATATTTTTAAGTGAGAGTGTCATATTACTTTTTAACAAACCTATAAGAAAAGGGCCAGCCCGAAGGATGGCCCTAATTTTTAAAGATATATAATCATTATTTTATGTTAAAACGACCCAAATCCATAACTTTAGTCCATGCATTCACAAAATCATGTATAAATTTTAAATTTGAATTATCTTGTGCATAAACTTCAGCCAATGCGCGTAATATAGAGTTTGAACCAAATACTAAATCTGTTCGACTGCCTGTCCATATTTCCTCATTTGAAGTGCGATCAGTTCCTTTATACATACCTTTATTTGTCTCACTCCAAACTGTTTCCATGTCCAATAAGTTAATAAAGAAATCATTAGATAACTGGCCAGGCCGTTTAGTAAGAACTCCATCTGTATTATCTCCAAAATTTGCTCCTAATACTCTTAAACCACCAATTAAAACTGTCATTTCTGGAGCGCTTAAAGTTAATAATTGTGCCCTATCTAATAAAAGATGTTCAGCTGGCATGCTAAAATCCTTTACTAAATAGTTGCGAAAGCCATCTGCATGTGGCTCCATAACGTCAAATGACGCTATATCAGTCTGTTCTTGGGTTGCATCAGTACGGCCGGGTTTAAAGGCTATATTTACTTTATTACCTGCATCACTTGCAGCTTTTTCTACCCCTACGTTTCCTGCAAGAACTATTAAGTCAGCCATTGATATTAGAAAATCTGAATTCTCTTTAATTACTGTTAATTTATCAATAATTTTTACTAATTTTTTTGGTTGATTTATCGCCCAATCTTTTTGTGGAGATAATTGTAGTCGAGCACCATTTGAGCCACCACGTAGATCAGAAACACGAAAGGTGGATGCTGATGCCCAAGCAGTTGAAACCATTTCAGAAACACTCAAGCCAGAATTTAATATATCTGATTTCAATGACTTAACCTGTTCATCATTAACCAACACGTGGTGTGCTTTTGGTACTGGATCCTGCCAAATTAATTCTTCATTAGGAACATCTGATCCAAGATAAAGTTCTTTTGGCCCCATGTCGCGGTGTGTTAGTTTGAACCATGCGCGCGCAAATGCTTCTGCAAACTCAGCTGGATTTGCATGAAAGCGACGTGATATTACTTCATAAGATGGATCTATTCGCATGGCCATGTCTGCAGTTGTCATCATTAAAGGAACTTTTACATCTGAACCATCAACTTCTGGAGCATGGTCACTCTCTGATAATCCTTTCGCGTGCCAAATTTGTGCTCCAGCAGGACTTTTGGTGAGTTCCCAGTCATAGCCAAACAAAACATCAAAATAACCCATGTCCCATTTTGTTGGGTTTGCTGTCCAAGGTCCTTCAATACCACTACTTATTGTGTCTGTACCATGTCCAGTACCTTGTGAATTTGCCCAACCAAAGCCCTGTTGCTCAATGTTTGCACCTTCAGGTTCATGGCCAACTTGAGAAGGATCTCCAGCGCCGTGAGATTTTCCAAACGTATGGCCACCCGCAACTAATGCAACAGTTTCTTCATCATTCATCGCCATTCGTGCAAATGTCTCACGTATATCCACTGCTGATGCTAACGGATCAGGATTACCGTTAGGACCTTCCGGATTTACATATATTAAACCCATTTGTACTGCTGCTAAGGGATGATCTAATTCACGATCACCAGTGTAGCGATTATCGGCTAACCATTCATCTTCTGACCCCCAATAAATGTCCTCTTCAGGTTCCCACACATCTTGACGGCCACCTGCAAAGCCAAAGGTTTGAAATCCCATTGTATCCAAGGAAACGTTGCCGGCTAAAATCATTAAGTCAGCCCAAGATAATTTATTGCCATATTTTTGTTTAATTGGCCACAATAGGCGACG
>CAJWNQ010000057.1 GCA_913043905.1 uncultured Paracoccaceae bacterium | reverse complement strand
AGCTTTAGCAATGGGCTCCACTAACGCTTCAGCTTTAGAAATAGGTTCTACCTTTTTTATTTCAGTAACCACTTTTGGCTTATTTGGAACACGCTCTTTCTTAGAACGTGCCTTTCCTTCTGGTTTTGAAGTTGCAAGAGTATCCATCTCTAGCCTTGGAACTGGTTGTTTTACTAGCTCTTCAATTTTATCCAGATGCTTAATTTCATGAGGTAGACATAGCATGAAGGCCCATCCTTTGCGGCCTGCACGGCCTGTCCGTCCAATGCGGTGCACATAATCTTCAGCATGTATGGGGACGTCAAAGTTAAATACGTGTGATACTGCAGGAATGTCTAGCCCACGAGCAGCAACATCAGATGCAACTAATAAAGTAATATCATTATTTTTGAAGCCAGCTAAGACTTCCATACGATAACGTTGATCCAGATCTCCATGAATAGCACCTACTGAATGGCCGTGTTTTTTTAGGGATTTCATAACAATATCTACGTCAACTTTTCGATTACAGAAAATAATGCCGTTCGTTAGTTTGTCACCTTCACTTTTAATAATAGTTCGTAAAAGTTCACGTTTTTGTTTTGCTTCAACTTTGCGATTTTCCGCTTTGAAACAAACTACTTTTTGAGTGATGTTTTCTGCGGTTGTGGCTTGGCGTGCAACTTCCACACGTTGTGGGTTCTGTAAAAATTCTTGCGTAATGCGAGTAATTTCAGGTGCCATTGTTGCACTAAAAAAAAGAGTTTGGCGTGTAAAAGGTGTCAGTTTGAAAATACGTTCAATGTCTGGAATAAAACCCATATCCAGCATACGGTCTGCTTCATCAACAACCATAATTTCAATACCAGTTAATAACAGTTTACCACGTTCAAAGTGATCAAGAAGACGACCTGGTGTTGCAATCAAAACATCAACACCTCGATCAATTAATCGGTCTTGTTCTTTAAAGGAAACGCCACCAATTAATAGTGCCATATCTAGTTTAACGTATTTAGCATATTGTACAAAGTTTTCTGCGACCTGTGCAGCTAATTCTCTTGTTGGAGCTAATACTAATGATCTGGGCATCCTTGCTCGTGCGCGACCTCTAGCTAATTTATGTATCATAGGAAGAGTGAAACCAGCAGTTTTACCAGTACCAGTTTGTGCAATTCCTAATACGTCGCGGCCCTCTAGCGCATGTGGGATAGCTTCTGCTTGAATAGGTGTGGGGGTGTCATAACCAGCGTCTGCGACGGCTTTCATTACTTTTGGACTTAGGCCAAGGTCGGAAAATTTTATCATATATCCTGCATATTTTGCGGCGTTAAAAGGTGCCGCAAATAACGCGGCTCGGTGATCGAAATATCACCAGTTCGTTCTTTACAATTTTATTAACGAATTTGATGATAGAGTCAATTGAAGTACATAATTAAGGGTTTTAGTGTCATCAATAAGATGTGTTAACTGTGAAAATAAGATTTTTATAAATAAAGTGATAGATCAATTGAATTATCATATATGTTACGGACGTGTTAAGCATTTATTATGATGAATTAGTGGGGTTAAAAGTGATTTATAAATTTATACATTTTTTAGTAATTATATTTGCATTTTTTATTGATGTTTATCCTTTAAATGCAGACGAAGATATAGCTGACCAATATCCTAACTCAGCCTTATATTCAAAGCCTATAGAGTTTATCCCTCACGTATATTCAGCAATTGGTGCTACCGCACCACCATCGTATGAAAATTCTGGTCATAATAATAACTTAAGTTTTATTATAACCGGTGAAGGTGTCGTAGTTATAAATAGTGGCGCTGCCTTTACTCTTGCTAAAGCGTTACATGAGGAAATTAAATTAGTAACCGATCAACCTGTAAAGCTAGTCATAAACGAAAATGCACAAGGCCATGCTGTGTTGGGAAATAATTATTGGACACAATTGGGCGTTCCTATTCTAGCACATGAAGATGCTGAACAAGAATTTGAGGAGCGTGGCTATGATATTCTTGAGCGTATGAAGGGCTATAACCACGAAAAATCTCAAGGTACTATTTTGCAGGGCCCAACAATAACTTTTGGTAAAAAATATTTAGTTCCATTTGGTAATTTTCCCATTGAAGTTATATATTTTGGGCCAGCCCACAGTAAGGGTGATATTTCTGTTTGGCTGCCTGAACAAAAAATAGTTATTGCTGGGGATATTGCTTTTCATGAGCGAATGCTGCCTATTTTTTCTGATACAGATACGGCAGCATGGATTGAAACATGGAATGCTGAATTTGAGCCTTTGGGTGCAACTTACGTAATTCCTGGGCATGGACACCCAACTAATATGGCACAGGTAAAGCTATATACACATGACTATCTAGTGTATTTACGTACTAAGATTTCTGAACATTTGTATAATGGAGGAGAACTAAAGGATGCCTATTATGTCGATCAGTCTTTATATAGTGGTCTGGATACTTTCGAAGAATTAGCAACCAATAATGCAGGCCGAGTGTATGAAGCAATGGAGTTTGAATAAAATAATATATATTTAAATTTATTTTTTTATACTGTAATGTCCTTTGTGGCAGTTAATGTTAATTCTGGGTAATCTCGCTCCACGCGATCAATGTCCCATTGTAAGCGTGTCATGTAAACTGGATCTCCGTCATGATCCATTGCCATGTGCCCTTTGTTAACATCCATGAATTTTTCAATCATATCTTTTGCCCCTGAGATCCATCTTGCAGATTTAAACTGGGACTGTTCGAAGCGTACCGGTATTCCATATTCCAATTCGATACGAGATGCTAAAACTTCAAATTGCAATGCGCCTACAACCCCTATAATCCAACCGGCACCTATCATGGGCTTAAATAGTTTTGCAGCACCTTCTTCTGCAAATTGGTTTAAAGCTTTGTCTAAGTGCTTTGCTTTCATGGGATCTGTCGCACGAACTGATTGTAAAAGTTCTGGTGCAAATGATGGAATTCCAGCAAATATTAACATTTCGCTTTCAGTAAGTGTGTCACCAATTCGTAGCTGGCCATGGTTGGGTATGCCAATAATATCACCTGCCCAAGCTTCCTCTGCTAATTCTCGATCTGCAGCTAAAAATAACATTGGTGATGCTATTGCCATAATTTTCTTTGTGCGAACATGAGTAAGTTTCATCCCACGTTTGAAGTGGCCTGAGCAAAGGCGTACAAAAGCGATACGGTCTCTATGTTTTGGGTCCATGTTAGCTTGTACTTTGAAAACAAAACCTGTGACTTTATCTTCACTTGGTGCAATTGGCCTTATGTTTGATGGCCGAACTAATGGTTTTGGAGCAAAATTACCAATACCTGTCATTAATTCTTGAACCCCAAATGAATTGATTGCTGAGCCAAACCAAATAGGTGTCATCGTTCCATCCATGAATGCTTGGTGATCAAATTTTGGCATAAGTTCTTGAGCCATTTCAATTTCTTCTAAAAACTTTTTCAACAATGCTTCAGGAACAAATTCTGCAAGTTTGGGGTCGTTCAACCCATTAATCTCTATGCTTTTTGCAATAACATTACGATCTGCACGGTCCATTAATTCGAGCCGATCGTTTAACATGTCATAACAGCCCATGAATTCACGCCCGACACCAATCGGCCAACTTGCGGGACTTACATCAATTGCTAGATTTTCTTGAATCTCATCAATAATATCGAATGTATCACGACTTTCACGATCCATTTTATTACAGAAAGTTAGTATTGGCATATCACGCATTCTACAAACTTCGAAAAGCTTCTGTGTTTGGCTTTCTATACCTTTTGCGCCGTCTATTACCATTACTGCAGCATCAACTGCAGTTAGGGTGCGGTATGTGTCTTCAGAAAAATCAGAGTGGCCGGGTGTATCTACTAAATTAAACCAGTATTCACCAAATTCAAAAGACATTGCAGATGCAGAGACAGAAATTCCACGATCCTTTTCCATCTGCATGAAATCAGAACGTGTTCTTCGTGCTTCACCTTTAGCACGTACCTGGCCAGCCATCTGAATAGCACCACCATATAGCAAAAACTTTTCTGTCAATGTTGTTTTTCCCGCATCTGGATGCGAGATGATAGCAAAGGTGCGACGGCGGTCGACTTCTGGTGGTAAAACCACATTTGTATCTGAACGAGTAATCATGTGAGTTTCTATATGCAGGGTTTTACTAAAGGGCAAGAAAACATCAATGATATTATGTTTATTAATACAAAAAATTTATTTAATTACGCCTTCTTGTATAACTGATTTTTTGAATGCACTCCATAAATTTTTTTTAATGAATCTTTGTATTTTGTTTAACTCAAGATTACATATATTTAGAATAATATAATATTGTTTGAGTACATTATGCATATTTATAAAGAAGCCATTGCAGCATTTTCTATTGGATCATTGATGTTTATTCAGGGCATCTTGGTGCGTTGACGTGCTGCTAATTTACCTGAGGCGAAAGGCTCTCGTGCTGGTATGGTTGGAAAGGGGAAGCTGTTAAGTCTCTTAGTTATTGGAGACATCTCTGAAGCTTGAGCGGGCGTTTATATTCAGGATGAGGCTATTGTAGGGCAATTAGCGGATAGATTTCAGGTTACATGAAAATTACTTGCAAAACTGGTGTGACCATCAGGTCTCATACTCAAACATTGATTGAAAAGGCTGAGGGAAAGTTTGACGTTGCAATGATTTGCCTAGGTGTAAATGATGTGACTAACGATGTTAATTTAAGAGCATGGTTAAAACAACAAACAACTTTTTATGATGTCTTAAAAAATCAGTTTGGAGTATAAGAAATTTATTTTTCAGGGTTACTCTCAATTAAATACGTTTCACTATTACCTCAGCTATTACGTTGGTTTCTAGGCTGGCGGGCTGACCGGTTTGACCATTGGTCAACTGTTCTTATTAAAAACCGTCAAAATTGTGATCACATACCGATTGCCTTTCCACAGGATACTAATTTGATGGTATTTGATGGATATTATCCTAAAGCAAGTGCATATGCTGAATGGGCTAGTTGGGTTGCAATAAAAATTAAGAATAGTCGTGCCAGATTTTACTGAGATTAAAATTTTATATAATTAAAAAATTGATTTTATAAAAGTATTTGGTTGTTGGGTTAAATTAAATAAAAGGATAAGCGTCAGTAAATATTTTTCTATAAAGTATATAATAGACGCATCTTAAAAAACACACCGGAGAATTTTATGTCACTAGTTGCAAGCCCTTGGGCATTAGTTGCCTTTGTTGCCGCCATGAGCGCTGTTAGTTTGCTGATGTCACGCAAGGTAGTGACAGTTGAAAGTTTTTTTAAAGGAGTAAATGCCGGTATTGAACCCAGTTTATTAGTATTAGTACTAAGCCAAGTAACAACATGGATTTTTGCGCGATCCCTAATGAATGCTGCAATTTTAGGATACTTTTATGGCTTTGCTGGTACACTAGCATATACATTCTATTATTTGTCTTTTCTCACGGGTGGGTTTATTGTTTCACGCATGCGTGCAGAAAATGCTAGATCTGTGCAGGATTGGCTGGGGTATCACTTTGGCGCATTAGGGCATTGGACTTATAACAGTGTTATCGCGCTACGTTTATTATCTGAAGTATTTGCAAATTTAATTGTTGTTGGATTAATTTTTTCGACTGCATTTCCGACTTATGAAAATTCTGGATTTATAGCTATCATTGTCCTTGCCTTTGTAGGACTGTTTTATTCTGCACGAGGTGGGTTACAGGCAAGTTTGCGTACTGATGTTTTACAGATGGTTATTTTCTTAATTGTATTTGGCTTCGCATTTCTAATCATGATTAATGAAGATAGTTTTTCTTTAATTGCTGTGTTGAGTGCTGAAGGGGTTCACATTCAAGGTTCCCGACCTGGCTGGGTTTTAGCTGCTGTGGCTTTATTGCAAGTGCTATCATACCCTGCTCATGATCCTGTTATGATGGACCGTGGTTTTATTGCTGGCCATAAACGAACAAATTATAGTTTTATCATAGCATTTATCATGTCTACAATTTGTATTTTTGGATTTGGGATGTTTGGTATTCAGGCGGGACTTAGTGGCAATGGGTATGAAAATCAATTATTAGGCACCTGGCAGAATATGTTTGGTCCATTGGTCTATTTCTTTTTGATTTGTTCATTGTTAATCTCTGCTGTTAGCACATTAGATAGTGCACTAGCATCTTCTGCACGGCTGGTGGTATTTGAATTTGGTATAGGTGAACGTACTGTAAACAACGGTCGTTTAGCCATGATTTTATTTACAGTTTTAGGTTTATTATTTACTTTATTTCCAAACCAAACTTTGTTTGATGCCGTTGCAGTAACAGGTACGGCATCAATGTTTTTAACTCCAGTATTGGTTATAACATTTTTGGGAGGACGTGTGCCACGCTGGGCTTATCTGATTAGTTGGATTATGGCAATTTTGGGAGCGGGTGCTTATATAAATCGCCAAACAGAATTAGTTTCAAAGTTTATACCTGGAGTTCATAAATATGATCAATTATTAACAATTTGTTGTTATGTTTTGTTCGTTGGCTTTTTCGTATGCATTCTAGGTTCCTTATATAATCGATTAGTTGCGAAAAGTTAAATTCATTGCTAAGTGGATATGAACCTGATTAATTTAGTCAGATAAATAAGATTGAGGCTGTTTTGACGACCCAAAAAATACAATTAGAATTACGCAATATTGTGCGGATCTTTGATGGGCGCTTAGTCGTGGATGGAGTTTCATTAAGCTTACGTGCAGGTGAAGTAACTTGCTTGTTAGGGCCATCTGGGTGTGGAAAGTCAACAACTCTGCGTATTGCTGCAGGTGTTGATCATCAAAGTTCTGGTCAAGTTGTTGTTTCAAATAAAGTTGTCAGCTGTGAAACTTTTCATATTCCGCCAGAGGGTAGGGGCATTGGACTTATGTTCCAAGACTTTGCCCTTTTCCCACACCTAAATGTGGAGCGTAATGTTGCTTTTGGTTTAAGGGGCTCAAAAATAGACAAACACGCACGCGTAGTGGATATGTTGAACCGGGTTGGAATGTCTGCAATGGCCAATCAGTTTCCGCATCAATTATCTGGAGGCGAACAGCAGCGTGTAGCATTGGCGCGTGCTTTGGCCCCTAGCCCACAAATTTTATTAATGGATGAGCCTTTTTCTGGTTTAGACAACCGCTTGCGAGATGAAGTACGTGATAGTACTTTAGCTTTACTCAAAGACGAAGGCACTGCTGTTTTATTGGTTACGCATGAACCTGAGGAGGCAATGAGAATGGCCGATCAGATTGCATTAATGCGTGAAGGTCGTGTGGTGCAAGTAGGTGCTCCTTACAATATCTATAATGCACCAGTTGATCTGGGCGCTGCTGAGTTTTTTAGTGATATTAATGTGATATCAGGAAGAGTGTTTGGATCCTTAACTAAAACACCTTTTGGTGAATTTTTAACACCCGGATATAATGATAACACAGATCTATACATAACAATTCGTCCGCAACATCTGAAGATTGATTTTGATCGTGCAGGACGTGGGCCCAACCCAACGCTTGAGGAGGGAACTCCTGCAAGAGGTTTAGTCTTAAGATCGCGCTTTATGGGACAAAACTCTTTAGTAGAATTTGCAATGGATTATGAAGATGTATGCTTAAAAGTAACTGTTCCAGG
>CAJWNQ010000056.1 GCA_913043905.1 uncultured Paracoccaceae bacterium | reverse complement strand
CCCGCCTACACACTTTCCAGGCGTGCGCCTTCGACCACTCGGCCACCTGTCCGTAGAAGGCAATTACACCGCTCGACTTACCTGAGCAAGTGAAAAACCCTAAGTTTTTTTATTGGCCTTACTTTGAAATACTTTCCCTAATTCTGCAGCATTTTTAATGGTGATATCACGCTGCCCAAATGGGATTTCAATACCTTCTTCAGCAAACCGCCGAAGGATTTCAAAGTTAACATCTGATCTAGTAGATGTGATTGAATTTACATCACGTAAAATTCCACGAATTTCAAAATCAATACTATCTGCCCCGAAACCAAGTAAGAAAACTACAGGATTTGGTGTTTTTAAAATATTAGAATTTGCAGAAATGATTTCCATGAGTATCTCTTTTACTCGTACAGGATCACTATCATATGCAACTCCAACAGGCACCTTAACACGTCCACGCTTACTCAAGTGGGTCATGTTAGTGACTGTACCTGAGATAAAATCAGCATTTGGAATAATTACATTTGATTGATCAAATGTATCAATCGTAGTTGCTCTGACTGCTATCTTACTTACGTACCCAGAATAAGCTCCTACGGAAATCCAATCACCCACTTTAATGGGACGTTCTACTAATAGGATTATTCCAGAAAGAAAATTAGAAACGATAGCTTGTAAGCCAAAACCAATTCCAACAGATAGAGCACCAGCAACAATCGCCAGGCTAGATAAGTCTAAACCAGTCGACGTGATAGCAAACAATGCAGCTAGAAATAATCCAATATATCCAACCCCAGTGACAAGAGCATTTTGAGCTCCTACCTCGATTTTTGTATTTGGTAATACAGCAGATCTTAATGCAGATTGAATTAATCGTGTTATTGTATAGCCAATTGAAAATATAATCACGAATGTCAGAAAGTCAGTGAACGAAATTCTTGTATCACCCATTACTACACCTTCACGAAGGCTTAACCAAACATCTTGAAGATCAGTTACTCGTGCCCCCCAAATCAATGCTAAAATTGGCAATGCTAGACAGGCGAATGCAAATGCTAAAAAAACTCGGAATAAACCGCCCTTAGCAGACGCAATTTTATCATTAGTGTTATTATCCTCAAAAGATGCATCAGAAACGAATAGCGCCACTAAAGCGTACATAATAAAAAAGCCAGTCAGCACAGCTAAAGTTAAAATTGTTGAAAATACTAACATGGCGCCAATATTGGTATATCCAATGCTAGATGCCAGTGGGCCAATAATGCCCGCAAATATTGTTAAGCCATACAAAATATATGTAAGTCTGTCAGATACTGGTGTTATTTCACTTTTAACAATTAAATTTGAGCGATATACGCGCACCTTATTAGCAAATACTACTAAGCCATAGCCACCTATTAAAACTAATGGAAAACTCATGACAGCCATAGAAGTGTTTGAAAAACCCGCACCCTGTTGCAATGCATTTAAAAGCCAATAAAATCCTAAAACTATCCCCATTAAAAGCGTCATATTATAAGCGCCCAATAAGTTATTTTGCTTAATACGGGTTAGTTCACGTGCGGGGCCGCTTTCTACAAATAGGTTGCGGCCTAACCAATTAAATCCAAAAAAAGCAAAACTCATCGCAGGCAGGGCTTGCACAAGCGCATCACCGCGATACCCGAAAATATTTGCTAACTCTATTGATTTGATCAAACAAATAAATCCAGCTAATGGCACTATAAATATAAGAAAAGATAATGCTAATTGAACAATATTTCTGGAAGTAGTTCGTTTTTTAGATGATGCCGCATTCATCTGAGCAGACACCGATTTTGTAACAGGAAACAAAAGGAATAGGCCTAATACCATTAAAGCTAAAATTCCCGGTAAATTATTTGATCGTAAAGCCTTTGAACTAGAATTACTGAATGATGCAGAAATTTCATTTTTTAATTGTTTAAAGTAAGTTTTTATACCTAAAGCTGTAGGGCCCCAAGTCGCTGGATTTAATGGAGATTCACCTAACTCTAATAATACAGATGTAGTTCGCGCACGAATAGTTTTATCAATTTCAGATATTAGACCATCGGCACGCTGGAAGGCTTCTTGCGCAACAATCAAAGGTGCACGAGCTTCTGCCAATTTCTCATTCAACGCCAATCTTAAGGCAGCAACATCTTGCGCTTCAGTCGTAGCATCAGATGGGACAGGCCCTAAAGCATCAATCTGATCAGAAATTATCTTAGCCCGGCCAGAACGCGCACTTTGCGCCTCTAGGGCTGCTGAGCGGGCAAGAGAAAGTGAAGACCTTAAGTTTTCCAATGCATTGTTTGATGTTTGGCCAGTATAAACTGCGTTTTCAGCTCTCAAAGCTAGTTCGTTAAAAATAGAAACATCAAATGAAGTTTGTGAAATTGCACTAAAGGGAGCAAACAACAACAATAAAGTCATCAATATTTTTGCAAAAGTATTTTTAAGGAGCATGATTTTTCCTATTCAAAAACTGCTGGAATGGTACGAGGTGCATTCGCCAACCATGTTGGTACTGGTAGGCCTTTTGCCTCAAGAAAAGTTGGGTTGTATAATTTTGATTGGTAACGGTTTCCAACGTCACACAAAATTGTCACAATTGTGTGCCCGGGCCCCATCTCCTGTGCCATCCTAATGGCACCTGCAATATTAATACCAGTTGATCCACCCATACAAAGACCCTCTTCATTAAGAAGATCAAAAACAATTGGCAAAGCCTCTTTATCAGAGATATTATAGGCCATATCGACGGATAATCCCTCAAGGTTAGCAGTTATACGACCCTGCCCTATACCTTCAGAAATTGAAGAACCTTCAGACTTCAGCTCACCATTGGTATAATAATTATAAAGAGCAGCACCATCGGGATCAGCGATGCCAATCTTCACTTCCTTATTTTTTTCGCGCAAGCCAACGGCAACCCCTGCTAGGGTTCCTCCAGATCCTACAGCACAAATAAATCCATCAACATTCCCATCTGTTTGGTTCCATATCTCTGGGGCAGTTGAAGTTATGTGTGCATCTCTGTTTGCTATATTATCAAACTGGTTAGCCCATATTGCACCATTTGGTTCTGTCTTTGCCAGTTTTTCAGCTAGGCGTGCAGAATACTTAACATAATTATTTGGATCCTTGTAGGGCTTAGCAGGAACTTCAACCAAAACAGCTCCAACCAGTCGTAACATATCTTTTTTTTCTTGGCTTTGTGTCTCAGGGATTACAATTACAGTCTTAAAACCCATTGCATTTCCAACCAAGGCTAAGCCTATGCCAGTATTACCAGCAGTTCCTTCAACAATTGTGCCCCCCGGCTGTAATTTACCACTTTTTATAGCATCTTTAATAATGCTAAGTGCAGCACGATCTTTTACCGATTGCCCAGGGTTTAAGAACTCAGCTTTACCATAAATATTACAACCAGTAATTTCAGACGCTTTTTTTAAACGTATGAGAGGCGTATTACCAACTGCTTGAGGTAAATCAGGATAACAATTCATCAAATATTCCTATAGTAAAATTAACTAAAAATTAACGGCATCAAAACTAATGCAATCTGAGGTTTATACATTTATAGCAAGTTATAATTTACTATGCCAGCTATACTAGATGTGATGATGAGCTTCTAGAGATTTACATCACAGTAAAGGTTTTTTCATTGTTATTTGTATTAATCCAGTCCTATCAAACTCAAAAGCAGAAGCACACCCAGTCAAATATACATTCCACATTCGGCGGAATCGGTCATCAAAACCCATTGGAGAAATATTTGGCCATTTAGCATTAAAAGTGTCAAACCATCTGCGCAGAGTTGTCGAATAACTATGCCCAAACTCTATAATATTTTCAAATTCCAAACCTACACGATTTATCTCATCTTTAAGTTTAGCTTCTGTTGGCAACATGCCACCTGGAAAAATGTATTTCTGTATAAAATCTACTGAATTTCGATAATCGTCAAATCTATCTTCCGGAACAGTTATAATTTGCAAGGTCGCCTTTGCATTAGGCTTCAAACATGCATTTACTTTATCAAAATACACAGGCCAATACTTTTCTCCTACTGCCTCGAACATCTCGATTGAGGCAATCCCATCATACTTTGCACTTTCATCACGATAATCTTGCATCACAATTTCGACCTTATCACTAAGCCCAGCACGCTCTATCCGAGTAACTGCAAAATCATGTTGTTCCTGCGAGATAGTTAACCCCTTTACCTTTGCTCCACGCTGGCCAGCAGCGTACTCTGCAAAGCCACCCCAACCACAACCAATTTCCAGGATATGATCACCTCTTTTTATACCAATTTCATCACACATTTGCGCGTACTTTTGAGTTTGAGCTTCGTCAAGTTTCTCTTGATTAGTTTTATATAGCGCAGACGAATAAGTCATCGTTTTATCTAACCAAAGTCCATAGAATTCATTACCCAGATCATAATGATATGAAATATTTTTTCTAGCTTGGCGTTTACTATTTGAATTCAGCCAATGTCGTAACTTTTCAAACATTTTGACCAATCCTGCTCCGGGGAAACTGGTTACCAATTGATGGAAGTTTTGAAAAGTTACATCCATAAAACACTGTAAATCTGGAGTAGCCCATTGCTCATCCATATAAGCTTCTAAAAAGCCAACCTCTCCATCTCGGACTAATCTAGCAAAGCAGTCTGGGTCTATAACATCAATGCGAGCGACTAAACCTTCACTTAACCCCTCTGCCTTAAAGGTGCGCCCATCTGGCAGGCTAACTTCAATAGTTCCAATCTTAATACTACTCAGAATTTTAAAAATACGCCTAAAATAACGGGGTAAGCCTTCTTGATCTTGTGTAGATGTGAACATATCCATTTCTATTAAACCAATCATACTTATTTCTCTTCAAAATTTAGTAATGTATTTACAGCCAATTATTTTTGTGACTGGCGATCTTTAAAAAAACTATATGCGTCTAATGCACGTTTTCTGCCATGCGATAATTCAATTATTTCGGTGGCAGCTTTTGTATCAGGAGTTAACTCCCAAGATACTGGGACAGCATCAAAGAATGCCTGAGCATTAACATGTTTATCAGTGCGCAACCAAGTATTTCGATAGCCTTTATCTTTGTCAAACTTTTCTGACTGCAATTCTGGGTTAAAAACTCTGAAATAAGGTGCCGCATCTGGCCCACAACCAGCAATCCATTGCCAACCCATCGCATTTGACGCCGGGTCCCAGTCAATTAAACAATCTTCAAACCATTTGAGTCCAACACGCCAATCTGTCTGGAGATGCTTCGTTAAGTATGAGCCCACAATCATTCTTAACCGATTGTGCATTGTGCCTGTGGTGTATAATTCACGCATTCCCGCATCTACAAAACTCTGCCCTGTACGCCCCTGCTTCCAGGCAGTCGCATCAGAATTTTCTTTTCGCCAAGAGAAATCTTCCCACTCACTGCGCCAACAGATTTCATCTAATTTTGGAAAATTCCAAAGAAGGTGATAAGCAAACTCACGCCATACAAGTTCTTTAAGAAAATGTTCAGCACCCATTCTACCTTGTTCAAAGGCCAGTTGGCCAGCATTAAAAACTGTGCGGGGTGAGATTTCACCATAAGTTAAATTTTCAGACAATCCTGATGTTGCAGGTTTCATTGGAAAATCACGGTCAGACTTGTAACCTTCAACAGCCGTATCTAGGAACTTATTCAACCTAATAATTGCTACTCGTTCACCAACATGCACAAACTTGGCAACTACGGTACTTCCTCTTTGCATGTCAGCTGACATTTCCCAGTCTAATAATACATCTGATTTTGGCCACTCACTAGGTAAAGGCAAATGCGTTACAGCTGGCAGTGGGGCATCTATATCAAACCCAGCACGAACGTGCCGCCAGAAAGGAGTATATACCTTGAAATTTCCCCCAACCTTTGTTTTTGGCAACCACGGCTCATACAAAAGGTGACCAGTAAAACTAGTGCCGTTTAATTTGGCTTTAACGTCAGTATCACGCACTATAGATGCCGGATCATATGCACGAGACCAATATACTTCACTTGCACCAGTTTCAGCCATCAAATTAAGCAATACATCAACTGCTTTTCCACGGCGCAAAATAAGTTTACTGCCTATCTCTGATATTGTTTTCTGGAAGTGATCTATTCCCAAACCCATACGCCACTTAGGCGCAGCACCTAATGTTTCAACAACTTCGTCCAGAATAAACAATGGAATAACAGGACGCCCCGTTGCTTGCGCTGCACTTAAGGCCGGATGATCATTAACTCGGAGGTCACGGCGAAACCAAACAATGATTGGGGAAACAGACATTTATAACTCATTTATATATTTACGTGGGTGGTAAGGTTTTGGATTATAAAACATGGTCCAAAGCAGAAATTAATTTATCAACCTCAGCTTTGTTGGTGTAATGTACAAAACTCAACCGCAAAACTCCATGACTAGGGTCAATTCCTTGAGCCTCCAAACACCTGACAGCATAAAAATCACCTCCACCTGCCATAATGCCATGTTCTACTAATTCCGTAGCGACACCAACTGGATCAACCTTCAACCCAACTGCGACAGTTGGAGCTTTTTTAGCAGCTTCAGAAGGACCTAATAATCGCACTGAGTTTTTAGCACTTAAATAATCCAATAATGGTTGTAGCAATTCAGTTTCATGAGCTCGAAACAGGTCATGAACAAATTGGCCACGGTTTTTAGTATTTATTGTCTCTGAAGTGTGGTGGCCATAAACATCATCGATGTAGTCTGCAATGCCGGCACTAGCAGCGATTTGTGCATGGTCTGGTCCTGCTGGAGTGAAGCGCTTGTAGAGGTCATTGGCATTAAAATAATGTCCCTGATTTGGCAACGTCATACCAAGTTCACGGCTGATTGTCATAATGCCCTGATGTGGACCAAATGTTTTATAAGCTGAAAATAAGTAAATGTCTGTGCCCAACGCACCAACATTTGGAATACCGTGAGGAGCATAACTCACTCCATCTACGCAGCTGTAGGCACCAGCGGCATGAATAACTTTACATATTTCACGTACATCATTGATTTCACCAACAATGTTAGAACAATGCGGAAAACAAACTAATTTGACTTTATCATCTAACATATTTGTAAGGTCTTGGATGTC
Source organism: uncultured Paracoccaceae bacterium (assembly GCA_913043905.1). Lineage (GTDB taxonomy): Bacteria > Pseudomonadota > Alphaproteobacteria > Rhodobacterales > Rhodobacteraceae > Amylibacter. The sequence goes on along the minus strand of CAJWNQ010000056.1, from coordinate 765 downwards.
TAGACTTCCAGTTTCACTATCTATTTGCCATTCACGCACATCTACTCCACGTTCAGAGAGACGTCTCCAAGGGCCAGTATTTGCCTCATGATCCTGATTGGTAACAATGATTGCGTCCCCTGAACTCAAATGTTGAGCAAATGCTTGCGCTAAAACATAAGTGTTTTGAGTAGTGGAAGGCCCAAAACTAACTTCGTCGTTTTCAACTCCTAAAATTCCAGCAAGACGTTCACGTGCTTCATCCATCTCAGCCCCAGCCAAAGTTGATGCTTCGTAGGGAGCATAAGGCTGAACTTTACGTTCGTTGTAGTATCTAGTCAGGCGGTCAATTACAGGTTTACATGTATATGACCCACCCGCGTTTTCAAAAAATGCTTGGCCTTGCAAGGAGTTTTGCTCAAATGCAGGGAATTGCTTTCGAATATAATCGATATCAAGTTTCATTTTTATTTAACTCCGTTTTGTTCATAATGAGGCCTTTGTAGTAAAGTCTCTTAATGATGCCTATATTTCAATAGTAAATTATTAATAAATTAGACTCAAAAGGGCGCAGTCATAAAACTACGCCCTTTATTTAAGATTATGCTATATTATTATGCGTTTACGTCTACAACGACCCGCCCTTGAACCTTACCATTGAGGATATCCTGTCCCAATTGTGGTAGATCAGACAGTGTAGCCTCCACAATCATGCTTTCAAGTTTCTCAAATGGTAGATCTTTTGCAATACGTGACCAAGCTTCAACACGATTATCATGTGGACGA
>CAJWNQ010000055.1 GCA_913043905.1 uncultured Paracoccaceae bacterium | reverse complement strand
TTAACTGGCTCAAATAATACTATTACTAAAGGAATGAAATGGTTTGATGCAGACAACAGAGATGGCCGCCATGTAGCTTATGGCATTCGAGAGCACGGTATGGCAGCCGCTATGAACGGGATGGTTTTACATGGTGGGGTCCGCCCATATGGGGGAACATTTATGTGTTTCACAGACTATGCTCGTCCATCTATGAGATTAGCAGCTTTAATGCGAATACCTGTAGTTTATGTTTACACTCATGATAGTATTGGACTGGGTGAAGACGGCCCTACTCACCAGCCAGTTGAACATTTGGCTATTTCACGTGCAACACCAAACACGTGGGTATTTCGCCCAGCTGATACTGTGGAAACAGCCGAAGCATGGGAGCTGGCTGTAACAACAAAAACTACTCCATCAGTATTGTCTTTGACCCGGCAAAGTTTGCCTACAGTCCGCACAAAGCATACAAATAAAAATATGGTGAGTTTGGGTGCATATGTGTTGGCTGAATCTGAAGGTAAACGTCAGGTTATTATAATAGCAACTGGCTCTGAAGTAGAAATTGCACTGGATGCAAAAAATAAATTAGAGGCAATAGGTATAGGAACACGTGTGGTTTCAATGCCTTGTATGGAACTTTTTGCTGAACAGGATGAAACATATAGGCGTAGAGTTCTACCAGCAGGCCCTGTGCGTATAGGCATTGAAGCGGCCGTGCAGCAAGGATGGGATCGTTGGCTTACTGGAGAGCGTGGAAAGCACAACAAAGCTGCATTTATCGGTATGGAATCATTTGGAGCATCTGCACCCGCGGAAGAGCTTTATGAAAAATTTGGAATCACTGCAGATAACATTTTAGAAAAAGTAAAAAGTCTTTTATAATAAGCTTATAATTATTGTTATCGCTAACAGGTAAGCTGATAGTGATAAAAGATGGAATGTTAGCGGTAACATGTTGAAAATATGTAATATAAAATCCTTAAAGCTTACCTTTGCCTTTTACATTTACGCAATAAACTATTAATAAAACGATAGGAAATCATTCGCATCACCCACAAGATTGGTGCTCAGTTATCGGAAACTAAAATGACATTAAAAGTTGCAATTAACGGCATGGGCCGCATTGGCCGTTCCACACTAGCAGCAATTATTGAAAGTGGGCGTACCGACATTGAAGTAGTATCAATAAATGCACCCGCACCACTTGAAACACTAGTTCACTTAATGAAATATGATTCAGTCCATGGTCGTTTTCCGGGTGAAATTAAAATAATAGGTAATAATATTGATGTTGGTCGTGGGCTAATAGATATGCAAGCAACATATAATCCAGCTGAATTAAATTGGGAAGGAATTGATATTTTACTAGAGTGTACAGGCGCACACAACTCAAAAGAAGCATCAATAATCCATCTTGAAAATGGTGCAAAAAGGGTTCTACTTTCAGCCCCAGGAAAAAATGCAGACAAAACAGTTGTCTATGGCGTCAACCATGAAGAGCTTACAGTTGATGATTTAATTGTTTCAAACGCATCATGTACAACAAACTGCTTAGCACCAATAGCAAAGGTTTTAAATGATGCTATCGGGATTCAAAGTGGCATCATGACAACAATTCATTCCTATACTGGCGATCAACCAACGCTAGATAAAAAACATAGTGATTTATATAGATCGCGCGCAGCTGCAATGAGTATGATCCCAACATCAACTGGCGCAGCTAAAGCTGTGGGTTTAGTTTTACCCGAGTTAGCAGGTAAATTAGATGGATCAGCCATACGCGTCCCAACACCAAATGTATCTTGTGTGGATTTTACGTTTCAAGCTGCTCGTGATACAAGTGTTGAAGAAATCAATTTGGCAATAAAAGTAATAGCAGAAACAAAGATGAAGGGTGTCTTAGATTACGATCCAGAACCTAAAGTATCCATAGATTTCAATCATGACACTCACTCATCAAATTTTGCTCCCGCCCAAACAAAGGTTATAGCTGGTAAACTTGTTCGTGTGTTAAGTTGGTATGATAATGAATGGGGATTTTCTTGCCGTATGGCGGATACAGCTGTTGCCATGGGAAAGTTAATATAATTTATACGTTTGGAGCAAATAATATTGCACACATTATTATTTATGATTTAAGAAATGCATTTAATAATTACAATAAATATATGTTCGTTCTTAAATAAAAATACTAATTAAGATTAAGAGCTAGTCATTTTTTGGGAGATGGTAAATGCGATTACGAACCTTAGACGATTTTGACTTAAAAGATAAAAATGTTTTAATCCGAGTGGATATGAATGTTCCGATGCTAAACGGCCAAGTTACAGACTCCACAAGGCTTACTCGCGCAGTACCAACTATCTTAGAAGTTTTGGCAAAAGGTGGTAAACCAATTTTATTATCACATTTTGGACGTCCAACACGTGGATTTGACTTAACAATGTCAACTCAACAAGCTGTAACAGCCCTTTCCAATCGTTTAAAAAAGCGCGTACACTTTGCAACATCTTGTATAGGTAAAACTGCTCAGTCGGCAGTTAATACGCTTCCAGAGGGGGATGTTTTATTATTAGAAAACACTCGTTTCCATCAAGGGGAAAAAAAGAATGATCCAGGCTTTGCAGCCGAGTTAGCAAAATTAGGTGATATTTTTGTATCAGATACATTCTCAACTGCACACAGAGCCCATGCATCTATTGAGGGAATTGCTCACTTTTTACCCAGCTGTGCAGGCCGTTTAATGGAAGAAGAAATATCTAAGCTTGAAGCCGCACTAGGTGCACCAGAACGACCTGTTTTAGCTGTTGTAGGGGGAGCAAAAGTTTCGTCAAAATTAATGTTATTAGAGCATTTAATAGGACCAATGGATAAAATTGTAATAGGCGGCGGAATGGCAAATACATTTTTAGCGGCTCAAGGACATAACATTGGACAATCTTTATGCGAACATGACATGCAGGATACCGCTCGTTCGATTTTAGAAAATGCAAAAGCAATGAATTGTGAAATTATTTTACCAGTCGATATTGTTGCGGCCAAAGAATTCTCAGCAAACTCAGAACATGAAATCTTACCCGCTAATAAATGCCCTGCTGATGCCATGATTTTAGACGCAGGTCCAAAAACGATTACGCTGATAAAAAAACATTTAGACGAATCTAAAACAGTAATATGGAATGGACCACTCGGTGCTTTTGAAATTTCACCCTATAATATAGCTACTGATGAGGCTGCTGCACATGTAGCTTTCTTGACCGAAACTGGAAAAATATTATCTGTTGCAGGCGGCGGCGATACGGTTGCAGCGCTTAATAGCAGTGGATCAGCCAAAAGATTTACATATATTTCAACTGCAGGTGGTGCCTTCCTAGAATGGCTAGAAGGTAAAACCTTACCTGGTGTTGCTGTCCTTATGTCCTAATCACTATAGATCGAGAATTATTATGCCAAATTATGAACAAATACTTCAAATAAAACAAGGAAAAGGGTTCATTGCAGCTCTTGATCAAAGTGGTGGTTCTACTCCAAAAGCTTTAGGGCTCTATGGCATAGATGAAAGTTATTATACAAATGAAGATCAGATGTATAACTTAATTCATGCAATGCGAGCACGCATTGCAAATGCTCCTACATTTACGGGTGATAAAGTAATAGGCGCAATTTTGTTTGAAATGACCATGAACCGAGAAATAAATGGTATATCTTCAGCTAAGTATCTCTGGGAAGAACGCAGAATAGTCCCCTTTTTAAAAATTGACAATGGCTTGGAGCTTGAATCAAACGGCGTTCAAGTTATGAAAAAAATTGAAAATTTAAATACAAAATTAGAACATGCCGTTTTATCTGGTATTTTTGGAACTAAAATGCGTTCAGTTATAAATCAGGCATCTAAATCAGGAATTAGTGCGTTATTGGCCCAGCAATTCGAAGTTAGTGAACAAATTAATAGCCATGGGCTGATACCTATTATTGAACCTGAAATAACAGTTTCAATTTCTGACAAAGCAGCCGCCGAAAAAATTCTAGAAAAAGAATTATTAATTTATTTAGATGCACTACCTTCAGATCGTCAAGTAATACTAAAACTAACGCTACCAGATATTGCAGGCACCTATTTAAGCTTAGTTAAACACCCTCGCGTAATGCGAATTGTTGCACTTTCTGGAGGCTATAATCAAGGACGCGCAAACAAAGAATTGTCAAAAAATGAAGGAATAATTGCAAGTTTCTCACGCGCATTAACTGAAGGCTTAAGTATTAAGCAAAGTGATAAAGAATTTAATGAAATTATTGGAAAATCAATATCATCTATCGCAAATGCTTCAAATAATTAAATATAAATACTAATCGAATTATTTTTTTATAAATAATTCGATTAGGGATTCACAAAGAGAATCACTTATGCCATAATAAGGGTAAGCGGGAAAATACCTGCATAGAGGAAAATATGGCATATAAGAAACCACAAAAAATAGGCCTAGGCAATTCATTATTTTTTGCGATGTTTATAGCGTTAACTGGGTACTTTGTATTTGCTGCCATTCAAGGTGATTATGGTCACTTTCGTCGTATTCAAGTTGAAGCTGAAGAAAAGCGTCTTAGAGAACGATTAGAAGCACTCCATTTTAAACGAGTACAACTTGAGAATAAAACATACCGATTATCAGATGGTTATCTTGATTTGGACCTACTAGACGAGCGTGTTCGAAAAGTTCTTGGAATGGCACGTGTAGAAGATGTTATAATTAGATAATTAATCTTTTATGATTTTTATGATTTAATTTATTATATTTTAAAATGAAAAATATAATAAAATTATATTTTTGCCTTTTCTCTTATTATAGCATATAGTAATAGTTTAATATTAAACCTTTTAGGAAACTTGCTATTATGGCTGCAACTAAAAAAAAATTAAAACCTAATGTTTCATCTGAAGAGTTGCAAAAATATTATCGCGAAATGCTACTAATTCGCCGTTTTGAAGAAAAAGCTGGGCAATTATATGGCATGGGCCACATAGGAGGCTTTTGCCATTTATATATCGGCCAAGAAGCCGTTGTTGTGGGCCTTGAAGCTGCCGCAAAAGATGGCGATAATCGATTAACATCATATCGCGACCACGCACACATGTTGGCTTGTGGCTTAGATCCAAAAGGTGTCATGGCAGAATTAACAGGGCGCAAAGATGGCTTATCCAAAGGTAAGGGTGGTTCAATGCATATGTTTAGTAAAGAAAAGCATTTTTATGGTGGTCATGGCATTGTTGCAGCTCAAGTCCCTATTGGTGCAGGCCTAGCTTTAGCAAATCAATATCGTGGTGAAGATTCAGTGACATTCACATATTTTGGTGATGGTGCTGCAAACCAAGGTCAGGTTTACGAAAGCTTCAACATGGCTGCACTTTGGAAATTACCAGTAATTTTTGTTGTTGAAAACAATCGCTATGCAATGGGTACGAGTTTACAACGTGCAGCTTCAACACCAGATTTTTACACCAGAGGAGAAGCTTTTGGCATTACAGGCGCAGTAGTGGATGGGATGGATGTTTTGGCCGTAAAGGCAGCAGGTGAACTAGCAGTAGCACATTGCCGTGCAGGAAATGGCCCATATGTTCTAGAGGTAAAGACATACCGTTATCGCGGGCACTCCATGTCTGATCCTGCTCGCTATCGTTCAAAGGAGGAGGTCAAAAAAGTTAAAGATAACGAAGACCCGATCGATATGATTAAAGAAATGTTAACTCAAGGTGGCCATACAACATTAGATGACTTGAAAAAGATTGATAAAGAAATCAAAAAAATTGTTCAAGAATCTGCTGACTTTGCAATAGTAAGCCCAGAACCCGACTTGAGTGAGCTTTATACAGATATTTTGGTTTGAGGAGATAAACCTATGACTATTAAAATCCTTATGCCAGCTTTATCTCCCACTATGGAAGAAGGCAAATTGACTAAATGGCTAGTAAAAGAAGGTGATACGGTTGAAAGCGGTGATATTATGGCCGAAATTGAAACCGATAAAGCTACAATGGAATTTGAAGCTGTGGATGAAGGCATAATTAGTAAAATTTTAATTCCAGAAGGAACAGAGAATGTAGCTGTTAACACACCAATAGCAGTTTTATTAGAAGATGGTGAAAGTTTAACAGAAAACAATAATAAGAAACCTACCAATATAAAAGCTACTACTCCTGATCCTATAATAAATGAAAAACCACAAGCTCCAGTTAAAATATCTAGTTTGATTGGGATTGAAAATATACCTGAAGGTACAACATTTACAGCGACAACAGTCCGAGATGCACTTCGTGATGCAATGGCTGAAGAAATGCGCTCAAATGAAAATGTGTTTTTAATGGGGGAAGAAGTTGCTGAATATGAAGGCGCATACAAAGTTTCTCAAGGCTTATTAGATGAGTTTGGCGCTAAGCGCATCATTGATACTCCAATCACAGAGCATGGATTTGCAGGTATAGCTGTTGGAGCAGCTTTTGGAGGATTGAATCCAATAGTAGAATTTATGACGTTTAATTTTGCTTTGCAAGCAATGGATCATATTATAAATTCTGCTGCAAAAACTTTATATATGTCTGGGGGTCAGATGGGCGCGCCAATGGTATTCCGAGGGCCCAATGGTGCAGCATCAAGAGTTGGAGCACAGCATTCACATTGCTTTGCTGCATGGTATGCTCAAATTCCTGGTTTGAAAGTTGTTATGCCATACTCTGCTGCTGATGCGAAAGGCCTACTAAAATCAGCCATAAGAGACCCAAATCCTGTTATATTTTTAGAAAATGAAATGCTATATGGCAGATCATTTGATGTCCCTGATCTTGATGATTATACCGTGCCAATTGGTAAAGCCAAGATTTGGCGTGAAGGTGATGACGTAACTTTGGTGAGTTTTGGTATTGGAATGCAATACGCATTAGAAGCTGCAGAAAAGTTAGCTGAAGAAGGAATTTCAGCAGAAGTTGTGGACTTAAGGTCTTTACGGCCAATTGATTATGATACCTTGTTAAATTCAGTTAAAAAAACAAACCGGTGCGTAACTATTGAAGAAGGTTTTCCAGTTGGATCTATAGGCAATCACCTGTCAGCAGTAATTATGGAGCGTGCATTTGATTATCTAGACGCACCTGTAATTAATTGTACAGGTAAAGACGTTCCAATGCCTTATGCCGCTAATCTTGAAAAACTGGCACTAGTCACTACAAAAGAAGTAATCGACGCTGTGAAACAGGTAACTTATCGTTAAGGGGTAAACCAATGGCAATTAAAATACTAATGCCCGCACTTTCGCCCACTATGGAAGAAGGGACCCTAACTAAATGGTTAGTAAAAGAAGGTGACACTGTCGAAAGTGGTGATGTCATGGCAGAGATTGAAACTGATAAAGCAACCATGGAATTCGAAGCTGTTGATGAAGGTATTATTGGTACAATAATTATTTCTGAAGGTACATCAGGAGTAAAAGTAAATGAACCAATAGCAATATTACTTGAAGAAGGCGAAGACGCTTCATTTGTTGAAACGGTATCATCATCTAAAAGTTTAGAGCCCACAAAAGAAGAAGTACCAGATGAGGCTGTAGTGCCTGAAATCAACAAAAAAAACTTATCATTAGCTCTTAAAAGTAATCGTATTTTTGCAACTCCACTAGCACGCCGCATTGCAGAAAAAAAAGGTTTAGAGTTAAAAAACTTCAAAGGTTCTGGTCCACATGGGCGTATTGTTAAAGTAGATGTCGAAGCTGAAAAAGTAGTGATATCAGCAGCATCAGTAGCATTACCTATTGTAAGTTCAGCAACATCAGATAGCATAAAATTGATATATCAGGATCGTGAATATTCTGAAATTGCATTAGATGGCATGCGTAAAGTTATAGCCAGTCGTTTAACTGAAGCAAAACAAACCATCCCACACTTTTATCTTCGACGTTCAGTACAAT
>CAJWNQ010000054.1 GCA_913043905.1 uncultured Paracoccaceae bacterium | reverse complement strand
AAGGCCAAACTATTTTAATCATAGAAGCCATGAAAACTATGAACCAAATACCTGCACCCAAATCAGGGAAAGTTACTCGCATTCTAGTTGATGATGGAACACCTGTTGAGTTCGGCACACCACTGATCATTATAGAACAATAAAAAGCGAGCAAAATTCATGTTTTCCAAAGTTCTGATTGCAAACCGTGGCGAAATAGCTCTACGAGTTATTCGCGCCTGTAAAGAATTAGGTGTTGCAACCGTTGCAGTTCATTCCACAGCTGATAGCGATGCAATGCATGTAAGAATGGCAGACGAAAGCGTCTGTATTGGACCACCATCGAGCACTGATAGTTATCTAAATGTAGCAGCAATTATTGCTGCTTGCGAAATAACCGGCGCTGAAGCTGTGCATCCTGGTTATGGATTCCTCTCGGAGAATGCAGCCTTTGTACAAGTTTTAGAAGACCATGGAATTACATTTATTGGACCAAGTGCAGAACATATTCGCATGATGGGTGATAAAATCACTGCGAAAGAAACAATGATTAACCTTGGTGTTCCCTGCGTTCCAGGCTCTCCTGGTGGAGTTCCTACCTTAAAAGAAGCACATCTCATTTCAGATGAAATGGGGTTTCCTGTAATTGTTAAAGCTACTGCGGGTGGTGGTGGCCGTGGTATGAAATTAGCATTAACCAAGAATGATTTAGACGAAGCATTTGGCTCTGCGAGATCAGAGTCAAAAGCTGCATTTGGAAATGACGAGGTTTATATTGAAAAATACCTTCAAAAACCACGCCACATAGAAGTTCAAATCTTTGGTGATGGCAAAGGTCGTGCAGTACACCTTGGTGAGCGTGATTGTTCATTACAACGCCGCCACCAAAAAGTATTTGAGGAAGCCCCAGGCCCAACTATAACAAAAGAGTTACGAGAGAAAATAGGATCAACTTGCGCTGAAGCGGTAGCAGATATTGGGTATTCTGGTGCTGGTACAATAGAATTTTTATATGAAGATGGTGAATTCTTTTTCATTGAAATGAACACTAGATTGCAAGTTGAGCATCCAGTAACCGAAACTATCTTCCGCGTTGACTTAGTAAAAGAACAATTACGTGTGGCCTCTGGTGAAGAAATGACATTTAAACAAGAGGAATTAGAAATTAGAGGGCATTCTATTGAAGTAAGAATAAATGCCGAAAAATTACCGAATTTTACTCCTTGCCCTGGTAAAATTACTACTTTCCATGCTCCAGGTGGTTTAGGTGTTAGGATGGATAGTGCACTTTACGCTGGTTATTCAATTCCACCATATTATGATAGTCTAATTGGAAAGTTAATAGTATCTGGCACAAGCAGACCTGCAGCATTAGCACGACTTCGGCGCGCTCTTGGTGAACTAATAGTTGATGGTGTAGATACTACTACACCACTATTTCATGCATTACTTGATGAAAAAGATATTCAAACTGGAAACTATGATATTCATTGGCTTGAAAAGTGGCTCGACAAAAACGTTCAGAAATAATGGTAAGAGGGTTAAATGCCCAGTAGTAGTAATCTTACTCCAGAGCAATTATTAAAAGGATATGCAATTGGTGTATTTCCTATGGCTAATAGTGCTCAAGACGATGAAGTATATTGGGTGGAACCTGAAATGAGGGGTATAATACCTATAGATGGCTTTCATACTTCTCGTTCCCTTAAAAGAGCGTTAGACAAAGCGGATTATGAGATTACATTTAACACTCAATTTGAATCAGTAGTAAGAGCATGTGCCAATAGAAAGGAAACTTGGATAAATGCAACTATTTTTGAACTCTATCAGAAATTGCATAAAATGGGATCGGCTCATAGTATAGAAGTTAACCGTAAAAATATCTTGATCGGTGGCGTATATGGCATATCACTAGGAACTGCATTCTTTGGTGAAAGTATGTTCTCAACAGAAACTAATGGATCAAAAATTGCACTCGCTCATTTAGTTAAGCATTTAAAACAACGTGGATTTAAATTATTTGATACCCAGTTTCAAAACAATCATTTAAAAACGTTAGGATGTGTTGAAATACCTCAATCACATTACCTTCAATTATTAAAAAGTGCTTTGATACATAAAGTTACCTTTTAAATATGGCAAACATTTTAAAACCCAAACGTCATAACGCGGGTGCTCCAAGGCGGATAATGCTGGACTACTAGCAATCATCCAGCCATCAAAAATAATTCTTTCTGTAACTTTTCCAGATACCGTTAAAAATGCAAAAGCATCATTATCAATAGAATTTGATGGATATCTACATTCGCGCATTAAAACACTCATGTTACCCCGCTCAAAAATTTCACCGTTTTCAAGTTGGTAGTCTTTAACCTGCCCTGAAATTCGGTCTAAAGTACGTAAGATGGCACCAGAGCCATTAGTTGCTTTAATAGAGCCTTGAGCAAATAATGCATTTGCAGAAAAAATAAATAATAGAGCAATAACACGCATTATTTACCACTAGAAACAAATTTTAACAGCAAAGAGACTAAACTCACAGAACCTTGGGTATCCAAAAACTCTTCACCATCTTTCAATTTAAATTCAGATCCACCAGGAATTATTTCAACAAACGATCCACCTAGCAAGCCATCCTGGCTTACAGCAACACCACTGTCATCTGGAATTTCCAGATTTTCTCTCAAACTAAATATTATTTCAGCACGAAAGCTTTCAGAATCTAAACGCATATCAGTTACAGTACCGATCTTAACTCCGGCCATTCTAACATCGGTACCTGCAGTTATGCCGTCTGCTGATCTAAATGATGCCTTCAGTGTTAGGCCACTATTTCCACCTACAGAATTCGTAGCATTAGCTACGTAAAGTATAAAACCAATAGCTGCTAGAAGTACTATACCACCTACGGCTGTTTCAATTTTAGAATTTGACATACTAATCTCTATTCTGGCTGCCAAGCCTCATAATCGCTACGTGATTTAGGCTTTAATATGCGCATGCTACCGTCTGGCGCGTAAGCCATAGAAGTACCCGTTAGATTTTCTTGATGCGGTTTTTCCCATTTTTTATGAGTAAAAGGTTTATTCTCTGGCGTATCCTTAAAGGTATGATGTAGCCATCCATGCCAATCTGCATTAACGCGCGATGCTTCTGTTTCCCCATTAAATATTACCCAACGGCGTTTAGCATCACGTGTTGTATAGTAGATGTTACCTTGTTCATCTTCACCAACTTTAACGCCATAGCGCCAAGTATGAATACGGGTATTCAGTGTTTGTGAGTTCCACCAAGTGACTAAGCTATTCAAAAATTTCATTGTGTGAGCCTTTAATACGTCTTTTCATTATCACCTAATATTCCAAAACTAAGCTTATTATTAGCAATATTATACATTAAATACCTAGGAATAGAATTAAAAAAATTTAGCCTTAAAACTCAAATTATATTAGCCAGCAGATGCTTCTTCAACTTTATCTACATAAACAATAAGTGGCTCACTTTCACCATTAACAGCTTCTACGTTTACAACTACTTCCTGAACATTTTCTAAACCAGGTAAGTCAAACATAGTGTTTAACAATATATCTTCTAAAATAGATCTTAAACCACGGGCACCTGTTTTACGTTTTATAGCACGTTTGGCGATTGCATTAAGAGCATCATCTGTGAATGTAAGTTGAGTATCTTCTAAAGAAAATAACGTTTGATATTGTTTGATTAGTGCATTCTTAGGCTTTGATAGAATTGTAACTAATGCGCCTTCATCTAAATCTGTCAATGTAGCCAAAACAGGCAAGCGACCTACAAACTCAGGTATTAAACCAAATTTTAATAAATCTTCAGGTTCCATTTCAGTAAAGATTTCACCAATTCCACGGCTTTCTTCATCTTTTACATCTGCGCCAAAACCAATACCAGAGCCTTGGCCACGTTTGCTAATAATGCGATCTAAACCAGAAAATGCGCCACCACAGATAAATAATATGTTTGTGGTGTCAACTTGAAGAAATTCTTGTTGAGGGTGCTTGCGTCCACCTTGTGGAGGAACTGATGCAACTGTGCCTTCCATTATTTTCAGCAGTGCTTGCTGAACACCTTCACCAGAAACATCACGTGTAATTGACGGATTATCTGATTTGCGAGTAATTTTATCAACTTCATCAATGTATACAATGCCACGCTCAGCACGTTCAACATTATACTCAGATGCTTGAAGTAATTTTAAGATAATGTTTTCAACATCTTCACCGACATAACCAGCTTCAGTTAATGTTGTAGCATCAGCCATAGTAAATGGTACATCAATTACCCGCGCTAACGTTTGAGCCAGCAGTGTTTTACCACAACCTGTAGGACCAACCAGAAGAATATTAGATTTTGATAATTCAATATCACTACCAGTATCAGTGTGATCTAGTCGTTTGTAATGGTTATGTACAGCAACAGACAAAACACGCTTTGCAACATCTTGTCCAATTACGTAATCATCCAAAGTCTGACAGATTTTTGCTGGCGTAGGAACACCTTCACCAGACTTAACAATTCCAGCTTTAGCTTCTTCACGAATAATATCCATACATAGTTCAACACATTCATCACATATGAATACTGTTGGTCCAGCGATTAGCTTACGAACCTCATGCTGACTTTTACCACAAAAAGAGCAATATAATGTATTTTTAGCATCAGTATCTTTAGAATTGGACATTCATTACTCCACAATTCGTTTCATTAGTCATTTATCAAAGAATATTTCAGAAATCAGTCAAGGACAATGGTATATTTTGATTACAATATGTAAGTAACATTTAATCTATAAATTAATCTTCACGTTTCTGTACAATTTCATCAATTAAACCCCAATCCTTAGCTTCTTCAGCAGTCATAAAGTTATCACGATCTAATGCAGCTTCAACAGTACTTAATTCTTGAGAACAATGTTTTACGTAAATATTATTCAAACGGTCCTTTAATTCTAAAATTTCTTTTGCGTGCAATGCTATATCGGATGCCTGACCAGAAAAGCCACCAGAGGGTTGATGCACCATAACTCGAGCATTAGGCAACGCAAAACGCATACCTTTGTCTCCAGCCGATAATAGTAGAGAACCCATGGACGCTGCCTGGCCCACACACAGAGTGGAAACCTTTGGGCGAATGTACTGCATTGTATCATATATAGCCATGCCAGCAGTAACAACTCCACCTGGACTATTAATGTACATAGAGATATCTTTTTTTGGACTTTCAGCTTCAAGGAATAACAGCTGAGCAACTATTAAAGTAGACATTCCATCATGAACAGGTCCAGAAACAAAAATAATTCGTTCTTTCAGTAACCGTGAAAAAATATCATATGATCGTTCACCCCTTGCGGTTTGCTCAACTACCATTGGAACTAATGTATTACTATAAACTTCTAAAGGATCACGCATGAATTTCCTGCCTATTAACTTTAACTTTAACTTTAACTTTAACTTTAACTGTAATGCGCGCCCTAGCCCGCTTCAAGTCGTGTTTAACATATTATTAATGAGAATGAAAAAAACAAAAAACCTACCCAAATTAATGAGCAGGTTTAAATCTTTAATAATCAAATCTTAGTCATCAAGAGCTTCAACAGCCTTTTGTAGATCTTCTTTAGACACTTCTTTATCTGTCATATTTGCAATTGAAACTATATGATCAACTACTTTTTCTTCGAACAAAGGTGCCCTAATTTGTTGTTGAACCTGAGGATTCTTCTGAACGTACTCAAAAAATTGCTGGGCATTAGATCCATATTGTTGGGACTGTTGAATAACAGCTTGCTGCATCTCAGTATCAGAAACTGTAATTTCTTTAACATTTCCAACTTCTGCTAACAATAATCCTAAGCGCACGCGTCGAACTGCTAATTTTGTATGTTCATCAGTAGTTTCAATTTCTGGATGATCATGCCCCTCAACTTCAGGATTATCTTCATGCCATAGCTGGTGAGCAATCTGTCCAGCTTCAGTAGAAACTAAACTTTCTGGCAATTCAAAATCAACCAACTTTTCTAAACCATCCATAAGATCACGCTTCATAACTATACGTGATGCACCCTTGAATTCTTCTTCCAAACGTTCTGATATTTTACCTTTTAGATCAGCTAAATCTTCAGCGCCAAATTTCTTTGCTAATTCATCGTTTATTTCTGCTTTAACTGCGCCCTTTACAGCATTTACCTTACAAGAAAAAACAGCATCTTTGCCTGCTAGGTTTTCTGCACCATAATCGCCAGGAAAAGATACATTTACTACCACATCGTCTCCAGATTTGGCTCCAACCAACTGCTCTTCGAAGCCAGGAATAAAGCTATTTGATCCGAGAACTAATGGATAGTCATCTGCCTGCCCACCATCAAAGGCTTCACCATCAACTTTACCCAAGAAGTTGATAACAACTTGATCGCCATTCTTTGCCTTTGATCCAGTCTTTTTGTCTGAAAAATCTTGATTTGTTTCTGCTAGATTTTCAAGTGCTTCAGTAATGTCTACTTCAGCAGCCTTAACAACCATTTGTGTCAGTTTAATTTTTGAAAAATCCACTTCAGGCACAATTGGTAAACATTCATAAGAAACATTTACCTCGACATCATCACCGTCTTTCCAGTCGTCATTAGCCATTTTCATTTCTGGTTGTCCAGCCGGGCGATCACCAGAGGATTCAAGATGAGCATTCATTGCGCCATCAACAGACTCTTGCATAGCTTCGCCCAAAACAGCTGGTCCATGTTGTTTCTTTAACATCGCCATAGGTACTTTACCTTTGCGAAAACCTTTTAACTCTATTGTTGGTTGAGCTTCTTTAAGCTTTGCATCAACTGTGGCATTTAGTTCAGCAGCAGTGACTATAATTTTATAACCGCGCTTTAAACCTTCATTTAGGGTCTCGGTGATTGCCATTTATACGTCCTTTAAGTTAGTGGAGCATCCAAGCAGACGCACCCACATGCATGGGAAAAACTGACGCCCTTTTAAGGGTGCAAGAGCATGCTTGCAAGGGCGAATTAACTATATGTTTGAGCAAAAATAATCACATTTTGAAGCCAACAGCATAGGAAAAAATTATAACATATGATTAAAGTTTACGTTTAACTCGTTTAGATTAAAAAAATTACTTCTACAAATTAACATTACCGATAAAATTAAATATGATATGATAAATTTGAATATATTATTAATATCGATTACAAGGATAATATAACTAATTATATTGGAATAGCTAAAGTGAAGACGATAATCTTAGTTATATTTATATTACAAGCCACTACTGCAGTTGCACAGAATGTACCATCATGCCCTGACAGAGGAGTTGATCCAATGACTTTTTGTTTACCAGGGATGACTTGGGACCAGAACTTGAAGGCTTGTGTTGGAATGGTATAGATTCAGTATATTTTTAGGCATATAAAATAAAAAATAATTATTAAGGCTACAAAAATGAAAAAACTTTTTGCAATTTTGCTTTTTTTGTTAGCAGCGCCGGTATCTGCACAAAATACTCACTCTTCATATGTTGATCCTGAGTTTACAATCAAAGGCAAACTAGTTTCAGTTTTCATTACAGATAAAGCCACGACTGCATGTTGGACTAATATTGGTGAAGTTAAACGTTACGCAGAGAGTAAACTATCAGAAGCTGGAGCCATTATAATAAAGTCAAAAAGTATGGCTACGTCTATGCTAAATAGAAATACTGAATTTGCATTGGATATTACACTACAAGCACAGAGGTGGGAACCAACTGGCTGGTGTTATGGGCATATGAGTATGAATCTTACAAAACCTGTAATTTATAATACAGAAATTCTTATAGGTTTTGCCTCTAAAAATAATGCACAAAAGGTTAAGCGTAAGAATTTTAACTTGGAAATGTTAGATTGGGTTGATAAACATCTGAAAAATTACGATTAAAGTTATAAATAAAAGTGGTGCGGGTGAAAGGAC
>CAJWNQ010000053.1 GCA_913043905.1 uncultured Paracoccaceae bacterium | reverse complement strand
ACTGACTAATTAATTATCTTAACTTTATGCACATTTTTTACAAAAACATAATTTATATGAATGAATACTATAACCTATGTATAAAAACCGATCAATTAACCAATTTCTTCCAATTCGATCAGCGCGCCATTAAAATCTTTAGGATGCAAAAAAATTACAGGGTTTCCATGAGCACCTTTTTTTGGTGTTCCATCTCCTAATATTCTCGCGCCCTCAGATTTCAATCTAAAAATAGCCGCTTCAATATTCTTAACTTCATAGCAAATGTGGTGAATACCACCCGATACATTTTTTTTCAAAAAACCAGCGATGGGGCTATTATTTCCCAAAGGGCAAAGTAATTCAATTTTAGTATTAGGTAGCTCAATAAATACAGCAGTTACACCATGCTCAATTAAATCTTGGCGTTTACCAACAGTGGCCCCCAATGCACCTGAATATTGCAACGTTGCCGCGTCTAAATCGGTGACTGCGATCGCAATATGGTTCAAACGTCCTATCATTTGATGTTCCTCCTCAAACCTTGGACCTGCCCTAATACTGAATTAGCCGCATCTATTACATTAGTTCCTGGGCCAAATACTTCGGCAACGCCAGCCTCACGTAAAAAATCATAATCTTTTTCAGGAATGACGCCACCTGCAACTACAATAATATGTTGTCCACCATTAACTTTTAATTGTTCAACTATTTCAGGAATTAGTGTCTTATGCCCTGCAGCTAAAGAAGAAATTCCCACAACATCAACACCTAGTTTAATAGCCTTATCAGCAATTTCTTCAGGAGTTTCGAACATATCTGACAAATCGACAGTAAAACCAAGATCAGCAAAAGCTGTGGCAATCACTTTAGCGCCACGATCATGCCCATCTTGACCAACTTTGGCTACTAAAACATGAGGACCCTGCTCCATTTCCTCAATACGAGCCTGTAAATTTTTATATTCAGGATCACCTGCATAGGCATTTTCATAAACCCCACTAATCACCCTAGTAGTTGCTGAGTGGCGTGAGAATGCTATTTCCATAGCATCTGAAATTTCACCTAGTGAGGCACGATGGCGAGCAGCCTCTACAGCAAATTCTAATAAATTTCCCTGTCCATTCATGGCTGCCTTTTCCAAGTCTTTTAGCGCATTATTACATGCCAAAGAATTACGGCTGCGTTTCACCTTATCTAAACGCTCCATCTGAGCTTCACGTACCGCAGTGTTGTCTATTTCACGTGTTTGCAATTGGTCTTCTTCTTCTAGGCGGTATTTATTAACACCAACAATAACATCCTCGCCCTTATCAACGCGAGCTTGGCGGAATGCAGCAGATTCTTCTATCCGCATTTTTGGCAATCCAACTTCAACAGCTTTAGTCATTCCACCTAAAGCTTCTACTTCTTCAATCAACTCCCATGCTTTATCAGCCAAATCTTTAGTTAGCGCCTCTACATAATATGAACCTCCCAACGGATCGACCACATCAGTTATGCCACTTTCATGCTGTAATATTAGTTGTGTATTTCGAGCAATTCGTGCAGATTTTTCAGTCGGTAATGCAATAGCTTCATCAAAAGAGTTGGTATGAAGAGATTGAGTTCCACCTAAAGTAGCGGCCATCGCCTCAATTGTAGTTCTAACGATATTGTTATATGGATCTTGTTCAGTCAGCGAAACCCCAGAGGTTTGGCAATGAGTGCGTAACATTTTAGAACGATTTGATTTGGCTCCAAAATCCGTCATAATCTTAGCCCACATTTGGCGTGCCGCCCGCAATTTTGCAGTCTCCATAAACAAATTCATGCCAATACAGAAAAAGAATGATAATCTACCGGCAAAAGCATCTATATCTAGGCCTTTGCTCATTGCTGCACGAACATATTCCATTCCATCTGCAAGAGTGTAAGCGAGCTCTTGAGCGAGTGTCGAACCAGCTTCTTGCATATGGTAACCACTGATTGAAATTGAATTAAATTTTGGCATTTCTAATGCAGTATATTCTATAATATCTGAAACAATGCGCATACTTGGTTCTGGAGGATAGATATATGTATTACGTACCATAAACTCTTTTAAAATATCATTTTGTACAGTTCCAGACAAAACAGACTTATTTACGCCCTGCTCTTCGCCCGCTACAATAAACATCGCCAAAACTGGAATAATAGCTCCATTCATCGTCATAGATACTGACATTTTATCTAAAGGTATACCTTCAAACAAAATCTTCATATCTTCAACACTGTCAATTGCTACTCCAGCCTTTCCTACATCTCCTACTACTCTAGGATGATCACTGTCATACCCACGGTGCGTAGCCAAATCAAATGCTACTGATAAGCCTTTTTGACCTGCAGCTAAATTACGGCGATAAAAAGTATTACTTTCTTCAGCCGTTGAAAACCCAGCATATTGACGAATTGTCCATGGCCGCCCAGTATACATCGAAGCCTTTACGCCTCTGGTAAATGGTTCAATACCAGGAATTTCATCAATAACGCTTTTAGGCACATCATCAATATCATATAATGCTTTAATATCAATACCTTCTGGGGTATTAGTGACTGAAGGCTTGCTGCCCTTGGCTTCTTCTGTTGCCAATTCAGTCCATATTTTCTTACGATTATTTGCCATTCTTACCTCTTACTCACCATTTCATGGCGGATATTCAAACTTATTAGTGACACTATACCTTTGGAAATAATAAAGCCAAAAAGTATCTAAATGAATACTTAGAGCATTTATATTTATTCAAATTCCATGATAATTTCATCTACGGCCAAACTGTCACCTTCAAGCACAGATATTTTAGACACAATACCTGGGCGCTCAGCACGTAATACATTTTCCATTTTCATAGCTTCAACCATAGCTAGGGCCTGCCCTTTTTCTATCATATCGCCCTCAGATACCATTATAGACACCACCAAACCTGGCATTGGGCAAAGTAACAATTTAGATGTATCAGCCGGTTCTTTATCTGGCATCAAAGCCGCTAATTCAGCAACTCTTGGGTTCATTACCTTAATGATCTGTTCAGCACCACGTGCACGAAGAGAATAACCGCCAATCACAGAATTTACTTTTACAACATACGATACATTATTTAGTGTTAATTCTGCCAAAGTATTACCCAATTCATATTTAATTGAAGCTTTAAAAGATTTTCCACCCAGGGTAATATTATATTCATCAGTTAGGTCACTAATAGTTACATCAGTATTTTCACGCCCAATTCGTATAGATAACTTATCCTCTTTAGGAACTGGATGATCAAACGTGCTATCTCGCGCAGAGATGCGTTTCATTTTCATTCGAGTGATAATTAAGGCAGTAGCTGATAATACATTTTGCAAATTTTCATTCGGCGATACACCCTTAAAGCCATTTGGGTATTCCTCTTCAATAAATGCGGTCGTTATGTTGCCTGACTGAAAACGGGAATGTCCCATAACCGCTGACAAGAAAGGTAAGTTATGTCCAATACCTTCCAACTCAAAACTATCTAGCGCTGTTTCCATCGCAGAAATTGCTGCATCTCTATCAGGTGCCCAAGTGCATAACTTTGCAATCATCGGATCATAAAACATTGAGATTTCGCCGCCTTCAAACACACCCGTATCATTTCTCACAATTCGATCAGTATGCACTTCTTCAACAGGTGGGCGGTAACGGGTTAAGCGTCCAATTGATGGTAGAAAATTACGGTAAGGGTCTTCAGCATATAGGCGACACTCCATTGCCCAGCCATTAAGATTTACATCATCTTGCTTGTGCGAAAGCTTCCCTCCCATAGCTATAAAAATCATTTGTTCAACTAAATCTATACCAGTAATCATTTCGGTTACTGGGTGCTCCACTTGCAATCGGGTATTCATTTCCAGAAAATAGAAATTTCGATCTTTGTCGACAATGAACTCTACAGTTCCAGCACTTGTATAGCCGACAGCAAGCGCTAAAGAGCATGATTGCTCTCCCATTGCTTTACGTGTTTTATTATCCAAAAATGGACTTGGAGCTTCTTCAATAACTTTTTGATTTCGACGTTGAATAGAACATTCACGTTCACCCAAATAAATACAATTACCGTGACTGTCAGCTAATATCTGAATTTCGATATGGCGTGGTTGTACTACAAATTTTTCAATAAAAATCCTATCATCACCAAAGCTACTAGAAGCTTCGGACTTTGAACGTGCAAACCCTTCTCGCGCTTCTTCGTCATTCCAAGCAATCCGCATTCCTTTACCACCGCCACCTGCAGAGGCCTTAATCATAACAGGATAGCCAATCTCACTTGATATTTTGACCGCATGCTCAGCATCATCAATCAAATCCATGTGTCCAGGGACAATTGAAACATTAGCTTTTTGAGCAATTTTCTTGGATGTTATTTTATCACCCATAGCCTTAATAGCAGGAACGGGCGGTCCAATAAATATTATATTTTCAGCAGCTAGGCGCTCACAAAATTCTGCTCGTTCAGAAAGAAATCCATAGCCTGGATGCACTGCATTTGCTCCAGTCTGTTTACAAGCAGCTATAATCTTATCAATAACTAAATAACTTTCTGATGCTGGTGATGACCCAATATACACAGCTTCGTCTGCCATTTTAACGTGCAAAGCATTTTCGTCAGAATCTGAGTAAACAGCAACAGTTCTAATACCCATTTGTTTAGCTGTTTTAAAAACACGGCATGCTATTTCTCCGCGATTTGCTACTAGTATTTTCTTAATCATATCAGACACCTACAATGGAATATTATCATGTTTTTTAAATGGTTGATTAACTTTTTTATTTTTGAGCAGTTCAAAACTGCGTGCTATGCGGCGACGAGTGGATCGAGGGTTAATTACCTCATCAACAAATCCCCTTTGAGCTGCTACAAACGGATTAGCAAACCGCTCTTCATAATCAGCTGTGTGTTTTGCGATTTTTTTCTCATCACCTAAATCAGCTCTATGTAAAATTTCAGTGGCACCCTTAGCTCCCATCACAGCGATTTGAGCCGACGGCCATGCATAATTAACGTCAGCTCCCAAATGTTTAGGCGCCATTACACAATAGGCACCTCCATATGCCTTCCGTGTAATCACAGTCACCAATGGTACAGTCGCTTGAGCATAAGCAAACAATAATTTAGCGCCATGCTTTATAATTCCACCATATTCCTGCGCAGTGCCTGGCAAAAACCCCGGTACATCTTCAAGAGTTAAAATTGGAATACTAAAAGCATTGCAAAACCTGACGAACCTTGCACCTTTTCTACTAGCATTAATATCTAGACATCCTGCTAATACCATTGGCTGATTAGCCACAACACCAATGGTTTCGCCATTAATACGAATAAAACCTATTAATAAGTTTCCCGCAAATTCTTTCTGTATTTCAAAAAAATCACCCTCATCAGCTAACTTTACTACTACTTCACGCATATCATAGGGTTGATTGGGATTACTTGGAACCAGTGTATCTAAAGATTTATCTTCACGGTCCCAGGAATCTAAAGTAGCATGATGTGGGGCTTTTACTCCAGCATTTAGAGGTAAAAAAGAATAGAATCGGCGTAAATCAAGTAAAGCCTCAATATCATTTTCATAAGCTCCATCGGCTACTGAAGATTTTTTAGTATGTGTAATAGCTCCCCCAAGATCTTCAGCAGTGACAATTTCATTAGTAACAGTTTTCACTACATCAGGGCCAGTGACAAACATATATGATGTATCTTTTACCATAAATATAAAATCAGTCATTGCTGGCGAATAAACTGCTCCTCCTGCAGATGGCCCCATAATCATAGAAATTTGTGGAATAGCACCCGAGGCTTGAGCATTCCGGTGAAAAACTTCACAATAACCAGCTAAAGACGCAACACCTTCTTGAATTCGTGCACCCCCACTATCTGAAATACCAATTACAGGAATACCATTCTGCATGGCCAAATCCATAATTTTACAGATTTTTTCAGCATGTGTTTCCGATAAAGACCCCCCAAAAACAGTAAAGTCCTGAGAATACAGATACACTGGTCGGCCATTAATAGTTCCCCATCCAGTAACGACACCATCACCCGGAATTTGCTTTTCAGCCATTCCAAAATCGACGCAGCGATGCGTTTTATACATATCATACTCTTCAAAACTACCACTATCTAGCAACACCTCTAAACGTTCACGTGCGGTAAGCTTCCCACGTGCATGTTGAGCGTTAATCCGTTCCTGCCCACCGCCTAAGCGTGCCTTGTCACGCCGCGCTTCAAGTTGTTCAGATATACTTGCCATTATACTTTTCCTTACTATTCATGTAAAATTCATAACTTTTAATCTTTTCTAATCAAGTTAATGCCTCTGAAACATTGACACAATAGGTCTCAAAGCATATCGTGCGATATTGTTAATATTTGCATCTTTTAATGTAGTGAATTGCGAATTTGTATAATGGATAAAAGTTCAAGAAAACTATTTGCCGGTGCGCAAATGCGAAACCTTAGAAATATGGAGGATTTATCGCAGAAAGACTGCGCTATACGCTTAGGAATTTCTGCGAGTTATTTAAATCAAATTGAAAACAATCAGCGACCACTAACTGCTGCAGTTATTCTTGCACTGGTTGAAGAATTCAAAGCAGATATTTCAAAATTTACTTCTGATAATAGTAGCAGAAGACTATCAGACTTACGTGAAATCTTACATGATCCAGTTTTCAAAGACGTTGCGCCATCCCTACAAGAATTAAAAATTGTTACGTCAAATAGTCCAGACTTTACCAGTGCATTTTTAGTATTACACAATGCATATCAATCGTCCCAAGAACAGTTAGCTTCTTTTGATGATTTGCTCCAAAATAAAGAAAATGCACTTCAAGCTCAACCTTATGAAGAAGTTCGTGACTTTTTTCATTATCAGAACAACTACATTGATACATTAGATCGTAGTGCCGAAGAGTTTGCATTAAGAAAAGGGTTACATTCTGGTTCAATGCAAAATAAACTTATAGATCATCTTAAAGTACATCATAAGATTGAGGTTAGGTATTCCAATACTTTAGAACCTCATCAAATGCGTATTATGAAAAGTAAGATTTTATTATTGAACGAAAACTTCCCAGAACCCACAAGAAACTTCCAATTATTGCAGCAAATAGCTTTCCTAGAGCAAGTCAAAGATATTGATGATATCTTGGAAGCAGCAAACCTTAAGTCAAAAGAATCTAGAGATATCGCACGGCTTGGCTTAGGTAATTATTTTGCAGGTGCTGCATTAATGCCATACCGCAATTTTTTAAATGCCGCACAAACATTTCGCCATGACTTGGAATTACTAGCAAGAAAATTTAATGCAAGCATTGAACAAGTTGCACATCGCTTATCAACCATGCAACGCACAGGTGAAAAAGGTGTCCCATTTTTCTTCTTACGCGTAGATAGATCAGGCACCATAACGAAGAGGCATTCAGCAACACAATTACAGTTTGCACGCTTTGGTGGAGCATGCCCCCTGTGGAATGTTCATCAAGCATTTGAGCGTCCAGGCGAATTTGTACGCCAACTTGCTATCACGCCTGATAACGAAAAGTATTTTTGCGTCGCACGAACTATTACAAAACGTTCAGCAGGTTACCATTCAAATATACGACGTTATTCTATTGGCTTAGGCTGCAACATTAGTCATACTAAAGCTGTAGTTTACGCAGATGATCTAAATTATGAAAATATTGATAGTTTTGATCCAATTGGAATATCATGCCGGATTTGTGAAAGGACCGCTTGTCATCATAGATCAGTACCACCAATTGGCAAAACGCTACGTATCGAGACTTCGAAACGTAGCGTTGTACCATTTAATATTGTTAGTGATTAGCCCATTACAGGAATGGAAAATTCACCACCCTCTTTTATTCCAGAAGGCCATCGTGCAGTCACTGTCTTTGTACGTGTATAAAACTTAAACGCATCAGGACCATGTTGGTTCAAATCACCAAACACAGATTTCTTCCAACCACCAAAAGTGTGATAGGCCAAAGGCACCGGAATTGGCACGTTAATGCCAACCATGCCAACATTGATACGATTTGCAAAATCACGAGCAGTATCACCATCACGAGTGTAGATCGCAGTGCCATTTCCATACTCGTGATCCAT
>CAJWNQ010000052.1 GCA_913043905.1 uncultured Paracoccaceae bacterium | reverse complement strand
TGGCGATATTCACCATGCATTGGTATCAAAGTTTTAGGCTTCAATAGGCGGTGAACCTCTTCAAGGTCTGGGCGGTTAGCGTGACCAGATACATGATAAATTTCAGCACTATCATCAATTACGTTAACACCCTGTAGAGCAAAGGAGTTAATTATTCGGCTAACAGAAATTTCATTCCCAGGAATAGTTTTAGAAGAGAATAAGAATGTATCACCTTTTTGCATTGTAATACCTAAATACTTTCCTCGTGCCAATTGTGCGGAAGCTGCACGGCCTTCTCCTTGTGAGCCAGTAACCAATAACATTAGGTTTTCACGAGGAATATTTGGTATATCTTCAAGTTCTACAGTTGGTGGAAAATTATCTAAAACACCCGTTGAATGAGCGTAGCCTAACATTTTTTGCATCGAACGCCCCAACACACAAACAGATCGACCAGCATCTATACCAGCCTGAGCCAATGTTTTTAAACGCGCTACGTTAGACGCAAATGTTGTGGCAACAACCATACCATTCGCACCTTTAATCATCTTAGCAATTGGCTTAACCAATGTTGCCTCTGATCTTCCTGGTTTTGTGGAAAATATGTTAGTACTATCACATACAAGAACATCAACTCCTTTTTGTCCAAGTTCAGCAAACATTTCAGGATCAAATGGCTCACCAACACCAGGATTGGGGTCAAGCTTCAAGTCTCCTGTATGAACAATTCGGTGGTCTGGAGTTTCAATAACCAGGCCTGATGCTTCAGGAATTGAGTGCGGAACTGGTAATATGCCTACCTTAAATTGGCCAACTGCTTTCATTTCTGGATAAGGCGGTAAAATTTCAATCATATCTGGGTTTTGATTTCGATCCTGCATTTTGGCTCGAGCAACAGCCGCTGTAAATTTTCGGCAATAAATTGGTGCTTTCAATTTAGGCCATAATAGGCCTATTGCACCAATATGGTCCTCATGTGCATGAGTTATAAAAATTGCATCAAGGCGATCTGCACGTTCTTGGATAAATTTTGTGTCTGCCATTATTAGGTCAACACCAGGAGTTCCATCCATTGCAGGAAAAGTTACACCAACATCGGCTAGGATAAAGCGCTCTTTACCTTTTGGCCCATAACCATAAAGATACATATTCATGCCAATTTCACCTGCCCCACCAAGAGGAAGGTAAATCAATTTATTTTTAGATGTCATATTATTTCCGATTTGTCTGATCTATCAGGTATAGACCGTGTAATGTCAGGTCTAGGTCAATGTGGTCAATAACATTCGTACCACGTTTGAATAACGTCGAAAGTCCACCAGTAGATATAATTTTCATGTCTCGAGGATGTTCTGCTTTAATTTTTTCACAAATGCCTTCAACCAAGCCGACATAGCCCCAAAAAATGCCTGATTGCATACACGCTACAGTATTAGTACCAATTACTTTATCAGGCTGTGCAACATCTATATGTGGCAATGCTGCGGCACGTTCATGTAGTGCTAGTAATGACAAGTTTACACCTGGCGCAATAACACCACCAATATAAGCCCCATCTTGATCGACAACATCAAACGTTGTTGCTGTACCAAAATCAACCACAATCAAGTCACCACCAAATTGGCTATAAGCTCCAACAGTATTAACCAAACGGTCAGGCCCAAC
Source organism: uncultured Paracoccaceae bacterium (assembly GCA_913043905.1). Taxonomy (GTDB): domain Bacteria; phylum Pseudomonadota; class Alphaproteobacteria; order Rhodobacterales; family Rhodobacteraceae; genus Amylibacter. The sequence continues at coordinate 6,713 of CAJWNQ010000052.1, read as the reverse complement.
AGTTACACCAGCATCAACACGAATACTTACACCTAGATTACACTCAGGCTTTCCAACCACTAATGGCCGGCAACTAAAATAACGATCAGATAGTACCCGCAAATTAAAGACTACTCGAGGAACAGTAGAGCTAACAACAACCCGTTTGATTTTTGCCTTTATTTCATTTAGTTCCATCAGCTGATTAAGCCAAACAAAATACTCATCTGCGGTACGGCCAGCAAGTGTTTCACACCGCCAATGGGCAATAAATTTAATACCATCATGCAAGGCAAAAACTGTATTTGTATTTCCAACATCGATTGCTAATAACATTTTCGCACCCTAAAAAAAGATATCAGCGGCATGGATAACATGTCGCGTATCTCCTGCTTGTAATACAACACCACCCTGTTCGTCCACTGTCTCAAATATTCCGGTAATTTCATTATTAGATAACCGTGCAGTAATTATCTCGCCTAATCTAGCTGCATTTTGAAGCCAGTCAGTACGAATTGATGCAAATCCATATGATTTAAACTGTATTTCGCGTATGGAAAAAAAATGTGCTAAAATTTTCAAAAAATTAGAAGGCTCAATTATTCCATTAAGACATCTTGGCGGCGTTGAACCTTCTTCGACTTTATCTAATTCTGGAAGAATGGCTAAATTCACACCAATACCAATACTCAAATGGCTTGAATTAATTCCACAGGTTTCAAGAAGAATACCGGCCACTTTACCACCCTCCATTAAAACATCATTTGGCCATTTTAAATCAAATTTTTCTGGAGCATCCGTAATATATACCAATGCATCTCTTAGTGCTAAACTAGCAACAAAACTATGCAAAGCCACAGTCGATAAGCCTTCAGAAATTGGCATTAGTAAAGTTGCTGAAAAATTTCCTCTTTGACTTGACCAGGCTCGGCCACGCCTTCCTACGCCCTCCGACTGTTCATTTGCCAAGATCCACAAAGGTGAAAAAGTATTAGCAGCAAGTCTTGCACTTTCTTTATTTGTGCTATCAATGGTTTTAAAAGTAATACAATTAACGCCTGCAGGCCATTTGATCATTTAAAAAGTGATGCAGCAGCATCTGCCGCAATAGGTTCAATTCCAAACAAGTTTACTGCCCCAAGAAGCATAATTAATGTTGCACCGTACAAAGCAACCTTATGAATTATAGGCATCTTACCAGTCATAGGCTCAACTTCATCTCCAAAATACATAAAGTATATAATACGTAAATAATAGAACGCACCTATAACAGAAGCAATTACACCAGCAATTGCTAACCAAGCCAAGCCAGCATTTACTGCCGCTTTTAAAACATATAATTTACCAAAAAATCCAACCAATGGTGGAATGCCCGCAAGGCTAAACATCAATGCAGCTAAAGCTGCCGCACGTATTGGTTCAGAGCGAGAATATAATCCAAGGGATCTAATATCAGTAACTGGTTGACCGTCGCGTTCCATATTCAAGATAAAAGCAAATACACCCACGTTCATGGTCACATATATAGCCATATAAATTAGTAATGCTTGGACACCCTCTTGTGTACCAGATGATAAACCCAGCAAAGCAAAACCCATATGTGCAATAGAAGAGTATGCCATTAGTCGTTTAATATTGGTTTGTCCTATTGCGGCAATAGACCCTAAAAACATTGAAATAAAGGATAAAAATGCAACAATTTGCTGCCAATCAGCAACAGCTCCACCAAATGCATCATGCACCACACGGGCAAATAAACCTGCGGCTGCTACCTTTGGCGCAGTAGCAAAAAAACCTGTTACAGGCGTTGGGGAGCCCTCATAAACATCAGGTGTCCACATATGAAATGGAGCTGCAGATATTTTAAACCCCATACCTACGCACAAAAAGACCAGCCCAAACAACATCCCCATGCCCAGACCGTCACTATGTATAGTTTCAGAAATACCTGCAAAATTAGTTGTCCCCGAAAAGCCATAAACTAGAGATGCACCATAAAGTAACAAGCCAGAGGATAAAGCACCTAATACAAAATATTTCAAACCGGCTTCTGTTGAACGAATGCTATCACGTCGAAAAGATGCAACTACGTAAAGTGCCAAAGATTGTAGCTCTAATCCCATATAAAGCGCCATCAAATCGCCTGCAGAAACCATTAGCATCATGCCTAATGTTGCTAGAGCAATAAGAATTGGAAATTCAAATTTTAACAATTTGTTTTTTTCAAGATAATCTTGTGATAAAAGTAGCATTGCCGAAGAACCAAATAGCATCACTACTTTTGTATAGCGAGCGAAGCCGTCATTAGTGAACGATCCATCAAAAGCTGTGGAATTTGCAATTGGCGCAAATGCAATCCAAATACCTAGCGCGGCCATTATTCCAGAGGTTGCCCAAAAAATAAAACCAGCTAAACGGTCTTTGCCTCCATAAACAGCTAGCATTAAGGCGGCCATTGCATAAACTGCCAGAATAATTTCTGGAAGGACTGTATTGATATCTGTGCTGATCATAGCCTCGATACCCCTTTAATGTGCAGCATTAGGAGTTGCATCAATTAATACTCCCTGTGCTGCGTGTACTTGTTCCAATAAGGCGCTTACAGACGGGCCAATCAGATCCAAAATTAATGCAGGGTAAATACCCAATAATATTGTCATAACGACTAGAGGCGTAATCATTAGCTTTTCACGTAAATCCATATCTGCGATGCTTTTCAAACTTTCTTTGATCAGATCACCAAATACTACGCGACGGTATAGCCATAATGCGTAACCTGCTGACAAAATTACGCCAGTAGTAGCGCCAAAAGCAATCCAAGTATTAGCTTTGAATGCTGCAGTTAAAGTAAGAAACTCACCTACAAAACCGGATGTTCCTGGCAGCCCAACATTAGCCATTGTAAATAGCATAAAGATTAGCGCAAAAATTGGCATGCGGATAACTAAGCCACCATAAGCTTCTATATCTCGCGTATGCATACGATCATAAATCACACCAACCCCCAAAAATAGTGCTGCAGATATAAATCCGTGGCTTAACATCTGGAAAATGGCGCCGTCCAAACCCTGTTGGTTAATTGTAAAAATACCCATGGTAACAAAGCCCATATGAGCAACAGATGAATAAGCAATTAACTTTTTCATGTCTTCTTGGACCAAAGCCACAAAGGATGTATAAATTATAGCAATAACGGAAATCGTCATAACAAACGTTGCCATGACATCTGATCCTATTGGAAACATTGGCAAACTAAACCGAAGGAAACCGTAACCACCCATCTTCAATAAGATCGCAGCTAATACTACAGAGCCTGCAGTTGGTGCTTGCACATGTGCGTCTGGCAACCAGGTGTGAACCGGCCACATTGGCATTTTTACAGCAAAAGATGCAAAAAATCCTAAGAAGAGTAATGTTTGAATGCCGCCAACAATCGTTACACCTAGAATAATGATACTTTCAGAAGAAAATTGATGTTGCATCAATTCAGGAATATCCGTCGTGCCAGCTTCAAACCACATGTAAATAATAGCAATCAACATCAAAACTGATCCTAGAAGCGTATATAAAAATAGCTTAAAGGCCGCATAAATACGATCTTTTCCACCCCAGATACCAACAATTAAAAACATTGGGATCAAGCCAGCTTCAAAAACCACATAGAATAAAATAATATCCAAAGAACTAAATACTGCAAGCATCATTGTTTCCAAGATTAAAAACATGATCATGTATTCTTTGACACGAGTAGTTACTGTCCAGCATGCACCAATAACAATTGGCATCAAGAAGGTAGTTAATATCACAAATAAAATGCTTATGCCGTCCAATCCAACTTTATATTTCAACCCAGCCAACCAATTATATTCCTCAACGAATTGAAAACCAGCATTTGATGGGTCAAACTGCGTAAGCAGTGGGATGCTGATCACAAAAGTTGCCAAAGTAGCAACTAGTGCCAATACTTTAGCATTTTTTTGTGATGCATGGTCTTCACCACGTAAAATAATTGCTAATATTAGAGCTGCAATTGATGGTAAAAATATAACAATAGACAAAAGATTATCCATTATTGGGATCCTCCTGTCACTGCAAACCAGGTAACAATCACAGCAACACCAATGACCATAGTGAAGGCATAGTGGAATAAATAACCAGACTGCATTGCCTGATATTTACGCGTCATAAATGGAATAATTCCCAACGCAATACCATTAATTCCACCGTCAATTACTGCTCCATCACCTTTTTTCCAAAGAAAATTACCAAGCCGTTTTGCAGGGCGGACAAAGATCATGTCATACAGCTCATCGAAGTACCATTTATTCAAAAATAGTGCATAAAGACTTCTTTGTTGTTTTGCTAATTTCGCAGGATTTTCAGGAGACCAAATATAAAACCACATCGCCAAAAGAAATCCTAACAACATTGCAAAAAATGGAGATGCTTTAACCCAACTCTTAACCGCGTGTGCGTCGTGCACAACATGATTTGTTTCATGATTAGCATATATTGATGCACCAAAGAAATCCTCCCAATGATGGCCAAAGAAATCTTCATACCAGACCATACCCGCAAAAACTGCACCCAATGCTAAGACAGCCAATGGCATCAACATGACAATTGGGCTTTCATGTGCATGTTCATGTGTATGCTTATCGCCACGAGCTTTTCCGTAGAAAGTAAGAAATATTAAGCGCCACGAATAGAAACTAGTCATTGCGGCAGCTATGACTAGCATCACGAAGGCATACTGACCAACGCCAGTACCTGCGCCATATGCACTTTCTATTATTGCGTCCTTAGACAAAAAACCAGCAAAACCAATATGCGTCAAAGGAATTCCAACACCGGTTATTGCCAATGTACCAATCATCATTGCTGCAAAAGTAAATGGAATTTTCTTACGAAGACCACCATAATTACGCATGTCTTGCTCGTGATGCATGGCATGAATTACAGAACCCGCACCCAAAAATAACATCGCCTTAAAAAATGCGTGCGTGAATAAGTGAAACATTGCTGCACCATATGCACCAACGCCTGCAGCCACAAACATATAGCCAAGTTGGGAACATGTTGAATAAGCAATCACACGCTTAATATCATTCTGAACTAACCCAACGGTAGCAGCAAAGAATGCTGTTGTAGCACCTATTATAACAATAAAATTTGGCGTGAATGTTGCATATTCCATTAGCGGGGAAAGGCGACAAACCATAAACACTCCAGCCGTTACCATAGTGGCAGCATGGATTAGAGCTGATACAGGAGTAGGCCCTTCCATTGCATCTGGCAACCATGTGTGGAGCATCAATTGCGCAGATTTACCCATCGCACCTATGAATAGTAGCATAGTAATAACTTCTAAAGCATTTAAGTCCCATGATAAAAACTGTAAATTTGTTTTACTTAATGCTTCTGCATTGTGCGGGTCTAAAATTTCAGAAAAGTTAATGCTCCCAGTAAGGTAAAATAGACCAAATATACCTAACGCAAAGCCAAAATCTCCGACACGATTAACAATGAAAGCCTTCATGGCAGCAGCACCCGCAGATGGCTTACGGTAATAAAAGCCAATCAATAAATATGATGCAACGCCGACGCCCTCCCAGCCAAAAAACATTTGTAATAAGTTGTCAGATGTTACCAGCATCAACATCGTAAATGTAAAAAATGACAAGTAAGCAAAGAACCGAGGCTTATAACTTTCACCCTCTTTCCACTGAGGGTCTTTATCCATGTAACCCCACGAATATAGGTGAACTAATGCAGATACTGTATTAATCACAATCAACATTATAGCAGTCAAGCGATCCATCCTGATGGCCCAATTAGTAGTTAATGTTCCACTTTCAATAAAACGAAATAATGAAATAGTGTAACCGTCACCGTGAAAACTGAGAAAAATTATCCAAGACAGGATTGCAGACAAAAATAGGCCACCAGTAGCTACCACCATAGCAGCTCTTTCACCAATAATACGGTGCCCAAAGCCACATACGATTGAACCAATTAGCGGGGCAAATAGCAAGATCATTTCCATGACTTAGCCTTTCATCACATTAATGTCTTCGACTGCAATCGTCCCACGTACGCGGAAGAAGCAAACAAGAATAGCCAATCCAATTGCAGCCTCTGCAGCCGCGACCGTTAGAATAAATAAAGTAAAAACTTGCCCCGTTAAATCTCCCAAATGAGTGGAAAAAGCCACAAAATTAATATTTACGGCCAACAGCATTAATTCTATCGACATCAAAATTACAATAACATTCTTACGATTTAAAAAAATACCAAAAATACCAATAACAAACAATAATGCTGCAACAGTAAGGTAGTGTTCGACTGATATCATAATCCCTGCCCCGGCTTCACATTAATAACTTTCATGGCTTCAGCTGGATCACGCTGCATTTGGTCAACGACATTTTGACGCTTAACATCAGTACGATGGCGCAGCGTGAGGACGATAGCGCCAATCATGGCTGTTAAAAGGATCAAGCCTGCAATTTGAAACAAATATATATAATCCGTATAAATTATTTGTCCTAAGGCAAGCGTATTATGCACATCACCTATGGGTGGAGTGGGTGACTGTAGTAATGACCCAGCTTCCGGTGCAACTTTCCAGTGGCTGATAACCAAACCAAGTTCCATTAGCAACACCACCCCAATAGCAAGTCCAATCAAAAAATACTTTTGCATACCAGACTTTAACTCAACAAAATCAACAT
>CAJWNQ010000051.1 GCA_913043905.1 uncultured Paracoccaceae bacterium | reverse complement strand
TTTTTTCATCCACTAATGCAATTGGGCCATGCTTTAATTCCCCGCTAGCATATCCCTCGGCATGGATATAGGTAATCTCTTTTAATTTTAAAGCAGCTTCAAGTGCTAGTGGGAACATCGTACCACGACCTAAGAATATTGCATTATCAGCTTTGGATAATTCCAAAGCTATAATCTTTATTTCAGCCTCAAGGGCTAAAGCTTCAACCATTAATGCAGGAATATGAACTAGAGATGTTAATAAAGAAGTTTGGCGCTCGCGACTAATAACTCTCTTATCATGGGCAGCTTTGATAGTTAAAAAGATGAGAGCTGTGAGCTGGCAGGTGAAAGCTTTAGTTGATGCTACACCTATTTCAGGCCCTGCGTGGATTTGCATTGATATGGATGCTTCACGAGAAATTGTACTTTCGTCAACGTTCACGATGCCAACTGTGTTCATCTTGTTTTGATTGCAATATCTAAGTGCTGCTAAAGTGTCTGCAGTTTCGCCAGATTGGCTAACGAATATAGCAAGACCATTAGCATCAACAGGTGGCTCTCTATACCTAAATTCAGATGCAACGTCTAATTCAACCGGAATACGCGCAATTTTTTCAAACCAATATTTAGCAACGTGACATGCTAAAAAGGCTGTCCCACATGCAACCATTGTAATGTGATTTATTTTATTGAAGTCTAAATCTAGATTGGGCATTAAAACCTGATTACCAGCACTGTTCAGATTATAATTTATTGCATTTGCCAAGACAGAAGGCTGTTCAGCTATTTCTTTGGCCATGAAGTGTTTATATGTGCCTTTTTGAACGCTCTGAATACTAAGCGTCAAAGTTTTCATTTCACGTTTAGTCACTGTTCCATTTATATCTCTAATTTCTAACTTTTCGCGTGTGATAACTGCATAATCACCCTCTTCCAAATAAGTAATTTTGTTAGTCATTGGAGCTAAGGCAATAGCATCTGAACCTACAAACATTTCGCCGCTTCCATGCCCTATTGCTAATGGAGACCCTTTGCGCGCTGCTATTAACAAATTTTCGTCACATTCAAATAGAAAACATAATGCATAAGCACCCTTAAGGCGTGCTATTGTATTTTCAACAGCTTGAATTGGTGTTTTGCCATTATCTAAAAACTGCATACATAATTGGACAACTGTTTCCGTGTCTGTTTCAGTTTTAAAGCTAGCTCCATCTGATTTTAGCTCATCACGAAGGGCTTTGAAATTTTCAATTATGCCATTATGAACTACTGCAACTTTGCCTGTTTTATGTGGGTGAGCATTTATAACTGATGGGCTGCCATGAGTGGCCCAGCGTGTATGACCAATTCCTGCTTTCCCTTTAAGGGGCTGGTAAACAAGTTTGTCAGCCAAATTCACTAATTTTCCAATTTCACGGCGCCTTTCTAGTACGCCATTATTAATGGTTGCGATACCTGCGCTATCATAGCCACGGTATTCCAGTTTTTTTAGTGCATCTACTAAAATTGGAGCTGCTTCGTGATTGCCCAGTATTCCGACTATACCACACATTTATCTAATCCTTATTTGCATCTATTTTAGCACTTTTTAACTTATTTAAAATTTTTAAAGCAAAACCTTCTTTAATTTCTTGTCGAGCACGCCCTAAGCCCAATGCTCCATCTGGAATATTTTTGTTTATGACTGATCCTGATCCGGTCATAGCGTCATTACCTACACGAATGGGTGCAACTAGTGCTGTGTTAGAACCTATGAATGCACGTTCACCTATTTCTGTATGATGCTTTGATACACCGTCATAATTGCAGGTAATCGTTCCTGCACCAACGTTTGCATTGTCACCAATAGTTGCATCACCAATATATGAAAGGTGATTTATTTTTGCACCTTCTCCCACTTGGGCATTTTTTACTTCGCAAAAGTTTCCAACCTTAGAATTATTTGCTAATTCAGCACCTGGTCTTAATCGAGCGTACGGACCAACAATAGCACCAGTAGAAATATGAGCACCTTCAATATGGCTAAATGCGTGGATATATGCTCCAGTTTCAACTGTTGTATTAGGTCCAAAAATTACGTTTTGTTCAATAGTAACATCACGACCCACAACTGTATCAAACGCAAACCAAACAGTTTCAGGATCAACTAAAGTGGTACCATTTAACATCATTTTTGTTCGAGTAGTTTTTTGAAAATAAGATTCAGCCTCAGCTAACTCTACACGTGAGTTTATACCCATGGCATTTTCTTTAGGACAATGGACAGCCGCACAGTCTAAGTTTCGCTGGCGTGCTAACTTAACAATATCAGTTAAATAATACTCACTATTGGCATTTGTGTTATCAATTTCAGAGATTAATTCAAAAAGTAATTTTCTGGGCGCGCATATTACACCTGAATTGCAAAAATTGATTTTTTTCTGATCTTTATTTGTATCTTTTGCTTCAATAATAGCATCCAAATCCCCATTTGATTCTAAGATTAATCTGCCGTAGCTGGATGGTATTTCTGTTTCAAACCCCAAAACTACAATACTAGCTCCATCAGTACGAGCTTCTGACATCTTGGTTAGTATCTCTGCATCAATAAATGGAGTGTCTCCATATAAAACAAATACATCGCCATCAAAATCCTTTAATGCTTCACGCGCTTGATCTACTGCGTGAGCTGTTCCAAGTTGTTCTGATTGAATAACTATTTCAGCTTTATGATTATAATCGAGCGCTACATCTTTAACTAATTCTGCACCATGGCCTGCAACTATAATTATTTTTTGCGCATTTATATCTAAGGCAGTTTGAATTGAATGTATTAATAGGGGGCTAGAAGCAACTTTGTGCAACACTTTTGGTAACTCTGATTCCATTCGGGTACCCAAGCCTGCTGCAAGAATAATGACTGCTGATTTCATAATGATTTATCCTAATGCTTTGGTGTTTTCTATACGTTTACTTAATACATAAAAAGAGGCTATATCATCACAAAGTCTTTCAATTAGTTACTACCTTTTGGCAAGGTATATTAAATTTGGGATATATAAATGAAAAGTGTAGTTTTTGATCTTGACGGGACTCTTGCAGACACAAGTAAGGATTTGATTGCAGCAGCGAATGCCTGTTTTATGGCTCTTGATCTTGGGGAACCATTAGACCCAATTACTGATGCATTAGTCGCATTCGCAGGTGGGCGTGCGATGTTAAAGCTAGGATTTGAGCGCGCTGGATATTATGATGAATTAAAAGTCATGGAACAATACCCAATTCTGCTTAAACACTATGCGAAGTATATTGATGTTCACACTACGCTTTATGATGGTGTGATTGAAGCTTTAGACGAGCTAACAAGGCGCGGCTATTTACTTGGAGTTTGCACCAATAAGCCTGAAGGTTTGTCCCAAGAATTATTAACACGTTTGGGAATTCGAAAAAGGTTTTTAGCAATGTTGGGCGCTGATACTTTATCTGTTCGCAAGCCTGATCCAATACATTTATGGACTACAATTGATCAGATGGGTGGTGATCGGAATAAAGCAGTTTTAATAGGTGATACAATAACAGATCGTAACACTGCAAAAAATGCTGATGTACCCTGTATTCTAGTATCTTTTGGGCCGGAGGGCGATGGTGTGAATAGAATGGAACCTTCGGCATTGTTAAATCATTATTTCGACTTACCCGATTTGGTAGATAATATCCTTTTTTAATTTTAATATTTATTGTTAAATTTTTATAAATATAATTCTTGAGGTAGCTATGGTTTTAAAATTTATGGGTAGTTTCACTCAACAAGAACCTATTCCCGAAGCGGCTATTGAGGCTGCTATTGCTGTGATGCGTCATGGACGCTTGCATCGTTATAATGTAGTGCCGGGAGAAATAGCAGAAACTGTTTTATTGGAACAGGAGTTCGCGCAATCATGCGGTGCTAAATATTGTTTAGCAGTCGCTTCTGGTGGGTATGCTTTATCCACAGCGCTTCGGTCTTGCGGTCTAGAGCATGGTGATGTGGTTTTAACTAATGCATTTACTTTGGCGCCAGTGCCTGGCTCAATTCAAGGTGCTGGTGGCAAACCAATTTTCGTCGAAATTACTAAAGATTTAGTTTTAGATCTAGATGATCTTCAATTGAAAATCCAATCAACAAAAGCTAAGTTTTTAATGTTAAGCCACATGCGTGGACATTTAGTTGATATGGATGCCTTAATAAAAATCACTGATGAAGCTGGAGTGCAGGTAATTGAGGATTGTGCTCACACTATGGGTGCTAATTGGAATGGTGTACCGAGTGGTCGTTCTGGTGTTGTTGGATGTTATTCAACGCAGACCTTTAAACATATAAACTCAGGTGAGGGTGGTTTTATTGTAACAGACAATGCTGAAATAATGGCGCAAGCAACAATGTTGTCTGGATCATATATGTTATACGATAGTCACTTAGCCGGAGCCCCCTCTAATGCGTTTGAGAACATACACTTAGATACTCCAAATTGTTCAGGCCGGATGGATAATTTGCGTGCAGCAATTTTGCGGCCTCAATTAGCAGAATTACCATCCCAAGCAAAACGATGGAATAAGCGTTATTATGCTTTAGAGGCAGGATTGAGCCAAATTAGTAATCTTCGCTTAATTGCTCGCCCAAAGAAAGAGTATTTTGTGGCTTCTTCATTTCAGTTTTGCTTACCTAACTTTAATGGTGTTCAAATGCGTTTAGTAGTAGCGGGTTGTGATGCGCGAGGGGTTCAATTGAAATGGTTTGGAGCAAATAGTCCCGTAGGATTTACATCGCGACATGATAGCTGGCGATATGTGGATGCACAAAACCTGCCCAATACTGATGCCATTTTGGCAGTTTTATTGGATATGCGAATTCCATTGACGCTTAGCATGCGTGATTGCGAGGTTATTTCTTCGATAATCAAAGAAGAAGTTGAAAAGATAAAGTTATGATATACTTCAGATCTAAAATAAATTTAGATCTAAAGTATATCGGTGTAGTCTGTTAAATTTTTCTGAAAAGATGCTATATTTTTTTTCACTTAAAGCTTCACCAAGATTTAACTCTTTTTGTTTGATAAAAGTGGTTAGTTGAGCTTCTTTTTTGGCCTGTGTTTGTTGACGCCACTGGACGCGAAGGGTAAGGAATAAAGAACAAATACGTCGCTGCTGACCTATCTGGGGGAAACTGTGCAAGAATTGCTAATAAACTACCTGCCTATACTCGTTTTTCTGGGCGTAGCCGCCGGACTTGGCCTAGTCCTTATTCTAGCTGCAATATTAATAGCTGTTAGAAATCCTGATGCAGAAAAAACATCTGCTTATGAATGTGGGTTTAATGCTTTTGATGATGCGCGAATGAAGTTTGACGTCCGGTTCTATTTGGTTTCAATATTATTTATTATTTTTGATCTAGAGGTAGCATTTTTATTCCCGTGGGCTACGTCATTCCAATATCAAGGTTTACTGGGCTTTTGGTCAATGATGGTTTTCTTAGCTGTTTTGACAATAGGTTTTGCTTATGAGTGGAAAAAAGGAGCATTGGAATGGGAATAAGTGTATCTGTAAACAATGCTGGTGATAAAGAAGTTGCTAATTCTGAGCTTAATCGCCAATTGCAGGACAAGGGCTTTCTCTTAACAAGTGCTGAAGACATTATAAATTGGGCTCGCACTGGTTCGCTCCATTGGATGACATTTGGTCTGGCGTGCTGTGCAGTGGAAATGATGCACAGTGCAATGCCACGTTATGATTTAGAACGTTTTGGCACGGCTCCTAGAGCTTCGCCTCGGCAATCAGATTTGATGATTGTTGCTGGGACTTTAACAAATAAAATGGCTCCGGCATTGCGTAAAGTTTATGATCAAATGCCAGAGCCACGTTATGTAATATCTATGGGATCTTGTGCTAATGGTGGTGGATATTACCATTATTCATATTCTGTTGTCCGTGGATGCGATCGAATTGTTCCTGTTGATATTTATGTTCCGGGGTGCCCCCCAACTGCAGAGGCTTTACTTTATGGAATTCTTCAGTTGCAACGAAAAATGCGCCGTACTGGCACAATTGTAAGGTAGTTAATATGTCTGACGATTTAACTAAATTAGGCGAAAATATAGCTAATAAATTATCTGATGCAATAACTGCAACAGGAGTGAGTGAGTTTGGTGACTTAGTTTTAAATGTTAAGTTGGATAAAATCCCAAAAGTTGTAGAGTTCTTAAAGTCCAACTCTGCCATGAAGTTTTCGACGCTTATAGATATTACTGCTGTAGATTATCCATCACGAACTAAACGTTTTGAAATGGTTTACCACTTTTTATCCATGTATACAAACACGCGTATTCGCTTGAAAGCGCAAGTTGCTGAAGATGGTATGGTACCTTCAATTCATGAAATTCATCCAGGCGCAAACTGGTTTGAACGTGAAGTTTTTGACATGTATGGCGTTCTTTTTTCTGGCCACCCAGATTTACGCAGAATTTTAACAGATTATGGCTTTCGTGGTTACCCATTACGCAAAGATTTTCCAACTACGGGCTATACGGAGCTACGTTATGACGAAGTGGCAAAACGCGTGGTTTATGAACCTGTTTCCTTAACTCAAGAGTATCGTCAATTTGATTTTATGTCTCCATGGGAGGGTGCTCAATACATTCTTCCAGGTGATGATAAAGCGGAGGTAAAGTAATGGCTGACGGTGGATTTAATGATGCTCAAACAGGTGAGCAGCGTATTCGTAATTTTAATATTAATTTTGGGCCTCAACATCCGGCCGCACATGGCGTATTGCGTTTGGTTTTGGAATTAGACGGTGAAATTGTAGAGCGGTGTGATCCACACATTGGGTTGCTCCACCGTGGCACAGAAAAGTTAATGGAGAGTAGAACTTATCTTCAAAATTTACCTTACTTTGATCGTTTAGATTATGTAGCGCCGATGAACCAAGAACATGCTTGGTGTTTGGCCATCGAAAAGCTTACAGGTATAGAAGTACCACGACGTGCATCTTTGATCCGTGTTTTATATTGTGAAATTGGGCGTATTTTAAGTCATATTTTAAACGTAACCACACAAGCTATGGACGTTGGTGCTTTAACTCCACCATTATGGGGTTTTGAAGAACGTGAAAAACTTATGGAATTTTATGAACGTGCGTCAGGCGCCCGCTTACATGCAGCATATTTTCGCCCTGGAGGCGTTCATCAAGATTTACCGCAAGATTTATTAGATGATATAATGGCATGGACGATGGAGTTTCCAAAGGTATTGGCAGACATCGATGGCTTATTAACAGAAAATCGAATTTTCAAACAACGAAATGTGGATATAGCGATTGTTTCTCAGCAGGAAGCTTTGGATTGGGGCTTTTCTGGCGTTATGGTCCGTGGATCAGGAATGGCATGGGATTTGCGCCGATCACAGCCATACGAATGCTATGACGAATTTGAATTTGACATTCCTGTTGGTAAAAATGGTGATTGTTATGATCGTTATTTATGTCGAATGCAGGAGATGCGCGAAAGCTTAAAGATAATTCAACAAGCTATTAATAAACTTGAAAGTGCTACAGGCGATGTTTTAGCTCGAGGTAAATTGACACCACCAAATCGTGGGGATATGAAAACATCGATGGAATCTTTGATACATCATTTTAAGTTGTACACTGAAGGCTTTAAAGTGCCTGAGGGTGAGGTATACATCGCAGTTGAGGCTCCCAAGGGTGAGTTTGGTGTTTTTCTAGTTTCAGATGGATCTAATAAGCCTTATAAGACAAAAATCCGCGCGCCTGGCTACTTACATTTGGCAGCTATGGACCATTTATGCAAAGGCCACCAGCTTGCTGATGTAGCCGCTATTATCGGCACGCTTGATGTCGTATTTGGAGAGATTGACCGCTAATGTCTATTCGTCGATTACATACTGTACAGCCAGATAATTTTAAGTTTACACCAGAAAACTTAAAATGGGCAAAGAGCCAAATGATAAAATATCCATCTGGGAGACAAGCATCTGCTGTGATACCTATATTATGGCGTGCGCAAGAACAGGAGGGCTGGTTGTCTAAACCTGCTATTGAGGCAGTAGGTGAATTGTTAGATATGCCGTTTATGCGAGTTCTAGAAGTTGCATCATTTTACTTTATGTATCAATTGGCACCTGTTGGTACTATCGCCCATATACAAGTTTGTGGAACATTATCATGTATGATTTGTGGTGCGGAAGATTTAATTAGTGTTTGTAAGGAAGTTATTGCAGATCAACCTCATAGTTTATCATCAGATGGTAAATTTAGTTGGGAAGAGGTCGAATGTTTGGGGGCTTGTACAAATGCTCCAATGGCTCAAATTGGAAAAGACTTTTATGAAGATTTAACTGAAAGTAGCTTTAGGGCGTTATTAGCAAGTTTTTCACGTGGTGAAATACCAACGCCTGGCCCACAAAATGGTCGTTATGCATCAGAACCAAAATCAGGTTTAACCTCTTTAGCTGAATATAATTCTTTAAAATATAACACAAACTCTTCGGTTACTCGTGCGATAGAGTATGGAGACACTATTAAGCGCATTCAAGGTGATGAAGTTCCAATACTCGTAGCAAGAAAAAATTCAATAATATCAGAAACTACTTAACTACAGCTAAAATTTTAGGAAAATTAAAATGAAAACTGATGAAAATAATAACTCTTTAAGCCCAAGCTCATTGCTATGTTGGTTTGTGTCTGCTGTTGTGAGTGCATTTATAGGTACAAAATTAACTGACGATGGATTTAATATAGAGACTATTCCAGCTATTCTAATTTCACTTAGTATTTTCCTAATACTAGGTTGGGCCTTGCGTAATATTTTCTGTTCGAATGTTTTAAAAAATGAAATTACAGAAATAGCAGCTATATCAGATAACAAAGTTGCAAAGCAAAAAGTTGCAGCTAAATCAGCGCCAGCAGCTAAAACTAAGACGGCAGCAAAGAAGCCAGCTGAAGCAAAGAAGGCAGCAGTAAAATCAAAGACTGTAGCTAAATCAGCGCCAGCAGCTAAAACTAAGACGGCAGCAAAGAAGCCAGCTGAAGCAAAGAAGGCAGCAGTAAAATCAAAGACTGTAGCTA
>CAJWNQ010000050.1 GCA_913043905.1 uncultured Paracoccaceae bacterium | reverse complement strand
GCAGGTATTTGGTTCATAGTTTTCATGGCTTCTATGATTAAAATAGTTTGGCCTTCAGTAATAGTATCACCTACTGAAATAAATGCTGCTGAACCTGGTTCTGCTTGCAGATAAACAGTTCCAACCATTGGCGAAGCTACTGCACCAACATGACTTGCAGGATCATCAGATACGGATGTTGTCAGAATTGATGCTTCAATATTATTTGTAGTAGGAGCAATTGATGTAGAAGGACTAGCCATCATAGTTGCGGCGGCAGCTGGTGCATAGGCACGAGTGACGCGTATATCTAATTTGTTATCCGCGTTATATTCGCGCTTTACTCGAACTTCTGCTAAATCATTAACTTTAAGTACTTCGGCCAATGCCTGAATAAACTTAATATCTGTGTCTTGATCTTTTTTCGTCATGTGTCCCTCAAGAAAAATTCTGGATTTTACATTATATTTTTATTTATATGCTAATTATTTAGTCATGGAAAGTCTGATAGTTACGTGAGGTCATTTGTTTTAACGTTTATTTTTGTAATTTTTTTGAACTTGTATAAGAATATCTTCTGCCTTCAGCCAACCAACTGAGCCCTTAATTAATAAATTAAGAGCGCGTTTAGCATGGGTATCAGCTGATGAAAAATTTCCATATAGAGCATGACGTTCTGCTGTTACTAAAGATGCCCAGCCAGGTAGGTTTTCTTGCGAATAAGCTCTCGCTAATTCATACAACATTCTGCCATCTCTGAGACCTTTATTATAAACATTTTTTAAAACTTTTAGTGCAGACTTATGATTGCCAATGGAGTTATATGCTCTGCCAAGACCTGAACTGATTAATAATTCATTTGGAGCAAGTTTGGTAGCAAGTTTGTAAGCTTGCACAGAAGCCTCTGCTTCCCCAATTTCTAATAAAAACTGCCCTTTCAATTCGTTATAAAATGGATCATCAGGTTTGATTTTTATTAATCGATCAATTTCTAATTGGGCTAATTTGATATTCGGCATCTTATGATAAGCAATTGAACGAATATATGTAGCTATTTCAAGATTTTCATTTATGTCAATATTTTGCAAAGTAGACTTTGGGTTACCTGTGAACCCAATAAACTTTGCCCGCATTCTCGCATACAGATAATCTAAATTATTTTTTTTAGTAATCTTTTTGGGAATGTAATTATCTATAAAAGTTTTAATATTTGAAATACGTTGTGAGTTCAGTGGGTGAGTTAATACATAAGGATCCTGCCTTCTTGAACTTAGTAAGTTTTGACCCTCAAATATATTTAAAACTTCTAATGATGCTTTGGGGTTAATGTTTGCATCAACCATAAACCGTATCCCTGATTGATCCGCACTCGCCTCTTGGGCGCGATTATTGCTTAAAAAAGCTCGTTTGACGGCACTATTTGTGCCTGCAACCAATCCAATAGTTGTCGTCATATCTCCTGAAACTAAACCAATTGCCGTGCTGAGTAACGTACCTATAGTTGCAGCGTTATATGCTTTACCCATATTAGAAATGCGCTGATAAAAATGACCTCCAGTGATATGGCCTAATTCATGTGCTATAACTGATTGTAATTGTTCAACATTTTTTAAACGAGTTATTAGGCCATAATGAATAAATATAGCTTTACCATTAATGACAAATGCATTCATTGAACTATCATTTACAACTAAAATTTGTATTTCTTTTTCATCAAGCCCAGCACTCTTAATTAATGAATGCGAAATTAATCTTAAAGTACGTTCAATCTCGGCGTCACGAAGTAAGCCATTTGCTTGAGCCATCGATGATGTCAAAATTAACATTAATAAAAATATATGTATTAGATTTTTTTTCATACGATATGGTGCAATGTAATTACGAAAGCGTCTAGTTAAATTTGATAAGAGGCAGTATTATAATTATCGAAAGGGCCCACAAATCGTGGGCCCTAATTTTTAAGCTTTCGACCACCAACCGCGTTTTTTAGGCTTTGGTGGAACAGATTCTGCATCATTTACTTTAATTGTGCTATCAGAGGCATCTTTAGTTTTAACTATTTCTTCTTTTAACTTTTCAACTTTCTTTGGCGCACGCTTATTGGGAGCAGATTTTTTAATTTCTTTTAAATCAGTTTTATTTTCGTCTAAAGAAATAGATTCAGGAGTGACTTTTTTTGCTTTAGCGCGAATACTTTTAGGCTTTATTACGACCTCTTCTTTGATCTCAAGGGCCTGACTGAGGCCTTCTTTTAGTAAATCTTTTGCAATTTGAGCTTTAGTGCGTCTTTTTTTACGAGGAGCTTTGATTGGCTCTCCTTTATTTTCTATGGTTGATAATACCGAAACAATATTAGCATTTTCTACTATGGCTTTTTCAGAAGGTTGTTTATCTTTTGGTGTTTTATTTCGAACAATACGTTTTTTTGGCACTTTAGTTGGCACAACTTCTTCTTCTATTATTTTAGGCGGTTCCGTAATTGTATCAACAGGAGGTATTTCTAGTTCAGTAATATTTTCCATACCATCAGTTTGCTGTAGGTCATCTTTTCGGCCGCGACGACGACGACGACGACGACGCTTTTTTGGTTTTTCTTCTTCTTCGATTGATGGCACCGGCGTGTCTTCTGACACCTGTACAGTTTCTTCTGATATTTGTGGTGATGATACTTCTATATTAGCTACAGCTTCCATCTCGCTTGCTGTGGGCATTTCGAATACATCGGCTACAATTCTAGAAGAAGTTTTGCGTTTATCTAGGTTATATTCTGTTCCAATCATCGTAGCAGAAGCTTCTATAATAATTGATATGCCATACTGGCTCTCAATTAAGGCAATATTGTCGCGCTTGTGGTTCATTAAGTAGTTTGCAATTCCTACAGGAACTGTTGCACATATTTCCTTTGATCGTTTTCTTACCGCTTCATCTTCTATTTCGCGCAATATTGATAATGCCTGACTATCGTCAGAGCGAACTAATCCAGTTCCCAAACAATGTGGACATTCTTTTGTTGTAGCTTCTAGCATACCAGGACGAAGGCGCTGACGTGACATCTCCATCAATCCAAATCCTGAAATTCGTCCTACTTGTATTCTTGCACGGTCTGTTTTTAATTTGTCTTTCATCCGCTTTTCAACGGCGACATTGTTTCGACGTTCTTCCATATCAATAAAATCAATTACGATTAAACCAGCTAAGTCACGTAATCTTAGTTGTCGGGCTACTTCTTCAGCTGCTTCTAAGTTTGTCTTTAGAGCTGTTTTTTCTATAGAGGACTCTTTGGTTGCCTTCCCAGAGTTAACGTCTATTGCAACTAAAGCTTCGGTAACTCCAATAACTATATATCCACCTGATTTGAGTTGTACTGTTGGATTAAACATACCACCAAGATAGCTTTCAACCTGATGTCTTGCAAACAATGGCATTTTATCTTTATACAGCTTTACGCGATCAATATGTGTTGGCATTAGCATAGTCATATAAGCTTTTGCTGCCTCAAATCCTCGTTCACCATCCACTATAATCTCGTCAATTTCAGTATTGTATAGATCACGAATTGAGCGCTTTATGATATCACCTTCAGCATAAATCTGAGTAGGGGCTATGCTTTCTAGTGTAAGATCTCTGATTTGAGACCATTGGCGCATTAAATATTCATAATCACGAAGGATATCATCACGGTTTCGCTTTGCTCCAGCAGTTCGAACTATTAGACCTGCACCTGGTGCGACTTCCAATTCATTTGTTATTTCTTTAATATTTTTGCGATCTTGAATATTAGTTATTTTACGAGAAATCCCTCCACCACGAGCGGTATTTGGCATTAATACGCAATATCGCCCAGCCAAAGATAAATATGTTGTAAGAGCCGCACCTTTATTGCCGCGTTCTTCTTTTACCACTTGGATTAATAATATTTGACGAACTTTAATTACTTCTTGAATTTTATAGCGCCGTGGCCGGGGCTTTCGGGGCTGAATGTCATCGTCTATGTTATTTTCTGCTAACGTTTCTATTTCGTCAGTAGTGCCATTTTCAGCGTGCTTGCTCTGACCTTCAGGAATGTCTAAAGCAGGTTCTTCTGTGTCGTCCTGAATGAGAGCATTATCAGCTTGGACTAGAGGATTTTCCGCAGCGCTCGAGCCTTCTTCAATTATTTCTTTTTTAGCATCTGATACATCTGAGTCTTCAACTAAACTATTATCAACTTCGAGATTTTCAATTACATCTGATATTATTGTAGCATCACCAGATGTTTCAATAGCAACTGATTTAGTTTTTCGCCGACGAATACGTGATTTTTTTGACTTTTCTTTTTCAGCTTCTTCTAAAGATTTGACGTATGCCTCTTCTTCGGCAATTAAGGCTTCACGGTCAGCAATTGGAATTTGGTAATAATCAGGATGTATTTCAGCAAATGCTAAAAATCCATGACGATTACCACCATAATCAATAAACGCAGCTTGAAGAGATGGCTCAACACGAGTGACTTTTGCTAAATATATATTTCCAGAAAGTTGACGTTTATTTAGACTTTCAAAATCGAATTCATCGACCTTGTTTCCTTCCACGACAACAACGCGGGTTTCTTCCGCGTGTGTCGCATCAATAAGCATTTTCTTTGGCATTTTGTACTTTCGTCAGGCAAGCTAAACATCTTCTTAAATAAAGAAATGTATATATTTGCATGAATAGTTATGGCGGAAACATTCGTATGCAGGTTATTTAAAGAGGCATATACCCCTTGTGATAACATCTTATTTTTGCACACGCGTTTCATCGCGGGTTTCTCCTGTGACCCTATTATGGTCACTAAAATGGCTGTTCTTACACTAAAAGTATAATATAGCTGTTCCTTTGGCCATGTGGCCTGCTGGTGGACCAGAGGTGGACTTTGGCGTGAGTTGTTACACTGCCTGTCACTTAATACACATCCAACGAATCTGTTTAGATAATCTGATAATTTAACTATCTAAAATTATAATAAATTGGTGAGCATATAAATACAATGTGTTTTTAATAACATTAAATACTTAAAGTTTTATGAGCGAATGAACGCTCTTTTAAAATTGTATAGTAAAGATTTATTGTTATAATATTTTATTCAGTGATCTTAGAAAAATAAAAATTAAATTTAGGTCTTAATTTTAAATATTAGATTTGTTATTATCAATAAATATTGATCTTAGATTTATTTTCTTAAGTGATAATAAGTGTTATAATATTTATAAAAAATTAGGATAATATTAGTGTTACGTTTGATTTTTTCATTTTTTGGATCAATTTTTGCTTTGCTAACTTTAGGTTGTGCATTATTTGCAATAATTCTTACGGCCGTCTTTTTTGCTTATGGCAATGATCTTCCTGATTATGAACAGCTATCTAATTATCAACCTGCCACAATAAGTCGAGTTTATTCAGGAGATGGGCAGGTTATTGATGAGTTCGCTCAGCAACGCCGATTATTCATCTCAGCAGATGATGTTCCTGACATTATAAAACAAGCATTTATATCTGCTGAAGATAAGAATTTTTATAGTCATTCTGGATATGATCCTATTGGAATAGCAAAAGCTATTTTTGATGCTGTTAATGGTCAAGATTTACGCGGTGCGTCTACTATTACCCAACAAGTGATGAAAAACTTTTTGCTAACCAGATCACGTTCAATGGAACGAAAAATTAAAGAAATTATTTTGGCAACTCGAATTGAAAGATCAATGTCAAAGGACAAAATATTAGAATTATATTTAAATGAAATTTTCTTGGGTCAAAATTCTTACGGAATAGCTTCTGCATCAGATACCTATTTTGGTAAGTCACTTGATGATATATCCTTGGAAGAAGCTGCGTACTTAGCTTCTTTACCAAAGGCACCTAGCAACTATCATCCTGTACGGCAGAAAAAACGTGCGTTAGCACGTCGAAATTTTGTTATTCGTGAAATGGCTGAGAATGGATACGTAACTAAAGAGGCTGCACTAATAGCTAAGTCAAAAGACTTAATAACAGTTCAAAGTGGGCAATTAATGTCTGCTCGAGAGGCGCGCGCACCACGCACGTATTTTACTGATGAAATTAGGCGCCAACTTTCTGCAAGTTTTGGTGAGAAAGAATTTTTTACAGGTGGTTTAGCAGTGCGCGCTACCATGGATTTTAAGTTACAAACTGAAGCTAAAAAAGCTCTTCGAAATGGCTTGGAGGACTATGACCGTAAGTATAGCCCTTGGCGCGGCCCCATAACTACAATTGATAAGAAGTTTTTAAAAAATGATAAATGGCGTGAAATATTAATAAAAGAAAACCTGCCTCGTGATATTGATGAATGGAAACTTGCGGTAGTTACTGAGATTAATAAGAGTGCAGCTATTATAGGTATCGAAGGCTTTTCTACGAATGAAAATCAATTTTTAGATTTTAATGATGAACTTGAATGGGCTCAGAATCGTGAATTTTCTGACGGAAATCGTATTTCTATACGCAACATAAAAGATATGTGGTCAGTTGGTGATGTTATATATGTTAAACCAATATATACTTTTGATGGTACTATATATCGTTGGACATTACGTCAAATTCCTAAAATTCAAGGGGGTTTTGTTGCAATGGACACCGAAACTGGACGAGTTTTAGCAATGCAGGGCGGATTTTCTTACCAACATTCTGTATTTAATAGAGCAACCCAAGCAAGGCGCCAGCCTGGGTCTTCTTTTAAGCCATTTGTATATGCAGCAGCCTTAGATGTTGGTTATAGCCCAGCAGCCATGATTATGGATGAAAAATTTGAAATCATGACTCCACAAGGATTATGGAGCCCTAAAAATTACTCAGGAGAGGAGTATGGTCTAACTCCGTTACGTGTTGGTATTGAAAGGTCTCGGAATTTAATGACGGTTCGCTTGGCTCAAGATGTTGGAATGGATGTTGTCGCTGGATATGCTGAACGCTTTGGTGTCTATAATAGAATGCCAAGACTTCTTGCTGCTGCATTAGGTGCGCAGGAAACAACTTTATTTAAAATGGTATCCTCATACGCAATGTTTGCTAATGGAGGAGAACGTATACTTCCAACAATGGTTGACCGTGTTCAAGATAGGTTTGGAAGAACTATTTATAAGCATGATAAGCGAAACTGCGTTGAATGTAATGAGAGTATGCTAGAGATTGGAAAGACGCCATTTATTACTAATAATCGTGAAAGAGTATTAGACCCAGTGACGGCATTTAGATTACAATCAATGTTGCGGGGGGTTGTTGAGAGGGGTACTGCTAAAAGTGTAGCAATTGATGGTATTGAAATTGCTGGGAAAACTGGAACAACAAATGAAGCTAAAGACGTTTGGTTTGTTGGTTTCACTCGTAATATAGTAGCTGGCTGCTATATGGGTTTTGATACACCTAAACCACTTAGAAAAGGTGCCTCTGGAGGTGGCATGTGTGGCCCTGTTTTTAAGCAGTTTATGAAAACAGCTATAAAAAAGTATGGCGCAGGAACCTTTAGTCAACCGCCAAATACATATTTTGCGAAGTTTGACAGAACTAGTGGGGCTCATTTGCCTGACGGTGGCACAGGTAGAAATCCCAATAATATCCCAGGGGACAATGTTACAGCAGAATTATTCCGTATTGGTGAAGACCCAGTTTTAGATGGCTTAATTACAATAATTGATGGTGGCTTTTCAGTAAATGCTGACGTTGAAATTTTTTCTGAATTTTCGGATGATTTGGGAATGACAACTGGAGATAACTGGGTGAAAAGTATTATAAATAATAAGAAAAAAGATTCTAATAAAGTGAATTTTGGTAGTCTATCTAGTGGGGGTCTTTACTAGCCCTTTACCTGAGTTAATCAGCTTTGTAGAAGCATATAACTTTATTTGAGGCAAGCAGATGCGTGCAGAAATTGAAAATGTTGTTACCGAAATTCGTAAATCTCTAGATTTACTTAAGCAACGCATGGATTGGGAAACGGCTGAACATCGCATGGAAGAATTCGATGCAATGTCGGAAAATCCTGATTTATGGAATAATCCTGAGAAAGCTCAAAAATTAATGCGCGAACGCCAGGTGCTGGCAGATGCGATTTCTAACTTTAAAGAACTTACTACTGAACTTCAAGATAACATTGATATGATTGAATTAGGTGAAGTTGAAGAAGATATTGAGGTTGTTAAAGATGCTGAGAATGGAATTTTAAACATCAAAGATGAGGCCTCTAAGCAAGAATTAGAGGCCTTGTTAAACGGCGAAGTAGATGGAAATGACACTTTTTTGCAGATCAATGCTGGTGCTGGTGGTACTGAAAGTTGTGATTGGGCAAATATGCTTGCTCGCATGTACGTTCGTTGGGCAGAACAAAAAGGCTATCAAGTTGATAGGATGGAGGAAAGCGTTGGAGATGAAGCAGGTATAAAATCTGTAACATATCAAATCAAAGGTCAAAATGCCTACGGATGGATGAAATCAGAAAGTGGTGTTCATCGATTGGTTAGAATTTCACCATTTGATAGTAATGCAAAACGTCATACCTCTTTCTCATCTGTATGGGTTTATCCTGTGATTGACGACAATATAGATGTTTTAATAAATCCTTCTGATATTCGTGTGGATACATACCGTTCATCAGGTGCGGGTGGTCAGCATGTAAACACTACAGATTCTGCTGTCCGCATAACTCATCTTCCTACAAATATTGTTGTTCAAAGTTCAGAAAAATCTCAACATCAAAACCGTGCTAATTGCATGGCAGCATTAAAGTCGCGCTTGTATGAACTTGAAATGCGTAAGCGCACTGAAGGAATACAAGAAGCACATGATAATAAGGGTGATGCTGGCTGGGGGAACCAAATTAGATCCTATGTTTTACATCCATACCAAATGGTTAAAGATTTAAGAACAAATGTAGAAACTTCTGATAGCCAGGGTGTTTTAAATGGTGACCTGGATATGTTTATGGCAGCTACACTAGCACTTGATGTTGCAGGCAAAACACGAGCCGAAGCTCAATCAGATAATTAAAGAATTGCCTATATAATTTTGAGCAATTCTTTAATCTAGGCCTATTCAATAGGTTTTGATGGAGATTTTATTTTTGCTGCACTAGAATTTAAAGGATCATCTTGACGTGTCACTGAACCTTCAAAGTGAGCACCACTTTCAATTGCAATTGTTTTATGAATGATATCACCTTCAACACGTGCAGTTGCTGTTAAGCGGACTTTAAGTCCTCTAACGCATCCAATTACTCGTCCATGAACAACTATATCATCAGCAACAATTTCACCCTTAACAGTTGATCCTTCTCCTACAGTAAGGAGGTGTGCACGGATGTCTCCATCAACAGTTCCAGATATTTGAATGTCTCCTGTTGTCTTCATATTACCCTTAAT
>CAJWNQ010000049.1 GCA_913043905.1 uncultured Paracoccaceae bacterium | reverse complement strand
AGTATTTTAAATGCTTTTCAAGATGATAATGATCTTCAAGCCGTGAAACTAAGTTCAAGCCTGGGTGAATCCAAGGCAGATGATAACTCTCACAATAGTTTTCGACAGCCAACTTCCAGTTACTATCAACGAGTAATTCAAATGAGCTATCTGGGTTATGATGAAATGGCTTATCAAATTCTTTCCACCTATCTAAAAGGTCGCTGTGCACTTCTTCAAAGGTGTCAGCGTCATCTGATATATTTACAAACACTACATCCATGTAGACATGACTACGAATTTCAAACAAATTTAATTCATCGCGTTTGATATCTGTATGTGTGTTTTGTCCAGGCCCCCCAACGTGTGGTGTTGAGCGTAATTCACCATCGAGCCCATAACACCAGGAATGATAGGGACATCTTATTGTGCCACGAATGTTACTTTTTTCTGATATTAAGATCATGCCACGGTGCCGGCAGGTATTTTGATAAACACGTACCTGTTCGTCATTATCACGAATCATCAATAATGGCATTTCAAGAAAAGTAATGGGGTAAGCATCACCCACTTTAGGCACATCCTTAGCAAACCCAACAGCAGACCAATTTGCATATAAAACACTGTCTCGCTCTTCTTTGAAAGTTTGATCATCAATATAGTGCTCGTTTGGAAGGCCTTTTGCAATATTAAGCGGTTGAATGACTAACGATAAATCTGACATGATAAAACCCCCTATTATAGTGTAATTCTCACATAGTAATTAGATTCTAACAACCGAGTTTTATTCATAAATAAGTGAAAAAAATTCATCTAATTTACGGTAAGATCCACGAGCTGAAAACTCTTACTTGCTCTTTTATCTTTCCACGTGATGGTATCAGATAAAATTTACCAGGAGCGTCAATTTCGAAACTAGTCAGTGGAACCAACCGCCCATTATCTATCAGCGGGTTAACAAGGTGCTTCCACCCTAAGACGACCCCTAATCCATCCTGAGCCAATTGTAGCGCAATGGCATAATTGTTAACCCTGTGTCGTACTGATAGTTCACCAGCATAACCAAGTGCAGCAAACCAGTTAGGCCAACTAGTCCAATTTGTTTCATTCGCATCCAAATGTATTAGATGCGATTGGGAAAGTTCTTTTAATGTATTTATATTTGTTCTCTTAAACTCGGGACTACATAATGGTAAGAGTTTATCTTCAAATAAAACTTTTGCTATTTCTTTGGGAGGACTTACAGCATATTCAATTGTTAAATCTAAACTTAGGGGCCGCCTAAATGGTCGATCTCTTACTTCTTGATTAATTTGAATATGCCCAAAATCACGCCAAAATTCTGCTATTTTAGGAGTAAGCCACATAGATGATACTGCTGTCGTTGATCCAATTGATATTTGGGCTGTTTCATTTACAGCTAATATTTTTTGAATTGATTGGCGAATTTCATTAATTGATTTGCTAGCTACTTCGTATAGAGCGATCCCTTCAGATGTAAGTACCACGGTTCGTGACTGACGGACAAATAAATTAATTTCAAGCGATTGCTCTAATCCACGCACTTGATGACTAACGGCACCTGGTGTTACACCCAATTCACCAGCGGCATCCTTGAAGGATCCCAAACGTGCAGCAACTTCAAACGTTTCAATCATTTTAAGCGAAGGTAATACGAAATTACGGCTAGTCATTAACATTCCTTTAGGTGAAAAAATCTCATTTAATATGCCCCACAAAATATGATTAAGCAAATAATATATAACTATTAGTAAATAATTTTATGGTTAGCCCCATAATAATTTTAATATTTTATGACCCTCTAATCAAATCAGCCTTGGGCTCATCAAAATGGCATGATAGGGACTACCCATGAAATCCTTATTCCACTTTGCATATCATGTTTCCAATCTGGAAACTTCTCGTCATTTTTATAGCAATCTTTTAGGCTGTAAAGAAGGACGTTCAACAGATTCTTGGGTTGATTTTGATTTTTTTGGGCATCAAATTTCGTTACATTTAGGTAAACCTTTTGAAACAGCTAATACTGGGAAAGTTGGAGACCATATGGTCCCAATGCCTCACATGGGTGTCATTTTACCATTGGATGAATGGGTGAAATTATCTAAACATTTGATTGTTTCCGGATTGGAATTTGAAATCCCCCCCATTATTCGATTTAAAGGTGAACCAGGAGAACAACGTACTATGTTTTTTCGAGATCCGTCTGGCAACCCCATTGAGATAAAAGGCTTTAAAGACTTTGACGCCATATTTGAGAGTTAAAAATGATAATCTATAAGATATTACGCGCTAGTGAGTGGGCTATACTACGTGATGATGGCATATCAATGGGAGCACCCATTGATATTGATGATGGTTACATTCATTTTTCAACTGCTCAAACCTTAGAAGAAACCGCTACTAAGCATTTCTCAGGTGAAAGTGATTTAATGTTGTTAGCATATAACGACGCCGACTTCCCTAAAACATTAATATATGAAAAATCGCGCGATAACCTGCTATTTCCACATCTTTACGATAAATTAAGGCTAGATGATGCCCTATGGATTAAACCTCTTCCACTGGTAGATAATATTCATTTATTTCCAGAAGATATTATATGAAACTAATTGAAAAAGTAGGCTTACGGCTTTTGCATGGTACAGATCCAGAGCGAGCACATAACATAGCCATACGTGCATTAAATTTAGGGCTAACCTCAAAACCTGGGGTTTATACAAGTACAAGGTTATCACAAAATTTAGCAGGACTTGAATTTCCTAATCCAGTTGGATTAGCAGCTGGTTTTGACAAAAATGCTCAAGCAATAGCACCATTATTACGTTCAGGCTTTGGGTTTATAGAGGTTGGTGCAGCAACACCTAAAGCACAAGATGGAAACCAAAAACCACGTTTATTTCGCCTTAATGAAGATTATGCATCAATCAACAGATTTGGTTTTAACAATGCTGGTATGCAAATAATTTCTGAACGCCTAGCTTTACGTCCACCTGAAGGCATTGTTGGGTTAAATTTAGGTGCTAATAGAGATAGTTTAAATCATGCAGTAGATTTTGTAAAAGTTCTTGAAACTTGTGGAAAATATATAGATTTTGCAACTGTAAATGTATCTTCGCCAAACACAGAAAAATTACGGGATTTACAAAGTGAAAAAGCATTAACCTCTCTGTTAACTGGCGTAATAAAAACTCGTGATTCGCTTGAAAAACAAATACCAATTTTTTTAAAAATTGCACCTGATTTAACAAATGAAGAAATTGCACAAATAGCTCAGGTCGCCCGCCACACGCGGATAGACGCAATAATTGCAACAAACACTACACTAGATCGTGCTGGGCTAAAAAGTAAATATCACGCCCAAAAAGGTGGGTTGTCTGGCAAACCACTGTTTGAGAGATCAACACAGGTTTTAGCAAAACTAGCATATGAACTTAATGGCAGTATTCCACTCATTGGAGTTGGAGGTATTGATTCTGCCCAAAGCGCATTTCAGAAAATTCGTGCTGGTGCATCTGCAGTGCAACTCTATACAGCATTAGCATTTCATGGGCTATCTCTTGCATATGACGTAGCGGAAGAATTAGACCAAATATTAGAAAATAATGGATTTGATCATATAAGCCAGGCTGTAGGAACTGGCATTCAAGATTTTCTTTGATAAAATCTGTATCAAGTCAATTTTCTATTAATTATTAAGGGTATACATTTTATAATAATCACAAATAGTTTTAAGTTTACTCAAACAGTTATTAACTTATAAATAGTTCAACTTTAGGGTACCTCCACCATAGCGTAATACCACGTGCACATAAGAAAATATTTAGTGCGATCCATAAACCGTGATTATCGAAACTCGGTAATAAAATAATTAAACTGATCAGATATACGCCAAAAGATATTAACATCATGTTACGCATATCTGCAGTTCTTGTAGCGCCAATAAAAATACCATCAAACATCCAAGACGCACCACCTGCAAGTGGTGCTAAAATCATCCAAGGTAGGTATTGTTCAGCAACAGATCGAACATCAGTTGCTGTTGTCATTAAATTAATAATATAGCTTCCAAAAATAGCAAAAAAGAGTGACATACAAGCAGCTGTAATTGCTCCCCATTTGCAGGTTAAAACAACAGAACGGCGAAGGTTTCCCAGGCTTCTCGCACCAATAGCCTGTCCCACTAATATTTCCGCAGCAATGGCAAATCCATCCATTCCATAAGCAGTAATATGAAGAAATTGTATCAACACTTGGTTCGCTGCTAAAGTAACATCATTAAATGAAGACCCTAAAAACATAAAACTAAGAAATGCTGTTTCAAGAAAAATTGTCCGTATCAAAATATCACTATTTACAATTGTCATTTTGTACAGACGCGATCTATCTAAAATTTGGTTCCAATTTTTCCAGGAACCATTTTTAAATGCATGACGTGTCATCCATAATCCAAGAACTGCACCCGACCATTCCGCGATTAAACTTGCGTACGCAACACCTGCAACTCCCAATTCTAACTTCAATACAAACAATAGATCCAAGACAATGTTTAACCCATTCATTAACAATTGGATAACCAAGACAGATTGAGTGCGCTCAGAAGCAATTAACCAACCAGTTACCCCATAAAGAGCTATTACCGCGGGGCCACTATAAATTCTTATATGTAAATATTCACTTGATAAACTTTTTACCTCTGCTGACGCGGGTGCAAGCCATAATGCTCCTCCAAATAGTGGCATTTGGATAATAATAAAAATTAAACCAGCGGCAAACCCGATCGATATGGAGCGCATGAGCAAAGCATTAGTTTCGGCAAAATCCCCTGCACCAATTGCTTGGGCAGTTAACCCGGACGTCCCCATACGTAAAAAGCCAAAAAGCCAAAATATAGAAGTGATGATAATTGCACCGATACCAACCGCTCCTATCGGCACAGCTTGTCCCAATTGTCCAACAACAGCAGTATCTACAGCACCCAATATTGGTACAGTTGCATTCGACAACACAACTGGCACAGCAATATATAATATTCGTTTATGCGTAAGACGAGAGGAAATAGATTTGCTCATTTTTATCACCCTAATTGCCTTAACCTCTAGAAAATAAATCCTACTTGCAAGGTTAGTAATAATACTCAAAATTATCTAATGAAGCATAGTTATCATTTGTATTAAAAAAAAATGAACCCTCAGAATATATAAACTATCCCATTAAGCTTGGTTATCTAGTCGAAACATTCCAACTTAAATGCTTATGTATAATACTTTTTCTATTATTTTTAGCGTCAAACCTTGGCGCTTTAAGAGGAACTACGCGAGCTGCATTAAAAGATTCATGTATTGGGGTTTCAGTTTTTGTCAAAATAACTTTAGTATTATTTTCGGTGCTGAAAAAGTGTTTGGATTTGATATTTCTTCTATAATTTGGAAAGCAAAGTATACGCAAATACCATTAGCATCTATAATTGGAGCATTACCAGAATGTGGTAGCGCTGTTGTTGGAGCCGCATACTCATCAGGATCAGTTAGCATAGGCGCTGTAGTTAGAACTTTAATTGCGATATTAGTCAGCTTTATTCCAGGATATGGACTACAGACTTTGGTCAAACTATTTAATATCAATGGATTAATAGCTTTAGCAGTTTTAATTAGTAATTCTGTTGCCAATGATAGAGGTTTATTATTTCCAGTTATAGTTCTAAATCCAAAAATTGCCTTTATTGCAATTATTTATAGTACTATTCCTGCATTTATTGTAGTTTGTACTTTCTATTTTTTAGCTCCAAACTACTTGGCTCCTTGAACTTTATGTAAACTTTCGTAAAGTACTAAAAGAGGTGCCCCATGACAGTATGTAAAATGACTTTGAAAGAAATGTGTGAAGCGTATGATGTCACCCCTAGAACCTTGCGCTATTATGAATACATCGAGTTACTTATACCAGAGAAGCAAGGTCGAAAACGGTTTTATGGAAATAAAGAAAAGGCACTTTTAACCTTAATTAAACGTGGACGACGTTTCGGATTTTCTTTAGAGGAAATTCGTCAATGGTTGGCAATGTACGATCGTAAAAACCAAAACCAAACACAAGTTGAAGCTTGGATAGCTATGGCAACAAAGCAGACTATAGAGTTAGAGGAACGCAAGGCTGAGATACAAGTTGCAATAAATGACATGCAAAATTTACAAAAAGATGCGGAAAGAGAATTAAAAACTCTGAAACAAAATAAAACTCAATAAATAAAATAAATATTTAAAAATTATTAAATATCTATAAATATTTAATAATAATCCCGAATGGGCAAATGTATTATGACAGCAATTAAAGAATTTGAGAGATTAGAAGCTCTTGGTTTATGGCGTGGCTATAAAGATTCTCAACGCCGCGAGGTTGTTGTTTCTTTTGGTAATTCCACTTTAGTTTTAAGCGATATAAATAATCGCCCCATTACTCATTGGTCACTTGCCGCGATTGAGAGTGCTGGGAATAGTGATTATGGTGTAATTTTTACAGTTGATGACTTAGGCGAAGAGACGCTAGAAGTTGAAGATCAAACCATGATAGCTGCAATATATAAGATAAGAGCTTCCATTGATGCTCGGCGCCCCCATCCCGGAAGGTTGAGATGGTTTTTAGGTTCTGGTGTCTTATTTTTTTTCCTAGCAATATCTTTATTCTGGCTACCAAATGCGCTTACACAATATGCTGCAGGTATTGTTCCTGATTCAAAAGCAGTTGAAATTGGAGATGCCTTACTCAAGTCCATTCAAAAAACAACAGGAACAATTTGCACAACACCAGCTGGTGAGCGCGCCCTCAGGCGTTTAGAAAACCGCGTGATTGGAGCCCCGTCAAGCAGGATACGGATTATTGAAATGGGCAGTCGCCCTAGCTTACATTTACCAGGTGGAAATATATTATTAAATCATAACTTAGCAATTCGGCAACCAGATGCTAATTTACTCGCTGGTTATGCAATATTAGAGCGTGCCGCTGAGGATGAACAAGCATCATTATTAATATTGTTTAAATCAATAGGCATAAGGAAGACCTTAAGCTTCTTGGGAACTGGAGATATAAATAACTCCGATTTAGAAACCTTTGCAGATGAAATGTTATTTGGGCCACTTGCTTTGCCAAAAGCACAAACAATAATAGATCTATTTGCAATAGCTGAAGTCCCTCATAGAAAATTTTCTAATCATTCAAATCGCAATGATTTGTTGGAAAAGGAAGATTTGATGCTCGAAGAGTATCAACCCATCTTAGACGATAGTGATTGGATAAATTTACAAGAAATTTGTACAAATTAAAGTCTAGTGAGCTTACCTTGGCGAAGGGATAGTTGACAGTCCATCTTCTTGGCTAATTCATGGTTATGAGTTGCAATGACTGCGGACATACCTGTCTCATTTACCAAACTCATCAAAACACTAAGCACACGCTCTGCAGTCTCTGGATCTAAGTTACCGGTGGGTTCATCAGCAAGCAATAGTTTTGGTGAATTTACCATTGCCCGGCAAAACGCAACTCTTTGCTGTTCACCGCCTGACAATTCCGCTGGACGGTGTTTAGCTCGTAACGAAAGTCCAATAGAACTCAACAACTCCAGAGCACGGCGCTCAGCCTTAAAATAATTAATCCCATTTGCCATCTGAGGTAAAATAAGATTTTCTTTCGCAGAAAATTCAGGCAGTAGATGGTGAAATTGATAAACAAACCCAATATCTTGCCTGCGAACTTGCGTGCGTTTGATGTCAGGCAGATTAGTATAGTCAACTCCATTAATCATTACCTGTCCCTCATTAGGCAAATCTAGAAGTCCTGCTACATGTAATAGTGTCGACTTACCTGCCCCCGAAGGCGCAATCAAACCCACAACTTCACCTTTTTTAACTTGAAGATTTATATCATCAAGAACAGTAATTTGATTTGGCTTTCCAGTTTTATAGGATTTCGATACGTTAATTAATGATAAAATATTAGTCATATTGCAATGCCTCAACTGGGCTCATTCGAGCCGCACGGCGTGCAGGAAAATATGTGATAATAAAAGTTAGGCCTAACGAAAGAGAGCACGCTTTAATCACATCTTCTAAACGCAGTTCAGCCGGTAGATTAGATAATAAATATTTCTCAGCAGTCCAAACGCCACCACCTGCAATATAATTAATAGTATTAAAAATAGGATCAATAAAAATTACGAATGAACATCCCATTATAACACCAATTAACGTACCAAATATTCCAATTGAAGCCCCACAAATAAAGAAAATTCTTAGGATAGAGCCTTCAGTCAGCCCCATAGTACGTAAAATACCAATATCACAGCTTTTATTTTTTACTAGCATAATAAGGCCTGAAACAATATTCATGGTAGCTATCAAAATTAGAATAGAAAGAATAATAAACATAATATTATCTTCCATTTGGAGTGCATTCAGAAATCCACCATTAGCATCGCGCCAAGTCCATATCAAACCCCGCTCAGGAATGACATTTATTAAAAAAGATTTTAAATTTCCCACATTTTCAGGATAACTAACCATGATCTCAAATTCATCAACAAGATTTTCACGGTTAAAATAAGTTTGTGCATCTAAAAGTGGCATATAAATACGAGTATTATCAATATCATATCGCCCAACTTGAAAGATGTAGACTATTTCAAATCCACTAATACGTGGGCTAGTTCCAAAAGCAGTTTTTGCTCCATTGGGTGAAATCAAAGTTATAATATCACCAATCCGTAATCCTAAAGACCTTGCAATACCAGAACCGATTGCAACACCTTTATCGAAGCTCTCAACTGATCCCATTGAAGATTCAGGATTTATTATTAATGGTAATTTTTTAACATTAGCCAAGGTTTCACCAAAAACCTCAACACCTTTATTTTTTCCATTTGCAGTAGCCATAACCTGACCTTTTACAATTGGTGAAACACTTACAACACCATTAAGTGATGCAATTTTTTTACTTGCAGTCTCGTAGTCAGAAAAGCCCGAAGTTACTACACCGTCCAGGTTAATATACGGAGAATTATAAATACTGACATGTGCGTTAGCGCCTAAGATAGTACTAACAAATTCGGTTCGAAAACCAGACCGTACAGCCAAGGTGGCTATTAGGGCAAATACTGAAAGAGAGATTCCAATTAAAGAAATCCAAGTCATTACAGACACTCCACCATCTACTCGCTTAGATCGCAGATACCGCCACGCTATCATCCATTCAAAATTACTGAATGGTTTGGTTGAGGGTTTCATATAGTTTACTTCTCTCTTTGAAAAAAATATGCCATAAACGCTGATATTCCATTTTTAAAAGTATGCTTTGTTTTTGTATATTTTATAAACTAGCATAAATCTTAGCTAATTTCTCCACTGCCAACTCAGGTGTTAATTCTTCACTTTTACCAGTCTTACGCGAGGTCAACTCA
>CAJWNQ010000048.1 GCA_913043905.1 uncultured Paracoccaceae bacterium | reverse complement strand
ATGTATTTGTTTTGGGATGATATAAATTTATTTGGGATAATTATCTGAGTTAAATATTCCTGTTTGATTTTATCCTGAGTATCTAAAAATTTTGAATGCGCCATTGGTCCTAAATAATGAACTATAATAAACAGTAATGTGAAACATATACTACCAAAGATAAAAAATGGTTTAGCTAAACATGTAAAAGATCGACCAGCACTCATCATTACTAGTAACTCTGATTCGTTAAATAATCGGTTGGTTAGTAATATAGAAGCTGTAAATCCAGAGATTGGTATTGCAGTAATTAGCACTTTAGGGAGTAAAAGAAAAACCAGCTCGGAAACAATTGATGCAGGTTGACCATTCTCAGTTACAATGCTGATAATTCCTAAGGCCTGATTTAATAATAGGATACCTGAAATAATAAAGCAGAAAAACAAAAATGGGCCAATTAATTGAGCTAATATATATCTATCAATTTTTGTCACAGCGGCCTGTTTATGTTGAACTTAATTATTAAATTATTCCTATCTTATTTTTGACTGTAATAACAGTGTTATGTCCTCTTGTATCTAATTTATGGTTAGGTTTAAATGAAGCTTAATTTAAAAGGAAATTCCTATGATCAATCCAGTACACCCAATTTTCTCAGAACATTCTTTGGATGCTATTACAAAAGCTACAGGATTAGTCGTTATCTGTGTAGATGCTGCTGGAAGCTTTGGTCCATCTGCTAAACGTGTAAATCGTTTGATGAAAGGCGCATTGAAAAAAATGGCAGACTCTGATATTTTTGACAAAATGGAAGAGGGAGATATTCAACGGTTTCCTGCCCCTTTAGGACTGATTGCAGATGCAGTGTTACTCTTAAAGATGAAGAAACGTCCAACAATTGATATTGCCCGTAAATGTGGCGCAAATATTGCAAAAGAAGCAGGTAAGTCACATATAAATTTATTTGTTACAGCTAATTCTCGGGCAGCTCAATTAGCCTTTGGTATTGCCATGCGCCGCTATAGATTTGATGCCCATAAATCTAAGAATTCTTTAGAGTTTGGAGAATTAAATGTTTTTATTACTAATGTTGATAAAACTCTAAAAGAATATACAGAATTAAGCGCTGTTGTTGATGGTGTTTTTTTTACACGCGATTTAGTAAATGAACCTGCAAATATTTTAACAACTACAGATTTTGCTGATAGGTTAATTGCTCTAAAGAGTCATGGTTTGAAAGTATCTGTCCTAGAAGAGGCTGATATGGAAAAATTAGGCATGCATTCTTTATTAGGAGTTGGTATGGGATCTGAAAGCCCATCCAAGATTGTAATTATGGAATGGTGGGGTGGTGGTAATGAAAAGCCATTTGCACTTGTTGGTAAGGGAGTAGTTTTTGATACTGGTGGAATTTCCATAAAGCCTGCGGGTGGAATGGAAGATATGACAATGGATATGGGTGGAGCTGGTGTCGTTGCGGGCGTAATGAAAACTTTGGCAACTCGTAATGCAAAAGCTAATGTAGTTGGCTTAGTTGGGTTAGTAGAAAATATGCCTGATGCAAAAGCACAACGTCCGGGTGACGTTGTCAAGTCAATGAAGGGTGATACTATAGAAGTAATCAATACGGATGCTGAGGGCAGATTGGTATTGGCTGATGTCCTATGGTATGCACAAAAGACATATAAACCATCAGGTATAATTAATTTAGCTACTCTAACAGGAGCTGTGATTGTGGCTTTAGGTCATGAAAATGCAGGCGCATTTTCGAATAATGATAAATTGGTTAATGATTTTTTAAAAGCTGCGGACGCTGAATGCGAAGGTGCATGGCGAATGCCATTGGGTGCTGGCTATGATAAATTAATTTTATCACGAATAGCAGATATTAAAAATGTTGGAGGGCGTACAGCAGGATCAATAACCGCAGCCCAATTTTTACAACGCTTTATTGAACCTGATATGCCTTGGGTTCACTTAGATATTGCTGGGGTAGCATCTGTCAAAAGTGAAACTGACTTTGCTCCCAAAGGTGCAACAGGTTGGGGAGTTCGCGCACTTAATCGATTCATATCAGATACTTGTGAGATATAAGTGGGCGATGTATATTTTTATCATTTAACTAAATCACCAATATTTGCTGTCATTAACGATTTAATTAGTAAATGTATGACAAAAGGTTGGCGTTTAGCTATTATTGGTAAACAATTAAAGAACCTTGAGAATTTAGATATTCAATTATGGGAATCGAAAGATAATATTTTTATACCACATGGTTTGTCTAATGGCATAAATGATGATGATCAGCACGTCCTTCTCACAATTAACCCAATTGACTATAGAACCCGCCAAGCTTTAATTGTTATAGATGATGCTGAATTTATTCCTTCAGATTCTTCTCATTTAGAGCGTGTTTGTATCTTATTTGATGGTAACAACTCTGATTCACTCGCCGAAGCGCGATCAAAATGGGCACTAATCGCAGGTAATGGTATTCCAGCACAATATTGGTCTCAGGCTACAGGCACTTGGGAAAAAAAGGCTAGCTCGAATTAAATTTATATTTTCAATTTTTAGTTAATATTTAGACAAAATACATTATATTTTCTAATTATAGATTTGTGCGAGATGTTTCCAATTTTTCTTCGGCAGTAAGCCAAAGGGCTTCTGCTTTGGCGATTGCTGCTTCAGCTTCAGCTCGTTTTTTACTTAAATTTTCAAACTGATCTGGACTTGAACTAGTATAAATTTTCGGGTCAGCTAACGCTTTATCAATCTTTGATTTTATTTCTATTATTTTATTTAGACGCTCTTCGCATTTAGCCACTTCAGCTTGATAAGGGGCTAATATCTTTCGTTGTTCACTATGAGAAAGGCGCTTCTTCTTAATTTTTTTTGGTTTTTCAGTGCGATCAGCAACACCACGTTCTGACAGTAAAAGCTTTTTATAAGCGTCTAAATCTTCATTGTAGACGTTAACTTCACCATCTTTAACAAGCCACAAAGTATCTGCAACAGCATTAATTAGGTGAGGGTCATGACTTACCAAAATTACTGCTCCCTCATACGCGGCTAATGCAAAAACTAATGACTCACGACTTTCTATATCGAGGTGATTTGTTGGTTCGTCTAAAATTAATAAATGAGGAGCTTCAACTGTTGCTAGTAATAATGATAGGCGTGCTTTTTGCCCACCAGACAAACGGCCTACTTCAGTAAGCGCTTGTTCTGGGCCAATTCCACCTCTAGCTAATCGTGAGCGAAGTTTGGCAGGTGTTTCACCAGGAAACTCTCGCGTAATATGCTGTAACGGTGTTTCATCTAAGTGTAATTCATCAACTTGGTGTTGTGCAAAATAACCAATCTTTAATTTAGAAGAGCGGACTAGATTACCTGCCATTGGAGTTAAACGATCAGCGAGTAGTTTTGATAGCGTAGATTTACCCTGACCATTTGCACCTAAGAGAGCTATTCTGTCACTTTGATCAATCCTAAGGTTTAATTCTCGCAGAATTGGTGCACCATCATATCCAACAGAAGTGTCTTCTAATCTTAGAATTGGTGGTGATAGTTCTTCTGGAGTTGGAAAATCAAATGCTGCTACTGCATTTTCTACTCCCGCAGCTATAGGTTCCATCTTTTCTAACATTTTAATTCTGGATTGCGCTTGCTTTGCTTTAGAAGCTTTAGCCCGAAAGCGATCAACAAAACTTTGTAAGTGTTCACGCGTAGCTTCTTGCTTTCGTGCCATTGAAGCTTGTTCTGCTAACTTTGCGCGGCGTACATTATCAAATGTATCGTAATTACCTTGATATAGAGTTAATTCTTTGTCCATTAAATGTAATATTGCATTAACTGAGGTATTTAATAATTGTCGATCATGCGAAATAATTAAAACAGAATGTGGGTATTTACGCAGGTAATTTTCTAACCAAATTGTGCCTTCTAAATCTAGATAGTTTGTTGGCTCATCCAACATTAAAATATCAGGTTGTGCAAACAAGACTCCTGCTAGAGCAACACGCATGCGCCATCCACCTGAAAACTCATGACATGGACGTGCTTGGGCTGATGTGGAAAAGCCAAGGCCTGATAATATAGAAGCTGCTCGAGATTCTGCTGAGTAAGCATCAATATCAGCCAAACGGCCGTGTATATCTGCAATCCTAGTAGGATCTGTAGCTATTTCTGCTTCAGCTAATAACTGGGTTCGTTCAGTATCTGCTGCTAGAACGGTTTCTAACAAACTATCATCAGATGCGGGTGCTTCTTGAGCGATTCCGCCAATCCGCATTTTTTTGGGAATCTCAATAGATCCATCATCCAACCCTAATTCCTTGGTTATCAGCTTAAAAAGTGTAGTTTTTCCTGTACCATTACGCCCCACAATGCCAACTTTATGGCCAGAAGGTATTGTTGCTGATGCATTCGCCAAAAGTTGGCGGCCTGCTATTGAATAACTTATATCATTAATTTTTAACATGACAGCGGAATGACGTATGTGTTGCAAGCTGTCAACGTCCGAATTAATACGTCCTTTTCAAATGAATAAGCATATGCTAATCGATCCAAAATCAAACCTTTCACATACAAAAAGGACTAATCTCATGGCGTTCGAACGTACATTTTCAATCGTAAAACCAGATGCAACAAAGCGTAACCTTGTTGGTCAAATAGTAGCTAAATTTGAACAAGGTGGACTACGTGTTGTTGCGCAAAAACGTATCCAATTAACACTGGCTCAAGCTCAACAATTTTATGGTGTACATTCTGAGCGTCCTTTTTTTGGCGAATTATGTGATTTTATGGTATCTGAGCCAATTGTTGTCCAAGTTTTAGAGGGCGAAAATGCAATTGCTCGAAATCGTGAAATTATGGGTGCAACGAATCCTGCTGATGCCGATGCTGGTACAATTCGTAAAGAATTTGCTTTATCTATTGGTGAAAATTCTGTGCACGGTTCAGACGCTCCAGAAACTGCTGCAGAAGAAATTAGCTTTTTCTTTTCTGGGCTTGAATTGGTTGGCTAAGCCAACTTTTATATTTATATTTATATTTATAATTTAGGGAGCGTTTCTCGCTCCCTATTTATTTCCACTAATTTAGCATTTTTTTAAAGTATAAATATTAACTTAGTGTAATAAGATTCTAGGACTTATTATTTTTCTACAAACGATATTAATCACAATCTTTAACAAATTTAGCCAAAACTTTTTGGTACAAATGGTGTTCTTCAATAAGTACTCTTGCTGATAAATCTTTTGATGTATCATTTGGTAATATAGCCACAGCCTTTTGGCCTAAAATTGGACCATCATCTAACTCACTTGTGACAATATGAACGGAACATCCCCCATGACTGTCGCCCGCATTAAGAGCGCGTTGATGAGTTTTTAATCCTTTATACTTTGGTAATAACGAAGGGTGAATATTTAATATTTTGTTGTTCCATTTTTTTATAAAAGAATGCGTAAGAATACGCATGAAACCTGCTAAACAAATAATATCAACTTTGTGCTGGATTAAAATATTATGGATTGCTGTTTCAAATGAAGTACGATCCCCATTGAACGGTTCATTCGAAATAACAATTGGTGTGACCTGCAATTCAAGTGCTTTTTGAATGCCCGTAGCAGTTTTTGAGTTTGAGATAACAATAACGGGTATGGCATCGATCAATCCAGATTGCATTGCTTTAATCAGTTTTACCATGTTAGAACCACTGCCTGAAATGAAAATAGCAACGCGTTTAGGCATTAAAGTGAGCCAGTGTATCGAACACCTGAACCTTCAGTAATTTTACCAATAATCATAGAATCACATTTTTCATGTTTGAGTGCTGCCGTAATAACATCCACGTCTTGAGC
Organism: uncultured Paracoccaceae bacterium; assembly: GCA_913043905.1. GTDB lineage: Bacteria > Pseudomonadota > Alphaproteobacteria > Rhodobacterales > Rhodobacteraceae > Amylibacter. The sequence continues at coordinate 3,851 of CAJWNQ010000048.1, read as the reverse complement.
TGAACAAATGGCAATCATACCTATACCGCAGTTAAATGTTTTTAAAGCTTCAGATTGTTTTAAATTTGCTTGTGCTATTAACCAGTCAAAAATAGATAATCTTGCCCATGAATCTAAATTAATATCGGCACCTAAACCTTCTGGTAATGCTCTTGGTAAATTTTCAGTTAATCCACCACCGGTAATATGTGCTAATGCTTTTAGTTTACCTGTTTCTAGTGCTGCAACCGCTGGTCTTACATAAATTTTTGTTGGTTCTAATAGATGTTTAGCTAAAGTGTCTTCACCAAAAGGACAATCGTCATTCCAAGTTAGACCTGATTTTTCAACAATTTTACGAACTAACGAATATCCATTTGAGTGAATGCCTGATGATGGTAGTCCAATTAAAATATCTCCATTAGAAACATTGTGGGGCAGGGCAGTGCCTCTTTCCATTGCGCCAACGGAAAAGCCTGCCAAGTCAAAATCATCACCTTCATACATACCTGGCATTTCAGCTGTTTCACCACCTACTAAAGCGGTATTGGCTTGACGACAACCTTCTGCAATTCCGTTTATTACACTTGTTGCATCACTTATATTTAGTTTACCCGTTGCATAGTAGTCTAAAAAAAATAATGGAACTGCTCCTTGGCAAATAAGATCATTTACGCACATTGCAACCAAGTCGATCCCAACTGTATCTAAATAACCTGTGTCAATTGCAATTCGAAGCTTTGTGCCAACACCATCAGTTGCAGAAACTAAAACTGGATCTTTAAATCCAGCTGCTTTTAAATCAAACATTGCACCAAACCCACCTAAGCCGTCCATAACACCTGGTCGTTTTGTGGATTTTGCAGCTGGTTTGATACGTTCAACTAATTTGTTCCCGGCATCAATATCTACGCCAGAATCTGCGTACGTTAAGCCTTTAATTTTGGTCATAATGTCTCTCACGGAATTTATATTTATTTCTTAATGTATTAATGGAAGAATTAAAATGGTGTTGTGCCTTGACCAGCTGGATTTCCTTAAGTAATTGAAGCGCAGGCGGGCTTGTAGCTCAGTTGGTTAGAGCAGAGCGCTCATAACGCTTTTGTCGGTGGTTCGAGTCCATCCTGGCCTACCAAGTAATTGGTTTATTCAGCTTTTTTGAAAAGCTTTAGAAGTTGTGGCGGAAAATATGGCAATTTGTCATTTCTGCCACAACTTTTTTCATTTGTTGTTAAATATTAGTTTAGTGAATAAATAGATTTCATAACTGCAACTTGAAAAACGTATCAAATTATAAAGCTGTTTATCGTGGAATCTGTATTTCTGCTTTTAGCCCACCTAGGTCAACGCTGTGACCCAAAACTAATTTACCGCCATGGCTGTGGGCTATGTCTGCAGCAATGGCTAAGCCTAAACCAGCTCCTGATCCTTTGTTTTGGTTTCGCGCTGCGTCAAGACGCTCAAATGGATTAACCGCTTTCTCACGTTGACCTTTAGGAATTCCTGGTCCTGAATCTTCAACTATAAAAGAAACTGTTTTAATTGTCGCTGTTACAATAACACATGTTTTATTTGAATAGCGCGCTGAATTTGATAGAAGATTATTAATTGCGCGAGAAAGAGCTAACTCTCTACACCTCAATTTAATTATTTCTGAACCAATATTATCAAAATTTGCAGAAACGTTGTGATTTACTCGTCGTTGATCTCTTATTAGTGATTTAATTAATTGTTTAGGTTCAATAACTACAAATTTTTCTCCATTGTCACCACGCGAGAATGCTAAAAATTCATTAACTATGCCCTCCATTTCAGTAACATCACCTTGCAGTTCTTTTAGGAATTCATTTTCATTCATTAAGCTTAACGATAATTTCATACGAGTTAATGGTGTCCTAAGGTCATGACTAACTCCTGACAGCATCGTTGTGCGTTGTTCCATATGGCGTTCAATTCTGGATTGCATTGAGATAAACGCATGCCCCGCTTGACGAACTTCTGTAGCTCCACTGGGCGAAAATAAAATTTTGTTGCCTTTACCAAAAGCGTCAGCAGACTCTGCTAGCAATCTAATTGGCCTGATTTGGTTTCTTAGAAAAATAACGGCTATGCTAATAAATAAACATGATGCTAGAAATCCAACAACGAGTAATTGATGTGGGTTTTCCGCAGTTGCACGCCGCCGAGATAAACTTATCTCAAAGTTGTTCCCGTCTTTAGTTACCCAAAAATTTAATATTGTTTCGTCAGAACTTAAATCGACAGACGATAGTCCGGTAACTTGTGAACGAAGTGAGCGTATCAAATAACGCCCTGAGATATCAAAAAAAGCGTATTTGTAACTAGAAACATGTGGTTGTTCATTTAGTTTTACAGTAATTGATAGTGGTTGAGATTTTGCATGAATATCCTGAAGAGGGTAAGAATCATCATTAAAAACTTTTGTATCTAAAATGAAGTTTATTTCACGTGCAATATCTGTAGTTTTTCCAATTGTTACATCACCATACAAGCGATCTATAAAAATAACTGTTATTACTGCTTGAATTAATAGAATCGGAATAGCCAAAATCAGAATTGATCGACCAAGTAAGCTTTTGGGGAGGTTTTTTTTAAGCCAATGTGTGTGTAGCATTTTAGCAAGCTAAGCATTGGTTATATAAAACGCAAGAAATGGAATGAATTTACTACATTAAATTTAAAAAGATCAAATTAGTGTAAAATGTCTATAGACGCATAAAAAACCGTTAGCTATAGAGACGCTGTACACGGTATTCCGACGTAGCTCAGCGGTAGAGCAGTTGACTGTTAATCAATTGGTCGTAGGTTCGATCCCTACCGTCGGAGCCATGTACTTATTTTTATTATATAAAATTACTTATGTAATCACAAATATAACAGATTATTTTAACATATCTATGAAGCTAATCTTGTGATGATTCGAGTGAAAAATTGGGATGTTTTGGATGCAAATCTGGAGTAGTTAGGAATAACTAGTGTCTGTCAGCACTCTTTAGAATAAAAAAGCTTCTAAAAAGTTTTCTTGCAACGACTTAGATATAACTTAAGTTTTCCATATTATTATATTTATAGCAACAATTATTGTTTCTTAATATTTTTTGCTATCGATACTACAAGGCTAATATAACATAATCTATATTGTACATTCTCTTCTAATCAGCGTGTTATATTTAGATAATTCGCCAACATTTTCTAGCAAAGCATATAATCTTTTAGTCTTGTCATTTTCAGGACCTTGTAATTGGGCGCTACAATATCCACCACTTCAGTACGCATAGTTTGCATCATATTTATTCTGACAAACTTTTTGGACTTTATTGTTTATGCAGGCACAGTATCATGCTGCATAAGATATTGAAGGTAAAAATGATAGAGTAAGGGCTGTTAGACTCATCGCCAGTGCTACTTTTACTTTTGTCATAAACTTCTCTTTTTTCAAAATATACATATATATTATGCTATATCTATATCTACAATTTGTATATTTTTCTCTTACAACCTTCAGATATAAATGCTCAAAAGAAACAATATCTTAAACACATGTATTGCGTAGGAGTGGTACTGATTATCGGTTGAACAAGATTTTGTTGATATATATTTTTAAGGTGACGCCAAATATTTAGACTTTTTTATCTAGATATAATTAGTTAAGTTTATCAAAATAATTTTATCATAATTAATATTTTAGTTATTTGCCGGTAAAGTTTCGATTTCAACGGCTTCATTTAAGAACATAGATTTTGCGCATGATGAATCTAATTTAATCGTTGTTTTAACGTTCTGAGTTTCTAAATTGGCTTCGGTATCTACTCCTGAGAAGATGCCCAAACAAATTATTCCATTTATACGAC
>CAJWNQ010000047.1 GCA_913043905.1 uncultured Paracoccaceae bacterium | reverse complement strand
ATGCTGGAATTTTTGAATTTGGGTTAATTTCAACAAATCCACTACTAAATTGATCACCTTTTTGGATGTCTATCAGCCAAGCATCGTATTCTGCACCAGTATGGCCGGCAGCTAAAAGTTCTTCTAACATCACAGTAACTTTTACGCCATTTGGTGTCGCGCGAGAATGTAACTGTAGTGGGTGTTTGCCTATGGGAAGTTTTTTTTCATGGGTGAAGCCAGAATTTGGACGGTTAATATTGGCAAACCTACCACCATTATTAGTATCCCAAGTCCACTTTTTAGGAAGATCATATGTCATTAAAAAAGCTTTTTATAAATTAAGTATAAGAATTAATTTATTTTAGACTATTGTTCAATATAAAGCATAAAAATTTATATGTAAATTTGGTATCAATAAGATTTATATATGTACCCTATTGATACCTTGACGTGTATTTTTGAAAAGTCACACAATATTATTAATCTATAGTTTTAAAGCTTCAGTTGGTTCAATGAAGTCGATGTTTAATGCCTTACCAACGGCGGCATACGTCAATTTGCCTTTATGAGTATTTAATCCGTTCAATAGGTGGGGATCACTTTCACAAGCTTTTTTCCAACCTTTATCTGCTAGTGCCAACATAAAAGGCATTGTAGCATTACCCAAAGCAATTGTTGACGTTCGAGCAACAGCACCTGGCATGTTAGCAACGCAGTAATGAATAATACCATCTACTTCGTAGATTGGATTATCATGCGTAGTGGCTTTAGAGGTTTCAAAGCAGCCACCTTGATCAATTGCAACATCTACCAATACAGCACCTGGCTTCATCGTTGATAATTGGGTGCGCGAAATAAGCTTTGGTGCGGCGGCTCCTGGTATTAGAACAGCACCAACTACCATATCAGCGGTTTGAATTAATTCTGCAGTATTAGCTCTTGAGGCGTAAGCTGTTTTGAACAGCCCCCCAAACACATCATCTAAATAGCGCATCCGCGGGAGAGACATGTCCAGTATAGTAACATCAGCTCCCATACCTGCAGCCACGCGTGCTGCATGAACACCAACATTACCACCCCCAATAACTAAAACTTCACTTGGCCGGACGCCTGGAACTCCACCAAGAAGGGTGCCAAGACCTCCATTTGCTTTTTGTAATGCCCAGCTTCCAACCTGTGGAGCTAATTTTCCTGCGACTTCAGACATAGGAGCCAGTAATGGCAAGCCACCATTGTGATCGGTAACAGTTTCATATGCAATGGCTGTAACTCCACTTGCTAACAAATCTTTAGTTTGAGGTAAGTCAGGGGCTAAATGTAGATAAGTAAATAAAATCTGATTTTCGCGTAGCATTGCACGCTCACTTGCTTGGGGCTCTTTAACCTTTACAATCATATCTGATTTGGAGAACAGCTCTTGTGGTATTTCAACCATCTTAGCTCCAACAGATGTGTATTCTTGATCTGGAAATCCTGAGCCCACCCCAGCTCCATGTTCCATTAATACTGTATGGCCTCGCGAAACGGCTTCGGCGGCGGCGGCTGGTGTAATTCCAACGCGGTATTCTTGGTTCTTAATTTCTTTTGGGCAACCTATGATCATAACGTTTCTCCACAGTAGTGATTTCTGATATAAATAAAATTGCATTTAAAGGTTGAAAAAGGTTTCACATTTAGCCTGTCAAATATTGAATTATTAGAATAATATACTAAAAGTTAAATTAAATTCAGTGGAAACTTTCGAATAATGAAAATTGACGAAACAGATCGGCGTATTTTAAAGATACTTCAAAAATTAGGCCGCCTTTCAAATTCAGATTTGGCAGATCAGATAAACCTTTCTGCTTCGGCTTGTCACCGTCGGGTCCAACGATTGGAATCTGAAGGTATTATAAAAGATTATGTTGCTCTGTTAGATCCACGAAAGATTAATAGAAAATCAACAGTTTTTGTCGAAATTACATTATCAGGCCAAGCCGATACTATTTTAGAAGCGTTTGAACGTGCGGTTGCTTTAGTGCCTGATGTCTTGGAATGTCATCTAATGGCTGGAAAAGCAGACTATATGCTGAAGGTTGTTGCAGGCGACACAGATGATTTTGCTAGAATTCACCGCCAATATCTGGTGCGTTTACCACATGTAAATAAAATGCAAAGTAGCTTTGCATTGCGCACAGTATTTAAAACTACTGCAATGCCCGTATAATGTAAGCTCAATTTTACTATCCTAAGATATACATCAAAGTATAAAGTGTCGTAATTCCCGCAATCACGGACCAGAGCGCTGATCGCCGCCACATACCTATTCCAAATGCTGCAATCGCAGCTATCAAACGTGGCGCGTCGAGGGCTCCACCCGTTGCGTCGGGCCAGACTAAAAACGGGATAATTAGCCCTGGCATTACTGCAACGCCAACATAATTAAGGTGTTGGGTAAACCATTTAGGTAATTTGCGATCCCCTACTAATCCAAGAAAAGAAAAGCGAATTAAATATGTGCCTACGCCAAGAAAAAATATTATTATCCAAATTTTTAATGGATCAGTCATTATCTGCCCTTCGCTTAAGCCAATTTTCTGTTTGAACACCAGCTATCATTGCTAAAAGTGCTGCTATTAATAAACCTGTAGAATAAGGTGCAGATATAAATATCAATGTACCACCCATAGATACTAAGGCTGCCATAAAATGGGGTAAGCTTCTCATCATTGGTGCAGATAGGGCTATAAAGCAAATAGGCACTGCGAAGTCCAAGGCGTATTCTGGTGGAATTTTGGCACCAATAAGTGCACCAACATAGGTAGAGACTAACCAGACAGGAAGTAAACATGTAAAACTTCCCATAAAATAACGGCATTTTTGTATTAAGGTCATTTCTGGATTGTCTGTGTATGCATTAATGGAGGTAGCATAACTTTGATCAACTAAAAAGTAAGCAAAAAGAGCTCTCATTCCCAATGGAGCACGGCCTAAATGGGGCACAAGTGCAGCAGAATACATAGCCATCCGCAGATTTACTGCCAGTGATGTTGCTAGAATGATTAAGGTTGGAGCACCATCTTGAAGTAATGTTAGTGCTGTGAATTGTGATGAACCTGCTACTACAAATGCTGTCATTATCATGGTCTGTATAATCGTAAATCCAGCTTCTGTGGCAACTGCACCAAACAACATGCCAAAAGGCGCTACTATTAGCCAAAAGGGAATATTGTCGCGATAACCTAGCCAAAAGGCCGATTTTGAGGATGTTGGGTTGATATTCATGTGGTATGGTTTCCAAGAAAAGTAATTTCTCTGTAGGGGAATAACGCTGGAGCCGCAATTGTCAGAAATGCAAAATGATTATATTTTACAACCAAATGTTGATTTGGATGGATTAACTCGATCTGTAAAAGGTTATGATCAAAATGATGTCGCTTGTGAGATTAACGTTGTTGAAGAACAACCATTAACAATCTTTTTAAATGGCCAAGAAATTGTAACAGCAATGACGATTGGTGATTACCCTGATTATCTTGCACTAGGCTTTTTGAAAAATCAAGGAATGCTGGGCGCAGACGAAAATGTTTTAGGAATTGATTATGATGAAGACCTGAAAATTGTTGTTGTGCGTACTGATGGGCAAACTATTTATGAAGAAAAATTAAAAAAGAAGACACGCACGTCAGGCTGTGCTGTTGGTACTGTTTTTGGGGATATGATGGAAGGGCTCGAGAATTTAGTATTACCTAGTGCTGAACTTCGCACCTCTTGGTTGTATCATTTATCTAACGTAATTAATCAAACGCCTAGCTTATATTTAAAAGCGGGAGCAATTCATGGTACGGTATTGTGTGATAAAGATAAGCCATTAGTTTATATGGAAGATGTTGGTCGACATAATGCAGTTGATAAGATTGCAGGGTGGATACACATGCATAATGAAACAGTTGCAGACAAAATTTTATATACTACAGGGCGCCTAACTTCTGAAATGGTCATCAAATGTGCTTTGATGGGCATTCCTATTTTAGTATCACGATCTGGATTTACTGCATGGGGTGTTGAAATTGCAAATCAGGTAGGCTTAACGCTTATTGGACGAATGCGAGGGCAACGATTTATGTGCTTAGCTGGAAAAGATCGATTGATCTATGATGAGAAATGAGTGTTTTAGGTGTGATACTCGCTGGTGGTTTGTCTACGCGAATGCATGGAAAGGATAAATCGTTAATGCCCTTGGCAGGTCTTCCATTAATAGGGCACGCATTAAATCGCTTAAGTAGTCAAGTTGACCGAATAATTATAAATACTAACGGTAATCATTCTGACTTTAATAGTTTTGGATTACCAATAGTATCAGACAGTATAGAAGGGTTTCTCGGCCCTTTGTCTGGCATATTAGCTGGCATGGATTATGCTGCTGAGTACGGCTATTCGCATTTATTAACAGTTGCTGCAGACACGCCATTTTTCCCAGATGACTTATGCCAGAGACTTTTAATTGATTGTTGTAAAATTAATATTGCAAAAACTCAATCTATAGTGGATCAACATAACCTACATCCTACTTTTGGTCTGTGGGATGTTGGATTACGTGAGAATTTGAGGACTGCATTGATGAGTGATATGCGCAAGGTCATGGGCTTTGTAAAGAAGCATGAATGGCGAAGTATTACGTGGATCAAAAAAGATTATGATCCATTCTTCAATGTAAATACGCCGGAAGATATGGAAAATGCAAAAATAATTTTTACAGGTATTAAAAAATGAATATCTTTGGTATTATTGGGTGGAAGAATTCAGGTAAAACTGGTCTTATGGAGCGGTTAGTTTCTGATATGACAGCTCGGGGTTTGAAGATTTCAACTATAAAGCATGCACACCACTCGTTTGATATTGATCATGAGGGGCGTGATAGTTACCGTCATCGCTTTGCGGGTGCTTCAGAAGTAATGCTTGCTTCAAATAAGCGCTGGGCATTACTGCATGAGTTACGAAGTGAAGTAGAGCCTACTTTCAAAGAACTATTGGCAAAAATGTTACCGGTAGACCTTATCTTAGTTGAAGGATTTAAAAAAGAAACGCATGCAAAACTTGAATGTTTTCGTGAAGAGGTCTGTGATTCTTTACTTATAAATTCTGATCATACCATTTGTGCGTTGGCATCAGATGTTCAAATCCAAGATGTAAATGTTCCAGTATTTGATTTAAATGATACAGTGATTATATCGAATTTTATTTTAAAGCACCAAGGTTTGTTATGACTAAAGCACCCCCTTTGCGTGATGATTGTTTTATTATGCCGCGCGGTGTTGTTTGGACGCCAGTTGATGAAGCATTGGATCGATTGAGAATGAGCTTAGAATCTGCTTTAGCGTCATCAGAGGTATCAGTTAAAAATGCTTTTGGTAGAATTCTAGCTCATGACGTTAGAGCAATAGTTAATCACCCTCCCTTTATGAATTCTGCTGTTGATGGATATGGTTTTGCATTTGATACCCTTCCCATAGGTGATGAATTGGCATTACCGTTGTTAGACGGGCGGTCTGCCGCAGGGCAACCATATAGTGGGAAAGTTCCAGCTGGCTATGCAATTCGCATATTAACGGGTGCCGCTGTACCGCTTGGCGTTGATACAATAATTTTGGAGGAGGATGTAAATAATACTAAAACTCACATCCATTTTCTAAGGGGCTTAAAGCAAAATGCCAATACTCGCCCAATGGGCGAAGATATTTTGTCAGGTTCAATTATTTTATACAAAGGGAGAAAGTTACGGCCAGCTGATTTGGGTGTTTTGGCTTCAGGCGGAATTGCTAGGGTAAAGGTTTATAATAAATTAAGGGTTGCAGTCTTAACAACTGGTGATGAATTAGTAGAGGTAGGGAGTATTGCACAGAATTCGCAAATTGTAGATGCGAATAGGCCAATGTTATTAGCACAAATAAAAAAATGGGGCTATATTCCTGTCGATTTAGGAATTGTTGTTGATAATACGATTTTGATTGAAGAAGCGCTAAATCAAGCTGCAAAGTCAGCAGACATCATTTTAACAACTGGCGGTGTATCTGCAGGCGATGAAGATCATATTTCTAAATTATTAGTGCAAAAAGCTGACTTACAGACTTGGCGCATTGCTTTAAAGCCTGGACGCCCTTTGGCTCTTGCTTTTTGGGATAATGTACCTGTTTTAGGGCTGCCAGGAAATCCTGTTGCAGCAATGGTCTGTACTCATGTATTTGCCTACCCAGCGTGTAGTTTTTTATCCGGACAAGGATGGTTAGAGCCATTTAGTGTCAAGGTGGTAGCTGCATTTTCAAAAAATAAAAAAATTGGCCGCCAAGAATATTTACGAGCACGTTTAAACACTGATGGACATGCTGAGGTCTTCAAATCTGAAGGTTCGGGGCGTATTTCTGGCTTGTCATGGTCAGATGGTTTAGTTGTTTTAAGCCATGATGCACAGCAAGTTAATCAGGGAGATATGGTGAAATATATACCATTCGATATTTAAAAATTAAATTAATCGAAGATTTATCAAAATTTTGGTGGGGTACCAATTGGTAGTCGATTAAGCAAACAACCTGATCAAATCTTATTTTAAAAGTATACTAAGTATACTTTTAAATATTTAGATAGTGCTTCTGGTCTAATTTATTGAAGTTAAATTAATAAGTGACCAGAAGTTTTTAGTGATAAGGTTTACAGTTTAGATGAAACTTATAGAAATGATTTCATAACTTTTTACACCACCTGGCGTGCGCACTTCTACACTGTCGCCTTTTTCTTTGCCAATTAGTGCTCGTGCAATAGGTGAATTCATATTAATCTGATTTTTTTCAACGTTAGCTTCATGTTCTCCAACAATCTGTAGTGTTCGCTCTGCTTCTGTGTCTTCATCTATCATATGGACTGTTGCACCAAACTTAACACTCCCTGATAGTTTAGTCACATCAATAACTTGTGCCAAACTTATAATGGCTCCTAATTCTTTAATACGCCCCTCAATGTGGGATTGTAGCTCGCGCGCAGAATGATACTCAGCATTTTCTGATAAGTCACCATGTTCGCGCGCTTCTGCGATCGCACGAATTACAGAGGGACGATCCACAGATTTAAGCTGTTTTAATTCCTTATCAGCAGACTTGAAGCCTGCAGGAGTCATTGGTATTTTGTCCATTTTAGAACTCTTTATTTAATTACAAGATTTGACCATAAATTTATGTTCGCAAACACGCAAGATGTGATTGTTAGGTCGTGGTTATTGAAACTTACGTCGTGTTGTTATTGTCGTAGACCTGCTTTTCTGATTAAAATAATTTTAAAATAGTAGATTATTACCTAGCGGAGAAAAAGATGAGCTTTATTGAGCGTGAAAGCATGCCGTACGATGTCGTTATTGTGGGAGCTGGGCCGGCTGGGCTGTCTGCGGCTATAAGAATCAAACAACTTGAGCCAGATTTTGACGTAGTTGTATTGGAAAAAGGTTCTGAAGTTGGTGCGCATATTTTATCTGGTGCTGTACTTGACCCTAGTGGATTAACATCGTTAATCCCTGATTGGAAAAAAAAGGGTGCTCCAATTACAGTTGCTGTTAAAAAAGATCATTTTTTAAATTTGACTGAAACAGGCAGCCAAAAAATACCAAACTATTTGATGCCACCACTTATGAACAATCATGGGAATTATATTGTTTCTATGGGTAATGTATGCCGCTGGATGGCTGAGCAAGCAGAAGGAATGGGGGTCGAAATTTTCCCAGGAATGGCTTGTTCAGAATTAGTTTATGGTGAAAACGGAGAAGTAAAAGGTGTTGTTGCTGGGGAGTTTGGTAAAAACCCTGATGGTACCAATGGGACAAATTATGAGCCAGGTATGGAGCTTCATGGAAAATACATATTTCTATCTGAAGGTGTTCGTGGAAGCTTATCTAAAGAAGTAATAGACAAATACAAGCTTGATGCAGATAGTGATGTACCTAAATTTGGTCTTGGCATGAAGGAAATTTGGGAAGTTAAGCCTGAAAACCATAACGAAGGTGAAGTCTTACACACTATGGGTTGGCCTATGACCGAAGACAGTGGTGGTTCTTTTATGTACCATTTGGATAATAATCAAGTTTATATAGGTTTTATCGTAGATTTGAATTATAAGAATCCTCATCTTTTTCCATATATGGAGTTCCAGCGCTGGAAACATCATCCCAAAATAGCTAAAGTCTTAGAGGGAGGTAAAAGAGTTTCCTATGGCGCACGTGCAGTTACAAAAGGTGGGTTTCAGTCCATTCCTAAGGTTGTCTTCCCTGGCGGTGCTATATTGGGTTGTTCTGCAGGGTTGGTAAACCTGCCCCGAATTAAAGGTAATCACAATGCTATGCATTCAGGTCGTCAGGCAGCTGAAGCGGCTGTGACAGCAATTAAACTAGGTCGTTCTGGTGATGAGTTAGTAGAATATAACCAAGACTTAAGGGCGGGACCTATTGGTCAGGATTTGAAAAAGGTTCGTAATGTTGCACCTCTTCGTGCAAAGTATGGACCAATCTTAGGAGTTGCACTTGGAGGGTTTGATATGTGGTGTCAAACTCTATTAAAGTTTAGCTTTTTTGGTACAGTTAAACATGGAAAAACAGATGCAGAAAGCACTGGTAAAGCCGCCGATTATGCATTGATTGAGTATCCTAAGCCTGATGGTAAGCTTAGCTTTGATCGCTTAACCAATGTTAGCTTTTCAGGAACTAATCATGCTGAAGGTCAACCTAGCCATTTGTGCTTAACTGATCCAACAATTCCAATTGGGGTGAATTTGCCTGACTATGCTGAACCGGCACAACGGTATTGTCCTGCTGGAGTTTATGAAATTATACGAAATGATGATGGATCTAATCCAAAATTTCACGTGAACTCACAAAATTGTGTCCACTGTAAGACTTGCGATATTAAAGATCCAAGCCAAAATATTACTTGGGTTACACCTCAGGGGGGGGATGGGCCTAATTACCCCAATATGTGATATTTAGAGCTTATTGAAGGTTTAGTGTTAATGCTAAATAATTTTTTTAAACTCTTTTATATGAATTATTGATGATGTGTATTGCGATAGGACTTGTCATTAGTTAGCGTTAGTAGATGTTATTTTGGATTAAAAATGGGCATACAATTAAAAAGTGTTATATACGCAACAACTTTTGCCATTGGCCTTTGGGGGTCTTTAGCACAATCGAATAGTTTGGCGGGTTCTTACCTTGCAGGGTCAAATGCTGCGATGCGTGGAGATTATGAGGCAGCTTCTAAGTATTTTGCGGATGCTTTATTACGTGACCCTTCCAATGGGCTTATAAAGCATAATGCAATGCTATCTTCCCTTTCAATGGGAGACGTAGCTACAGCAATCAGTTACGCTAAAAACATTACATTAGAATCTCAAGCTGATAGCCATTTAGCAGATTTATTAATTTTTATTGATCACGTTGAATCAGGTAATTTTGATGCAGCTTTAAATATTTTAAATGATAACCAAAGCAATTATACAGAATTATTTTTTGGTTTATTGACTGGGTGGACTGAGCTGGGTCGCGGAAAAATGAGTGTTGTGGTTAAAACTTTTGATGACATGAAAACAACTCCAACTTTAAAACTATTTGGCCAATATCATAAAGCTTTAGCATTAGCTGCCGTTGGAGATTTTGAAACTGCGGACAAAATTCTTATAGGGGATGAAAGCGGTACTTTGCGTCTTACGCGTGGTAGTTTAATCGCTCATGCTCAAATAATGGCTGAATTAGGTAGAAAAGATGATGCACTAAAACTGATAAACCGTACCATTCTGAATGGTAGAGACCCAGAGTTAGAGCAGCTACGTAAAAATATTATTAATGAAGTCTCGAATTATGATTATATCACTAATGCACAGCAAGGTATTGCTGAAGTTTTATTTACACTTGCATTTGCACTAAACGGACCAGAAAATGAACAAACAAGTTTGCTATATGGGCGCTTATCTCAAGAATTGCGCCCAGATAATGTAGAAACTATTTTGTTAACATCTGAATTATTGCGTGACCAAAAGCAATATGATTTGGCAATCAAAAATTACACTAAGATACCTCAAAGTCATGGCTCATTTCTAAATGCAGAACTTGGGCGAGCTGATACTTTGGTTGAGGCTGGAAGGCCAGACGCTGCAGTTAAGGTGCTGCGAGACCTTATACGCAGTCATGTTGATAATCCACGTATATATATGTCGTTAGGTGATGTTCTTAGGGTGGAAAAAAAATATTTAGCAGCGCGAAGTGCTTACGATAAAGCACTAACTTTAATAGATGAGCCAGATACAAGCCATTGGTTTTTATTTTATGTGATTGGCATCTGTAATGAGCGATTGGATAATTGGCCACGGGCTGAAATGAACTTTCGCTTAGCCTTGGAGCTAGCACCAGATCAACCATTAATTCTAAATTATTTGGGGTATACTATGGTGGAAAAAAATCAAAAC
>CAJWNQ010000046.1 GCA_913043905.1 uncultured Paracoccaceae bacterium | reverse complement strand
GTATATAAACTTCGCCATATTATGTCTTTTGGTTTAATAACAAAAATATAAATAAATATCCAAAGTAAATATATACTTAGAGCTAATAAATAATAATTTGAAAATATAAAAAATAATGACAATGTAAAAAATGACGTACCAAAAATACGTATGTTATTTCGACTATGGTCAAATCCAATAAGTTCCCAGATAATGACAGAACCTAGAATAATTAAAGTCCACTCAAATAGCTTACCACCAAAAAGTATGGATAGACCCGCAATAAGTAAGACTATCACGCTAGAAATTATTCGAGTAATTAATTCAGATCTTTTGAAGTTTATTGCCATATTTATTTAACTAAGCCGAACCGGCGATCTCGTGCTTTGAATTCTTCTAATATATTTTTATACATTAAAGTATCAAAATCTGGCCATGTCACTTTTACAAATGCATATTCTGAGTATACCGATTGCCAAGGTAAGAAATTAGATGTGCGGTACTCACCTGATGTCCTTATAATTAAATCTGGATCAGGCAAAATACTCGTATCTAAATAGAATGAAAATACTTCAGGTGTAATTTCATCTTCTATCAATTCACCTAACTTTACTTTACTTGCAATTAGCTTAGTTGCCCTGATGATTTCATCACGTCCACCATAATTCAATGCAATTGTAAGTGTAAGCGAAACATTATTTTTAGTGAGAACTTCCAACTCATTCATCAGCGTAATAAGTTTAGAATCTAATCGAGATCTGTCTCCAATAAATAATACCTTAACCCCATTTGATAATAGTTTTTTAGACTCTGATTTTATATATTGCTTAAATAGGCTCATAAGCCCTGCAACCTCACTCTCTGAGCGCTTCCAGTTTTCAGTAGAAAAAGCAAACAATGTCAAATGGGTAACGCCAAAGTCTAGACTAGACCTTACAATGTGACGGACTCGATCAGCACCTTTTGCATGGCCTTTTAAACGCGCCAAAGCCCGTGTATTGGCCCAGCGGCCGTTGCCATCCATTATTATTGCGACATGAAGGTTTTTATCAAAAATGTTATTCATATGAATTTGTTTTTTTATGCAAATTTATACTTGCATTATCTCCGCTTGTTTTGACTCTAATGCTTCATCTATTTTCTTAATGGATGAATTAGTCAATTCTTGTATTTCATCTGACCATATTTTTTGATCATCCTCACCTAAATCCTCAGATTTTTTGACTTGATCCATTCCATCGCGTCGTACGTTACGCACAGATATTTTTGCTGCTTCCGCATAACTCCCTGCTACTTTTGCCAGCTCGACACGCCGCTCTTCATTCAATTCAGGAATAGGCAGTCGTAACATCATACCATCACCAACTGGATTAATGCCTAGATTACTCTCACGGATAGCTTTGTCTACTGTATCAACCAGTGATTTATCCCAAACAGTAACTGTAATCATACGAGGTTCGGGTACATTTATCCCCGCACACTGATTTAAGGGGGTCATAGCACCATAAGCATTAACCATAATTTTATCTAATAATGAAGCTGATGCTCGCCCTGTGCGTAATGCCTGGAATTCAGACTTCATTGCATTTACAGCACCGATCATGCGTTTTTCAATTGCATCTATATTTATATCATCTGACATTTAAATATCCTTTTTTTTAGCACTATCACCTACGACCGTAAATGTACCTTCACCACACATGATACCTTTTAAACCACCTTTTTCAGATAGTGAAAAGACTATAATTGGTAAGTTATTATCTCGAGCTAAAGCTATAGCAGAAGCATCCATGACCTTTAAATTTTTTTGAAGTACTTCATCAAAACTAACAGTATCATATCGTACTGCATCATCGTATTTTTTTGGATCTTTATCATAGATACCATCAACCTGTGTACCCTTGAAAATCGCTTCACAACTCATTTCGGACGCACGTAAAGTAGCAGCTGTATCTGTAGTGAAATATGGATTTCCTGTTCCAGCAGCGAATATACATACACGGCCTTTTTCCAAATGCCTTACAGCTCGACGCCGAATGTATGGTTCACACACCTGATCCATCGGAATTGCAGATATAACACGAGTATTGACCCCCATAGCCTCTAAAGCGCCCTGCATTGCTAAGGCATTCATAACAGTAGCTAACATGCCCATATAGTCAGCGGTAGTACGTTCCATGCCTTGAGCAGATCCCTGTAAACCTCTAAATATATTACCACCACCAATAACTAAGCATAATTCTACACCTAAGTCATTAACGCGCTTTACCTCCTTAGCTATACGCTCAACAGTTGGAGGATGAAGACCAAAACCTTGATCACCCATTAAAGCTTCCCCGGAAATTTTCAAAAGGACTCGCTTGTACGAAAGTTGTGTCTGATCAGTTTGATCTACCATTTGACTTCTCCATCCTACTTTAAGAAAATGCATAAAAACATCGTAGTTTATAATAAAATAAATAATAATAAGCGCTATTTAGCCTTTCGTTAAATACATAGTTGTATCATAAATAACCATAGGCAAAGGTACTTTCTTGTGAAAACAAATTTTAAAGGCGAAAATCCCATATTGATTGTAGGACCTACAGCTTCAGGTAAGTCTGATTTAGCAATAAAATTAGCAAATAAATATAATGGTGTGATCATAAACGCAGATGCTTTACAGGTCTATAAACAATGGAAGATACTTACAGCAAGTCCAAACCATTTGGAAAAGTCGCAATGCCCTCATTGGTTGTATGGGCATATTGATATTGGAATGCCCTATTCTTCGGGCCAATGGTTAAAAGATATTAAAAAAGCATTAGTAAAAGCTAAAGAACAAAGTCTGCGGCCAATCATTGTCGGTGGAACTGGATTATATTTTCAAATTCTAACACAGGGTATTGCAGAAATTCCTGATATCTCAGTAGAAGTAAAAGACCAAGCTGATCAAATACAAACAAAAAAAGGTAAACATGCATTTAGGAAACAACTAGAAGCATTAGACCCAAAAATACTAAATAGAATTGATCTCCAAAACCCAGTAAGAACACGTAGGGCTTGGGAAGTTTTAATCCAAACAGGCAAAAGCTTAGCTATATGGCAAGATGAAACCCCTGCCCCATTGTTAGCTATAAATGATTGCATTCCCGTTAAACTTGATTGTGATACTGAATGGCTAAATAAGCGCATCGAAAAGCGATTTGACATGATGATTGGTTTAGGTGCTCTAGAAGAATGCCGCGATATTTTATTATCTGGGCTATGGGATGAAAAACACCCATCCTGTAAAGCTATTGGCGCCAAAGAGTTGATAGGATGTATTAAACAAGAAAATACTTTGGAAATAGCTATTTATAAGAGCAAGATCCAAACGCGTCAGTATGCAAAACGACAACGAACATGGTTCAGATCTAAAATGTCACACTGGAACAGTATTAAAATAGATAAAGTGTAAAGTTATAATATTATACCATGTTATTAATAATTTGAGTGATTAAGCTAATGTTAAATTGATTTATTTGGTGCAATATCTCGAGGGTCTGCAATCATTTCAATAATGAAGCCAGACTTTGATACTTTAGCCATTTCAAATGCATCTGCAAACTCTAACTCATCTGTAATACGAGCATAACCAAATCTATAAGCCTCTGCCAATAATCCAAATTTAGGATTTATTAATTCAGTACCACTTATTCTATTTGGATATCGCATCTCTTGATGCATCCTAATAGTTCCGTAACTACCATTATTATGAATTAAAATTATAGGGCATAAATTCTCCTGCATTGCTGTTCCTAAATCATTACATGTCATTTGAAAGTCACCATCTCCAGCAAAACATATTACTTGCCTATCAGGAAATGCAGATTTAGCGGCTATAGCAGCAGGAATTCCAGCTCCCATCGCACCAGCTTGAGGGGCTAATAATCTCTTTGCCTTACTAAAGTTAAGGTATTTACCAGGCCATATGGCGAAGTTTCCAGCGCCATTAGTATATATTGCATCATTGTCTGCATTCTCGTTTAGATAATTACATATTTTAGCCATATTCAAACTGCCCAAAACTTTTGGTACTTGACGAGATTTTTCAAATTCTAAACGTGCTATTAAAAGGGTTTTCTGAGATTTAACCTCAATATTGGCTGCATTCAAACCTTTTACAATTGAATCTGGGCTTGCAACAATTCCAACTTCACAATGATAGACTTTATTTATTTCACTTTCACTAATGTGTGTGTGTATTATTTTTTGTTTAGGGTGGGGAAAGTCAAACAGTGTCCACCCGTCAGTAACAACTTCACCAAATCTAATATTAAGGGCTAATATTAAGTCAGAATCCACAATTAATTTTTTGATAGCATTTGATTTACCAAATGAGGCGTCCCCTACATAAGCTCTACTAGTTGAATCCATTAAATCTTGATTTCTAAACCCGCAGACAACAGGAATATTTTTACTTTCAGCAAAAGATTGTAAATGAATACGGCCCCGATCAGACCATCCACCCCCACCACAAATTATTAGTGGATGTTTTGCTTTATTTAAAGCTTCAGTAATTACTTTAATATGTTCAGTACTTGCTTGTGCTGAATTTGTTAATATTTTTGCTACAGGAGTTGAATCTGTAATTTCCCGTAACATATCTTCAGGTAAGGCTACTACAACAGGACCAGGTCTACCGGAATTTGCAACTGCAAAAGCACGCCCAATTAACTCAGGCAATCGATCTGGATCATCAATTTGTGTCACCCATTTTGCAATTGAACCAAAAAATATACGATAATCAACTTCTTGAAATGCTTCTCTATCAGTCGTATTACGCCCAATTTGCCCAATAAATAGTATCATAGGAGATGAATTTTGCATTGCAGTATGAACACCAATAGATGCGTTTGTTGCACCCGGACCACGTGTTACAAAACAGATACCAGCGCTTCCTGTAAGCTTTCCATATGCTTCAGCCATAAAAGAAGCGGCGCCTTCATGTCTGGCAGTAACAAATTTAACTTTATTACGAACATCTACTAAAGCATCTAGTACAGAAAGATAACTTTCCCCTGGAATACCAAAAACTCTTGAAACACCCTGATTCATAAGGCATTCAACTAATAAATCAGCTGCTCGTTTGTTGCCCATTTCTTGTCCTTAAGTTGATAAATTAAATTTGAGCTGAAATGACATCATTGGCATTAACAGAATCATACAGTTTAGCTCATTATCAAAAGCTAATTTTCAGCTTCTTGCAACCTAAACGGGTGTTTACTTTTGCATTTCTAATGGAGGTTTTTAAATTTAAAATATTTTCACCAAACTAGATTTCTTACAAATAAGACATAAAAAAAGAGCTTTGTAATTGCATACAAAGCTCTCAACACTTATTTTTTAATGCTTAATTATAGGTTTATCAACCACCCATAGTTTTAGCTACTTCAGCCGCAAAATCTTCTTCTTTTTTCTCAATGCCATCTCCAACTTCTAAGCGAACAAATGAAAGTATCTCTGCACCAGCGTCTTTAACGGCTTGAGCCACAGTAATATCAGGATTTATTACAAATGCTTGATTAATTAGGGTAATCTCAGAATAGAACTTTTTAATGCGTCCGTTAATCATTTTTTCAATGACTGCGTCAGGTTTTCCTGATTCACGGGCTTGCTCAGTAAGTACAGCTTTTTCACGTTCTATAACTGCAGGATCTAAATCATCTTCTGATAATGATGCTGGATTTGTAGCAGCAATATGCATTGCTATCTGCTTAGCAATAACGTCATCGCCACCCTTTAGTGCTACTAAAACACCAATCTTACCCATACCGTCAGCAGCAGCTGTATGGATATAGGTACCAATAATATCACCTTCAATTTTAGCCATACGTCTAACAGACATATTTTCACCAATTGTCGCAATTTTATCCGTTACTACCTCAGAAACAGTTTTTCCACCCATATCAGCAGCTTTTAATGCTTCAATCTCAGAAACATCTAAAGCTGCATTTGTGATACCAGCAACCATTTCTTGAAACTCTGCATTTTTACCAACAAAATCAGTTTCAGAATTTACTTCTACAGCAACGGCAATACCACCATTTACTGCAATGCCAACCAAGCCTTCAGCTGCTGTTCTACCAGCTTTTTTAGCAGCTTTAGCGAGACCTTTTGTTCGCAGCCAATCAACTGCAGCATCTATATTTCCGTTTGTTTCAGTTAACGCTTTTTTAGCGTCCATCATGCCTGCGCCTGTTGAATCACGCAGTTCTTTTACCAATGCAGCTGTAATAGCCATGATATGTCTCCTAATGGAATTTAGAAAAGCGGACGGCAAACCGTCCGCGAAGATGTTTAGCTCTTCATTAATTCTGATACTTGACCAACCCAATCATCACGTTCAATGCGGCCTTTTACTAATAAACTATCGTCAACCCACATTATTTCATCATTTGTCCATGATGCAACTTGAGCAAATTGATAGACGCCCAATTTATTCATTGCTTCTTCTAGCTTTGGGCCAACTCCAGAAATCTTTTTCATATCATCTTTTTCTAAAGGCGCTTCTGTAAATAATGTTGGCTTAGAACCAATGCTTTCAGCAGCTACTTCATTAATTTCAGGTGCTACCTCGACAATTTCTGTAATATTTTCAACAGGTGCGTCTTCCATAGCACCCAAGTCAACACCAGCAGAACCCATTTGCGCAGCCATTCCATCTAGTGCAGATCTTGCTATTAAGTCACAATATAATCCAATTGCTCGAGCGGCATCATCATTACCTGGAATTGGATAATCAATTCCTTCGGGCGCAGAGTTGGTATCTAAAATACCAATGACTGGAATGCCGAGTTTGTTTGCCTCAGCAACAGCCAAAGATTCTTTGTTGGTATCAATTACAAACAGTAGATCAGGTACACCACCCATTTCTGCAATACCATTTAAAGAGGCAAATAATTTACCATGTTCACGCTCCATACCCAGGCGTTCTTTTTTTGTGAGACCATCAAAACCAGTTTCCATCTGTGCAGAAATAGTTTTCAAACGTTGAATTGATTTTGAAACTGTTTGCCAGTTTGTCAACGTACCACCCAACCAACGGTGATTCATATAGTATTGAGCTGAACGCTCAGCAGCTTCAGCAACAGCTTTGGATGCTTGACGTTTTGTACCAACGAATAAAATTCGCCCACCCTTAGCAACAGTGTCACGAACTATGTTTAACGCTTGATCCAATAATGGAACAGTCTGCGTTAAATCCATGATATGTATACCATTTCGTGAACCATAAATGTATTGGTCCATACGAGGGTTCCAGCGATGTGTTTGGTGTCCAAAGTGCACGCCTGCTTCTAAAAGTTGGCGCAATGAAAACTCAGGTAGAGCCATTGTAATATTCCTTTTCCGGTTTAGCCTCAGCGGGATCGAAGGACGTAATGTCCAACCGGTGGAGTTATTAGGATTTCTCCCCAACAACCCGCAAGCCCCGCCTGTGGATTTAAGTGATTTTCGTATAAAACCGTTTTAAAATAGATGCAAGTTAATTAAAGCTGATAAATACACATAAAAATAAAAACAATTAGGTAAATATATTATCTGTATGTATCAGTATTAATTACAAATTAATAAGATAATATTAATACTAAATTTAGTATTAATTAATACTGATTTTCTCTAATTAAAATGCGGAGATAAATACTTACCTCCGCTTTAAGCATTAGGATTTTACGGCTTGCATAAATCTTTCGCGTATTACTACGGGATCTTTAGTAATTACTGGAACTTTAATATTCCCGGATTCACATTTAGCGACGATAATGGTCATTTTCTTACTATCAATTGCAGCTTGTAATACTTTACCAGTATCTTCCGCCTTACACTCAATAACGCTTTCACAACCACAGGCACGAGCAACAGCTGTTAAGGACGTTTTTTGACCAGCATATGTAGGTTGATCTCCAGTTGACCCATAGCTCCCATTATCAATAATTAACAAAATATAATTATTAGCAACATTATTGGCAATTGTTGGTAATGTTCCAAAATTTGTTAGAACAGAACCATCTCCATCTATCGAAATTACTGTTTTGTCTTGAGCAAGTGCCACGCCCAAGCCAATAGAAGAAGATAATCCCATAGTCCCAAGCATATAAAAATTAGTAGGTTGATCATCTATTAAATGCATTTCCTGACTAGGTAGTCCAATATTACATACTACTAATTCATCACGCAAAATTGGCGCAATATTACGTAAAATTTCAGAACGTATCATTCTCCATATCCTCCCCAAAAAGATGCATCAGTTAAAATAGCAACAGGCTTATTGCACATAAATGTATATTTTAAAATTTCATCAAATTCATCAACATCGCTTTCCTTATGAAAATGGTATGTTGGAATATTTAATTGATTTAAAAGTGCCTTGGTATGAACAGCCATTTCTACTTGGCAAGCCACTGGTTCACGCAATTCACCTCTATAGCTTATCAGCATAGGCAATGGCATACGATAATATTGCGTTAATGTGACCAAAGTATTTATAGTTACGCCAATTGCTGTATTTTGCATGATAATAGCAGGACGCTTGCCACCCATATAAGCTCCAGCGCACAATCCCATACCTTCATCTTCTTTGTTAGACGGAATATGATATATGTCAGGACTTTTATCTACCGCATCAATGACGCCAGCCAATTGTTTACAAGGAACAGTTGTTACGAATTGAACATTATTTGCAACCAAATCGGCAACAATTTTTTCACTTACTGTCATTAAAATCTCCTAATTGTGCACAAACTTTATTTAATAAGCGCATTATTAGGTAAATATATAGTTTTATATACTTTTATTTTTTTGTTTCGGTAAAGCCAAAACTAGTTTTTGTCTTTCACATAAAGAACATAAGCTGATTATGTCATCTTTGCTGATTAAGTCTTCAAATTTCATACAGCCTATTTACAAAAGCAAATTGCACAATTAACAATTTTAATATGTCAATATTAGATAAAGAAACCATAAAAGAACGTAAAAAATTTGGATTTTTTTCTCGTTTACGAGGCAATTTCTTTACAGGTCTAGTTATAGTTCTGCCAGTTGCACTCACTATATGGATGATTTGGTCTTTTATGGGTTTTGTAGATAATCGCGTATTACCATTAGTTCCAAATAATTATAATCCATTAAGCTATATTGATTTTAACGTTAGAGGCGTTGGCGTTGTGATATTTCTTTTATTCACAACAGTTATGGGCGCTATAACTAAAGGATTATTTGGCCGCCAATTAATTAGGATTGGTGAAAGTATTGTTGATCGCGTACCAGTGGTACGTTCAATATATAATGGTGTAAAACAAATTGTCGAAACCATAACATCATCGTCTGATAATAATTTTGATAAAGTTTGTATGTTTGAATATCCTCGCAAAGGAATATGGGCACTTGGATTTATATCTACTAAGACTGGTGGCGAAATTTTAGATAAAGCAAAGTCAGGAAGTCTATATAGTATTTTTGTTCCTACGACACCAAACCCTACATCGGGTTTTTTACTATTTATTCCCCAGAAAGATGCAATTGTGCTTGATATGGATATTGAGGAAGCAGCTAAACTTATTATATCTGCTGGCATTGTTGAACCACCAACAGCAGATGAAATAGCTAAAAATAAAGCTTCCCGGAAATCACCAAAATGATTTCAGCCGGGTTAACGGGCTTTTTTACATCACTTTCTCTAATCTTAGCAATTGGTGCCCAAAATAGCATGATTCTGCGTCAAGGTTTAACAGGGCATCATGTATTCTGGGCTTGTGTCTTCTGCAGCGTAAGTGATGCAATATTGATTGTGACAGGTATAGCAGGCTTTAATTTTACGATAAAACAATATCCATTATTACCAATGATATTAACTATTGGTGGCATAGTGTTTTTAATCACTTATGGATCAAGACGATTATGGACTGCTTATAATGGGCATTACGCTGCAGAGTTAAATGGGCAACCCAAATCACTTTTAGCCCTTATTGCTAGCTTATTTATTGTCACATGGTTAAATCCACATGTGTATTTAGATACATTAATTTTATTAGGTTCTATATCAGTTCAATATAATAATATGTCAGAAAAAATCATGTTTGGGGCATCTGCAGTTGGCGCCTCTTTTATTTTTTTCTTCTGTTTAGGCTATGGTGCCAGAGTTCTGGCACCATATTTTCAATCAGAAAATTTTTGGAAAATTCTAGATATAGGAATTGCATTTATTATGTTTTCAATCGCAATAGGCTTAATTAAATCACTCTAAATTTAATTATCTGTCATCCACCAAACATCTGGTAAAAATCCAGACCAATCACCATACATAGGTAATTTTTTTGGAAATTTCATAGAACTATCGTGAGCTAAACGACTAATGTTATCATAACCAAACGGCACAACGTATCGGCCTGCAGTTAACACACGATCAAGTGCTTTGGTAGCGGCTACAAACTCAGACTGCTTTGTTGCTGTTAATAAATGATCAATTAAAGGCTCAA
>CAJWNQ010000045.1 GCA_913043905.1 uncultured Paracoccaceae bacterium | reverse complement strand
AGGGTTAAATACCTAATAGAATTTCATCAGTAAGAAACTTATAAGAATTTTAATATTTACATAACGTCACATATGTAATTAACACAAAAAAATTTGAAAAACCCGTTGCAATGGATTAGATTTTACGTCACCCTTGAAAGGCTTACATGCCACAGAGCATGAATCGCGAACGGGAGAATACTTTGGCTGCTAATAATAACGACAAAGACTTTGTTGTCTTTGATCACGTACAGAAAAGCTACGATGGCGAAAATCTGGTTGTAAAAGATTTAAACCTTAATATTGCCAAGGGAGAGTTTTTAACACTTTTAGGTCCATCTGGCTCGGGTAAAACTACCTGCCTTATGATGTTAGCTGGATTTGAAACTGCAACTAATGGTGACATACTTTTAGATGGTAATCCAATTAATAATATTCCACCACATAAACGTGGAATTGGAATGGTTTTCCAAAACTACGCACTGTTTCCGCACATGACAGTTGGGGAAAATTTAGCTTTTCCACTTGAAGTTCGTAAAATGGGTAAATCGGAGCGTGATGAAAAAGTTAAACACGCTTTGGATATGGTTCAAATGGGTGACTTCTCGGGGCGGCGCCCCGCTCAGTTATCTGGTGGTCAGCAGCAACGTATAGCTCTTGCTCGCGCTTTAGTTTTTAACCCGCAACTTGTATTGATGGATGAACCTTTAGGAGCTTTAGACAAGCAGCTTCGTGAACATATGCAATATGAGATAAAACATCTCCATGAAAATCTTGGGATTACAGTTGTATATGTAACGCATGATCAATCTGAGGCACTCACAATGTCAGACCGTGTAGCCGTGTTTGAAGATGGACGTATTCAGCAACTATCTAGCCCAGATGCTCTTTATGAACGTCCTGAAAATGCTTTTGTTGCCCAATTTATTGGTGAAAATAATACATTGGTTGGAAAAGTTGAATCAATTAAAGGTAAGACTGCCTCCGTAAATCTTGGTAATGGTGTTAAAGTAGATAGCCTGGCTGTAAATTGTGGTGAGGTTGGTAATAGCACAACTTTATCAATTCGCCCTGAGCGCGTAAGGTTAGCGGCGCCTAAAACTAAAAATACAACAAATGCTGTTGTTAAAGAATTAATATATCTTGGTGATCACATTCGTTGCCGCATGGAAGTGCACGGAAATGATCAGTTTATTGTTAAAGTCCCCAATTCTGCAGGACATAAACACCTGGTTAAAGGTGAGCAAACTACTGTCACTTGGGCCAAAGAGGATTGCCGGGCGCTAGACGCGTAAGCGCCCTTCATCTGTGCTAAGTTGATCCCGCAGCAAAGCACATTGAAAAATAACGGGAAAACCAACAAGGAGATTACAATGAAAATTAAAACAATTATGCTTGGCACTGCGGCGATCGCAATGTCAGCAACAGCTACATTAGCTGAAGATATGACGATTGTATCTTGGGGTGGAGCTTACTCTGCATCTCAGCTACAGGCTTATGATGTTCCTTATTCAGCCAACACTGGTGTAAATATTATTCATGATGAAAGCTCATCTGAAGCGGTTGCTAAGTTACGAGCTATGAACGAAGCTGGTAACGTTACTTGGGATGTTGTTGATGTTGTAGCAGCTGATGCGATGCGTTTGTGTGATGAAGGTCTAGCAGAAGTAATTGATCACGACACTCAATTAGCTGACGCGCCAGACGGTACAAAAGCTACTGTAGATTTTGGAGACTTAATTGTTTCTGAGTGCTTTATTCCACAAATTGTTTACTCAACTACATTTGGTTACCGTAACGACTTAGTTGGCGCTACTGCACCAACATCTGTTTGTTCAGTATTTGATACAGCGGCATACCCAGGTAAACGTGCGTTGCAAAAAAGCCCACTAAACAACATGGAATGGGCTTTGATGTGTGATGGTGTTGCTAAGAGTGACGTTTTCGACGTTCTTGCAACTGATGAAGGCCAATCACGTGCATTTGCTAAATTAGACACAATCAAGGGTGATGTAATTTGGTGGAATGCTGGTGCAGATACTCCACAATTACTGGCTGATGGCGAAGTCATTATGGGTTCAGCATACAATGGTCGTTTGTTCTCACTAATTGTTGAGCAAAAGCAAGATGTATCTATGTTATGGGATGCGCAAGTATATGACCTTGACGGTTGGATTATTCCTACTGGATTGTCAGATGAACGCAAAGCACGTGCTTTAGATTATGTTAAGTTTGCTACAGATACACAGCGACTAGCAGACCAGTCTAAGTACATCTCTTATGGCCCTGCACGTGCATCTTCAGCACCATTAGTTGATAAGCACGCAACATTAGGTATTGATATGGCGCCACACATGCCAACAGATCCTAATAACAATAAAAATACATTGTTGACTAACTACTCTTTCTGGGCTGATTACAAAGATGATATTGATGCTAAATTCCAAGCATGGTTGATTAAATAATATAACAAAGGCGCGAAGGAAACTTCGCGCCTTTTCAATTTTCAGTGAATAGATCTAAAATCATGAGTGATAAAAATTTAGTTTTAGCCAGCGATGGTACTTCTCTTAAGAGAAGTTTGGCACGCTCCCTAAAACGTCAAAAGATACGTGCATTATTATTAATTGCACCACTCCTGCTTTTTGTTCTGTTGACCTTTATTGCACCAATTGCTGACATGTTGTTTAGATCTGTCGAAAATAGTATTGTAGCAGATACTCTTCCCCAAACGGTTAAAGAACTAGCCAGTTGGGATAGCGATAGTGGTCAATTACCGAGTGAAGCTGTTTATGCGGCTCTTGCCAGAGATCTAAAGATTGCAGTTAAGGCAAAAAATCATACTAAATTGGGTTCTCGACTTAATTATCAAAAAACAGGAACTTCATCTTTGTTTCGTCAAACTGGGCGAAAAATTAAGAAACTTGACTTTGAAAACACTCCATCATTTAAAGACGCTTTTGAAAAAATGAATAAAAAGTGGTCTGATCCAGCTGTTTGGCAAACGATCCAGCAATTCTCAAATAAATATACTGATGGTTACTTTTTGGCTGCAGCTGATTTGACAAGAACATCTAGTGGTATCGAAGAGGTACCAGAAGACCAAAGAATATATTACACTCTTTTATTACGCACTCTATCAATGAGTGTAACAATTACTTTTATGTGTATTTTACTTGGATATCCTGTAGCTTTTTTATTGGCAACATTACCTCTACGATCATCAAATGTATTAATGATACTAGTTTTGCTTCCTTTTTGGACATCGTTATTAGTAAGAACGTCTGCATGGAAAGTTTTATTGCAAAATCAAGGTGTTATTAATGATTTCTTAGTTTGGATTGGGATAGTTGCGGATGGAAATAGGCTAGAATTAATAAATAATGTAACGGGTACAGTTATTGCTATGACGCATATTCTTTTACCATTTATGATTTTACCACTATTTTCAGTAATGAAAACAATTCCACCAACCTATATGCGTGCAGCTAAATCCATGGGTGCTAATGATTTTACTGCCTTTCGTAGGGTTTATTTCCCGCAAAGCATCCCAGGTATTGGTGCTGGATCGATCTTAGTGTTTATTCTGTCGATTGGTTACTACATTACTCCTGAAATTGTAGGAGGTACTAAAGGTGTCTTTATTTCAAATCGTATAGCATATCATATTTCATCTAGTCTTAATTGGGGTCTGGGTGCAGCATTAGGTGCTATACTACTGGTAGTTGTTTTAGCATTATATTGGCTTTACGATAAATTCGTTGGCATAGATAACGTAAAGTTAGGATAAAAAATGTCTCTCCCTATTTATGCATCTCCGGTTCAAAAGATTTGGTATTATACCTTCCGAGTGATTTGTGCCTTGGTCTTCTTTTTTTTAGTTTTCCCAATTATGGTAATTATTCCCCTATCTTTTAATGCACAAGATTTCTTTACATTTACTCCTGAAATGCTTGCGCTTAAAGCTGAAGGGTTTTCATTAAAGCATTACCAAGATTTCTTTACAAACGATGCCTGGCAACATGCGTTACGTAATTCTTTAAAGATTGCGCCAATGGCTACAGTTTTATCTGTATCTTTTGGAACATTAGCTGCTGTTGGGCTCTCACAATCACATGTACCATTTCGTAGAGCGATTATGGCCATAATGATTTCGCCGATGATTGTCCCGTTAATTATTTCAGCTTCCGGAATGTATTTTTTCTATTCCCGTATTGGTTTGCAGGGTACATATCTAGGTGTAGTTCTTGCTCATGCTGTATTAGGCGTACCCTTCGTTATTATAACTGTTACAGCTACATTAGTGGGCTTTGATAAATCTCTAACAAGAGCTGCTGCAAACATGGGGGCAGGTCCTATACGTACTTTCTTTAAAATACAAATGCCTCTAATTTTACCTGGTGTTATTTCAGGAGGCTTGTTTGCATTTATTACCTCATTTGATGAAGTTGTTGTGGTTTTATTTGTTGGATCTGCTGGCCAGAAAACGCTACCTTGGCAAATGTTTATTGGTTTGCGTGAGCAAATTAGTCCAACCATATTAGCTGTAGCTACTATTCTGATTGCTATGTCAATTTTACTTTTAACAACTCTTGAGCTGTTACGCCGTCGCTCAGAACGAATAAGAGGCTTATCGCCCGGGTAGTATATGATTAGACTTATAAAAGAGTTTTAATTTAAAAAAGCTAGCCAAGCGGTAATTGTAAAAATGCTTAAACCTGTACATATGACAATAGATGTTGCGGCTGTTTGTTGTGCTCTATTATACATACTAGCAAAGATATAAGTGTTAATTCCTGGTGGCATGGCTGCAATTATCACAGCTGAATTACGTACACTAGTTTCTAATTCAAAAACATATGTTCCCATAATATAAACTAAAATTGGAAATATAAATAATTTGATAATAGCGACAGCCCCAACTTCTGGTAAGTTGCTACTCAATTTATATCTATATAGAACACCGCCTAGTGCGAATAAAGCAACAGGCAAAGCACTGCGAGCCATCATTTCCAATGCTACACTCAAGGTCTCTGGCAATGATATTCCACTAAAATTAAATGTAAAACCAAGGATTAGTCCAAGTGCTAAAGTATTGCGAAAAATTGCTTTAAATACTGAACTAATAATAAGAATTATGCCAACCCCATTTGAGCGTAATGTCTCCATGCAGGTAATGCCAATAATATAGCAAAATAATACATGAACAGATGCCAGGGCATAGTTTGTTGAAAGGGCATCTACACCATAAGCACGTTCCATAATGGTAAAGCCTAATAAGACCATATTCGAAAATAATACTGTGAAACCCACAGCTACAGCTTGAGCTGGTGTACGGTTAAATAACAAATAACCAGTAAAGCCACCAATCATAAATATCAAACCCGCTGGTATATAATAGGATGCAAATAACGGAATATTAAAATAAGCTTTTAAATCTAATTCTGCTACAGCCAAAAAAAGAAGACAAGGAATAGCAAATTTTTGTGCAAACTGAGCTAAAGCATCAATAACATCTTTTGTTATTAAGCGGCGCCACATTACAGCATATCCTGCTCCTATAATTAAAAAAACGGGGAGAACAGTTATGAAAATATTTAACATATCTATATCCTATAGGTTATTCGTAACCCGTCATATGCTGGAGTTACATGTTCTGGCGTTTCAGCCGACAGTATCTCATAATCTAAATCAACGTGGAGGTTTGTTAAAATGGACCTTCTTGGTTTATATTCTTTTATCCATTCTAGAGCTTGCTGAACATTTATATGGCTTGGATGGGGGGTATAGCGGAGACTGTCTAAAATCCAACAATCAATATCTTGCAAAGCATTTTCAGTATCAACTATTAATGCAGATATATCAGGAGTATATAATACATTATTTACCTTGATAGCACTGGCACTAATATTTCCATGCTCTACATCGAATGTAGTAATATTAATCACCCCACCAGGGCCATTAATATTAAGTTCAGAGTTCAGATCATTCATATCTAAGATTGGTGGGTACGGGCTACCTTCTGGAGTTTCAAAGGCATAACCAAAGCGGTCTAATATAGATTTTTTTGTACGTGATGCTGCATATACGGGTAGGCGCTTTTGCATATTAATTACTATCATTCGCAAATCATCTAACCCGTGTAAGTGATCTGCATGCTCATGCGTATAGACTACTGCATCCAAAGTGCCAATTTTAGCATCTAGCAATTGTTGCCGCATGTCAGGTGTTGTATCAATTAGTACTGATGTAACGGCTTTACCTTCAAATCTCTGGATTAACAAAGAACACCTTTTACGCACATTCTTTGAATTATTAGGGTCACAATTGCCCCATTTGCCACCTAAGCGAGGAACTCCTCCAGATGACCCACATCCTAATATAGTAAAGCAAAGTTCACCCATTATAATGCAGCCTTCGAAAATAACTGATTAAAGTTTTTTGTAGTTTGAACTGCAAAATCCTTATATTCTAAATCAAAAATTTTTGCGCCAACCTGTGCTGTATAAGCGGTGTATGCGGGTTCATTGCGTTTCCCCCGAAAGGGGTCAGGCGACAAATATGGGCTGTCTGTTTCAACTAAGATTTTCTCAATAGGCGCTATTGCAAAGATATCGCGTAAATCCTGACTTTTTTTGAAAGTTACTATCCCTGACATAGATAAATAAAACCCTAAACCTAATGTGACTTTTGCTAATTCTAATGATGATGAAAAGCAATGCATTACACATTTATATGGGCCTTTTTTGTATTCATCTTGCAAAATTTCGATCATATCTCCGTCAGCGGCTCGAGAATGAATTATTAATGGTAACCCAGTCTCTCTTGCTGCTGTAACATGTATCCGTAGGGATTTCTTCTGAATAGAAGCACTCTCTGCCGTGTAATGATAATCTAACCCAGTTTCGCCAATTCCAACCATTTTTGGATGTTCAGCTATCTTAATTAATTGGTCAACAGTTGCTAATGGTTCTTCTGATGCTGACATTGGATGTGTGCCTGCCGCATAATAAACTGAATTATAGGTTTCAGCTATAGCACGCACTGTAGGTTCATTTTTTAGTCTAGTGCAGATTGTAACCATACGCATGACACCTGCATTCTCAGCATTTGTAATTAATTCTGAAATTTCACCTTCAAAGTCAGGAAAGTCCAGGTGGCAATGGCTATCAACAATTATTGGTTTAGTCATAAAATGGCCTTGCTTGGCGCAAATTAGTATTGCGCGGTTTCCTCAAATTTCAACAACATATCTAGGATCACAGATGAAGGGTCAAGGTTAACTGAACGCGCATGAGTTGTTCGATCTGTAATTTCTTGAACTAAGTTAGCCCACTTACGAGCTGCTTGAGTGTTAGGTGCTAACCTAGACATCGTTAATGCTTCTCCAGGTGAAGCCTCTTGGAAATCCTTAGGCTGAAGTGCCCCAAATTTAGCAAGGCGAGCAATAAATCCTAGGAAAAGCTGTAATGTCATATTATATTTCTCAACAGCATTTCTGCCAGAACAGGCATCTGCCATTAATTGCATTGCTTGTCGATCCATTTGCGGCGCTTGCCCCACCATTTGGATTATTGAATTATATAGATTCATGCCATCATTAGAAATTAATTCTATTGATGTACCAACCGATCCATCCGCAAGTATACTTATTTCTGCAGCTTTTATATTAAGTTTGAAACCTGATTGATCTAAGGCGGAGCTTAAATGGTCTGGCATAAGAGTTTTACATCGCAAAGAACGGCAGCGCGACCGTATTGTTGGTAGTAGTCGTAGTGGTTGATGGCTGATCAAAAATAATAAAACTTTCTCAGGAGGCTCTTCTAATATTTTGAGCAATGCATTCGCTGCAGCAGAATTCATTTCATCAGCAGAATCTATAATTGCAACGCGCCATCCTCCATCAGCTGCAGACATATTAAAAAAACTTTTTAATTTTCTAATTTCATTTACTGAAATATTTTGTTTAATTTTTTTCGTTTTATCATCCCATGTACGTCGAACTAAGTATAAGTTTGGTTCACCTAGAGCACCTATACGCCGAGATATTGGGTGGTTTTCAGATACTTCTAATGTTTTTGAGTGGAGTGTCTGTGGTAAAGTATCATCCAGGCTTTTAGACAAAACAAATCGTGCGATACGCCATGCTAATGTAGCTTTTCCTATGCCTTTAGGTCCAGTAATCATCCACGCATGGTGCATACGGTTAGAATTGTAAGCAGTTAAAAAATCTGATTGTGCTTCATCTTGTCCAAACAATTTATGTGTGTGACGAGGGTGTTTAGCACCTTGTAATTGATCTGCTTGCTGAATATCGGCATCACTCATCCGATGTAATCTATAACGATTGTAAGAATACTTTCAGCAATGTCTTCGCGGTTTCGCATGCCGTCAATCAAATGACACCTATTTGAGGCGTCATTTGATAACTTAAGGAAACCTTCTCGAAGATGCTTCTGAAATTCTAAACCAAAGTCTTCAAAGCGATCTTCGCCTGTTCCTCTGGCAAGGCCACGCACCAAAGACTTCTCAGGATTTGTATCAATTATAAAAGTTAGGTCGGGCTCTTTACTAATAATAATTTTATGTAATTCATCAACTGTATCGCGTAAATCAGCTCTTGCCACACCTTGATAAATTCTTGTGGAGTCCACATACCTGTCACAAATCACAACTTGCCCATTATCTAGTGCAGGTTGAATCGTTTTTTCCAAGTGGTCTCGTCTTGCCGCCGTGAATAGCAATATTTCAGTTTCAGGCGACCAACGATCTTTATCACCCGAAACAAGCAATGATCTTATTAATTCTGCGCCGTCGCTACCTCCAGGTTCACGTGTTTGAATAACGCTTTTCCCTGCAGCTATTAGAGTATTTGTTAATATTTTGGATTGTGTTGATTTGCCTGACCCATCAATACCCTCAAAGCTTATAAACAGGCCTTTATTACTTGTCATTTTTGTATCCATGGGCGCCCATCTAATAAGCTAGAACTAAGTAACTGTGCGCTAGCTAAAACACGGGTAACAATTGAGCCCTTAGCTACATCATTAGCTGCGACTAAGTGGTGATTAATTGCCTCCATGTCAGGTGTTGTGACGGTTAGAATTGCTATACGGCTACCTTTTTTAATTGGAGCTTCTATTGGACTTGAGTAGTTAACTTCAATTTTTACATTATCTAATGGCCCTAATGGAAATAGCCCAGAGATTTTATTTTCTGCTACTAAATCTACCTCTTTTTTATCACCAAGCCAAACTTTTGCACTTACAATAGTTTCATTTTTTTCAAATAGGTTTTTGTGAACAAATTGACGAAATGCCCAGTTTGTTAATTTTTCAGCTTCATTTGCACGATCAGACTTTGTCTCTAAGCCTGTAATCATAAAAATTATCCTACGCTCACCTTGCACGGCAGATCCAACTAAGCCGTATCCAGCTTCAGTTGTATGGCCAGTCTTTAAACCATCAGCACCGATACCTAAGGAGAGCAATGGATTCCGGTTGCTTTGCTTGACACCATCCCATGTAAAAGATGTTTGAGAAAAAAACGGGTAATAATCAGAAAATTCTGTAATTAGTAGATTTGCTATATGCACAAGATCACGAGCACTCATCCGTTGTTTTGGGTCTGGCCAACCAGTTGAATTCCCAAAAGTAGATGAAGTCATACCTAACTCTGAGGCACGTTTAGTCATTTGTCTTGCAAACGCGTCTTCAGTACCTGCAATATTTTCTGCCACAGTTATACAAGCATCATTACCTGATTGAACTATAATGCCTTGGATTAAATCTTGAATTGAAACTCGTTCACCTGAGCGCAAAAACATAGTTGATCCACCTATTTTTGTTGCACGTTCAGAGACTAAAAATTCTGTTTCCATGAATACGCGACCATCTTTTAGTGCCTCGAAAAGCATATATAGTGTCATTAGCTTTGACATCGATGCTGGTGGTATTGGGCGATCTGCATTTTTGGCCATTAAGACTGTGCCAGTAGTTTGGTCCATAACCATTGCTGAACGTGCTAATGTGTCAAAAGAAAAAGCTGGAGTTGCTAGAATTGATATTATAAATAAAGTAAATATTCTATAAATAAACGCCATAAATTGCCCTTTTTATCAATTAGTTGTCTAGTAACTGGATGCTTTTTATTTTATATTTTTTTTGGTCTAGCATATTAATATTATGTCAAACTAAGAGTAACAATACTCTAAATTAAGTAATTAGGTTTTTTAAAAATACAGCATTTATTTTTTAGTTTTTAACATTATAAAAGCATAACTAAAAATATCGTAACTTGGAAGTCCGTTATTTTAAAAAAAAGATTGAATAGGCGTTGATTTGCGCATTGTTAGGGGTTGAAACCTTTTCAAAGTGTATTTAGTAAACTCATAACGGATCGATCCCGTTTATGGCACGGAGAGGTGGCAGAGTGGTCGAATGCGGCGGTCTTGAAAACCGTTGAACTGCGAGGTTCCCAGGGTTCGAATCCCTGTCTCTCCGCCA
>CAJWNQ010000044.1 GCA_913043905.1 uncultured Paracoccaceae bacterium | reverse complement strand
CAGATGATAAAAATTGAGCAACTTCAGCAACTTCTTTTGCTTCAGCAATACGCCCTATTGGTGTGGCTTTTTCCATTGAGACTCGTAACTCAGGGTTTTCTGATAAAACTTCTGTAAGGCTAGCGCTCTGAACTGATCCAATTGCTATTGCATTTACACGAATACCTTCTTTTGCAAAGCTTACAGCTAAAGAGCGAGTCATCTGGTTTAACGCAGCGCAAGATACTGAGTATGCTAACAAATCGGGATGAGTTCGTTCTGACGCTATAGAGCTAAGGTTTACAATAGTTCCTGTAGTTCCATTAATTTCATCACTTTCTTCAGTTTGCTGAATCATACGCCTCGCAACAATTTGGCTTAACCGTAAGTTTGACAGTACATTTTGTTTAAACAGGGCCTCAAAGTGGTCTTCTTTTGGGTCTAAAGGATTTGAAGGCATTACTTGGCGGGATGCATTTATTAACATATCGACGCGCTCAAACTCATCAATAGTTGCAGATAGAAGATTGGCTAAGCAAAGTCTCTGACGCAAGTCGCCAGTAAAGCTTTTAGTCTGTGGAAATTCTTTTGATAATAAGGTTTTTTCGTTTTCAAGCTTTTCTTCATCTATATCTGCCATCATCACATTCGCGCCATTTTGTGCAAAATGTTTAGCAATAGCTAAGCCAATGCCATTTGCAGCACCTGTTATAATTGCAGTTTTACCCTGAATTGAAAAAGACATGAGTATTGTTTCCTATTCTTACTGGTTCTATCTATAATAGAATACTTATCGTTTGAACGTTTGTTTTTTAGGGCGGCTTGCATTTATGACTTTGAATTGTGCAGTTTCAGCTACAGAGTTTATAGAAGTAAAGTATGTATCTAATGTTAATTCGTAAGCTAACTGTCGATTCGCAACCATCCAAAGTTGACCTTTGGGTGCTAATAAAGCGCTGGCACGCTCTATGAATACTTTACCAATATCTGGCTCTGCTTTGCGAGTTAGATGAAACGGTGGATTCATGATTATGAAATCATAGTTAGAGCTTTCTAATTGTGTGACGTCTGACCAATGAAAGGTGGCGCGCTCATCTGTTACGTTTAGTCGAGCACAGTTTAAGGCATTCCAATCAGCCTCAATTAAAGCTAATGATTTTATTTTTTCAGATCTGATTAGTAATTCATATGATAGGTACCCCCATCCAGCACCTAAATCGGCACCTTTTCCGGCTAAATGAGCTGGTAGGTTTCCGAGTAATAATGCTGAAGCTTTATCTACATGGTTTGAGCTGAAGACACCTGCCTGTGTTCTATATTTAGACTCAATTTCAGTTGGATTCATTCCAGCTATCCACTGATCTAAAATATTAGGTCTATTGGCCTTAGTTAACCAAAATATTTTGCCATGTGCTTTTGAAATAACGCCATGAATATCAAATAACTTGCGTAGTGTTTTGAGGTGGCTTTCAATGCCATTTGTTTTATCGCCATTAACAAAAAGTGAACCACCAATTGATAGTGAGTCAAATGCTTGCGCTATTAAACCAAGCGTCTGGGGCTTTGAACGGGTTATTTCAACTAATGCTAAGTCAGTTTTGGTTTTCACAGTCTGTATGGTTGAAAAGCCACGTGTCTGAAGGCGATCACAGGTTGGCTTAAACCACTGAATACAGGTTGCTGCGCCTAAATCTGAATAATTAGCATTGTCGGCTGCATTAAAAATAAATGCATCAGTTATAGATTTTTCTAGCATGCTTGCTTCAAGGGCTAATGATAATCGAATGTTTGGGTTTGCCATTATATTTTGAGCTCTTGCTCTAATCCTTTTCCATATTGCATTGTAATGGGTGTTGGTGTTTTCGAGCAAGGTCCATGACTTGCGTAACTTTTGTTTCAGCTATGTCATGAGAAAATATACCAACGACTGCGAGTCCTTTTTGATGAACAACCATCATTAGTTCATAAGCCAGACTGCCGCTTGTCCCGAAATAGCGCTCTAAAACATGAACAACAAATTCCATAGGAGTGTAGTCATCATTTAATAGCATCACCTTATACATCTTAGGCTTCTCAGTCCTTGGCGCAAGTTTAGTTGCCAAGCCGATGTCAAGATCTTCATCCTCAGACACTAATTTGATTTTATTAAGGGTCATAGCTAACTTATCAATTTTGTCACTTATAATCACCTTATATAGAGCCTTTCCAGTAATGACAAAGGTCAGTTTTGTAAAATATCCACTATAAATAGTGTTTAAACTTTTTGGCTATACATCATGTAGAAAGTGTATCTTGAATGAATCACTTTCCAAGATGTTTAAAAAAATGGTTTTATGATGAGCTTTCACATGATACTATTTTAGAATAAGAAGCCGTATATAAAAAAGCGGGTAATAGTGGCAACAGTTATCGGGGAAACCGATGCATTTACAGGTAATTCGAGCGTTAGTACTCGTAGCAATAATTTCGTGTGTAAGCACATTAGCAAAAGCTGCGCCTTATGCTGCATTTGTTATGGATGCACGCACTGGAGAAGTCTTGCATTCTAGAAATGCTGACACTCGCCTTCACCCAGCATCTTTAACTAAGATGATGACATTATATATGACATTTAAAGCTGTCGAAACTGGTCACCTTTCATTAGACCAAAAGGTAAAGATTTCTAGAAATGCTGCGTCTGAACCACCATCTAAATTAGGATTACGCTCAGGTATGCGCGTAAAAGTGCGGCACTTAATTCGTGCGGCGGCTGTAAAGTCTGCAAATGATGCAGCAACAGCATTGGGTGAAGCGATTGCGGGAAGTGAGATAAAGTTTACTGCTCTTATGACTGCACAAGCTAAAGCATTAGGTATGAATCGTACAACATTTAAGAATGCACATGGCTTAACGGCTAGGGGGCATTTGTCGACAGCACGAGATATGTCAGTATTAGGGCGTCATTTAATGTATGATTTTCCTGATTATTATAATTTGTTTTCGCGCCGTAATACTGATGCTGGACTACGCACTGTTCCAAATACTAATCGGCGCCTGTTGGCAAATTACAAAGGTGCAGACGGTATTAAAACTGGCTACACATATGCAGCAGGATTCAATCTAGTATCATCCGCGCAACGTGGAAATAAACGTATTATTGCAACAGTGTTTGGCGGACGAACATCACATACGCGCAATGCCCGTGTGGCTGAATTATTAGATATGGGTTTTAATCGTACACCAAAAAGTTATAGCTCTGATACAATCTCTGCTAGACCATCAAGGGGTACTCAATTGGAATCAGCTACTTTAGTGCTTCCTAAGAGTATATCTATTAAGTCATCACGTGCTGTAACTCATAGTCCCAGCCCGAAATACCGTCCTAACTTTGATGCAGCTATTATTATGATGGCATCAATTGTCAGAGAAGATCTTGAAGCAGAAATCTTGGCTTCTGCCCAGGCTAGTATTGCACGTAATCCCGTATCGAATATCAGCCTATTAGCACCAATAAGTTCAATAATTGAGACTAAAAGTACTATAGTTAATGCTGTAACAAAAGCACATATTCAGCGAGGATATATAGAGCCAGCACCTTATTTAAGCCGTACTATAACACGTTCTAAAAATGAAGGTGGCGTTGCGTGGTCAGTACAATTAGGTGCATATAAGAATGCCTATGAAGCAGAAAAAATATTGTTACGTACAGTCTATGCAGATATGGCCTCCTTAGTAGGTGCTTCGCATGAAATTGTGCCAGCAAATGTAGGTGGACGGCACCTTTACCGCGCACGCTTTATTGGCGTAAGTGAAGAGGCTGCACTTAAGGCCTGTTCTCGATTAAGAGCCCGTAATCTGCCTTGTACGATTATTGGCCCTGGTGCTTAAAATTTTATAGTAAAATTTGGGAGCTTTAAGCCAACCATTAGGTCACGGAGTTCTTGGCGGGCTGCTATGTTTGAAATTGTAGTTGGTTGTTTTGTTAAAGTACTTGGGTCAGCTACAGTTAATCCCTTTGGAAATAGCTCTTTAAAAATAACACGATCAGAAAGGCCTGGAATTAATCGAAATCCAATCCGCTTCGATAAGTTTTCTAAAGCTTCACCAACTTTACGTTTATTATG
This sequence comes from uncultured Paracoccaceae bacterium, assembly GCA_913043905.1. Taxonomy (GTDB): domain Bacteria; phylum Pseudomonadota; class Alphaproteobacteria; order Rhodobacterales; family Rhodobacteraceae; genus Amylibacter. The sequence goes on along the minus strand of CAJWNQ010000044.1, from coordinate 6,558 downwards.
CATATTGGTTGCTGAAAGTCTGTTCCTAGCTACTATCCAATCAATTGGAATACCCCTTGATAATGAACGAGCCTTTCGCGCATCCCATACCATTTCTGAATAAATTGAGGGACCCTTGACTGCATTTGTTTCTGGATCAATATAAGCCAGTAAATCAAAATCAATAAAGCTATCGTTCATGGGCGTTATCAATTTGTTAGCGTTTGCGTGTGCTAACTCACTGTACTTTGTCAAAGCACCGGGACAATCAATTACAACAAAATCATGTGTGCTTAATAATTGTGATGTGATCATATTAAAATGTTGCTCAGGAGTATTTATTTCTGCTGGATCTATTTTGCCAACAGTTGGAACTGGTAGATTGGGAGAATAGAGTTGTGAAAAATTTTCTCGATTTTCAAAAAATCGGCGTAAAGTTAATTGCCTCAGATCTAAATCTAAAATACCAACTTTAGCGCCACTTTGGAGTAAGGCGCATGCAACATGCATTGATAGTGTGGATTTACCAGCTCCACCTTTTTCGTTCCCAAATACCAAAAGTTGTGACATTAGACCCCTTGCTTTACGTGCACTCATGAACGTTTTAATAAGTTTTAAAATAAAAAACGCCGCTAAAAAGCGGCGTTTAAATAATTCATATATTAGATGGTTTAGAAACCTAGTCCAGCATACTTATTCTTAAACTTAGAAACGCGACCGCCTGAATCCATTAAGCGTTGGTTTCCACCAGTCCAAGCAGGGTGAGCAGATGGATCGATGTCTAATGACAAGATATCACCTTCTGAACCATATGTTGAACGTGTCTCATAAGTTGAACCATCTGTTAATTTAACAGTGATCATGTGGTAGTCAGGGTGTAATTCTTTTTTCACAACTTTGGTTCCTTATTTCTTTGGACGATATGTCGTATTTTCAGCAATACGCGCAGACTTACCACGACGATCACGTAAATAATATAGCTTTGCGCGACGAACGCGGCCACGGCGTACAACTTCGATACTATCGATGTTTGTCGAATATAACGGAAATACGCGTTCTACGCCTTCACCAAATGAGATTTTGCGGACTGTAAAAGAAGCAGCAATTGTACCACCGCCTTGACGAGCGATGCATACACCTTCGTAATTCTGGATACGAGAGCGTGTGCCCTCTGTTACTTTAAAGCCAACCCGTACAGTGTCGCCTGCTTTAAAATCTGGAATATCTTTGCCTAATTTGGCAATTTGTTCAGCTTCTAGCTGTGCAATTAAGTTCATAACGTTTTCCTTTGAGACCCTTAATGGGAATTTTGATTTTCCAATTTCAGAGCTCTTGGCCTTCTTCCAGGTCGCTTTGGCGCCTGCCAGAGTTTAAAATCGACGTTTTGTTTCTAGCCATTAAAACATAATAGAATTATTCGTATATTAATCAAACCGAAGAAAGTTTGTTATTTGTACGTTTTATTATAAAATTTTGGCTGCCTGTCATCAAACGAATCCAACAACAAGTTCGCTGGGTATATGTCGAAATTATACATACATCAAGACTTGTTTGCTTGTATAAATATTGATGTGTTACTTTTGGCTTTGTTTGAAAAATTTGATTATGATTTTAAGTCTTAGTCTTAACAGATCTAGGGATAACAGTATTAAGTCAATATTAATCTTTAAATTTCAAATAACTTTCCCACAAATCAGGGCGACGCAACTTAGTAAGTTTTTTTGACATTTCATCACGCCAAGTTGCCACTTTTCCGTGATGCCCTGAAAGAAGAACATCTGGAATCTTGCGTCCTTTCCATTCTGCAGGTTTTGTATATTGCGGATGTTCAAGTAAACCATTCGAGTGGCTTTCATCCTTTGTGCTTTCCGCATTTCCCAATACATTTGGCAACAGACGAACTGTTGCATCGATTAGGGCTTGAGCTGCTATTTCACCGCCTGTTAGAACAAAGTCGCCTAATGAAATTTCCTGAACATCGTACTCTTCCAAGACGCGTTCATCCACACCTTCAAAGCGCCCACAAAGTATAGTTACACCTTCAGCTTCACTAAACTTTTTAGCCATAGCTTGTGTCAAAGGCTTTCCTCTTGGGGACATATAAATTACGGGCCATAAGTCTGGATTAACGGGGGTTCCGCGACGTGCATCGTCCAGTGCTGGTCCGACAACATCAGCCTTAAGGACCATTCCAGCGCCTCCGCCTGCAGGTGGGTGGTCAACGTCACTATGTTTGCCAATTCCAAAGCCACGTAATTCGATTGTCTGTAGCTGCCACAATCCATCTTGCAACGCTTTTCCTGTAAGAGAGCGATCTAATACACCAGGAAATGCTTCTGGAAATAATGTAATTACCTTAGCTTTCCAGACGCCAACAATATCTGGCGTATCAGTCATTAACACTCTTGGTTTAAGGCTGGGCCTAATGGCTAGTCGGCCGTGAGACTTTGACTTTTCACTCATCACCTAGTTCCACATAATTCGTCGGTTCTGGAGGATCTTCATGCTCATCGCGTCCAAAAACTCCTTTGGGAGGGTCAACAATAATTAGCCCTGAAGTTAGGTCGATTGTTGGCACTGCCTCTTTGGTAAATGGGAGTAATGCTAGGTTCTTTTGACCAATTGCTTTAATCTCTAAAAAGTCGCCAGCACCATGGTCATTTATTGCAATAATCTTTCCTAACTTTACTCCACCAGTGTCTAATACAAGAAGATCAATTAGATCAGAATAATAAAACTCATCATCTGGCAAAGTGGGCATTGCGTCCCGCAAGACATAGAGTGCCTCTCCCTTAAGTTCTTCTGCTTGGTCGCGGTAACGAATATTTTTTATTCTAGCAGCATAGCCACCTTTTATTGGGGATATTATTTTTAAATCAAAAGTTTTAGTACCATCTTCGTTAGTGAGGGGGCCATAATCACCAATAGCACTTGGGTCAGTACAAAATGACTTTACCCGCAATTCACCATTAATACCAAATGCGCCAATGATAGCACCAATACAAACTCGATCAGAAATATTCATTTTAGTGCTGCACCCAAAATAATGTTAAAATAGCATTAGAAATTTTGAAGTTATTCAAAATAAATTTTATTATATACTACAGAGATTACATAATGATTAAAAGGTTACACGATGTCTGTATAGAAAGTGCTTTTTAAACATTAATATATTTTTGATTTAATAACGTAAAGAAACTGATAGCTTTTAATTATATATAATACGGTGAGAAATTTTTAAAGTATTTGGCTTGTTAAACCAGGTAAATATTTAGTAAATTAAATATAATAAAATTGTCCAATTTATATTAAGTGATGTAAGTGGCAAGCATTTTGGCGCCAATCTTTAATCTTTATATATTTTGGATGGCCTCATAATAATTTTATTATGAGGCCATCCAAATTCAAAGTTCAGTTAATTATTCTGCTACTGCTGGAGCTTCTTCTGCTACTGCTGGAGCTTCTTCTGCTACTGCTGGAGCTTCTTCTGCTACTGCTGGAGCTTCTTCTGCTACTGCTGGAGCTTCTTCTGCTACTGCTGGAGCTTCTTCTGCTACTGCTGCGGCAGCTGCTTCAACTGCGGCTAATTTTGCCGCTTCTTCAGCTTCTTGTGCTGCTACACCAGCAGCTGCTTTTTCTTCTAAGCGGTCTTGAGCTTTTTTGCCTAGTTTGGCTTTTATAGGATTATTGCGTACTGTTTTTTCCATAACACCAGCAGCTTCTAAGAAGCGAACAACACGTTCAGTTGGTTGTGCGCCTTGACCTAACCAATAGTTTACGCGTTCCATATCTAATTGAACACGCTCTTCACTGTCTTTTGCCACTAATGGGTTATATGTACCCAATTTTTCAACGTAACGTCCATCGCGAGGCATACGTGAATCTGCAGCAACTACACGATAAAAAGGACGTTTTTTTGAGCCGCCACGAGCGAGTCTGATTTTCATAGCCATGATATTTCTCCTAAAAAGCTAATTAATTAGGTCAGTTTTTAAGTCTGACCTTCATTCTTGGTGTTTTTTGTGATGGTTTATAACTTCCGCGATGACAAAGTTTAAAAATTCTTTCGCGAATACGGGGTCAAGGTCGGCACGTTTTGCCAAATCCTCTAAGCGTTCGATTTGTGATGCTTCACGTGTTGGGTCAGATGGTGGCAATGAATGCTCTGCCTTTAGCAATCCAACAGCCTGAGTGTGCTTGAAGCGTTCAGCCAGTGTGTAAACAAGAATCGAATCTAAACGATCAATGCTTTCACGGTGTTCTTTGAGTATATCGTGAGCAAGTAATGTTTCAGTCATTTCTTTTTCCCAAATCCAGATAAGCCAAGGGGTAATCCACCACCTAAGCCAGGTAGTCCACCTTGTATGTTGCCGCTCATTTTCTTAGCAGCGTCTTCTAATTGCTTAGGGTCAAGATCACTCATGTTGTTTGGCATTCCGGCAGGTGGCATACCACCTCCTTTACCCATCATAGCACCCATAGCCTGCTTTAGCATGCCGCCTTTACCCATTTTTTTCATCATATCGCCCATTTGGCGTTGCATTTTCATGAGTTGGTTTAGTTCTTGTACTGTTAAGCCTGCTCCTAAGGATACACGCTTTTTTCTGCTTGCCTGCATTATTTGGGGGTTTGCACGTTCTTTCTTTGTCATGGATTGGATAAGTGCAATTTGGCGCTTAAAAAGTTTTTCATCAATGCCACCAGCATCACTAACTTGTTTCTGCATTTTCTTCATGCCAGGCATCATTCCCATAATGCCTTCCATGCCACCCATTTTCATCATTTGTTCGATTTGCGCTTTCAGGTCGTTCATATTGAACATACCTTTTTTCATGCGCTTCATCATTTTTTCGGCCTGTTCGACCTCAATAGTTTCTTGGGCTTTCTCAACGAGTGATACAATGTCGCCCATGCCCAAGATACGTCCTGCGACACGTTCCGGGTGAAATTCTTCAAAAGCGTTTATTTTTTCGCCGAGGCCCACAAATTTTATGGGACGGCCGGTAACTGCGCGCATTGATAACGCTGCACCGCCACGTCCATCACCATCCATTCGTGTCAGAATAACGCCTGAAATTCCAATACGATCATCAAAGTTTTGAGCTGTATGTACCGCATCTTGGCCCGTCAGGCCGTCAACTACCAACATTGTTTCACGAGGGCTTATAATATCACGAACTGCTTTGACTTCTGCCATCAACTCTTCATCAATGGATAAACGGCCTGCAGTATCTAGTATAAAAACGTCATACCCGCCAAGAGTAGCTTGCTGTTTTGCTCGTTTTGCAATTTTTACGGCATTTTCACCTTTAACTATTGGCAAAGTGTCAACGCCAATTTGTGCGCCCAATATCGCCAACTGTTCCATAGCTGCTGGACGGTTAGTATCTAAGGATGCCATCAAAACTTTTTTATTATTTTTCTCTTTCAACCGTTTTGCTAGCTTAGCTGACGTAGTCGTTTTACCTGAACCTTGCAGACCTACCATAAGAATTGGGGCTGGGGGATTATCAACTTTTAATTGGCCAGCATTTTCATCATTGCCAGTTAAAAAATGCACTAACTCGTCGTGAACAATTTTAACAACTTGCTGACCTGGCTTTACTGATTTTGTTACGGCTTGACCGGATGCTTTTTCCTGTATTGCTTTAATAAAATCTTTTGCAATAGGTAATGAAACGTCAGCTTCCAGTAACGCAATGCGCACCTCGCGCAAAGCTAGTGATACATCGTCATCTGACAGTGTCGCTTTATTATTTAATTTATCAAAAACGCCAGACAGGCGGTCGGATAGATTCTCGAACATATGTCAGGCCCTTTCAGCTATAGTGTTTTGCCAAACGCAATTAACACCAGTGGGCGATACTCGCTGACTGGTGTCGGTCCTTAGACCGGAAGCGTTTGAACTTCCAATGATTTTCTTCGTCTACGTTCCATGCCGTGGAGAGTCAAGTGTGCAAGAAAATGCTATTTATCAGTTATAATTTTAGCCTCAATTTTAATATCAATATCATTAGATCCGTGGCGTTCATGCAGTTGGCCTGATACCTCACCTGAGGCACGGTTTACCATTTCCCCACGCAAATATGCGGGTCGCGACATTACAGCATTAGCCCAACGAGTGACATTCTTATATGATGACGCATCCAAAAATTCAGCTGCATTATATATTGTGCCTTGAACAAGTGCTCCATACCATGGTGCACTTGCAATGTCTGCGATAGTGTACTCGTCGCCAGCTAGAAACTCACGATCAGTTAAGTTTTTATCCAAAACATCAAGCTGACGTTTTGTTTCCATTGTAAAGCGATCAATTGGGTATTTTAATTTTTCGGGGGCATAAGCGTAAAAATGGCCAAATCCACCACCTAGATATGGTGCGGATCCTTGAAGCCAAAACAACCAATTAAGAGCTTCTGTACGCTTAGCCAAATCTTTAGGTAAAAAGGCATTAAACTTTTCTGATAAATATAATAGTATTGCACCACTTTCAAATACACGTGACCCATTAGTTGTATCATATAATGCTGGAATTTTTGAATTTGGGTTAATTTCAACAAATCCACTACTAAATTGATC
>CAJWNQ010000043.1 GCA_913043905.1 uncultured Paracoccaceae bacterium | reverse complement strand
GTCTTTTTTGGTCAAGATCGCCTTGAATATTTAAACGCTTATTTAGCAGAAATTAACTAAAAATCATTTGTTTTTTATAGGTAATGTAAAGTTAAAATATATTAATAATCCAATTTATTAGAATACTAAAAAATGGAAAAAAATGACTACATATGCGATTGAATTTCCATCTATAGTAGGACTTCCTATTCTAGACACTGATGCATTATTTCCTGTCAGAAGAGTTTATTGTATAGGGTGAAATTATGCTTCGCATGCAATTGAAATGGGGCATAATCCTGATCGTGAGCCACCATTTTTTTTAAAAAAAATGCTACTAATTTAGATTTATCTGGAATTTTCCCGTATCCATCACACTCTAATGACGTGCACTACGAAGCAGAAGTTGCTGTGATGTTGAAAAAAGGTGGTACTAATATTGGGTTGGATAAGGCATTAGATCATGTTTTTGGTTATGCATTATCCTTGGATATGACGCGCCGTGACCTCCAAAGTGAGCAAAAAAAATAGGCCGACCTTGGGAGATTGGTAAAGCTTTTGAACGATCTGCTCCAGTAGGATTAATTTATTCTGTTCAGAAATTTGGACATTTTGAGGATTCCACAATTAAGCTTAAAGTTAATGGCAGTATAAAACAGAAGGGAAATTTGAATCAAATGATCTGGAAGGTACCGGAAATAATTTCATATTTGTCTGAGTATTTTGAATTGGGAGCTGGTGATGTTATTTTATCTGGTACACTATCTGGCGTAGGTCCTATCGTTAGAGGGGATGTAATGGAAGCAAGCGCAACAGGACTTGGAAGTTTGCGAGTTATAATAACGTAATTTATTATGATGATATCTGGCAATCATTTTTAATATTTGGAGATGTGATTTGTCCATGCCGTTATTATTAAAATCTGATCTGGATCAGATAATATGTCTACTTAAATAAAAAATGTTTTGGCATATTATTTATTAATATTTTAACTATATGTAAGATAAGCTAACATTGATCTGTAGTATTTGTCCCTTTTTATTAGTTATATTTCAACTTATGATTTTATAAATGAAAATAATTTTATGAGGTGTTTATTTGTCTACTAAACAGGAAAATATAGATGTTTCAGTTTGGCGCGGTGATCCTCATTCAGGAAATTATGAAAATTTCAAAGTGCCTGCTCATGAAAGTCAAACAATATTAGACGTAGTTTCTTGGATTCAGCAGAATCAAGATGCGACATTATCTTATCGTTATGCATGTCGCGTGGGAATGTGTGGATCATGTGCTATGATGGTAAATGGGATTCCGCGCTGGACCTGTAGAACGCATGTAAAAAAAGTTTTAAAAGGTAAAAAACTTGAAGTAGCGCCATTGCGAAACCTTCCTGTTATTAAAGACCTTGTTACTGACATGGATACATTTTTTGATAAGTGGATTTCTGCAGAAGGGTTACATCATCCTTCAAAGACACGATTAGATCCAATTGAAGAAATTGAACCGAAAAGTTTAGGACGCGTTGAGATCAATGCTGGAATTGAATGTATTAATTGTTCAATTTGTTACGCAGCGTGTGACACTGTCACAAACAATTCTGATTATCTAGGACCTGCTGCACTACAGCGGGCATGGACTGTTTATAACGATGTTAAAGACGCAGATAAGCAAACTGTTTTGAATGCAGTATCAGGTGATGGGGGGTGTTTGAATTGTCATTCGCAAGGTAGTTGTTCTGTTCATTGCCCAAATGACCTTAACCCAATGAATGCAATTGCAGGTCTTAAGAGGGCAACCGCCACTTCATTTTTCAATCGTAAAGGATAAATAATTTTGAATATTCGACTTTATATGCTTCAAAGAATTACTGCGTTGATCATGGCGCCCCTAACTTTGGGACACATTGCCGTAATGATTTATGCAGTTCAAGACGGATTGTCGGCATCTGAAATTTTGGGACGTACACAAGGAAGTAATATGTGGCTATTGTTTTACGGCACCTTTGTAGTTGCTGTATCAATTCACGCGGCTATTGGTGTTCGTGTAATTGTTTCTGAAACTTTTAAGTTTGTAGGATTTACACTTGATGCATTTGCTTGGTTTGTTTGTGTAGCGATGTTGTTTATGGGAGGGCGGGCCGTTTTGGCTGTCACATTGCTATGATCCGGCCTCATCGTAAACATTCTTTGTGGTTAGCATATATTTTGCATCGGATATCTGGTTTCGGCTTGGCTGTTTTTTTACCTTTTCATTTTTACTTATTGTCTTTGGTTTTGACTGAACCTGACCGCCTTGACGGTTTTTTAAGTTGGACTGATACTCCGATTGTAAAATTTGCTGAATTTGGCCTAGTTTTTCTTTTGGCAGTTCATTTTTTTGGCGGTCTGCGCCTCATGGCATTAGAATTTCTCCCATGGTCAATAAGCCAAAAAACCCTTGTAGCATTGGCTATTGCAAGTGCTTTCTTAATTGCAACAATTTTCTTTTTACAGGTGATATAATATGACATTGAATATTGATATTGAACGTCAGCAAACAGATATTTTGATCCTTGGTACTGGAGGTGCTGGTATGTTTGCTGCATTACATGCTCAACAAACTGCCCCAGCTGGTACTAAAATAACAATTGCTGTTAAAGGTTTGATTGGTAAATGCGGTTGTACGCGTATGGTGCAAGGTGGCTACAATGTTGCCCTTGGCGGTGGTGACACTGTTGAACGCCATTTTATGGATACAATAAATGGTGGTAAATGGCTACCTGACCAAGATATTGCTTGGAAGCTTTGTGAACAGGCAGTTATTAGGGTGCGTGAATTAGAAAATGAGGTTGGTTGTTTTTTTGATCGAAATTCTGACGGATCTTTACACCACAAAGCTTTTGCGGGGCAAACTGCGGATCGAACAGTCCACAAAGGTGATTTGACAGGAATTGAAATTATTAACCGCCTAATGGAGCAAGTCTTAAGTCGCCCAATCGAAAAATTGCAAGAGCACCGTGCAATAGGTTTGATCCCAACCAAAGATGGTTCAGCATTAGCTGGAGTGTTGTTCATTGACATGCGTACGGGGAAATTTAGATTTGTTCGCGCTAAGACGGTAATGATGGGAACCGGTGGTGGCCCTACCATGTACAAGTATAATACACCTTCAGGTGACAAGACGATGGATGGTCTGGCAATGGCTTTACGTGCTGGGTTGCCACTGCGTGATATGGAAATGGTTCAATTTCATCCAACTGGATTGCTTGCGGGTGAGCACACAAAAATGACTGGTACGGTACTTGAAGAAGGTCTTCGTGGCGCTGGTGGCCAGTTGTTAAATGGTGCTGAAAAGCGTTTTATGTTTGATTATGATGAACTTGGTGAACGTGCTACCCGAGATGTGGTTAGCCGTGGCATCTACGAAGAGATGCGAAAAAACAATACTTCTAAAAATGGAGGCGTTTTTATTTCAATGGCGCACCTTGGTCCTGAAAATGTACGTAAGAAATTTAGTGGTATGGTCAAGCGATGTGCTGATAGTGGTTTTGATTTGGCGAGTGGTTTAGTTGAAGTTGTACCAACAGCTCACTATTTTATGGGTGGTGTCGTTGTAGATTCAGACACTCGAACGGAAATGGAAGGTTTATATGTAGCTGGTGAAGATGCGGGGGGTGCTCACGGGTCAAATCGCTTGGGCGGCAATGGTGTTGCTAATTCAACAGTTTATGGTGGTGTTGCTGGTGACGTTATGGGCCGAGATATTTGCAAGATGATTACACTACGTGATCCTGATGAAGACATATTAAATCAAGAGATTGAGCGGGCTCTACGGCCGCTTTCATTGAATATAGGAAATGTACAACAGCTTCGCCACCGCTTGCAGGAAGCAATGTGGGAAGATGTTGGTGTGATTCGTACAGAAACTGGTATTATGCGTGGGATAGCTCGTGTTGCTGAGATTGAGGCTGAGTTGTTAAAAACTGGTGTAGCAAGTGATAATTTAGCGTTCAATTTAACGTGGCATGATTGGTTGAATATGGCCAGCTTGTGTGATGTGTCTGCAGTAATTGCTAAAGCTGCCATAGCCCGAGAAAACTCCCGTGGCGCTCATTTCCGCGAAGACTTTCCTGAAAGTGGATCAATGATAAACTCTTATTTTACTTTAACACAGAAAAAGGGTGATGAAATATGTGTAACTCGTGAACCGGTTCAATTCACTATAGTTAAGCCAGGCGAAACAATTTTACCGGATAACGAGCCTGTAAGTTTAGTAGGAGTATAATTATGATCTCAATTGACCTTATCCAACATACTGCGGAAATACTTATGGACAAAGCGGCTATCGAAATTCCAGAAGATTATCTAGATGGTTTAAAGTCTGCAGCAGAAGTTGAGGATGGTGATCTGTCATCTTTTGTATTACAAGCAATGCTGGAAAATTATGAAGTTGCGAAAGAAGATCGTCGAGCAATGTGTGGAGATACGGGAACACCACGCTGGTATGTTAAAATGGGCAACGAAACCAAAATTGAAGGTGGCCCAATTGCACTTGAAGCTGCACTACGTCGTGCCACAGCAAACGCGACAAACGGGGTTCCTTTGCGTCCCAACCGTGTTCACCCTTTATGGCGTACAGATCATGATAATAACGTTGGAATTGGTGCCCCAGAAATTGAGTATGGTTATGAACCAGGTGGTGAATGGATTGATTTAATTACGGTTCACAAGGGGGGATTGTTCGGGACAGATTATCGTATGCTATTTCCATCTGATGGCATTCAAGGCATTAAACGCTTTTATCTTGATAGCTTAGTTTCTTTTGGTAAGCGTGGCCTTGCATGTCAGCCTGCTATCATTGGGATTGGTCTTGGTGGATGTAAAGATACGTGCATGGTTCTTGGTAAACGTGCTGCATGTTTACGTACTGTTGGAGACCGTAATACTGATCCAAAAATTGCAGAACTTGAGCTAGAACTTAAAGAGCTTGGAAATTCAATTGGAATGGGTGCTATGGGATTTGTAGGGAAATCTATGGTAATTGATACTCATATTGAGGTTGGTTATTGCCATACCGGTGGTATGCAAATGTCAGTTCATGCATTCTGTTTATCGTCAAGACGTGCGGTTGCGCGTATCTACGAAGATGGCCAGGTTGAATATCGCACTAACCCTAATTGGTTCACGGATTATCAACGACGGGAGACAGTAGAATGGGAAACATCAACCGACCACGAGAAGTCCGCTTAAGTACAACGCCAAGCAAGGATGAGCTTTCTGATTTAAAGCTGGGGGATATCGTTTACCTTGATGGCTTAATGTACACTGCGCGTGAGGGTGTTTATATCCGTGCTCTAGAAGAAAAAGCAAATATACCTATGGATTTACCCAGCCAAAGTGCAACTAATTTTCATTGCTCGCCTGCGGCACGAATTAATCCTGACGGCACGTTTGAAATGGGAGCAGTAACTGCTACAGCTTCATTCCGATTTGCGAAATGGTTGCCTGAGTGGCTAGAAAAATCTGGTGCTAAACTGGTAATTGGCAAGGGTGGAATGCGCAGTAAAGATTATAAGGAATATTTCGTACCTAACGGCGCTATTTACCTTTCTACAGTTGGCTATGGAACGGGTGCCTTGTTGGGACGCGGTATTGAAAGTGTCGAGTCTGTCCATTGGAATGAAGAGTTGGGACTTGCTCAAGCGATGTGGGTAATAAAATGTAATAAAATGGGACCTTTCATAGTTGCTTCAGACAGTGAAGGTAATTGTTTGTTTGAGCGTGAGAACAAAAGAATATCTGCAAATTTAGATAAAGTTTATGAAGGTACAGTACCAGCAACGTTAAAGCGTTTTGGTGAAACGGATGATAAAAGTGATGAATTAATTGGTTAAGTTTCAAGCAATTTTTTTTTAAAGCGCTTCTTTTGTCAGTATGATTATACCAGACAATAACATCAATGTGACTAGCAATCGACGAAATTGATTATCAGTGAGTCGCTTAAAGAAAAAAATACCAATTTGTGAAAATAACATTGTTATGGGTAATGCTATCATTATCTGTTTAAGTATGTCCCAAGTATAGTGTCCACGGCTTGCAAGTAATAGAGCTGCTAGAGCCAATATAATAATATTATAAGGTTGGAGGACAGCGCGTATCTCTATCTTTGTCCAAGTACGCATTGCACACCACATCGTAGGCAAAGCACCTGACAAAGCGGCTGCGCCACCAAGCACTCCACCAATAAAACCAATTATTCCATCAATTATTGGTGTTGGGTAATTGATCTTAGGAATTGATTGTTTCAACGTAAAAAAACCTCCATACAAAACCATAATACAACCAACTGCAATTCTTAAGTAGTGGGGCTCTATAATAGCCAATACTGACACACCAATAGGCATTCCAATTATGCCAGGAATTAAAAAGAGAGCCATACGTTTGGGTTGTTTAAGTATTGTTCGCCTTACAATCCATGCGCCTTGAATTCCACTGAGAACAGACATTATTACACCAGTTGATACAGCTGCAACTGGTGACATAACTTGCAACCAAAATCCAAGTGCTAGAAGTGCAGTTCCAAATCCAGCTAAACCATTGATGAAGCCACCAGCAGCAGCACCTAGTGCAAGAAAAATAAAATATTCATATGACAAGCTATTGGAACTTTCGATGTGGTGTCTTAGTAAAGTGACCAATTTTAACTGCTTCTAATAAAACCTTATGAACTTCTTCCACAACACGGGGTTTTATTGTATTTATTGGGCTTATAATTCCAAGCTCTCGTGCAGGCGCATTTGCAGAAAGCTCAATCCGCTTAAGCGGTAGTGGGTTCATGTTTTGAACACATCTCTTAGGAACAATAGATACGCCTAGATTACTTAAAACCATGCTAGAGATTGCTTCCAGGCTTTCAAGTTCCATAATGTCTGTTACTGTTATATTTTGGTCTTGCAGCCAGGTATCAATAGCCTTTCCGACAACTGCTTCGCGTGAAAAGCGTATGAAAGGGTTATTTCTAAGTAAATATACTGGATCATTTGATTCTAATTCTTCTGATGTTAAAAGTTGCAGGGGCTCAAGTGCAATATCACGCCATTGATGCATTCTGTTAATCGGACTCACTTTAGAGATGATGGCAGCGTCCAATGAGCCACGTTCTATATTGCGGAGTAAGTTATGTGTAAGCCCTGGCACAATGTGAATATGAAGACTAGGAAAAGCATTTTTAAGTAATGAAACTGACAAAGGTACTAAACCTGTTAAGGTTGTAGGTACTGCACCTAAATAAAAATCTCCCATGAGTCCATCATTTCCGATAACTGAGGGCACAAGATTGTCATAATCCTGTATTATTTTTCGAGCTCTGAACACAAGAGCACGCCCAACAGGTGTAAGTATAGGAGTTCGCTTAGATCTATCAAATATTGTTATATTGTAAGACTCTTCAAGTGCTTTCATTTGTTGACTGACGGCTGCATGAGTTACAAATACTGCTGAGGCGGCTGCGCTAAAAGTACCATTCTCATCAACAGCAATAAGAGTTTTAAGCATTCGAATAGACACTAGAAGGCCCTTTATAATAGTTTTTCTTACAAAAACTGTAAATTATTATGATTGTTAACAAGAGTTACTTACGAGTATAAAAGTTGTCAAGGGCACAGGCATGAGTAAATCTCTAGGCTTTTGGCCTTTGCTAAAACGATTTATAAAATAGGGGATGAAATTATGAACTCAATTAAAAAAACAATTCTTGGTGCTTTTATACTAGGACTTTCAGCTACTGTTGCATTAGCTGAATATCCAGAACGCCCAATTAGCATGGTCATACCATATGGCGCTGGTGGAGCCACCGATATATCCGCACGATCTATTGCCGCACCTTTAGGTGAAGCAGTGGGTAAGCCTTTAATTATGGCAAACATAACTGGCGCAGGCGGTGCTACTGGATCAGTTACGATTCAGAATGCTAAGCCTGATGGTTATAAAATGTTGTTTGCACGTGTTGGTTCGCATTCTGTTAATCCAGCAATGAAAGCTACCCTACCATATACTCTAGATGATTTTAGATTTGTCACTGTTTATGAAATTAATCCAGTTGCCTGTGCTGTAACGCCTGCTTCTGGCATTAAATCTATGAGTGATCTGGTTGCAAAAGCTAAGGAAGGTGGACTATCTTATAGTTCCTCTGGTGTTGGTTCGTTATTGCAACTTGCAGCAGTTATGGTCTTGGATGAATTTGGTGTAGAAAATCCATTAAATACTGTAACTCATATTCCACAAAAAGGCGGTGGTGCTGCTGCGACTGCAGTTCTTAATGGTACTGTGAATTTCCTTTGCACGAATTCTTCGGCAATTGCTGGATTTGTGGCAAATGGTCAATTGGTTCCTCTAATGGTTACAACTGCGCAACCTGTAGTTGGATTTGATGCACCTACTTCAGTTGATCTTGGTAAGCCAGCACTCCAACAACTTGTTGGATGGACAGGAATAGCTGGTCCAGATGATCTGCCTGACGATGTAGCTAAAAAATGGGGCACTTGGATGCAAGCCGCTACTTCAAACGCAAAGTTTCGTGAAACAATGGAAGCACGGGGATCAGTTATTGAGTTAATGAATCCAGTAGATGCTAATGAGTTTATTCTCAATCAATACACAACGTTTCGTGCTTTAGTAGATAAGTTGGGTATGCGAATCGAAGGTTAATCCTTCCTAAAATTATAAAATAAAATGCGTCAGGCTTAAAAAAGCTTGGCGCATTAATAGGGGATATTAAGTTGAGCGATAAATTAATTCAATTAAGACTAGGGATTGGTGCAATCAGTTTAGCTGCTTTTCTACTTTTAATAGCTATTCCATTCTGGGTAACAAGTCCGAGTAATGTGCCAAATATAATTTTATCACCAATTTTTTGGCCTAATACACTTGCTATTATCACTGCTTTAACTGGTCTTGGTCTTGTTCTGTCAGGGCTAAGTCGTTTCTCGTTAAAAGAACCTATATCTTTGAATAGTGAAAAAAATACTAAGGCCTTTTTTAGATTAAGCATTCTTGGATTTATTATGGGTATAACAATTCTAGTGATGCCTAAATTAGGATTAGTTTGGACAATGATGTTTGTTTTCTTATCATCAGCTTTTCTGGTTGGTACAACATATACTAAAACAGCTATTATTTGCTCCATTTTTTTACCACTTATTCTTTATTTATTTTTTGCGCACGTTGCTGGTGTTGCAATTCCGCAAGGTGATTATGTGAGGCTACCATGAGTTTTGTTGATAATATAATGGCTGGGTTTTCACTAGTAGCTAACCTTGAAAGTTTTCTAGCATTACTTGTTGGTATAACTATAGGGACTGTAGCTGGTGCCATACCAGGGCTGTCTGCTACTATGGCAGTAGCTTTAACATTGCCTTTTACATTTTCAATGACACCAATCACAGGAATTTTATTACTGCTTGGTGTTTATAAGGGTGGCATTTTTGGCGGATCTATTCCTGCAATACTTATCAAAACACCAGGCACACCTGCATCTTCAGCTACCATTCTTGACGGATATCCGCTTGCAGAAAAAGGGCAGGCGGGTAAAGCCTTGGGTATGGCTTTGTGGGCATCTTGCACTGCTGATTTGATTTCTAATTTAGCACTAATTCTTTTTGCTGGATGGTTGGCATCTTTTGCACTTAATTTTGGTCCACCAGAATTTTTTACCTTAATTTTGTTTTCATTAACCATAATTGCTGGTGTTTCAGGTGAAAGTTTGTTGCGTGGTGCATTGTCTGCAATGTTTGGTCTCTTGTTGGCAACGGTGGGTTTAGATCTTATATATGGAACTCAAAGATTTACCTTTGAAAACCCAAATATGATGGGGGGGCTAAATTTTATTGCTGTTTTAATTGGTTTATTTGCAATTCCTGAGATAATTGGAATGGTCTGGAATCCAAAGGCGGATGAAGGTAAGTCTAGAGCCTTAGGTAATAACTGGGTCACATTCCAAGAATATAAAAATTCGTTTCGTTCAATTGTGCGTGGGAGTTTTATTGGAGTTTTCCTGGGTTCTATTCCAGGAATTGGTGCGGCACCTTCGGCATTTTTATCTTATTCTGAGGCACGAAGAAAATCAAAAAATAAAGAAAATTTTGGCAAGGGAGAATTAGAAGGTGTTGCAGCTGCTGAAGCTGGAAATAATGGTGTCGCAGGCGCTACCCTTATTCCTTTGCTAGCACTTGGGGTGCCTGGTGATGTCATTACTGCAATTATTTTAGGAGCCTTTATGGTTCATGGTTTGCAACCTGGTCCAATGATGTTTCTTATTAATGCTGACATAATTTATGGACTATTTATTGGATTAATTGTGAGTTCAGTTTTTTTATTTTTTATCGGATCTATCGCTATACGTGGGTTTAAGTATGTTGCTGATATTCCACGAAGTATACTGTTTCCAAGTGTGATGGTACTTTGTGTATATGGTGTGTTTGCTGTTAACAATAATTTGTTCGACGTTGGTGTCATGTTTGTAATGGGCTGGATTGGATTTTTTATGATCCAATATAAGATCCCAGCTGCCCCATTTTTAATAGCATTTATTTTAGGGCCACTTTTAGAAGATAATTTCAGACAGTCCATGTTGATGTCTGGCAGTTCGGCTAGTATTTTATTTCGAGGCCCTATTACTTGGTTCTTCTGGACGTTAACAAGTATAACAGTATTTACTATTGCGCGAGCAGGAATAAACGCACGAAAAAGCAATAGTTAATCAATTTCAAA
>CAJWNQ010000042.1 GCA_913043905.1 uncultured Paracoccaceae bacterium | reverse complement strand
CTAATCAGTAAATTTTAAATAAATATTAATGCTATTATTTTAGCACTAGATAAATCTAAGAAGTCTCAGGATATTATCAAACAGTGAAAAACCATAAAACTACTAAAGATATGACATTAACAGTTAAGAATATTTATTGCCGCAGCAAGCATCTATAAGATAAATGCTCTCACATATATTTTAATAAGCTAACGTCTTAATTTAACTTTGCATAAAAAAAGCCCCGCATTTTCATGTAGGACTTTAAATTTTATAATTTCATTTGGCTTAAAGTGCTGCTTTAGCTTGCACTACGATTGCACCAAACGCTTCTGGTTCATGCACTGCTAAATCAGCTAAAACCTTACGGTCAACCTCAATACCAGCTAATTGCACACCATTAATAAAACGACTGTATGTTAATGTTTCATCGTTCATACGCACAGCTGCGTTGATACGTTGGATCCACAACGCACGAAAATTCCGTTTGCGATTTTTACGATCGCGTGTTGCATATTGATTTGCTTTGTCCACAGCTTGGGTTGCAGTACGGAACGCATTTTTGCGTGCCCCGTAATAACCTTTAGCGGCCTTAATGACCTTTTTGTGACGAGCGTGGGTAACTTTACCAGATGTAACTCTTGCCATTGTTCAAATCTCCTATCAGCGCGCGTAAGGCATGTATTTTTTAACGATCGTAGCATCCGCTGCTGACAATATGGTAGTACCACGTGCATTGCGCAGGAATTTATTTGAACGTTTAATCATACCGTGACGTTTGCCGGCTTGGCCGGATTTGACTTTGCCTGAGGCAGTCATCTTAAAGCGCTTTTTAGCACCCGATTTAGTCTTCATTTTGGGCATTTCCATCTCCTTTTGAGTTGGTTAACACGCAACTCGGCATACCCTATAGGCCGGTAACGTTTCTCAGTGTGCGCTTTTATGACTCAAATCTTATAATTGCAAGGCCTAGTTATTAACTTTAATAGAATATAAAAATACTACCACGCATTAAAATTTAAAATTTAATTTTCTATAAAACTTAGACTTACAATGAGGTAATCGTTTTTTCATCTACGGAAGCAACACGGATAATATTTGTTGAACCTGCCGTGTTGAATGGAACACCAGCTGTCACTACTATTTTGTCTTTATCTTCTGCAAACTCATAACTTCTGGCCGCTCTTGCAGCACTTATTACAGCATGTTTAAATCTTGTTACTTCGCCTGTAATTACACAATGCAATCCCCATACAAGTCCCAGCCTTCGCGCCACATCAGGTAAAGAAGTAAGGGCAATAATTGGAACCTTTGGACGCTCACGTGATGCTAAAATTGCAGTCGTCCCTGAAGATGTAAAACAACAAATAGCTTTTACATCTGTAGTTTCTGCTATCTCCCGAGCAGCAGCAGTGATGGCATCAGCCACCTTACTGCGCGCAGTACTTCGAGTTGCTTCAATACCAGTTCTATATGTTGGGTCACGCTCAACCTCAACGGCAACTGCGTTCATTGTACGAACAGCCTCCACTGGATATTTACCCGCTGCAGATTCAGCAGATAACATAACTGCATCCGCACCTTCATAAATAGCAGTAGCAACATCCGAAACCTCAGCCCGCGTCGGAACTGGACTTTCAATCATGCTTTCCATCATCTGAGTAGCCACAATCACAGGCTTGCCTGCATTACGACAAGAAGTCACTAATCGTTTTTGAATTGGTGGAACATCTTGAACTGGCAATTCAACACCTAAATCACCACGCGCAACCATAATTCCATCTGAAACAGCTAATATTTCATCAAAAGCATCAACAGCTGCAGGCTTCTCAATCTTTGATAAAATAGCAGCACGGCCAGCTGTTAATCCGCGAGCTTCTTCAACATCTTCAGGGCGCTGTACAAATGAAAGAGCCAACCAGTCCACACCTAATTCACAGGAAAACTCTAAATCTTTACGATCCTTGTCTGATAAAGCAGCTAATGGCAAAATTACATCAGGGACATTAACTCCCTTACGGTTTGAAATTTCACCACCAACAATAACTTCACAGTTTGCAAAGTCGGCACCACAATTTAAAACCTTAACTCTTAATTTACCATCATTAATTAGCAAAATCGACCCAATTTTTAAAGCAGCAAAAATCTCTTTGTGGGGCAAACATACTCGACTTTGATCACCTTCAGCTTCATTTAAATCAAATCTAAAGTTTGCACCTGCCTGAATTATTTCTTTGCCTACCTTAAACGCTCCACAACGCAACTTTGGTCCTTGCAAATCTGCAAGGATACAAATTGGCCGCCCTACATCTCGCTCAATATCTCGGATCATTTGATAACGATCCCGCATTTCACTATGCGTGCCATGACTCATATTTAAACGGAATACATCCACCCCCTCCTCAAACAGCTTTCTGATCATCTCATAAGTATCTGATGCTGGACCTAAAGTAGCTACTATTTTTACATTCCGATTTCTTCTCACAACAATTCCTCTCGTGGCAATTTTATTACCTAGTTACTGTGGCCTTTTTTGCCAAAGTAAGCAGATAACAATCAAATCTTTTATTATTTATAATGAAAACATCAGTTATATGCTTTATAATAAAAATGACAGGCTAATTTATTTTTTTAATTTTAACGCTAACTCAACTATCAGTTGAGATGATCAAAATTTTAGAAGTCTATAATCTGTAATACTAAGAACCAAAATAAAGAGATACACAATGAATAAGCAAACTCAAATTGAAATTGAAGCTGCAGCTTTTAGGACTTTGCAAGAGCACTTAGCAAAAAGAACAGACGTACAAAATATTGATATGATGAACTTGGCTGGGTTTTGTCGTAATTGTTTATCACGTTGGTATCAAGAAGCCGCAGAGGTTAAGGGGCTTACCATAACTAAAGATGAAGCCCGTGAGTTATTTTATGGAATGCCATTCCCTGAATGGAAAAATAAATACCAAACTGAAGCTACAAATCAACAAAAGGCTTCTTTTAATGATACCCACAAATAGAATTGTGGTTTTAAATTAGTCAGCAAAAGCTTATAATATATAGCCTAGACTTTTGCTGACTGTATTCAAATTGCTGTCTTTAAAGACTCTTCTAAATAAATTTCACGCAATCTTGCAGCAATTGGACCAGGACGTCCACTTCCAACGCCAACACCGTCTACACTAACAACAGGCATTACAAAGGTAGATGCCGAGGTGATAAAAGCTTCATCTGCATCTTGAGCTTCAGCAATTGTAAAGTTTCGTTCTTCCACAGTCATCTGCGCTTCACCGGCAAACCGCAGAACTGCAGCGCGAGTAATACCATGCAAAATATCATTAGATAATTTACGCGTTATAATCACGTTATCTTTAATGATATATGCATTATTTGACGTGCCCTCAGTCACCATGCCGTCTTCAACCATCCATGCGTCATCAGCACCTTCAGCCTTCGCCATCATTTTACCCATTGATGGGTATAATAATTGAACTGTTTTAATATCACGTCGTCCCCAACGCTCATCTGCAATTGAAATAACTTTCATTCCAACCTTTGCCTTCGGGTTGTAAACCATATTAGGATTAGACTGCGTAAACAACACAACGGTTGGTTTTACTTTTTCAGGGTCTGGAAATACAAAATCCCGATCATTTGGTGAACCACGTGTTATTTGCAAGTAAATCATTCCTTCTTGCAAATCATTACGAACTATAAGCTCCCGATGAACCTCTAGTAATGCATCTTTTGTAATTGCTGGTTGCATCATAAGTTCATTCATTGAACGCGCTAAGCGTATAGCGTGACCCTCAAAATCAATTAATTTACCACCTATTACTGATGTCACTTCATAAACACCATCGGCCATCAAAAAGCCCCTATCAAAAATAGAAACTTTGGCTTCACTTTCATGAACATATTCACCATTTAAATATACAGTACGTGTCATGTTTATCCCCATAATTCTGGCCGTGGGGGATGTACCCCATCAGCATCATAAAACAATTTATGGTCACGGTCTTCACCTAACAGAAGCGGTCCGTCAAGATCTACAACTGATACACCCTGCGCAACTAAAATAGCAGGAGCCATAGCCAATGAAGATCCTATCATACAACCAACCATAACATCAAAATTCATATCCAGCGCAGCCTGTTTTAAATCTAATGCCTCTGTCAATCCGCCAGTTTTATCTAATTTAATATTTACCATATCATATTTGCCACGCAAGCCAGCTAAGCTACTGCGGTCATGACAACTCTCGTCAGCACAAACAGGTAAGACACGCGTTAAATTCAGCAAAGCATCGTCTTTTCCAGCTGGGAAAGGCTGCTCTACCATTTCTACACCTAAACCAAGTAAAACAGGTGCTAGTTTTTCATATAATTCTGGTGTCCATCCCTCATTTGCATCAACAATAATACGGGAGTTCAAAGCGCCAGCTCTCACAGCGCGGATCCGATCAACATCACCATCCCCACCACCAAGTTTTGTTTTTAATAATGGGCGAAATGAATTTTTAGCTGCCTGTTCATTCATTTTTTCTGGTGTATCTAAAGATAAAGTATAAGCAGTTATTACAGGCTTAGGTAAACTTATACCGGCCAACTCCCAAGCAGAGCAGTCAGCTTCTTTTGCTTCCAAATCCCATAACGCACAATCAACCGCATTTCGCGCTGCACCTGCAGGTAGAAGTTGCATGAGACTTTGCCTATCAAATTTCTGAGGCAGCGTTTGTATTTGCACACTTACACTTTCCATACTCTCCCCATAACGGGCGTAGGGCACACATTCTCCCCGGCCTCTAGATATACCGCGCGATAACGTAACAGTTAAAACATCCGCCTGGGTACGAGATCCACGCGAAATAGTGAAAACCTGCGCTAATTGAAAACTATTAGTTTCTATAGAAATTTCCATTTTAAAAGACTAACAAGCCTCCAAGGCATCTACTAAACGAGAAGCTCCATGCCGGAACGGGTCTACAGCTGGAATACCCATGCTGCTTTCAGTTTCCGCCAAGAAAGCAACAGCTTCCATTTCACTTAAATGCTGAGTATTTACCGAAATACCGACAACTTTTACATTTGGGTTCACAACGCGTGCTAATATTAATGCTGTGTCACGCAACTCTTCCAAGTTTGGTAATTTATAACCTGGCAAACCTCGCATATGTTTGCGTGTAGGTTCATGACACAATATTAATGCATCAGGCTGACCACCATGAATAAGTGCCAAAGTTACACCTGAATACGACGCATGATATAAGCTGCCTTGACCCTCAATTAGATCCCAATGATTATCATCATTATTAGGCGTCAAATGCTCAACTGCACCTGCCATAAAGTCTGCAATTACGGCATCTAATGGTACGCCATTACCAGTAATTAAAATTCCAGTTTGTCCTGTTGGCCGAAATGTAGCCTTCATGTTTCGCTTTAACATTTCTTTTTCAATAGCAAGACCAGTATACATTTTACCCACCGAGCAATCAGTACCCACTGCTAAACACCGTTTTCCAGTTCGTTTAACACCAGACGCAATTGGATATTCTTCAGATGGAATACGTACGTCAAAGAGCTGACGCCCCAATTCAGCGGCCTTAGCCACTAACAAAGGTTCATCTTTAAGTAAATTATGTAGACCCGAAGCAATATCTAATCCTGCCTCCAGAGCCTCAATCAGCTTACTCTGCCAATCAGCAGATATAGTACCTCCACGATTGGCCACACCAATGACCAATGTTTTAGCACCAGCAGTTACTGCCTCATCAAATGACATATCAGCAAGCCCTAAATCAGCATTACATCCATTCATACGATATTGCCCTACACTAAGATCTGGGCGCCAGTCTTTAATACCTTGAGCAACTTTAGCTGCTAAAGCATCCGCCGCGTCTCCAAGAAATAACAAATAAGGGGATTTAATCATGACGTGTCTCACTTTTATTTATAATTACTTAATGCCATTACTTATGATACATTATATTGCTAAAATTCATCTATTTTATATTTTAATAGAAGAAAATTCTATGATATACTTAAAATTTATACAAATCTTTACTTTTCTAATAGTGCAGTGAGTGCATCTTTACTTCTTACAAAGTCCACTGGTGGCTGTTCTAGTGCTTCTGTCATACGTTTATATTCAAAACAATTCTGATCTTCATTAGCTTCAGCTGCCACTATTAAGCATTAGAACAAGTGTTTTGGCCCATCATAAATATCAACTAAACCACGCAAATTCTTTACCCTTTTTGCAGGTACACTAAATCCATCTGTCCATGCTTCAGTAATATGAAAAACATTATTATTTGTATGAACACACCGGCGATTAACACTTTTTAAAGCTTTTCTCCTAGCTTGCTCAAATCCTTTACATACATCTGCAGTGATAAATGTGTTCATGCTTATTTCCTAAATATTTTTATCATCTTGTTTTACACAATACTATATACTGTACATTTGAGTATAATTAATAATTTGAACCATTATAAAATAATTTATTAAGTATTATGATCTTCAACCAAATTTACGCCCGCTACAGGGCGTAAAACATGTGGCATGTTAGGATCATAAAGAGCACTATCAACAAAATCATGACTAGCAGCCAAAGCTGGCCCAACCATTATTAACGCAGTGCGCGTAATTTTTTCTTTTCGGATTTTTTTACGTATATCACTTAATGTTCCACGAATTATCATCTGATCAGGCCAACCAACACGATAGCCAACCACGACAGGACAATCTTCACCATAATGTGGTATTAATTGGCGTTCAATTTCACGCATATTTCTAACGGCCAAGTGTATTGCCAGTGTCGCTCCAGTACGACCAAAGTTATCCAAGGTTTCCTTCTCTGGCATGGATGTCGATTGCATTGACATGCGCGTCAATATTATAGATTGCGCAATCTCTGGAATAGTCAGCTCTTGACCCATTTCAGCAGCCATTGCAGCATATGCAGGTACCCCTGGAATAATCTTGAATGGGATATCATCAGCCTTTAAACGACGAATTTGTTCTGCGATAGCACCATACAGTGAGGGGTCACCAGAGTGCACACGAGCAACATCATGACCACGCTCGTGCGCAAGCTTTATGTACGCATGAGTATCATCTAATGTCATCACTGCTGTATCTTCAACAATAGCATCAGCGGGTGCACAAGACACAACTTCAACTGGAACTAATGATCCCGCATATAAACACACAGGGCATTTTTCAATTAATGCTTTAGCTTTAACTGTTATCAAATCTGGATCGCCTGGGCCTGCACCAATAAAGTAAACTGTCATGATAAATCTCCATCAATTTTTCGCGCATAACCACGGGGTGTAAACATACGTGGGCCTTCACCCAAATGCGCCAACCGTGAATTGCTAGAACCAACCAAAACAACTGTTAGCATATCCACCTCGTCCACTTCCAATTCATCCAAACGTCGATATCGCACATGTTCTTCTGGGCGCCCCAACGAACTAGCTAACATAACAGGCGTATTTCCAGGCCGGTGTAACAGTAAAATTTCACGCGCCTCTGCTAAAAGCGTTCGCCGAGTTTTAGAAACTGGGTTATAAAATGCTATTACAAAATCACCCTCGGCAGCTGCATGTAGACGACGAATAATGTCATCCCTTGGCGTCAATAAGTCAGATAAGCTAATAGTACAAAAATCATGCCCCAATGGCGCACCCGCTCTGGCAGCAGCACCTTGTAATGCTGAAACGCCAGGAGTACATTGAACTTCCACTCGCTTTGCAGCATTAGAAACTCCCAATGCTTTTTTATCACGTTCTAGCAGCTCAAAAACTAAAGCTCCCATAGCATAGATTCCAGCATCACCAGAACAAATCAGCGCAATATTTTTTCCTTTACCTGCTTGCTCCAGTGCATATCGGCATCGCGCTTCCTCACCACCTAATGGAAAATCTGATCGCTTTTTGCCTACAGCTAATGGTCCTAAAAGATCAATATAAAGGCCGTAACCAACCAACTCTTCTGCTTCAGCAATAAGTTTAGAAGCTTCTGGGGTCCGCCAGGAATGTTGCCCAGGGCCAATTCCAATAATTGATAGTTTACCGCGTGGCCTCCCAGCTAATTCTGTAATTACTTCTTTAGATTTTACTACTGCACAGGTTGCGTTCAGTGTTTTTTTCTTTTCAATAACTAAATCACCATCAGCTAACGCCAAGGCGGCAGCTTCTGAAACTCCATGACATCCAACTTCAGCAAAAACTACACCTGACGGGTTAGCTAGTTTTGGCGTTAAAACTTCTAATTCTGCAGCAGTAAAAACTCGAAATGGAACTCCTAATCGTACTGCAGTTTCTATTATTGCAGGCTCATCAGCTTTAAGGTCTAGCGATCCAATACATGCAATAGCACCTGCAGCAATTCCAGCCTCACTCAAAGATTCTGAAACTAATTGCCACATTTCATCCACTGAACAACCGCGCGCACACCCTAACCCTAAAGTAAATTTTTGCGGGTGATAAACCAAAGTCAAGTCATCCCCGTCTAGTGGCGCCTCAGATACTGCCAAAGTTATATAACCATTTAATACACTAGTTATATCAAAAATATTTTCTCCCAAAACACATACATCTGACCCACTCAAAAGTGACGCCATAACAGATTTTGCATTTTGTGGGTTGTTCAGGCGATACCCAGATGGAGGTTCGTCCAAAGCAACACCCATTGCCACATCTCCAGCTGTTGTTACCGCTGCATGGGTCTCTAGCCCCTTAGCTATTTGGCGTGCCAAACGATTAGCTCCACGATGGCCACCTAGTAAGGGAATTACAGTTGATCCATCATCTGGCACAGACACAACAGGTGGCTCATTGAGTTTATCCACCAACATTGGAGCAACCCCTCGCACCAATATACCAGCAGCACAAACACCAACAATTGGTGTACCCGCGGCAAACAAAACTCGTACATAATCCAATGTATTTTCAAACGTCGCATCAGCACCATCAACACGCCCTTCACGGCCATGCAATTGTGCACCCAAAATATTAGCAATACGTCGAGCAGTTTTAAAACCTGATTTAGACAAGCACAAAACAACAGGTGTCATAACCATGGATCATTTCCTTTAGTGACAAGTATCATTGAAAAGTAAGGTGCTGTTTTTGGAGCCGCTGACAATGGTAGAACTAGTTGATTAGGTAGTGTCGCACGCTCCACATAATGGGCATACTGCGTTAGATTTAATCTATCTAAAACTGTACGAATCTTAGGCAAATGGCGCCCAACTTTCATAATTGCAACAGCTTCAGCTGCTGCAATGCGTACCTCAAGGGCAGCCTCATCAATTGGCCCTGGAATAATTGTTAGTACCTCATTTCGAGCGGTTAAAGGCCTTGCAGCTAAGGCAGCACAAGCTGTCACTGATGTAACACCAGGAACAACTTCACATTTAAATTCTTCATTTAAACGTGAAAATAAATACATAAAAGAGCCATAAAAAAATGGGTCACCTTCACATAACACAACTACATCCTTACCTTCGCGTAGCCTTTTTGCAATTTGTGTTGCACCCAAATCATAAGCGGCCTGAGCTGGGCCACGCTCAACCGACATTGGCACCTCTACAGCAATTTCTTCAACTTCTTCATTAATAATATCTTCAGCGATAGACCTTGCAAAGCTATCACCTCTTTCTAATGTTGGGTATGCTATAACTTCAGCACCTGAAATTAACCGATACGCTTTCAAAGTCATCAATTCTGGGTCACCTGGGCCCAGCCCAACGCCATACAAAACACCGTTCATCGCTTTATTAAACTCCACTGTGTAACAGGCATCGATGGTCGCCATCCATTAACTCGACCAATTGTGTCTGCGCGGCTAACTTGAATTCGAACTAAGTCACCGCCATATTTAGGATATAAAATTAATAAAACTGCTTCCGATTCCAACGTTACAGCGTTAACTACTAATCGCCCCAATGGCCGCAAAGCGGACCAACAGGTCTCAAAAGTTTCAATACTTAATCCACCACCTATAAAAATAGCATCAGGTGCTTCTAAACCATCCAACGCATCTGGTACTGTTCCATCTATTAATTCAAGCTTGGGTACACCAAGCGCAAGAGCGTTGTTTGCAGCAAAAGTTCGTCTATCTGCGCGTGGCTCTATTCCAATGGCACGCGCATAGCGTGCAGTGCGCATCCATTCAACAGCAACAGACCCACAGCCACAGCCCACATCCCATAACAAAGCTCCCCTCATAGGCATTAGCTTTGCAACTGATGTAGCACGTACTTCTTGTTTAGTCATAGTGCCGTCGCCCTGAAATAAATCATCAGTTAACCCTGGCACCCGAGGCAACATAGCAGCGTCTGCAGCTGCAATGCATTCAATTGCCAAAGTATTAAACGGTGGAACTTCTTGGTTCCAATTAAAAGCACTTCCATCAAACCGCATTTCGTTTTTACCGCCCATTGCAGCTAAAACAGTCATCTTTGATTGACCAAAACCACGTTCTGTCAAAAACCCTGCAATTTGCACAGGAGTCTCTGCACCTGTTGTCAAAATTAATAATCTTTGGTTAGGCTGAATGAAAGCAATCATTTGCTCTACAGGTCGGCCATGAACAGTTAGCGTTTCCAAATCAGCCATAGACCACCCCATGCGGGCCGCAGCTAATTGGAATGCACCTATTTGAGGGTGATATGTAATCTCGGATGGATTAATTTCTCGCCCTATGCGCGCGCCTACTGAATACCAAAGTGGATCACCAGTTGCCAAAACTACTACTCGTTTACCAGAATTTGATTTTAATACTTCTATCAAAGCATCAAATGGACTTGGCCATACAATGCGTTCAGCATCAACACTGGTTAAATCTTGATGTCGCGGGCTACCCACAATGACCTCAGCAGCCTCAACAACTGCACGTGTTACCGGTGATAGCCCTTGAATGCCGTCTTCACCGATACCTACTATATGGAGCCATGCGCTCATGACAGCAGCTCTGGCAGACCCGCAGCCAAGGCATTTACCGCCGCAGATGCAATTGCTGAACCACCGCGCCGACCGCGCAGCGCCACAAATTCACAACCGCGCGCATTGGCGGCCAATTCAGCCTTAGATTCTGCAGCGCCCACGAAACCCACCGGAAAGCCAAGGATCACCGCAGGCTTTGGCCCACCTTGCTCAATCAATTCCAGCAAGTGAAACAAAGCTGTTGGTGCATTACCAATGGCTACAACGGCCCCCTCAAGATGTTCAGCCCAAAGTTCAACAGCAGCAGCAGAGCGGGTATTATTGATATGGGCCGCACGATCAGGCACCGATGGATCGTTCAAAGTGACCAAGACCTGATTATCAGCAGGCAGATATCGGCGAATAATACCAGCTGCCACCATTTCGCAATCACATAGAATTGGCGCACCAGCGGCCAAGGCCGCAGCACCAACTGGGAAGGCCCGTTCAGAAAAGGCCAAACGATCAGCAATATCCACCATACCGCAGGCGTGAATAATCCGTATGGCCAGCTTGTCCAAGCCATGGGGAAAGCGCTCTAAACTTGCCTCCTGAGCGACGGTGGCAAAACTTTCAGCATAAATCGCCTTGGGGTTTTTTTCATAGGGACGCATCAGCGGGCCTTAGGTTGTAG
>CAJWNQ010000041.1 GCA_913043905.1 uncultured Paracoccaceae bacterium | reverse complement strand
CTGTAACTCTTGGTGATAGGTTGCGCGGTGAACGTGCAACTTTAGGTAAATCATTGGAAGATATTCATAAAGAAATTAAGCTTCGAGTTGAGTTTCTGCAAGGTATTGAAAATTCTGATCTATCTGCGTTTCCTTCGCCGAGCTTCATTGCTGGATATGTTAGGTCTTACGCGTCACACCTTAATA
This sequence comes from uncultured Paracoccaceae bacterium, assembly GCA_913043905.1. Lineage (GTDB taxonomy): Bacteria > Pseudomonadota > Alphaproteobacteria > Rhodobacterales > Rhodobacteraceae > Amylibacter. Next base: position 11,611 of record CAJWNQ010000041.1, on the reverse strand, counting down.
TGGATTTTGAGGAATGTTTCCAATTATTTTGCTTAGAAAGTGGCTTTATTGGACTTCAGTCTGAAATTAATGGAACAAAAAATAAAATAATTAAACCAACTAAACTTCTTGATGATCCAATTCTGAACCCAAAGATACCATTTAGAGCAATTCCTGTAAGCTTATTTTACAATATCTCAGTTCCGGGAATAGCATCTTTGGTATTTCTAATGGTTATGATATTAGGCTTAGGCTACGGGGGGCTAGCTGTTTTGAAAGAAGTCCAAAAAGTACAATTATCACCTGGAAATGAAATCCCTTCAATCAAGCAATCAATTGCTGGGCCCACTTTTAATAATAATGGCACTAAAGGCATAGGAATTAAAGCACACACTAAATTTAAGGATTCTGACCTTAATAATTTTTACCGCCCCACCGAATTATTAGTTCCTCTTTTTGAGCCACGTGATGGACCTATTTCAGTGATTGATACTGAAACTATTGGAAACTTTATTCAAACAAAAACTTCCCCAAATTCTGAGATGATTATTACTGCTCAGCCTCAAGTTACTAAATTTTACTCACCTTCTGTTGATGTTATAGCCCTTAAGCCAGCATGGGTGCGAGTTTTTGATCTATATGGTAATATTTTATTTGAAAATATTTTAGATACAGGGCAACGTTATAGAGTACCCGAAAGTGCAAAGTCTCCAATGATGCGTGCTGGCAATTCGGGTTCCGTATATATTATGATAGGTGAAAGCCTTTACGGTCCAGTGGGAACTGCAACGAGTGTTGCGCGGCGTGTTATTTTAAATGCTGATATAGTTTTAGAAAAATATACACTTGTTGAAAATAAATTAGAAAAGCCTTTAGAACCGCCTGTAAATATAGAATTAACAGCCCAATCTAGTGAGTAATGATTAGTTGAAGCTGGTTATGAACTCTATATAACTTACTTAAATTTGAATTTGGAATTATCCCATGACCTTAAATTCTATACGCCCATGGCGTAATGTTTATCGCCGGAAGTCGCGACAGATTTTTGTTGGTAATGTTCCTGTTGGTGGTGATGCTCCGATTTCAGTTCAAACAATGACTAACACATTAACACATGACGCTAGTGCAACAATAAAACAAATCTTAGAATGTGTAGATGCTGGAGCTGATATGGTTCGTGTTAGTTGTCCTGATATAGCTTCGACTAAAGCGATGCATGAAATTGTTAAAGAAAGTCCAGTGCCATTGATTGCTGATATTCACTTTCATTATAAACGTGCAATTGAAGCTGCAGAAGCAGGTGCTGCTTGCCTTCGTATAAATCCTGGCAACATTGGTTCGATAGAGCGCGTGCGTGATGTCATAAAAGCAGCTAAAGATTATGGATGTGCAATGCGTATTGGGGTGAATGGTGGCTCATTAGAGAAAAATTTATTGGAAAAATATGGTGAGCCTTGCCCTGATGCTATGATTGAAAGTGGCATGAACCATATTCGTATTTTGGAAGATAATGACTTTCACGAATTTAAAATATCCGTAAAAGCATCAGATGTATTTATGTCTGCAGCCGCTTACCAAGGTCTGGCAGATGCAACTGATGCTCCGATTCATATTGGAATTACAGAAGCTGGGGGATTAACTAGTGGAACAATCAAATCTGCAGTTGGTTTAGGTAACCTTTTATGGATGGGTATTGGTGACACAATGCGAGTTTCATTATCAGCTAACCCTGTGGAAGAAATCAAAGTTGGATTTGAAATATTAAAATCATTAGGTCTTCGTCATCGTGGAGTTAATATTATTTCATGCCCATCATGTGCGCGACAGGGCTTTGATGTAATTGAAACAGTAGCAGAGTTAGAAAAACGACTGGAACATATCAAAACACCTATGTCACTTTCTATAATTGGGTGTGTAGTTAATGGCCCTGGAGAAGCATTGATGACTGACGTTGGCTTTACAGGTGGTGGAGCTGGATCTGGTATGGTTTATTGGGCTGGTAAACAGGATCATAAGATTGAAAATAAACAAATGATTGATCATATAGTAATGCTTGTAGAAAAACGTGCTAAAGAACTAGATGCTGAAGCTTTTGAATGATTTTCAATCACAGCCTCAGTAAACTTTATTAATAGAGTTTATTTAAATATTAATTTAAATATTTAAATTTAACTATATTAACACCATTTCAGAAGGTTTTATTATTTAGAAATAAGAAATCATAATTGTATGATCTATGATGAGGAAAAATATTTTTATGGTACCTGAAGATAAACTTGAACAAATTTGTGCTCGTTTTGCATACCTTGAAGCCAAAATGGCTGATGGATCAGCAATTAACGAAATAGCGATTTTATCAAAAGAATACTCAGATCTTAAGCCTATTGTTGAACAAATTAATGCATATAATGGATTAATTTCAGATATATCTGAATCTCAAGCGATGTTAACTGATCCTGAAATGAAGATTTTGGCTGAGGAAGAATTACCAAATCTAAAAGAAAAATTAACAGTTACAGAACACGCATTGTTATTGTCACTGTTACCAAAAGATGAAGCAGACGATAAACCTGCAATAATTGAAATTCGTGCTGGTACAGGTGGTGATGAAGCTGCATTGTTTGCTGGTGATTTATTGCGCATGTATAATCGATTTTGTGATAACCAGGGGTGGAAATTTGAAATTGTTGAAGGTAGTGAAACTGAACTTGGAGGTTACAAAGAGATCATTGCAAACGTGAAAGGTAAAGGTGTCTTTGCCAGATTGAAATACGAAAGTGGGGTGCATCGCGTGCAACGTGTTCCAACTACAGAAAGTGGTGGCCGTGTTCATACATCTGCAGCTACTGTTGCTATAATGCCTGAAGCTGAAGCAATAGATCTTGATATTCCTGTGTCTGACATTCGCCTGGATACATACCGATCATCTGGTGCTGGTGGTCAGCATGTCAATACTACAGACTCTGCGGTTCGTATAACCCATCTTCCAACTGGTTTGATTGTTACTAGTTCTGAGAAATCTCAACATCGAAATCGCGAGATTGCAATGAATGTCTTGCGTGCTAGATTGTACGATTTACAGCGTCAACAGGCTGCAGACGCACGGGCTGCGACCAGAAAAGACCAGGTTGGTAGTGGGGATCGCTCTGAACGTATTCGTACATATAATTATCCGCAAGGTCGTGTTAGTGACCATCGCATCAATCTTACTCTTTATAAACTAGATCAAGTTATGCAGGGGGAATTGAATGAATTTATAGATGCATTAACTGCTGATGATCAAGCAACTAAGCTTTCGGAGTTGAACCCATAATGGCTTTATTAGGTCAAATGATAATTTTAGAAAGTGAACGCTTAAAAAAAGTGTCTGGTAATAATTCAGAGAGGGAAGCATTAATTCTGCTTGGATATGTGATGGGCTGTCAGACATCTTTATTACAACACAATCTAAATGAAGAAGTTAGTATTTCTACACAAAATTTATTTAAATCTGTTGTTGATAAACGTTGTCAACATCAACCAATTTCACAGATTATTGGTTTGCGCTACTTTTGGAAGCATCAATTTTTAGTTACGCCTGATGTATTAGATCCACGCCCAGATACAGAAACTTTAATTGAACAAGCACTGGACATTGGACCTTTTAAACGTATTTTAGATTTAGGTACGGGCTCAGGTTGCATATTATTAAGTCTGTTAAGTGAATACCCACTAGCAACTGGCATTGGTGTTGATATTTCAGAAAAAGCACTCAATGTAGCAAACGAAAATGCCATTTTATTGGGACTTGATGATAGAGCCCAATTTAGAATTGGGAACTGGTGTGAAGGCATATCAGAGAAATTTGATCTTATTATTTCAAACCCGCCCTATGTAACAGAAGATGAAATGTATAATCTATCTAAAGATATACTAGATTGGGAGCCTAGGATAGCTTTGACACCAGAAGGAGATGGCTTAAATGCCTATAAATCTATTTTTACTTCTGCAGAACAACTTATGTCTCAACGCAGTAGTCTAATTCTTGAAATAGGATTTAATCAAGCAGAATCAGTATCTGCGATTGCACGGGAAAATAATTTTGAAACAGTTCATATTATTAAAGATATTAATAATAAGGATCGTGCCTTAGTAATTAAACAATTAGTTTAAGTAATTGAAACTCTGAGTTAATTTTGATTTAAAAAACAGTAGTTTTTATCTTGTTTTTATTAAATATCTAGTTATAAGTTAATAATATATTGAGAAGTTTTTACCTCTTTTGTAGTCCGTAATTAAACGGACACCGCGCAGCAAGCGCTCTTAATTCACAAACAAGGCATTTGGATCCTATGAGAACCTCTAGCAAGACACGTTCAAGAAATAAAAATAATAATAATAATAATAATAATAACCGACGCCAAAATCCAGGTAATGTTATTAATCGCGTTTTTGATAGTTCAGGTCCTGAAGGTCGTGTTCGAGGAACTCCGCAACAGATTATTGATAAATATCAATCATTAGCTAGTGATGCTATTCTGGCTGGTGATCGCATTGCACATGAAAACCACTTACAACACTCTGAACACTATTCACGTTTACTGGTTAACGCACAACGTGAAATGGATGCTAAAAGAGAACAGCAACAAATTGAAACTGAAGCAAAAAGAGAACAGCAACAGAAGCAAAATGAGAATAAAATAGTCAACTCTTTAAATGATAATAATAACGATCAGTCTGCCGTACTAAACATTCCTATTGAAAAAGTTTCAAACGGCCAAACTGAAGAAAATCAGTCAATTGAATCTAAGGTGGTCGAAACTCTTGATACGCAAGAAGAAATCGTTGTAACTAAAAGTCGTCGAAATCTCACTAAATCAAAAATATTAGAGCCAAAACTTAATCAGACAATTATAGAGCAATCTATATCCTCTTCTGAAGAAAATTAGAAATACTAATCAAGCGCGCAAGCCAAAGCACAGAACTTTTCAAGATTAATCTCTTCTGCTCTTTGCGTAGGATTTATATCTACAGAATCTAATATATTTTCTATGTCATTTGATAAACTTTTTAAACTTACTCGAAGCATTTTGCGACGTTGGTTAAATGCCGTAGCCACTACACGTTCTAATACTTTTCCATCTGCTGAAAAGCGTGGTTTTTCTAAACGTTCAATATGTACAACCGCAGAATTGACTTTCGGGGGTGGGGTAAACGATTGGGGTGAGAGTTCCATTACTATTTTAGCATTGCAACGCCATTGCACCATCAATGCTAATCGACCATATGCTTTTGAGCCTGGCTGAGCTACTATACGTTTTGCGACTTCTTTTTGAAACATTAAGGTTAGGCTTTCCCAATAAGGAGGCCACTCCTTTGGGGTTAACCAACGTATTAGTAGTTCAGTTCCAATATTATATGGTAAGTTTGCTACAATCTTTACTGGTGGTGTTAAATAAGCTGATATATCTTCTTTTAGTGCATCACCAAAAATAACCTCTAATCGCCCACCATAATGTTGTGATATTTGCTGTAAAATAGGAGTAAGTCTTTCATCGCGCTCAATTGCAATAACGCGCCTAGCACCAGAATGTAATAATGCACGTGTTAGACCGCCAGGGCCTGGACCAATTTCAAGTACATCATACTTTTTTAAGTCTCCGGCTTGCCGTGCAATCTTACTTGTTAGGTTTAAATCTAATAGAAAATTTTGGCCTAACGTTTTTTTAGCTACTAACCCATAATTTTCAATCATTTCTTTAAGCGGTGGTAAGCCATCAATTGTATTTGAACTCATCGTTTCTCTCTGATTTTAGCCAATTTATATGCAATCTTTAAAGCATTAATTAGGCTACTAGGATTAGCATCTCGTGTACCTGCAAGTTCGAATGCTGTACCATGATCTGGTGATGTTCGAATAAATGGTAAACCTAGAGTCGTATTAATTCCACCATAAAAATCAATTGCCTTTAGTGGTATCAAAGCCTGATCGTGATACATACAGATTGCTACATCATAATTTTTACGTGCTTGCTCATGAAACATTGTATCTGCAGGCATTGGACCTTGTATATTCATACCCTCCGTTCGCAATTTGTTTAATACTGGTATGATTATATTATTTTCTTCATTTCCAAATGTGCCATCTTCACCTGCATGTGGATTAAGACCAGAGACAGATATTCGAGGGTTATCAATTCCAAAATCTTTGTATAGTGCCCAATGCGTAGCCTTAATTGTATTTACCAATAGTTCTTGGGATAACATAGATGACACTTTATTTAATGCGACGTGGATAGTCACTGGCACAACACGGAGTTTGTCAGATAGCAACATCATTACTGAAGCTTTTTGGCCTGCTAAGTGGGCTAAAAATTCAGTATGTCCAGGGTAAGAAAAATTAGCGCCATCTTTTAAAACTTTTTTATTAATTGGATTAGTACAAATGGCACTAGCTTCTTTAGATTGCACCATATTAACTGCACGCTCTATTACTTGAATTGTTGCCAGTGCATTTTCAGGTTGTGAGCCTTTTAAAGATGGTATTTCAGGAAATTTGTGATGTAGTACTGGTAGTATTCCTTTGTCGATACCAAAACATTCAAGTGAATTTTTGATGATTAGGAAAGGTTCTTTGTTGCTACGTGCAAGTAAATGTGAAGCATCTGCTATCAGAAAAAATGGTATGGAGCCATTCAGCCTTTTAAAAGCCTGAAATGTAAGGTCGATGCCTATTCCATTTGGATCTCCACAAGTAAGTGCAATTGGTAAAATCATTTTATAATGATAAAGGCATTATCTTTAAGTTCTTGAAGATAATTATTGCCAAGTTGCGTAAGTTTTTTATTAATTAACATGTTTCTGATGGTTTTACGGTCAGTTTTGATATTAGAATTTCTCCTTGAGCAAAGCATTATTATAGAAATATTTCCTTGTGAGTTAACAATTTTTTTTGTTTCATTAATATCAAGCTCGATTAGTTCCGCTGCAATACTTGGTAAAATCTCTTGGTTTGAAGCTGTAACTATAGAAAAAGAACTTTCATTATATTTTTTTGATATTGCACGCATATCTAAACAGTTATCTACATTATTACGTATTGTGAGTACTTTATTTTTTTTATTAGCAAGATAAGGGAGAGTCAAAATAGCATATTTAATAGTTTTAGAAGTTATTGAACTAGTAAAATTTTCATTTTTTGATGCTATATCAATTTCTTTTTTACTAATAGAATTTAATTTTTTGAAACGAATACGTATAACTTCACGCCATGTAATTCCAACTTTTATAAAGTTTTTAAATGTTTCAGTAGAAATATTCTGTAATTTTAGATATTCTAGTAACTCACCTGCAGTTAATTTTCCGCGTGCAGCAAAATCATTAATACCAGATTTAACATCATTTTCACTTGGTGAAATATTTAATTCAATTCCTGCTTGAATATATAAACGCTCATTAATTAATAAGTTAATTATATTTTTTTGTGTAATATTTTTTTCTCCAAAAGCTTGCATCATTTGTTTGCGTTGAAAAATTTCATAATTTGTAATGACTTGGTCATTCACTTTGACTGCAGTTTGGAAAAGATTACTTTCTTTTGAAGTAGTCATGTTGGGTAATACTAGAATCAAAAACGTTAATATAAATATAAAAATTTTCATTTTTTACTTTTAAGCTCCACAACTGTTATAAAATTTAACTTTTTTAGTATTTGAACCCAAACCTGACAAAAACACTTGTATGCCTAATGTTTGATCTGTTTTACCAAATTCGTTATAATCTAGCGATAATGATAAATTCACTTTAGCACACTCGTTCTCATACAAAACTCCAAAATTCCCTTTAATTGGTGAATGCGTATTAATATTTTGGCGCCAATCTGCAGAAAAAATCCAGTTTTGATTTAAATCGTAAGATGTGCCCAAATTAATTTCGTGTTGCCGATTGTCAATATTCAGAACACTTTTCTTATCTAACCATACATAACCTAAACCAATTTTATATTTATCTTTTTGGAAGTTCAATTTTGTTTCATGTTTCGATGAATCAAATGAATCGTCTAGTAATAATCGTGTCAAAAGACTAAAATTTTCTGGTGAGCTTAAACTAAATACTCCGACATAGTCAGAATTTTTCATATCTAATCCAGTAGACTTAGAAGCGTTGAATTGGCTAAGGTTTTTGATTCTAAAAACACGGCCTGCTGTTGTGGAGAAATTCCATCCTCTTGGATTGTATATGAGGTATTTAGCACCAATATTAGAACGTAATCCAGCTTCTGTTTCATCAAAACCAGGAAAACGATTAATTGAAAATAAGTTACTTTCTTCAAATTCTGCAGTCGTACTATCTGTTGTATTAGCGTCTTTATTAATTGAACCTAAAGTTGCGTTAGGTGCCCATATAACTTGCGCTATTGGTTCGACCACATGTTTTATTGCATTATCATCTCGTTTAAATGGATATCTAGCTTCAAAAAGTGCAATTGGGATCGCATTTGAATAAAAATTTCCTTGTGAAAGATATGAATTATTATTTATTTGTGCTCTTGCACCAAAGTTAATACCTGATTGTGAAATCCAATGTTTCCGCCATGCAACAATGCCGCCAATTCGAGAATATTGATCGATAGTTCCATTTGCTAAAGTAACTGACTGCGCCGTTAATGCAAATCTACCACCACCAAAGCTATTGTCGTAATTTTTTTGATAAAATAATTCAGGCAAAACTATAGGAACGTTCGGGTCTTTTTCACGGCTACCATTGCCATCAAAATCTTTATATCTAAAGCTTTGACTAAATGACCCACCAAGTTGAAAATACTTATCAGAGCCAGTTTTACTTACGTTGAAAAAGTTTTTAAGCCGGTCGTCTTCCGGTTCAGCATAATTAAACTTATCTTTAAAAGATTTTTCGCCTATTGCTAAATTCACTGAATTAGCAATATCAATCTTAAAATTTGCTAGGTAGTTATTTCTAAGTTTAAAAGATCCTTCACTTTCAAAAAACCCATCAAAATTTCTATAACTTGAATTATTATTAAGAGCTATTGCACTTGATAGTTCATAGTTACCGTTAATTGTCTTCCTACGGTACTGACTTTCTAAAATAAAGTTTCGTTTAGTAGAAATGAATGGGGTGAGGGTTATATCGCTCTGGTCATTGATTACCTTATAGTATGGTATTTTTGTTGTTATGCCTAAAGTATTGGATGTTGAGAATTTAGGAACTAATATGCCGCTTGCGCGGGTAACCCCAGGTTCTGGGATGTTTAGTTTTGGAATATAAAGTACTGGCAGCCCCAAAAAATCAAGTGTGGCATTGTCAAAATATATTTTACGTTGATTTTTATCATGTCTTATGCGCTTTGCACGAATTTGCCAAAATGGAATTGATTTATCGGAACATACATAACAAGTTGATGCTATGACTGTGTGAAAAATGTTATATTCCTGAGACCGAAGATCTAGTTTTTGAGAAGAAATTTGGAGTTGTTCATTAATTAGTGCTCGTGCACCCAATATTATTCCCTTTTGAAGTTTTGTATCTATTTTTGCATCGTTGCCCGATGTCATGCCTTGATTAGCACCTTGAATTGTAAATTTTCCAATAATACTTATCTCATCACTGGTTTGGTCATATGAAATTTCGTGTGCTTCTAAAGTTGTATTCTCGTAGAAAACTTTAATATTACCTTTTGCTGTTAATATTCCAGTTGTTTTCTCATATGAAATCATATCAGCAATAAGGCTTGCTGGGTGTTCTTTACTTGTCACAGATTGAGGCACAAGTACTATAAAAAAGATTGTAAAATAAAAGTAAAAGAGGCGCATTATATTTTTCATCCTATCCATCTTCGTAGTGCAAAAATAAAGCAATAGTTACAAGCCCTGCTGATAAAATTGGACTCCATGTAGCTATTATAAGTGGAATCTCTCCTGAGCGACCAAGCGTGATAGAGAAATTTTGAAAAAAGTGTAGAGAAAATCCAAAAATTACAGCACTTACAACAGATAATCCTAAATTATTCTTTCTTACATTCTTTAATGTAAATACACATCCAATAAGTATCATGATTATAAACAGAAATGGTCGAGCGTATTGTTCCATTTGCTTGGACTCATATTTTAATATTGAAAACCCAGATAATTTTACTTTAATTATTTGTTTATTCATATTCCAGGGTGATATTGTCTCTGGGCCAGCGTAACCTTCTAGTAATTGTGTAGGTGTAATATCTGTTGGTATACGAAAAAAATTAAATGCTTGTGATCCAGTTTTTGGGTTAGATAAAGTTTTTTCATCAGTCCATCTAACACCTTGGGTAAGAATAAATTCATTGGGTTTTAAAAAACCTGTTTTAGCAAAAATTCGATTCACAATGTTTCCATTTAAATTATAATTAAATATTGATAAATTATGTAAAATTTTACCATTATTTGATGCTGAACTTGCTTTAATTATCTGGTTTCCATTTAATGTGGTTTGACGCATCCAGTAACCATTATCATTTATTAAAATTGTTGGATGTTTTGCGCTATTCAGCATATTTAACTTTTGCTCATATGAATTAATCATTCTGCCTGCAATAGGATCTAAAAAAAATATAGAAACTATACCAACCATAAAAGCACTAAACATTACTGATAAAAGACTTTTGAGTGCTGATAATCCGGAGGCTCTAGAAACTATAAACTCATTATTTCTAGCCAAGCCTACACTAAAAGCAAGGCTAGAGAGCATCATTATTAAGGGCATTGCTAATGATAAATAAGTTGTCGTGCGCAAAAAACTTAAAGAAAAAGCATTTTTTACAGGAGATTCAAGCCCATTTAAACGGTTAAGGTTTGTTATAAAGTCAAATAACAAAACTAATAAGCCTATTGCTAAAAATACACGAATAAAGCTTACAAAAAAACGTTGTGCGAAGTATATTGCAAGTGTCATGAATGGACCTTATTTGCTTTTTGGAAAAGTCGAGTGGTATCTTTTGACGTATACCACAACATAAGTATAATTAAAAATGAACATAAAAATGGAGAACTATATTGCAGCAACCAAAGATTAGGTGCATCTGCTGTCCAAGATTTAGTTGCACCGCGAAATAAATCAAATCCTGCCATGATTAATATACTTATGACAATTCTACTTGTATATCCTGATCTATTGTAGCCTCCAATTAAAAGACTTATCATTCCTAAAGTGGGAAAAAGAAGTGCAAGCAAAGTCTTTGCATGCCTATCGTAATATAAGGACACTGCGCGCCCAAGCATAGGGTCATCATCAGATAAGTTTGTAATTTTTTGCTTTAACTTTAAACTGTTTTGTTCGGAAATGCTATTTTTTCGGGTTGTTATACCTTTTTCTAATTGAGTAAGATCAAAGGCAAGTGAACTAAAACTCAATAGGTTAAATGCCTTGGTAATAGTATTGTAACTCTGAGTTGAACCTATTTTTAAAAGTAAAGTAGTCTTTCCATCGTTCATTACTACTTGGCCACTTTTAGCTATATAAGTAATTGTTATATCCGGGGACACTTGCTCTTGAATTAAAATATCTTTTAATTTGCCATTAGAACCCTTTTCACCAAAAAAGAATATGTATTTGTTTTGGGATGATATAAATTTATTTGGGATAATTATCTGAGTTAAAT
>CAJWNQ010000040.1 GCA_913043905.1 uncultured Paracoccaceae bacterium | reverse complement strand
AAATTGAAGAACTAGCTTCTTGACGATCTCTGGTGATTGAAATAATAGATAATTTCTCTGAGCGGGTATGGTGAAATGGTATCATAAGAGCCTTCCAAGCTTAAGGCGCGGGTTCGATTCCCGCTACCCGCTCCAGATAATTCTAAAGATTATTACTAATGTAAATCTTGATTTATGTAGTGATTCCAGACCACATAATTGACAGCCTTTAATTTTTTGAAGTGCTTTCTAAGGCAATTGCAGCCATTTTGAGAATACCTTCTTTAGTACTAGCAACGGCAATAAATCGAGCATTGTGACAAAATTTAGCACCTTTGACACCACTAACACTTTCTAACGCATTATCTGTCAGGCCTGCCCAAGCAGCAGGTAAATCAGCGCGTTGATCAAAGGTATCATTTGATAGCTTAATGCCGTTAAGTGTCCAGTCACGGCCACGTGGGTGTATAACGAATAGCATATGATCAGCATCTTCTTGATTGAGCGTAGAGAGATATGGCATACCCATTGGAAGTTCAAGTATAGGCGATTTTCCTGCTTTTGCTATTGCCTCAATTACAATATTTTTAGCACGAGCTTTTGCAGCAAGATTATGAATTTGTGCTTCTAAAAAACTGCTCACAATTGATAAAGCTCTAAAGAATGCATCATTGTTAGCTGTTGGTGATGTATCATCAAATACAGGTTTTAAACTTCCTAAGAGTGCTGGCAAAGTTAGTATAGATAGTGCTCCTGCAACAGACGGTTCCATTGCTCCATTATCTAGTAGGTCAATTGGTAAAACAAATTTAGCATCAAACTTACTATGAATGTTTTCAATGTCTTCATTAGGAATATCCATAGCCATTAAATATTCTCGCCCATAATGTGCCCATATTAGACCAAATGAGCTGAAGGGCTGGCCATCATGGCGAAGTGGGTTGGGGCGTTGGTGGTGATCAAATATCTGTGCATCTGCATTATAGGCTCCACCTACGTCATAAATAATTTTATCAGCTGCAGGGGTAACTAATATCGGATCACGACTGCGTATTAACTGCGCATCTGGAAACAGAAAAATGAGTACGGCTGAAGATAATAGTTCGTCTGCGTGAAAGCCTCCAGAGTGAGTAATAAGTTTGTTAATAGTCATATGATAAGCTCCAAAGACTTGGTAAGAATACCCGACTGATAGCTGTGCTGGCCTTAGCTAAATGTCAAGAACCCTTTTATAAGCGAAAGTAAATAAAGATATGTTAATGCTATTTTTTTTTATTTTAATAGGTAAATAGTTTAGCGTAAAGTAGTTGTCTTTAGTCATTTTGATTTTGAATTTTGGTCGTGTACTTTATCTAAAATGATATATCTGGCAATTGTCTAACCTAAAACTAATAATTATTCCTAATTTTTAAAGCCAAACGTTAGAAATTAATTATTATAAGTACGAGCGATTTATTGAGAGTTAATTAAATATTTCAAGTAGGGTATCGGTACCGGTACCGGTACCGCTAACGTTTATTTGATAAAGTACAATGCACATTATGAAATTAGTCAATAAATTTACTTGTATTATATTGAACAGCATGGTTATTTTAAATTTCAGGAAAGTTTTTAATAAAAAAGTTGAAGATTTATACATATAATATTTTGACAAGGGCGTTCCTAAAATAAACTATAAAGGCACATGTTCACTATATTTGGATCTTATTTGTTATGTGACAGATTAATGACAGGTTAAAATACTTCATAAGCTAATTTGGGCCCTTTTAGAAATTAGATTTGTGTCAATATTTAAAAATAAAAATATAATAATAAATAGATTCACCACAATGGTGGATCAAACATTGGAGGAAGATATGACTATATTTAAAAAACTACTTGCCTCATCAGCTTTTACGCTGGTTGCTGCAACGGGAATGGCACAAGCTGCTAGCCTGACATTATATTGTTCTGCACAAGAAGATTGGTGTCAATTGGTTGCCAACAGCTTTGAAGAGGCATCAGGTATTGAGGTCAATATGACCCGTAAAAGTTCTGGTGAGACATTTGCTCAAATTAAAGCTGAGTCATCTAATCCGCGTGGCGATATTTGGTGGGGTGGTACAGGTGATCCACATCTTCAAGCTGCTGAAGAGGACTTAACAATGAAATATATGTCGCCAATGCGTGATCAGCTCCATCCTTGGGCAATATCACAAGCTGAAAGCTCTGGTAACCGCACGATTGGTATTTATTCTGGTGCACTTGGTTATGGGTATAATGCTGATTTGTTAAATGCCGCTGGTCTTGAAGCTCCAGCATGTTGGGCTGACTTATTAGATCCATCTTTTGATGGGCACGTGCAAATGGCAAATCCAAACTCTTCGGGTACAGCGTATACTACTCTTGCAACAATAGTTCAGTTATTTGGTGAAGATAAAGGCTTTGAATTTATGGCTGGTCTCCACGCAAATATCAATCAATATACAAAATCAGGATCTGCCCCAATTAAAGCAGCTGCTCGTGGTGAATCTACTGTTGGTATCGTATTTATGCATGATGCGGTGAAACAAGCAGTAGCGGGCTTCCCCATCACTGTTGTAGCGCCTTGTGAAGGTACTGGGTATGAGATTGGCTCAATGTCAATTATAGACGGTGCACGTAACGAAGATAGTGCAAAAGCATTTTATGATTGGGCTTTAACAACTGAAGCGCAGAATCTTGCTTTAGAAGTTAACGCTTTCCAAGTACCTTCAAATGCGAGCTCTAAAACTTCACCAGCAGCGCCAAATATGGATGATATCAAATTGATTGATTATAATTTCACTTTGTATGGTTCATCTGATGAACGTCGTAGGTTGTTGTCTAAGTGGGATGAAGACATCTCAACATTACCACAATAAATCGTGGCAACGTCAACCAAAACACTTTCCCAGCCAATCCTTCTTTTGTGGATTTTGGTCGGCTGGGCCGGCTTTCTGCTGCTACCATGGTATTTGGTAGATGGTGGATTATTCTCTGGTCAGTGGTTGGTTGACGGTTATCCTTTTGATAAAAATTATGCACCAGCGGTATTTTTAATTACGCAAGGTGAAAAGCTTTGGCTTACACCACTTTTATTTCCGCTGGTCATGCCCCTATTTGCGCTTAAACGTGAAAAAAATGATCCCTTATATGCAAAGATATTAATTCTAACTGGAGCAATTGGCTTTAGTTGGCTCATTATTCAAGGTTTTAGTATAGGCATTCGGGGTTGGAATTATGACTGGCTTTCATCTTTATTTGGTAAGCTGGACGGACGACAATTCGGCATGGGATATGGCGGATTATTTCTTGCAAGTTCATTTTTGTTTTTATTAACTCAAGGCATTGCTGCGCGTGGTGCTATTAATGGTGATGTGTTTGTGGTTGGTGCTATTGGTTTTGTCATTGCAATCGTTGGTGCTTTTGTTTTTTTTCCAATAGTTAATATGTTGATGTCTGCATTTATTACTGAAGATGGATCATATTCAGTTATAGTTTTCGCAGGAAAGTTCTTTGATGATAGATTGTGGGGGCTAAGTTGCCTTATCGGGCCTGGTCGCTGTGGTGTTGCGTGGAATTCATTATTTTTGGCTGTTTGCGTTGGCTTTTTGACCACTGTTTTAGGTTTAATTTTTGCATTAGTCGTAACTCGCTCAGGTTTTAAATATCGCCGTGCAATTCGCGCTTTAACAATCTTACCCATAATAACCCCTCCCTTTGTTATTGGGCTTGCTTTAATTCTTATGTTTGGCTTGTCTGGGTCTATCACACAATTTTTTAGTGAATTGTTTGGTTTACAACCAACTCGTTGGTTATATGGTTTGCCAGGAGTTATGATTGCACAGGTTCTTGCATATACTCCAATCGCATTTTTAGTACTTATTGGCGTTGTCGAGGGCGTTAGCCCCTCAATGGAAGAAGCTGCACAAACTTTGCGTGCTTCACGTTGGCAGGTATTTAAAACAGTATCATTACCGTTGATGCGCCCAGGGCTAGCCAATGCATTTTTGCTTGGTTTTATTGAAAGCATGGCTGACTTTGGAAATCCACTAATTTTGGGGGGAAATTTTGACGTTTTATCTACTGAAATTTTCTTTGCCATAGTTGGTGCGCAATATGACCAAGGTCGCGCAGCTGTACTTGCAATTGTATTACTTGGCTTTACACTGACAGCGTTTTTTGCACAGCGAAAATGGCTTGGTAAAAAGTCATACACAACGGTTTCTGGAAAGGGCGACAGTGGCGTTCATCCATTGATGCCACGTGGATTGGCTATACCAGTCTTAGTAATTGCTGCAATTTGGAGCACTTTCACCTTAACTATTTATGGTATGATTGTTTATGGCAGTATGGTTAAGCTTTGGGGTGTTGATAATACTCTAACTTTTAAGCATTATGTGACAGCTTTTTCTGTACGAGTTACAGAAAAAGGCTGGCAATGGACTGGATCGGCATGGGATAGTTTTTGGACAACCATTCAGATTGCAACAATTGCTGCACCACTAACAGCAGCAGTTGGACTAATAACGGCTTATTTGCTTACCCGCCAAAGTTTTAGAGGTAAAAATGCATTTGAATTTGGCACTATGTTATCTTTCGCAATTCCTGGTACTGTAATAGGCGTTAGTTACATTCTGGCCTTTAACGTCCCGCCAATTGAGCTCACTGGTACTGGAGCTATTCTTGTCATCAGCTTCATTTTTCGTAATATGCCAGTAGGTGTAAGAGCTGGTATCGCATCCATGTCTCAACTAGATAAATCACTTGATGAATCTTCGCTGACATTGGGCGCAAATAGCTGGCAAACATTCCGAAAGATTATATTGCCTTTACTAAAACCAGCCATTTTGGCAGCATTAGTCTATAGCTTTGTACGAGCGATGACAGCTATTTCTGCAGTAATATTTTTAGTTTCGGCCAAGTATGATATGGCAACAAGTTATATTATTGGAAGGGTCGAGAATAATGATTATGGTTTAGCTATTGCTTATTCTACAACGCTAATATTTGTAATGCTGTTGGCTGTAGGTATTCTACAATTATTAGTTGGGCGAACAAAAATAGGGAGGCGTGAGAGCGCTGCAAAGGAAAAATTATGATTGATATTAACAGCAAAGCCGCAACAGTTAGTTTTCGCAACGTCACAAAGATGTATGGAAGCGATGTGACAGCCATTGATAATATCAATCTAGAGATTGAGGCTGGAAAATTAGTTACCTTACTTGGGCCATCAGGTTGTGGAAAAACAACAACATTAAGAATGGTTGCAGGACTTGAAATGGCTACTAAAGGTCAAATTTTTATTGGTGATGTAGACGTTACAAACTTACCAGCGACTGATCGTGATGTTTCAATGGTTTTTCAATCATATGCATTATTTCCTCATATGACTGTTCTTGAAAATGTTTCATATGGCTTAGGGTTTTCGGGTTTTAATAAATCAGAAACGCGCGAACGAGCGCACGCTGGCTTAGACCTAGTGGGTCTAAAGGGTTACAGTGAGCGGCTGCCAAGCGCTCTATCAGGTGGCCAACAGCAAAGGGTTGCCGTGGCGCGGGCCTTGGTTCTAGAACCTCAAGTTTTGTTGTTTGACGAACCACTATCAAACTTGGATGCAAAGCTGCGGCGCCAAGTACGTGAAGAAATTCGTGAAATTCAACAAAACCTTGGATTGACAGTTGTTTATGTTACTCATGATCAAGAGGAAGCCCTTGCAGTTTCAGATGAAATTGTGGTTATGCGCAATGCTTCAATCGCTCAGATGGGAACGCCTAGACAACTTTACGACACGCCGGCAGACACATTTGTAGCTGATTTTATTGGAGAAGCTAATTTGCTACCTTGCGAAGTTACGGCTGTAAGTGGTGGAGTGGCACATGTTTCATTAGGTGATTTTCAAACAACTTTACCATCAAGAGGGGTATCTCAAGGCGCTGCAATTATTGCTATTAGGCCGTCACGACTAATGATTGGTGCTGCCAATGGCTTCAAAGCTGTTGTTAATAAAGCCACTTACGTTGGAAGCCGGATGGAGTACACATTAGTTTCTGGATTTTCAACGATGTTTGCAGTACAGGATGATGTAGATAACCCAATTACGATTGGGCAAGAAGTTATTGTTGGATTTTCCAAAACTGGCCCTGTTTTACTGCCAATAACGTAATCTCATGTTTTTGTCTTTCGAAGATCAGCAGCTTGATCTTAAAGGTATTGAAGCAGTAATATTTGACCTAGATGGTACCCTTGTTGAGAGCGAACCGGTTTGGGCTGAAGCTAAGAAATACATCGCCAATCGTGAAAAAGTTCATGTTAGTAAAAAGGTATTTTTGGCATACGAGGGGCGTAGCGTTGCAGATTTTGTCAAAGAAGTCATCGCACCGGTCAACGTACCACTAATTGAAGAAGCTATTATTGAGCGAGCATTGTCTCGATACGATAACAATGTACAAGAGATCCCTGGAGCTTCAGATTTAATAAAAAAACTTTCAAAAAATGGCTTTGCGGTAGCTATCTGTTCATCTGCCCCAAAAAAAGCTATTGAGAAATGCATAAAATTATTGAGAATTGAAACTTGTATTAATACAGTTGTATCCACTGAGACTTTAATAAGGGGAAAACCTGATAAGTTTCCTTATGTTGAGACACTGCGCTTGCTTAATGTTTCTTCTAAAAATGCGATTGTTTTTGAAGACGCAGCAGCTGGATTAACTTCTTCTATCGCAGCAGGAATTAAGACGGTATGTGTCGGCTCACACATTGAATTACACATGTTTCCCTGCAAGATGTTTGCTAACAGTATATCGGATATTTATCTTGTTGAAGGAATGTGAAATATTTTAAAAGCTTAATGTTGAGTACTTCAATTTATGTTCAATATTGATAATGATTTCATTTAATTAAATATTAGTTTGTTGCGTTTAAAGGCTTTAGAATGAATACTATTTATAAAAAATGATATCTAGAATTATAATTAATATATATTTTTCAATATGTGTTGATGATATGGAGTATAATATATGAACCATTTAACTATACGTCTTGCTCGATTGAGCGTGCTTGCAAAAGATAATAATTTAGGTGCATTTGCATTTGTCCCTGGTCCAAACTTTATGTATTTAACTGGGGTAAATTTACACTTAATGGAGCGCCCAACAATTTTTGTTGTGTGTGCAGACGGCACACAATTTGCAATTATGCCATTACTAGAAAAGCAAAAATGGTCCAAAGCAATGCCTGCTGCCAAAACATTTTATTGGTCTGATGCTGACGGTCCAAGTTCTGCTTTTACTTGGCTTGCTGATAAATGTGGTTCTATTGCTATTGGTGTAGAGGGGCTGCGCATGAGGATGGCAGAATATGATGCACTCTGCGCTTGCTGGCAAAATAACAAGATTTTTGATGCTGATAGTTGTCTTGAAAAATTACGTATTTTGAAAGATGCAAGCGAGCTGAAAGCTTTACGTCGCGCCATTGAAATAAGCGAAATTTCTTTAAAAGAGACATTGGATTATACAGCAGTGGGTCTCACAGAATTGCAAGTAAAAGCGCGGCTGCAACAATCTATGCTATCTAATGGCGCAGAGGGATTTTCTTTTGACCCAATAGTGCTGACAGGTGCTGAGGCTGCTAATCCACATGGTTCATCCGGCGATAGACCAATTTTGCCAGGATCTTGCCTTTTAATTGATTTTGGCGCTTCTTATGATGGAATGCATGCTGACATTACTCGTACTTTCTTTTGCCAACACCTCTCGGAAGAACATCATATGATTTATGACGTAGTGCATGCAGCTAATGAAGCTGGTAAAAAAGTGGTGAGTATAGGAACTCAAGTAGGCGCGGTTGACGATGCGGCAACAAGTGTACTTGAAGCCTCACCTTATTCAAATATGATTTTGCATAAAACGGGACATGGTTTGGGCCATGACATTCATGAAGCACCGCAGGTAATGCGTGGGAATAATACTCCGATGCTGGAGGGAATGGTATTTACAGTTGAGCCTGGGCTTTATAAGTCAGGAGAAATTGGAGTGCGAATTGAAGACGACATTTATATAGGGCCAGAAGGCGCAGACTGCTTAACTTCGTTTTCTAGGGAAGTGCAGTTTTTTGGCTAATTTCCATAAATCATTTTAAGTTATAAGCGATTAGAACTTAAAATACCTGGCATTATATAATGCTTTTTTAGTGGG
The DNA here is from genome assembly GCA_913043905.1 of uncultured Paracoccaceae bacterium. Lineage (GTDB taxonomy): Bacteria > Pseudomonadota > Alphaproteobacteria > Rhodobacterales > Rhodobacteraceae > Amylibacter. The sequence continues at coordinate 3,626 of CAJWNQ010000040.1, read as the reverse complement.
GCTATTCTTTTTGTGTTTTTTACAGAATTATTCTGTAAGCAATGTTTTAGACTTTATCTTATATATTTAACTTCTTGATGTGATCTGGATTTTTGGCCTTCCTTTAAATGCAAGAAAGCAAAAGTTTTGTGGTGTTTTCTTGCGTCATCTCTATAGGATTTCCACCTGTACTGGGGTCGATCAATGCACCAGCTACAATACGTTCGATGTCTGGGTTTTCAACACCAAGGCCTGACAGTTTTTTGGGTATTCCAAGTGAATTATTAAGATCATCTACATATGTACAAAAACCATCAAACCCACTGGAAATATTCAGATAGTTTGCGGCTTGCTCGATTATATCGACAATTGCAGGTTTATTAAACTGCAATACAGCTGGCATACAAACTGCGTTTGTTGTGCCATGGTGAGTATGATAAATAGCTCCAATTGGATGAGATAGAGCATGAATTGCTCCAAGTCCTTTTTGGAATGCTGTTGCACCCATAATAGCTGCTGACATCATATGTGCTCGGGCTTCTATGTCTTTACCGTCTGTATAGGCGCGAGGAAGATATTCTTTGACTAAACGCATCCCTTCTAGGGCCATTCCTTGAGACATAGGGTGGTAATTTGGAGAACAGAAAGCTTCCAGACAGTGTGCAAAAGCATCAAGTCCAGTTCCTGCTGTTATGAAATTCGGCATTCCAACGGTTAGTTCAGGATCACAAATAACTACAGTTGGAAGGAACTTAGGGTGAAAAATTATTTTTTTCTGGGCAGTTTCAGAATTGGTAATAACTGAAGCACGACCAACTTCAGATCCAGTTCCCGCAGTTGTAGGAACTGCAACGATAGGCGCAATAGCATCCTCGTCTGCGCGTTTCCACCAATCACCGATGTCCTCAAAATCCCATAGTGGAAGAGTTTGTCCTGCCATGAAAGCTACAAGTTTACCAAGATCAAGGCCAGAACCACCTCCAAAGGCTACTACGCCATCATGGCCACCTTCATTATAGGCTTTAACTCCTGCAGCAGCATTTTTCTCATTTGGATTTGGATCTACGTCTGCAAACATTGCGCGGCCTAGGCCTGCAGCTTCAAGTAAGTCCAAAGTTTTGGTTGTAATATCCATGCTTGCAAGCCCACGGTCGGTGACTAAAAGGGGGTTTCTTATACCAGCAATAGCACAGGCTTCAGCAATTTCAGAAATACGGCCAGCGCCGAAACGTATAGAAGTTGGATATGACCAATTTGCAGAAATATTCATTGTCTTTAAACCCTTTTAAAGTGATATGATTTTGGACGCGTTAGATTATGATAGCCGATAACGGAAAGACCACCCCCACGTCCTGTGTCTTTACATCCAGTCCAGCAGAGGCCTGGATCAAGATAATCGGCGCGATTCATAAATACAGTGCCAGTCTCAATTTGATCTGCAATGGCTTCGGCACGATCAACGTCTTGTGTCCACAAGGAAGCAGTTAGACCGAAGTTACTGTCGTTCATTAGGCGTATTGCCTCTTCGTCATCTTTGACAGACATGATGCCTACTACTGGGCCAAAGCTCTCCTCTCGCATGACACGCATGTCATGAGTTACATTGGTTAAGATTTGGGGCATGAGATACGCCCCTTCATTTTCAGGGAAATCTGAAGAGTTAATATGGGCCTTTGCACCTGCTGCAATTGCATCGGCTGTTTGTTCACGGACTTCTTTGGCAAAGCGTGCATGGGCCATTGGTCCTAGTGTGGTCTCAGGTTTTAAAGGATTGCCAAGCTTATATTGGTTTACAATAGCCACAGCTTTTTCAACAAAATCATTAAAAAGGTTTTCATGGACATAAATACGTTCAATCCCACAACAGCATTGGCCAGAGTTAAACATGGCGCCATCAATTAGGGTATCTACAGCTGCATCTAAGTTTGCATCTTCCATAACATAACCTGGGTCTTTGCCGCCAAGTTCTAATGCAATATTAGTAAACGTCCCACTTGCCGCAGCTTCAATCGCCTTGCCTCCTTTAACTGAGCCAGTAAAATTGACAAAACCAAAGGCACGATTACTAATTAGCCCCAAAGTTACTTCGTGATCTAGGAACACGTTTTGAAACACATCTTCAGGTATTCCCACAGAGTGAAAAGCTGCCGCCATTCTTTCACCGACTAGAGGGGTTTGTGATGCATGTTTTAACATAACGGCGTTACCAGCTATTAAAGCTGGTGCAACAGTATTTATTGCTGTCATGTATGGGTAATTCCAAGGTGCTACAACTAAGACCAAACCATGTGGAATGCGCTTAATTTTACGAGAAAATGAATTGCTATCCTCAACTTCGATTGGAGCCAACGCCTCATAAGCGATATCTGCCATATAAGATGCTCGTTCGTTAAATCCGCTAAATTCACCACCATAGCGAACTGGACGACCCATTTGGTGCGCCAATTCTAGAACAATTTTATCGTTCATTGCGCCGATAGCCGCAACACCAGCTTGGACTAATTTAATGCGCTCACTTAGTGGGCGTGCTGCCCAAAGTGTTTGAGCAAAATTGGCACGAGTTACTGCCGCGGACGCTTCACTTTTAGACAGAGTTGTGCGTTCCGCGTAAATCGAGCCATCAATAGGGGATATGCATTGTATAGTCATAGTGTTTATGCCCTTTCAAAACCGCGTGCGATTTCCCAATCAGTCACTACACGGTCAAATTCTTCTTGCTCCCATTCCGCAGCGCGGATGTAATGATCTACAACAGCATCACCTAATGCGCCACGCAAAAAACTAGAATTACGTAGAGTTTCTGTTGCTGCACGTAACGTTTGGGGTATATCTGCTGCTTTCGTGTCTTCGTATATATCGCCAGTGGTGGCAGGGGACAGCACGAGTTTGTCTTCAATACCTTTGATACCAGCAGCTAGCATGACAGCTTGTGCTAAATAGGGGTTAAGGTCAGAGCCACCAATCCGGCATTCAACCCGCACGCCCTTTGTACCTTCTCCACACAACCGAAATCCTGCAGTACGGTTATCTACGGACCAAACTGTTTTAGTTGGAGCAAATGTTCCTTTGGCAAACCGTTTATAGCTGTTGATGTACGGGGCAAGAAAATATGTGTAATCTGGTGCGTACTTTATAAGGCCAGCCATATAATGGCTCATCAATTTAGACATGCCATATTTTGCTGACTTATCAAAAAACGCTGGCTTCCCATCTTTCCAAAGAGATTGATGGACATGACTAGAAGAACCAGCGCGGTCCTTGTCCCACTTTGGCAAGAAAGTTGCTGCACGCCCATGTTGCCAAGAAATTTCTTTGATAGCGTGTTTTGCAATGGAGTGATAATCAGCACAATCCAATGCAGGTGAATAACGAATATTAAGTTCTTCTTGTCCAGCCTCAGCTTCACCTTTTGTATTTTCAATGGGTAGGCCAGCGGCAAAGAGGTGGTTGCGTATTGGCCGCATTATACCTTCCTCTTTTGTGGTCTGCATAATGTGGTAATCTTCATTGTATCCACTAATTGGCTCTAGATGACGAAACCCGTCTTTACGAATGTCATCAAAGCTTTTTTCAAATAAGAAAAATTCAAGCTCAGTTGCCATTTTGGCTTCAAAGCCTAAGGCTTCAAATCGAGAAATTTGCTTCTT
>CAJWNQ010000039.1 GCA_913043905.1 uncultured Paracoccaceae bacterium | reverse complement strand
GCCACTCAAGAGGCAAGACACGAAATGGGTGAAACAGTCATCTTGAACATAAAGATGCACCAAGATGGGCATCGGCCACCAAATATGTGCATTCCAAAGCTTTAAAATTTAGCGAGCAGACTACTATTTGTAATGATACCATCTTTAATAATTTCACATAGGACTCCGCGTAAGCGATATTTTATATGTTTATCTTCACGCACTCAGTTCAACGCATCCGTGCCGTAGCGCACTTTCCATTTTACACACGCATTATTCCAATGATCACTAACACGTAACTGCGCACTGCCTGCCTATAAAATAGTTCCAATAGGTAAATTTTCGTGTGATAGATTCATATCAACTGTAAAAGTATCACCGGGATGAACATCTACCCCACCTGGTTCGTATACCAAATCTAATACTCGTTTTTGTAGAATACTAACTTGGATGCGAGGGTCGCCTGACCCGTCTTTCTTTTTTAGCCATGGCGTGTGAGACCAGCGACATCCTTGAACACCACCACCAGTTGTTACTAAAAGTTCATCTACAAAAGTGCGTTCACCAAATTCTGGCCTAAAACAAAGCTGTTGAATAGTTGCACTATTTTGGGGTGCCGCTAAAATATATGGAATTGCAGCATCAAGTTTTGCTCGATTAGGTGTCATAGTGTCCGTTGCATATCTGGCATTCCGAGTTTTTACTTATATTAATTTTATGAACATCACTATGTAAAATGTCAAAAATCAACATTTGATTTGATAAAATCTTACCAGCTCCAGTTATTTGTTTAATTGCTTCTGCTGCCATCATAGAGCCTATTACTCCTGGTAACGCACCCATTACGCCTGCTGATGCGCAATCAGGAGCCAAGCCACTTGCCGGCTCAGTTGGGAAAACACATGCATAACATGGCGAACTTTGGGTTGCATTAAATACACTTACCTGCCCTTCCCATTGGGTAATTGCACCTAAAATGAGTGGCTTTTTTAATTTAACACAAGCCGAATTAACAAGTTGGCGCGTGGCAAAATTATCTGTTCCATCTATAATAAGATCAAAGTCACAAAATAATGTTTCTGCATCTAATGTATTTAATCGCCTGTTAAATGGTAAAATCTCTACAAAAGGATTCAGTTTTTTTAACTTCGCCTGTGCAGAAAATACCTTGGGTGTATCTAATTGATCTTCATCAAACAAGACTTGGCGTTGAAGATTTGATAAGCTGACAATATCATCATCAATTACGCCAATCACGCCAACACCCGCAGCAGCCAAATATGATAACACAGGCGAACCAAGTCCCCCTGCTCCAACAACCAGTACTCTTGCTTTACGTAATTTAGACTGACCCTGACCACCAATTTCGTGCAATATGATATGCCGCGAATAACGGTCTAATTCTGTGTCAGATAGCTTATCTTTGACAAGTTTATCAGGTGTAATTGCCAAAATAGCGCGTGCCTTAGCTGACATTCGCCGCAAAACACGGATATATAATATAAGTGCCATGAGTAAGCACACCGTGAACGCTCCTTGGGGGGAAAATAACTGGCCTAATATTGTTAGGATTTCATCCATCAAGATCGCCCAGTTGAACCAAATCCACCAATGCCACGTACTGTTTCATTTAATTCCGAAACAGTTTCCCAAAAAGCTTGAATAACTGGAGAGAAAATTATTTGAGCTATACGGTCACCATGTAAAATATGAAAATCATTATCACTGTGATTAATCAAAATAATTCCCAAATGCCCTCGGTAATCTGCATCAACAGTGCCTGGAGAATTAAGAACTGTGATGCCATGCTTTAGTGCAAGACCAGATCTAGGTCTGATCTGTGCCTCATATCCTTCTGGGATTGCTATTGTGAGGCCCGTAGGGATTAATACCCTAGATCCTGCTTCAATATTTATTCCTATGCTACGAATTTCTATGGGAAAATTCGCACGCAAATCCATTCCTGCAGATTGAGGCGTTTCATAAGATGGCAATGAAACATTAAGATCTGCTCCCTCTAAAAAGGCCAATTGAACGCATAATTTTTTCAAACCAATTCATCCACAATTTTTTCAACAAGCAGTTTAGCCACGGAACGTTTGCTCATTCGCGGCCAATCTTCAATACCTTTATCAGAAATTAAAGTTATATCATTTTCGTTTCCACCCATTATGCCTGTTTCTGGTGATACATCGTTCATTAAAATCCAGTCACAACCTTTACCTTTGCGTTTTAAAATTGCATTATCTAGCAAATCATCAGTCTCTGCTGCAAAGCCTATAACAAGTTTGGGACGCCCAACTTTCATTTGAGAAATAATTGCCAAAATATCGGGGTTTTCAACTAATTTTAAAATAGGTAAATTATCTGATCCTGTTTTCTTGATCTTACTTTTAGTTGGATTTTCTATTTTCCAATCAGAAACCGCAGCAGTAAAAATACCAATATCAAAGGGTAAGGATTTCTGTACAGCATTTAACATTTCAGCCGCAGTTTCCACCTGAATAATATCACAACCACTTGGCATTTCGCAAATAGAGGGCCCCGTTACAAAACTTACGCGCGCACCTAAGCTAGCTAAAGCATTTGCAATCGCAGAGCCTTGCGCACCAGATGACCGGTTGGAAATATAACGTACTGGATCAATTTGTTCATGAGTAGGCCCAGAAGTTACCAAAACATGTTTGCCCTTTAATGGTCCATTTAACAAAATGCTTTCTGCACTATCAGCAATGCTTTCAGGCTCTGACATTCGGCCTAAGCCAAATTCACCACAAGCCATACTTCCCTCATCTGGGCCACAAATATGAATCCCATCACCCCTTAAAGTCTCTAAATTACGCTGTGTAGAAGCATGTTCCCACATCCTAACATTCATTGCAGGTGATATTAGGACAGGAGTGTTAGTTGCAAGCAATAAAGTTGTTGCAAGGTCACTGGCTAAGCCAAGTGCCATTTTTGCCATCAAGTCCGCAGTTGCAGGTGCTACTATTATAAGATCAGCAGACCGTGAGAGTTCGATATGCCCCATCTCAGCTTCATCAGTTAAATCAAACAAATCTTGAAATACTTTATTTTGAGATAATGCTGAAACAGATAAAGGTGTTACAAATTCTGACGCTCCACGCGTCATAACTGGAACTATGGAAGCGCCACGCTTTTGCAACACTCGAATCAAATCAAGTGATTTATAGGCGGCAATACCACCACCAATAATTAATAAAATTCTTCTGCCAGTAAACATATTTGATCACCAATCATTCAGTGATTTATGTCTAATCAGGTAGCATCCAACTAGCAAGTAACGTTATGCTAATTCCATATGTATAGCTGTATGTTGATTATCAGTACCCATGCGTTTCTTTAACTTTTCGAGCGCAGCATTTTCAATCTGACGTATCCGTTCTTTCGATAATTTCAACTCAGTACCAATACTCTCTAAAGTTCTGGGGGTATCAATCATTTTACGTTGCACAACTATATACTTTTCACGATCATTTAAAACTTCCATCGCTTGACCAACCCAGCTCTGCAGTTTTTCACCATCAAAACTTTGTTCAACAATTTCTGCGCTGTTAGGTGATTCATCAGCTAATGTATCAATCCACTCGCGACCTTCATCTTCATTAGACTGTACCGCATTTAATGACATATCGCCCCCTGACATACGTCCATTCATCATCATTACATCACGCATTGGCACACCTAATTCAGTACTAACTTGCTCCAATATCTGCGTTGGCGTAACAGTTTGATTTCGTTGGACAGCATCACGCTCTAATTGTGCCTTAACTCTTTTAATGTTGAAAAAAAGTGATTTTTGATTTGTTGTGCTGCCAGTGCGAACCATAGAATAGTTACGCATTACGAAATCTTGAATTGAAGCCTTTACCCACCACTGTGCGTAAGTTGAAAATCTCACTCCCTTATCTGGGTCAAACTTATCTGCAGCTTTCATCAAACCCATACCAGCTTCTTGAATTAAATCTTGTTGTGATACACCATAACGGCGGAATTTTGAGGCCATTGATATGGCCAGTCGCATGTAAGCATTTATTAAACGGTGCAATGCATCTTCGTCTTTTTCATCTCGCCATGCCACAGCTAACCGATATTCAGTATCCACATCTAACATTTCTGCTTTCATGGCTGTACGTTGTAATTTTTTTTCATATTGAGCATCAAGTGACATTTTATTATCTTTTTGTTTTATTTTTCTTACACATCTGTTACGCATCAAATACAAACTTGGATCACTTTAAGGTTGACTGTGTCAAAAAAATTTCCAAAATTATCTCTAATTATTGGTGGTGCTAATTCAGGAAAATCTGCTTTTGCAGAACGGTTAATTCGTGTCTCTAGTTTACCCAAAACATACATTGCAACGGCCCAAGCATTTGATGATGAAATGCGCACTAAAATATTGAAGCATCGCAATGATCGCGGAGCTGATTGGATTACAGTTGAGGCCCCTATGGATATTGGACCACTTTTAAGCAAAGACATAAGCTTAGTAGACTGCCTAACACTTTGGCTTAGCAATCACATATTGGCTGATAAAGAAATTGATGCAAATGCATTTATAAACGCTTGCAAGAGCGCAGGCTCTGTAGTCTGCGTATCAAATGAGGTTGGCTCAGGGGTTGTGCCTGAGAACGCTTTGGGGCGAAGGTTTAGAACAGCGCAAGGGCAAATAAACCAAGATGTTGCAAAAGAAGCAGATTTAGTAGTTTTAGTTACAGCAGGAATTCCTATGGTTTTAAAAGGTCAATTGCCTGAAGGTATGTTATGATAAAATGGTGGTGGATACGGCATGGACCGACTCATCATAAGGGCCTTGTTGGTTGGTCAGACATTGCAGCAGACTTATCAAATGTTACTGCATTAAAACGCTTACAGACGCATTTGCCCGAAGATGGTCTTGTTATTTCATCTGACCTTCAACGTTGCGTAACCACGGCTGATACAATTCAAGGCGCTCGAATACGACTGCCACATAATGATAAACTCCGCGAATTCAACTTCGGGGACTGGGAGCTTCGCAACGCTTCCGATATAGCTAAAGAATACCCAGAACTATCAAAGAAATACTGGTCAAGCCCAGGTAAAGCATCTCCTCCACATGGTGAAAGTTGGAACCAAGCAGCAAAGCGTGTATGCAGTGCCGTAGATGAAATTTCGGCAGAGCATCAAGGAAAAAATATTATTGCAGTTGGTCATTTTGGGGTAATCTTAACTCAATTACAACGTGCAGCAAAAATGCCAGCCTCAAGTGCCATAAGCTTTCAGATTGACAATTTATCTATTACCCGAATTGAATATCTTGGAGGCAACGATTGGCGCGTCTTAGGTGTAAATTGTAAACCGTAGAATGTTAGCAGCACTAAATGTTTTCAAATTATAATTTATAAAATTTAGGTATTAATAAATTAAAATTTTTCTTCAATTGCTTCCCAGATTTTCTCTGCAACGTTAATATTATCAAAACGTTCTAGCTCCTGAATTCCAGTAGGTGATGTAACGTTAATTTCAGTAAGATTCCCCCCAATCACATCAATACCAACAAAAACTTGTCCCTTTTCTTTTAAAAGTGGCCCAATAGCTGCACATATTTCTATATCTCGGTCACCCAAAGAAACTTTCTCTGGCCGCCCGCCAACATGCATATTTGAACGAGTTTCACCTTTAGCAGGCACCCTATTAATTGCCCCAATTGGTTTGCCATCTACTAAAATTACTCTCTTATCACCCAAAGACACATCTGGTAAAAATTTTTGCGCAATTAAAGGCTCATTATTAATATCCATAAACAATTCATGAAGTGAACTTAAGTTCTTGTCATTTTCTTCAAGACGGAAAACACCTGCTCCACCATTGCCATATAATGGCTTTAATATAATATCTTTATATTTATCCTTAAATGCTTTGAGTGTTTTAATATCACGCGCTATTGTTGTAGGTGGTGTTAATTCTGGAAATTTGAGTACCAACAATTTTTCTGGATAATTTCGCACCCATTGAGGGTCATTTACGACCAAAGTATTAGGATGAATCATATCAAGTAAGTGGGTATTTGTTATGTACCCCATATCAAAAGGAGGATCCTGTCGGAGCCATACTACATCCCAATCAGCTAAATTTACTTTAGTGAGTTTACCTTTAGTGAAGTGATCTCCAACTTCACGGCGAACAGTCATGGGCCAACCTGTTGCCGTTATAACCCCCTCTTCAAACGCCAATTGATCTGGTGTGTAATAAAATAGTTCATGCCCACGAAATTGCGCCTCCTCCATGAGGCGAAATGTACTGTCCCCAGCAATATCAATAAATTCAATAGGATCCATTTGAATCGCGACTTTAAGGGGCATATTATTCTCCAAAATAAAGATATTAACTAAATGGCTGATGATACCAAATGTTACAAGCTAAGTTGACCTGTAAAATTATATCATAAAATCTTTATTATGCATTATTCGCCAGCTTTAATTTTTAAAGCCATTTCATAAGTACGTTTTCTTGGGATACTAAACTGTTCAGCTATTTGTGAAGCAGCATCCTTAATACGATATTCTCGAAGAGCAATTTTTAGAGCTTGATAAATATCTTCATCGCTTATTTGTTTTTTTATTGGTGGCCCCAATACAATAACGACTTCGCCTTTAAAACTTTCACGCATATCAATTTCACGAATAGCTTCCTCCAAGGTGCCCCTAATAACTTCCTCAAACTTTTTGGTTAATTCTCTACATACAGACACTAAGCGGTCACCACCAAATACAGTTACCATGTCCTCAAGAGCTGCACCCGTTCGTTTTGGGGATTCATAATAAACTAAAGTGGCGTCAATGCCCGCAACTTTTTCTAAGTTCTTAATACGCTGCGAAGTTTTTGATCCCAAGAAACCCCCAAAGAAAAAGTTATCTGTGGGCTGCCCTGCCAAACATAAAGCAGTTAACAGTGCGCTAGCACCTGGCGCTACGTGAATCCGAATATTATTTTCAATTGCTGCTTTTGACAACGAAAAGCCAGGATCTGCAATTAACGGCGTACCTGCATCTGAAGAATAAGCGACTGTTTTTCCTTCGGCAAGCAAAGCCATAATCTTTGGACGTTGCATATCTCCATTATGATCATGATACGGTAAAATTCTGCGGCCAGAAAGGTTAATCCCATGTATATCCATTAATTTGCGCAGTACACGAGTATCTTCAGCAGCTAAAACATCTGCATCTCGCAATACTTGCAAAGCGCGTAACGTAATATCGTTCGCAGTACCAATCGGTGTAGCCAATATATGCAGTCCAGGATGTAGTTTTTTTGTAATCATTTATTTTTCCCATTCATAACCTTGACGAACCGTTGTAATTTAACGAGCTATAGCATACCTTTTGACACAGGCCTTAGTACAGTTACCAGTGATTTTGAGTAGGAAATATAATGATTAAGTTAAAAATAATATTAAAGGCATTTAGTTTAATAATAAATGGTTTTTTTATTTTTACACTTATTGCTTGTTCAGGGTCACAGAATTCAGGACTTAAGGATGGGCCGCGAGTTGACCCAACAAACACTACCAAAGTTGCCTTATTAGTTCCCTTAGGATCAGGCGATGCGAACCAGGAAAATTTAGCCAATAACCTTATTCGCGCAGCGGAAATGGCCATAGCAGATCATCCAAAAGCAAAAATTGAAATGAAAGTTTATGCGACTTCAGGCAATACCCTGCAAGCTGGAAGAGCTGCCCAAAAAGCAGTTTCAGATGGGGTAAAGATTATTATTGGACCATTATTTTCTGAATCTGCCGTGGCAGTAGGTAAAGTTGCTGAAACTAATAACATAAACGTTTTAAGCTTTTCAAATACCTTGAAAGTTGCGGGAGGTAATATCTTTATTTTAGGAAATACGTTCCAAAACACTGCTGATCGACTCATAGAATATGCGTCAACTAAAGGCTATAACTCTATTGCAGTTGTTTCTCCGGAAACCTCGGCTGGATTAATTGCATCAACCGCAGTTAAATCAGCCGCTACAAAAATAGGAGCCCAAGTTGTTGGATCATATAGTTATCCGTTTTCAGCAGATGGCATAGCAAATAGCGCATCAGGAATAGCCAGAAAAATTAGGAGATCTAAATCTACGGCAGTAGTTCTAACTACAGATAGTGCGTCTGGATTACCACTTTTAGCAGAACGTTTACAAGCTAGAGGGCTACCCATTAAAAATATAAAAGTATTAGGCTTAGCTCGCTGGGACATACCGCAATCAACCTTAAATACTCCTAGCTTACGAAACGGATGGTTCACTGTTCCTGACGGTGCTGCTATTAATGACTTCAACAAAAGATTTAATAAAATCTACGGCACTCCACCACACCCATTAGCTGGTGTTGCATATGATGGGATGAAAGCTTTTGCTATTTTATTAGGGCAGGGTAATCTAGGTGCAGCACAGCGTTCACAATTAACTAGACCCCAGGGCTTTCAGGGATCAAGTGGAGCATTCCGTTTACTAAAAGATGGCTCTACACAACGCGCCCTTTCTGTGGCAGAAGCTTCAGCAGGTGCTCTACGTATTATTTCGTCAGCACCTACAAGATTTGGCGGTTCAGGATCTTTTTTATATGAAATCACCAAATGAACATTCCCATTCAGATGCACTAATTTGCAACTCTGAACTCATATTCGACAAACAGTCACTAGACGCTAAAATTCAACTGGCCATTGAGACCGAAACGCAAGAGAATTTACGCCCTGCTATTGCAAGTGTGCTGTGTGAAGCAAACATTTTTGGACGTAGACTAATTCAAGCCGCTTTCAAAAAAGCGCCCTTTGAATCAGCTAAAACTATTGCTTCGTACAGTTTTCTGAAAGATAGTTTAATTTCTTATGTCTTTGATGTGGTTAAAGCAACTTTACTAAGCAAAAGCCATTCCTCAGCATCTAGCCCCGAACATATTTCAATAATAGCTGTTGGTGGATATGGAAGATCTGAAATGGCACCTCACTCAGACCTTGACCTATTATTTTTAACACGAGCAAACACATCTAAGCACGAAGAAAAACTAATTGAAAATATTTTATATATTTTATGGGATATGAAATTAAAGATTGGCTATTCAACTCGAAGTGCAGCCCAATGTATACAATTAGGAAAATCTGATCAAACAATTAAAACAGCCTTGCTTGAATATCGTTACCTTTGTGGGAATAAAGATTTAGCAGCAGACTTAGGAAAGCGTCTTTGGAACGATTTGTTCAAAGCAAGCACCACGGAATACGTAGAAGAAAAGTTGGCTGAACGTGCAAAGCGACATGAGCGACAGGGTGGACAACGCTATATGGTTGAGCCAAACGTCAAAGAGGGCAAAGGCGGCCTTCGGGACTTACAATCTTTATTTTGGATTACCAAATATATCGCACACGCCCATACGCATGACCAGATGATAGAGCGTGGGTATTTTACGCAGCAAGAATATGATAATTTCATAGCAGCACATGATTACCTCTGGGCAGTTAGATGTCACCTTCACCTTTGTGCTGGGCGCGCCACTGAACAGCTTACATTTGACCATCAAGTCGAAGTAGCAAAACGATTCGGATATAAGGGTGGACGCGGCATGCGTGGCGTTGAACGCTTTATGCAAGATTACTTTCGTCATGCAACCCATGTAGGCGAATTAACACGAGTTTTTTTGACGGCCCTTGAAGCGCAACAACTAAAAGAAACTCAATCTTTGGGAGATAGGTTTCGTAATATAATTTGGCGAACACTAAATGTTGATGGCGATGTCTCCAAAGGTTTTCAATTAGATTTAGGCCGGATTAACATTAAAAATCCTAATGATTTTTTGAAGGATCCAATTAATATATTACGATTATTTGAAGAGGGGTTGAAAACAGGCCTCCTAATTCACCAAGACGCAATGCGTGTTGTCACGGCAAATCTTCATAAAATAACTCCTAAAATTCGCAAAAACCCAGAAACTCAACGGATTTTCATGTCTTTACTTTTAGATTTTGGCAACCCAGAGCGGGCATTAAGGCGTATGAATGAATTAGGAGTACTAGGCGCTGTTATTCCTGAATTTAAGCGAATTATCGCTTTGATGCAATTTAACTTTTACCACAGCTATACAGTAGATGAGCATACAATTCAGTGTGTGTCATTTCTTGCTAAAATAGAACAAGGAACCTTAAAAGAGGAGCTACCAATTGCATCAGATATTTTGAAATCTGGTGTGGACAGGCGCGTTTTATTTACTGCGATGCTATTACATGACATCGGCAAAGGTTTGCCTGAAGATCACTCAATTGCGGGAGCACGCCTTGCAGCTCAAATAGCTCCTGAATTAGGCCTAAACGAAATTGAAACTGAAAAAGTTGTTTGGTTAATTGAAAACCATTTACTAATGTCAGACTTTGCTCAAAAGCGTGATTTATCTGATCCTAAAACAGTTAGCAACTTTGGTAAAATCGTTAAAACCACATCACAATTAAATTTACTTACAGTATTAACGGTTTGTGACATAATGGGCGTTGGTCCCGGATCTTTAAATAATTGGAAAGCACAATTATTACGCGAACTATATAAAAATACTCGTAATTTAATCAAATATGGCCTTGATACTCAGGGGAAAAACAAACCCTCTGAAATAGCCAAAAAAGCTTTAGCAGGTCTTTTAGCCAATTGGGACAAAAGCATTATGCAAGAAGAATTAAATCGACACTACCCACCATATTGGCAAGGTTTAGATGTTGATACTCAACTAGCATTTGCAAATTTATTTAAGAATATTGAAGGTAAAAATATTATTAGCGCATATGAAGTTGATCCAGATCGTGATGCGACGCGCGCACAGTTTGTAATGCAGGACCATCCTGGTATTTTTTCCCGTTTAACTGGCGCGCTAGCATTAGCTAATGCCAACGTGATTGATGCACGCACTTATACAACTATAGATGGCTACGCGACGCCAGTATTCTGGATCCAAGATAATGATAGAAAGCCTTTTGAGGCATCTCGAATAGGTAAGTTAAAAAAATTGATTGAACAGACACTTTCTGGAGATGTAATAGCCCGCGACGAATTAAAAGTACGCAATAAATTGAAATTACGGGAGCGGAACTTTAAAGTTCCCACTGAAATAAGTTTTGATAATCAAGGCTCAGATATTTATACAATAATAGAAGTCGATACTAGAGACCGGCACAGTTTGCTATTCGACCTGACACGCACATTAGCTAATGCAAACATACAAATTGTGAGTGCTGTTATTGCAACATATGGCGCACAAGCAGTTGATGTTTTTTATGTAAAAGACATGGTTGGTTTAAAAATTACTTCCGAAAACAAACAGAATATGATTCGTGAAAAACTACAACATGCAATCGAACTAGGGGTGAAGGCATCAATGGCATGAATAAATCAATTAAAATTATCAAATACTTTATAACAGTTGGTGGCTGGACGTTGGTTAGCCGCTTTGCGGGATTACTTCGTGATTTGATAATGGCAGCATATTTAGGAACAGGTATTATAGCTGAAGCTTTTCAAGCAGCATTTTCTCTACCCAACTTATTTCGTAGATTTTTTGCGGAAGGTGCCTTTAATTTAGCCTTTATCCCCCTCTATGCTAAAAAATTAGACCGCTGTGATGATAACGAAGAGTTTGCATCACAGGCTTTATCTACTTTGGCTGGAATTCTAATTCTATTAACCTTAATTGCACAACTTTTTATGCCCTATTTAGTTTATGCCACGGCAAGTGGATTTACTTCTAATGGGCGCTTTGATTTAGCAATCGATTTGTCACGTATCATTTTTCCCTATGTTATTTTCATCTCACTTGCAGCATTGTTTAGTGGGATTCTAAATTCTCATCGCCATTTCACAGCTGCAGCTGCAGCACCTGTATTATTAAATATTATTCTTATTGCAGTCATGATTTTAGCAGTAAAATTAAATTGGAATATGGGCATTGCGCTATCCTGGGGAGTTGCCTTTGCTGGAATTGCTCAAATGGGATTAGTATATTGGGCAGTTTGTAGAATGGGTGTAAAATTATTTTTGCGCTTACCACGCTTCACACCTGATATGAAAAAATTGTTTATACTGGCAATTCCAGCAATTATGACCGGTGGTGTAGTACAAATTAACTTATTGGTGGGCAGGCAAGTAGCCAGTTATTTTGAGGGTGCTTTCGCATGGCTGTACTATGCTGACCGGTTATATCAATTGCCACTTGGCGTTGTGGGTATTGCGATTGGTATTGTCTTATTGCCAGAATTATCCCGAACACTAAACTCAAGTAATGAAATTGAAGGTAAAAGTGCTCTCAACAGAGCTCTAGAGTTTTCTCTTTTACTTACAATACCATCTGCGATTGCATTAGTAGTTGTTCCACATTCATTAATTTCAATTATTTTTGAGCGTGGCGCCTTTACCGCATCAGATGCTTTAGCTACCGCAAGTGCTTTAGCAATTTATGGGGTAGGCTTACCAGCCTTTGTATTGCAGAAGGTTTTACAACCTCTATATTTTGCTCGTGAAGATACTAAGACCCCATTTAAGTACGCATT
>CAJWNQ010000038.1 GCA_913043905.1 uncultured Paracoccaceae bacterium | reverse complement strand
TAGTAGAATTTGCAATGGATTATGAAGATGTATGCTTAAAAGTAACTGTTCCAGGCGTTTTTCTTCCAAAACCTCAAACCCCACTTTGGTTATCAGTTAGGCGAGATAGATGCTTTATATTTTCTAGTTAGTCATAACTTATTTGGGATAATCAAATTATATTACAAATTAATCTAATTTACATGTTATTTATAGAATTTTTAATACTTTTTGTACGAATAAGATTTGAACTTTGATAAAAAATCAATCATTATAAATTAGGAATATAATTATAGGCTAAGTAAACAGCCAAACAAAATTGGAGTATACTCATGTACATGACACTAACACCTCTTTTCATTCAAAATATTGGCATGCCAGGACTACTCATTATTGCAGTAGTCGTGCTGGTAATGTTTGGACGTGGTAAGATTACAAATCTGATGGGAGAAGTTGGTAAAGGAATAACAGCCTTTAAGAAAGGCGTATCTGAAGGTAAGGACGAACTAGAAGAGACTATTGATGCTGCTGACACTGCCAAAGATGTTACGCCTAAAAATAAAACAAAAAAATCATAAGTTTGATATTTGATGCTTGATATTGGCATGTCCGAAATGGTGATTATTGGAGTCGTGGCGTTAATCGTTGTTGGCCCCAAAGATTTGCCACAAATGTTCCGTAAGGTTGGGGTCGCTGTTGGTAAGGCCCGTGGAATGGCTCGAGACTTTCAAAATGCTATGCATGATGCTGCAGATCAATCAGGCGTAAATGACCTTAAATCGAGTTTTGACCAAGCTGCCAGCCTAAAGGATTTAGGCTTAAATGATTTGGCTGCAAGCAAAGAGTACTCAGCAGATTTGAAACCTGCAGCAGATATTCCCTCTGTGGCACCTCCAAAAGCACCTGTAAAGGTTGCAGTGAAAAAAACAATTTCCAAAAATAAAACAAGCAAAATGCCTACGAAAAAATCTACATCTGAGATGTCTTCTAAAAAAATAGAAGCAAAGGTAGCAACAAAAAAACAAGTAGGCAAAAAGGCCAAATAAATGAGTGATATCGAAAACGATGAGCACCTGATTGAACATAGTGCTGCACCATTAATTGAACATTTGGCGGAACTGCGGACTAGATTAATTTACTCTGTATTAGCGTTTGTGGTTGCAATGCTATTGTGCTTTACCTTCGCGCGTCCCTTATTGTTTTTTTTATTAGAACCTACAGCAAAAATACTACTAAGCTATGGCCAAGCACCAGATTTTACTACTTTTGCTGCGCAAGAAAATTTCTTTGTATATTTTCGAATTTCAGTTCTTATGGGTTTGGGGCTATCATTTCCTGTAATTGCGTTTCAATTATGGCGTTTTGTTGCTCCAGGATTATATAAAAACGAAAAAGGTGCTTTTTTACCATTCATAATTGCCTCACCACTATTATTTTTAGCGGGCGCATCATTTGCTCATTATGTAGTTAGTCCGTTAGCAATGAACTTTTTTATTGGATTTTCTGACTTTGGAACAGATGGAACTAAAATTGCTGTTGAGGGTGAGCAAAGAGCAGTTTTTGTTCCTCGTGTTAGCGATGTGTTAGATCTTACACTGAAATTCATTTTTGCTTTTGGTCTTTGTTTCCAATTGCCAGTATTACTTACTTTGTTGGGTATGGGTGGGATTGTGTCAAGCCAAGGCCTTCGCGATATGCGTAAATATGCTGTTGTTGGAATACTAATATTAGCAGCAATTGTAACTCCCCCTGATGTAGTCACACAGGTGATATTGTTTGCTGTGGTTTATTTGCTTTATGAAATCTCTATTTGGTTAGTTATTATGGTTGAGAAAAAACGTGATGACCGCCTAGCTGAAGATGGTTATTTTGATGACATGGATGATGAAGATTGAATGAAGCATTAAATCGTATTGCTGACGCGCTAGATCGTTTGGTGCCAAAACCTTATGATAAACCTGACTTTAGTACTTGTGATGCTTATTTATGGCAATGTGGCCCACAAAGATTAATCTCTGTACCCAATGTATCAGGTGTGGACATTGATTTATTATTAGGAATAGATCAATCGCGCGATACACTTCGTGCTAATACAGAACAATTTGCAAAAGGATTTCCAGCAAATAATGCTCTTTTGTGGGGTGCCCGTGGAATGGGTAAATCTTCATTAGTAAAAGCAGTACACGGAATTGTTAAAGGTATAATACTAATAGAAATACAACGTGAAGATTTATCATCCGTGGGTGATTTACTTAATATTCTCCGCGCATCAGATAAACGATTTTTATTATTCTGTGATGACCTTAGTTTTGATCATGATGATACTGCTTATAAATCCCTTAAAGCTATATTAGATGGGGGAATTGAAGGCCGACCTAATAATGTTTTGTTCTATGCTACATCTAACAGACGACACTTAATGCCACGAGAAATGATTGAAAATGAGCGTCAATCAGGTGTGAATCCTGCAGAGGCTGTTGAGGAAAAAGTTTCATTATCAGATCGTTTTGGACTTTGGTTAGGCTTTCATGCATGTGGGCAAGATATTTATTTATCTATTATTAGAGGGTATTGTGATAGATATGCTATAGATATTAGTGATACTGAATTGTATGCCGAGGCTATTGAGTGGCAAGCAACTAGAGGATCTAGATCTGGTAGAGTTGCTTGGCAGTACTTTCTTGATTTAGCTGGTCGAAAAGGAATTTCTATAATTTAGATCAGCTAGAATTTTTTAAGACTGAGTTTATTTGATTTTATAAATAAGGCGCTGGATCTACAGCTTCAGTACCTTTTCGAACCTCGAAGTGAACAAAAGGTGGATCACCAGGGCCTACTAGACCAACAATGTCACCAGCATTTACAATTGTGTCTTTATCTAATTTGACATCAGTAATATTTGAGTAAACTGTATATAAATTATTTTCATGTCGCAATAAGATGATTGTTGTGTTTCCTACAGACTTAGAAATTAGTGCAACTGTACCCGAGGCTGCAGCTTTAACTTTTGTGCCTTCTAATACTGCATAATCGATGCCTTCATTTCCGCCAGATTTTTTTGAAAAACTACGTAAAATTTTACCAATTACAGGTTTTATCATTTTTTTAGATGAGATTGTATTTGAATTAGAAGATTCAGTTAATCGTAAAGGTTTTAGTTTTGATAGAGCTTTCTGTGGTGCAATATCTGTTATCTTAGGATTAGGGGGCATCAATATTGGTGGTTTAACTAAACTGGAGGCTTTTGGTATCAACAAGCGCTGGCCATTTCTTACAGATAATTCTGGCCCTAATCCATTCCATGAAGCAAGTTCTGTCACTGATACATTATATAAGTTTGCTATGGTATAAGCTGTTTCGCCTGAACGAACAGTGTGGCGAACAGGTTCATTATCCTGTTGTACTTTAGTGATACTAGAAGGAGCACTATCCAATGCGAAGGATGCAATATCTTCTATTGCACCTGTAGTAGAAAGTATTTCATCGGTTGGTATTGCAAGAACTTCATCTTTTCGGAGTCGTGCCTGAGGTTTTAGTCCATTGTAAGTGGCTAGCTTATTTGCTGTTACCCCTACTCTTATAGCCATAGACATAACGGTATCGTTTGTACGAGCAATAGCAATTTGATAATTTGGGTATGTAATAATCCCATTTTCATCAGCGGCAGGGCGTTCATATGTTCCGGTTGCAACTGGAGTTGGTGGTTGGTCAATTTTATCACCAATTGTACTTAAAGTCGTATTTCCATCACAGGCAGATAGTATAAAAATTAAAGCTAATGTTGCCATTACCGATTGTGTATATTTATTTATTTTTAGAGACATATGTCTGCCCTTTTTTATTTTTTGTGTGAATTATCACAACCCAAATTATAATTTATGACGCTAGTCCCGATATTAGGGGAACAAAACGAACTTCTTGAAGTTCTTCATATTTCAAATTATTATTGGTTTTAGTTATTTTTATCAATGTTTGGACTGTGCTAGATTGGCCGACAGGCAATACCATTATTCCGCCATCTTTTAGTTGAGCTAATAGGTTTGCAGGTGGATCCTCTGCTGCAGCAGTTAAAATGATACGATCAAAGGGTGCTTGGTTCGGCAGTCCCAATGATCCATCTGCAGTGATAACTGTCACGTTTACCAGCCCAAGGCTATCTAAAGTTTTATTAGCTGATTGGGCAAGTTTTGTAAAACGTTCAACCGTGTAAACCCGTCTTGCTAATTGTGAAAGTACAGCAGCCTGAAATCCACTACCTGTTCCTATTTCTAAAACTTTATCTCTGGGACCGGGGTTTAATGCTTGGGTCATTTTTCCAACAATTGATGGCTGACTTAGTGTTTGCCCTGATGCTATTGGCAGCGCAGTGTCTTCATATGCACGATCCTGGAAGGCACCTGTTGCAAAAGGATCCCGTGGAATTAGTTCCATGGCATGCAATACTCGCTGATCCGTAACACCATTGTTACGAAGCATAAGTAAATACCGCATTAATTGTTCTGGTGAAGGGCTCATAATTCACGAAGTTTTTTTAGGATATTTTGGTCTGTTAAATCAACGCTGCAAGGAGTAATGGAAATTTTTCCATTTATGTTGGCATGAATATCTGTACCTACACCAGTATCTTCTTGTTGCTGTGGTATTCCCTTAATACGTATTTCACCATCTGTAGTTTCAGTTTTAAATGGTGATCCCATACGATAACCTTGTGTGGTTAAAGAGGTCCCTGTTACTTCATTACCTAAACAAGGCGGAAAATTAACATTGTAATGGACAGGAGCAGAATTATTTTGCCATAAATTAAAGGATAGAATAGTTTTGATAGTAGCCAAGCCGTGCATACGAACTGCGTCAAAAGTATTTTTATTATTCAATTTTGGCCCAAAAAATTGAGATAATGCTATAGCTGGTATACTGTTCATGGCAGCTTCTATAGTTGCCCCAACTGTTCCAGAGTACATTGTATTTTGGCCAGCATTGTTTCCACGATTTACGCCCGATAAAATTAAATCATATTTATAATCTGTTTCAGATATTCCAACTATCACACAATCCGCAGGGGTTCCGTGAACAGCCCATCTATTAGATGTAAGTTTATCCACTGTTATTGGCCCATTGTAAGTAATTGCATGACCAACTCCAGATTGTTCAGATGCAGGTGCAACTGTCAAAATATTTTTTGCAGAGGTTAGCCCCAAGGCTATATCGTATAGTGCCTCTAGGCCTGGTGCATTAATGCCATCGTCATTGGTAATAAGTATTTTCATCTGTAAAAGCCCAATATGTATGATGAAGTGCTAACGTAGTTAAGAATGTGTTAAAAGAGTTTGTATTTATTTAATAAATTATAAGTGACGTCTTTATGATATTAGTAATTTTTAATTAGATGCTTAAGAAAAGCAAGTTTTTAAGTTTTAGGGTTGATTAATTATAAAAATATAGCTGTTAACTAAGTGACCCATCAACATTAATTTTAGTTTTTCCGCCTATATATTGGTGTAACGCTTTTGGTAGATTTACGGATCCATCTGATTGTTGGCCGTTTTCTAAAACTGCAATTAAACAGCGCCCAACAGCAAGACCTGATCCATTAAGTGTATGAACAAACTCAGGCTTTTTTTCACCATTCCGCTTGAAGCGTGCATTCATTCGGCGTGACTGGAAGTCGCCACAAGTGGAGCAAGAACTAATTTCACGATATGCGTTTTGGCCTGGTAGCCATACTTCAATATCATTCGTGCGACGTGCCCCAAAGCCCATGTCTCCAGTGCAAAGCTTTACCGTGCGATATGCAAGCTCTAAGCGTTCCAATATGCCTTCTGCGCAGTTGGTCATTCGATCAAGCTCAGCATCTGAATCTTCAGGTTTTACAATCGATACCATTTCTACTTTTTCAAATTGATGTTGACGCAACATACCTGTCGTATCTCGCCCGGCAGAACCTGCTTCGGATCGGAAGCATAATGAATGAGCAACGTAACGCCGTGGCAAGGCTTCCTCATCACTAGTTGTGTCTGCTACAATGTTAGTTAGTGTTACCTCTGCTGTAGGGATAAGCCACCAACCATTAGTTGTTTGGTAGCTATCGGCAGAAAACTTTGGTAATTGACCAGTTCCTAGCATTGCTTTGTTGCGAACTAAAACTGGTGTATTTACTTCCACAAGATTATTTTCTGTTGTGTGAACATCTAACATTAATTGGGCCAACGCACGGTGGACACGTGCAACAGCACCTGACAAAATTACGAAGCGCGATCCTGAAATTTTAGCTGCTGTTTCAAAGTCCATGCCTTTAGAAACCGATTTTATATCAAAATGTTCTGCAGCATCAAAATTAAATTTTGGAATTATGCCCCATTTATGAATTTCAATATTATCTTTTTCGGTAGCGCCAAATGGGACGTCTTCATGGGGTAAGTTTGGGATAGTCAGCAATATATTAGTTAACTTAGAATTTATTTCTTTTGTGGCTTCTTCTAATAAAGTTATTTCTGTTTTTTTATCAGATACAAGTTTTCGTAATCGTTCAAATTCTATATCATTGCCTGATGCTTTTGCCGCACCTACCATTTTAGAAGCAGCGTTCCGATCAGCTAATGCTGCTTCTGCACTTGTAATTTTTACGCGCCGCTCTTGATCAATTTTTAATATTGTAGATGACATTGGTGCTGAGCCTCGACGTTTTAGCGCAGCATCAAAATCGGCTGGTTTTTCGCGGATTGCGCGGATGTCATGCATAATAGGGCTCCATGTTTTTGCTTTTATGCACGAAAATAAACATAAGGTTAAGAGGGAAAGATTAAGTAAATTAGTAAATACTTTTAGTTATAAAATTTATTACTTATTTTAAATATTGATTTACAATTTAAATTAACTTTAGTGGGATGTCCTTGCCAAGCTTCTGGACACTCGTTAGGTATCATCGAGATGAATTTATGGGTAAATTATTACCCCTCAACTTTAAGGAATTTGATATGTTTGCAACTCCTGCATTTGCACAAGCCGCTGGTGGTGGTTTCGCCGGTGGAATAGGTGGCTTTATGCCGTTAGTTTTAATCTTTGGTATTATGTACTTTTTGATGATCCGGCCTCAACAAAAGAAAGTAAAAGAGCATCAAGCTATGGTAGCTGCCGTGCGCAAAGGTGATCAAATTGTAACTGCTGGTGGCCTAATTGGTAAAGTTACTAAAGTTGGTACGGAAAACGAAGTGGAAGTTGAAATTTCAACTGGAGTTAAAGTTAAACTAATTCAGAATACAATTTCCCAGGTTTTAAATAAAACTGAACCAGCTAAAAGTTCGCGTAAAACTAAATCTGCTAAATAAAATAACTTTAGGTACCAGAATATGTTACAATTCTCTTTAACCAAAAAAGTGTTGATTTGGGGTGTGGTTGCTTTAGGCTTTTTCTTTGCTATGCCAAATGGATTCTATAGCCGTGTTGAGGCTGTAAATGATGCTCACATCCAGATTGAGAATGGTAATATTACGCCTGAATTAATGGATGCTGCATCTGATTGGCCTTCATTTTTATCAAGATCATTAGTAAATTTAGGTTTGGATTTACGCGGGGGTGCGCATTTATTGGCTCGTGTTCGCGTAGATGAAGTATATGAAGCGCGAATGGATGGTTTTTGGCCTGAAGTGCGCGATGCCTTGCGCTCAGAACGAGCAACAATTGGAACTATTCGGCGTCTCGATGGTGGAGTGGATGATTTAAGGGTGCGTATTTCGGAGCCAGCCCAAATTGCTAGAGCCGTTGAATTAATCACCGCATTGGCCCGTCCAGTAACTAGCTTATCAGGTGCTGGTTCAAAGGACATAGTGGTAACTTTTGAAAATGATATAATCATTATTAAATTATCTGAAGCGGAAAAGATCCTGACAGATACTCGAACAATGGAGCAATCTTTGGAAATTATCCGCCGTCGAGTTGATGAAGCAGGAACTCGTGAACCAACAATTCAGCGGCAAGGGACTGATAGAGTTTTGATTCAAGTGCCAGGAGTTGGTTCATCAGAAGAACTAAAAGGTATTATTGGTAAAACTGCAAAATTAACGTTTCATAAAGTTATCAGTCGAACATCTAATGCTATCGAGCGCGTTCAATCACGACAAGTTTTATATCCTGCTCAGGATGAGAATGGTGTTTATTATATATTAGAAAAAACACCTGTCATTAATGGAGATCACTTAACCGACGCACAGCCTGCATTTGATCAAAATAATCGTCCCGCTGTTAGTTTCAGATTAAATACAACAGGTGCAAGAATATTTGGCCAGTACACAGCTGAAAATATTGGCAGCCCATTTGCTATTGTCTTAGATGAAGCGGTTGTTTCTGCGCCTACTATTCAAA
The DNA here is from genome assembly GCA_913043905.1 of uncultured Paracoccaceae bacterium. Classification (GTDB taxonomy): domain Bacteria; phylum Pseudomonadota; class Alphaproteobacteria; order Rhodobacterales; family Rhodobacteraceae; genus Amylibacter. The sequence goes on along the minus strand of CAJWNQ010000038.1, from coordinate 5,392 downwards.
GCCATATATCTGGTGGTTCTGGCATTATTACGGGTCAGTTTGGTGTTGAGGAAACTACTTTGTTATCTATTCAGTTGCGTGCAGGTGCATTACCTGCAGGGTTAGAATATTTACAGGAATCTACAGTTGGACCTGATCTAGGGCAAGACAGTATTGATGCTGGCACTTTGGCTTGTGTAATTGCTTTTATTGCAGTGTTAGTATTTATGAGCCTGAGTTATGGCTTATTTGGTGTTTTTGCAAATATTGCATTGATAATAAATGTTGCCCTTATTTTTGCAATTTTGAGTATTGTATCTGGTACACTTACTTTACCTGGTATTGCGGGAATTGTATTAACTGTTGGAATGGCTGTTGACGCAAATGTGTTAGTATTCGAACGCATTCGAGAAGAATTAAAGAAGGCTAAGAACCCACGAAGGGCTATTGAACTTGGCTATGAACGTGCTTTCAGTGCAATTGTAGACGCAAACATTACTACACTTATTGCTGCTGTTATATTATTAGTCTTTGGATCGGGGCCCGTTAAAGGTTTTGCTATAACTTTGGGGGTAGGGATCATAACATCAGTTTTTACTGCTATATGGGTTACACGTTTGTTAATATCTATTTGGATAGATCGCAAACGCCCAAAAACATTAGAAATATAGGAGCAAAGATATGCGATTAAAGTTAGTTCCAGAAAGTACTAAAGTCGACTTCTTTAAATTGACCAAAATCACGTTTGGTGCTTCAGTATTTGCCATGATTTTATCAGTTTTTTTATTCTTTTTTAATGGATTGAATTTAGGAATTGATTTTCTAGGCGGCACCACAATCCGTACAGATTCACAACAGTCTGTAGATGTTAGTGCCTATAGGGCTGCCTTGGATGCTCTGGAATTAGGTGATGTTACTGTTACTGAGATTTTTGATATCACTAAACCAGAATTAAATGCGGCTCAAATTCGCTTTGAAGCTCAAAGTGGAGAAGAGGCTGCTACAGTAGAGGTTGTTAGCGCAGTAAAGTTAGCATTAATGTCAATTGATAAGACAATAACTTTTCCACAGGTTGAAAGTGTAGGCCCAGAAGTGTCTGGCGAGTTAGTCAAATCAGCGATTACTGCTATTTTGGCTGCTATTGTGGCAGTCTTATTCTATATTTGGCTACGCTTTGAGTGGCAGTTTTCTGTAGGTGCAATTGCTGCATTAGTTCATGATATTGTTGTAACAATTGGAATTTTTAGCCTTCTGCAGATTAAGTTTGATCTAGCAATTATTGCGGCTTTGCTCACTATTGTCGGATATTCTCTAAACGATACTGTTGTAGTTTTTGATCGTGTCCGTGAAAATTTACGGAAATATAAAAAGATGCAGCTAAAAGACCTATTGAATATGTCTATTAATGAAACATTGTCTCGAACTGTTATGACTTCACTAACAACTCTAATCGCTCTAATTAGTTTATTTGTACTAGGTGGAGACGTAATACATGGATTTGTTTTTGCGATGATATGGGGTGTTATTATAGGCACATATTCGTCTGTATTTGTAGCATCTTCAGTATTATTACGTTTTGGTGTTAAGCGTGATTGGGATAAATTAAATGATGGCAAAGCGGGCACTCAATTCTCTGGTATTGATGCATAATGAATGTTGTCGAGCAGGCCCTGCATTTTGATGGGTTAATTTGGCTTATTGTTGCAGTAATTCTCTCGGGTTTAGTCCGTGGTTTTGCTGGATTTGGTACTGCACTAGTTTTTATGCCTATTGCGGCATCTGTAACTAGCCCGATTTGGGCGATTATTATAATGATGTCGTTTGATTTATTAGGCCCTGTTGCTCTCTTGCCTCAGGCGTATAGGGATAGTGAACCTCGTGAGATAACATTCTTAGGAATAGGAGCTTTAGTAGGATTACCTATTGGGGTTTATTTTTTAACAAAAATGGATCCCATAATATTTCGTTGGTTAGTTTCTTGTTTATCTTTGTTGATGCTAGCTTTCTTAGCTAGTGGTTGGCGATATAAAAATCCAATGAATATTGCTATGATGACATTTGTTGGGTTGATTAGTGGTTTCCTTGCTGGAATTGTAGCACTGCCTGGTCCTCCTGTAATTTTATCATATATATCAGGCTCTCGGCCTGCGTCTGTTATCAGGGGAAATACAATGATATATCTTTTTTTAGTTGATATTATGACGTTCTTTGTTTTCCTGACAAAGAGTTTATTAGTTTTATTACCATTTGTAATTGGTTTATTTTTAACCATACCGTATACTTTTTCTGCTATTGTAGGGCAAAGCATATTTAATCCGAAAAACGAACATATTTATCGCAGGTTTGCATATGGGTTAATTGCTGCAAGTGCTTTGGTGGGCCTACCAATTTGGAGTTAAAGTATGAAAATTAATGAAATCTTATACACTGGGCAGCCACCTGTTGATGCTTATGGGCCAGGTTTTTTCCGAATAGCTGGTGTTGCTCATGAGGGTGCGTTGTTTTTGACTATTAATGGAGTTTGCCATTGGGGTGGGTTAGATGACTTAGAACCTCTTATAATTAACAAAGAAAATTATGATGTAATATTTATTGGAATGGGAATTGATATTTTACCACTTCCAAAAGTTATTGCAAATAAGTTAGAGCAAGCTGGGGTGCCATTTGAGGTAATGGGCAGTCCAAGTGCGTGTCGCACTTACAATGTACTATTGTCTGAAGATCGTCGTGTGGGGCTAGCTATTCTACCAGTTTAACTAATCTATCTGAACTGCGTTTGGGCTTTCCATATTGAATTCAACAGCTATATTGAGTCTAGAAATTTAATCTTAATTATGGAGGCCCGATATGGCTTTTGAACTTCCGAATCTCCCTTATTCACATGATGCGCTTGCAAAAGGTGGCATGTCTGCTGAAACATTAGAGTTTCATCATGATTTGCATCATAAAGCGTACGTTGATAATGGAAACAAATTAATTGCTGGTACTGAGTGGGAAAATAAAACTTTAGAAGAAATTACTATTGGAACTTATAACACCACATCAACAGCTCAAAATGGCATATTTAATAACATTTCGCAGCTATGGAACCACAACCAGTTCTGGGAAATGATGGGACCAGAGGGACGCACTATGCCGTCTGAATTAGAGGCTGCAATAATGGAAAGTTTTGGCTCTGTTGAAACATTTAAAACAGAATTTGGAGCGGCTGGTGCTGGGCAATTTGGATCAGGATGGGCTTGGTTGGTTAAAGATACCGATGGAAGCTTAAAAATAACTAAAACAGAAAATGGTGTTAATCCGTTATGTTTTGGGCAAACAGCTTTACTTGGTTGTGATGTTTGGGAACACTCTTATTACATTGATTTCCGAAATAAGCGTCCTGTTTATATTTCAAATTTTTTAGAAAACCTTGTTAATTGGGAAAATGTTGCAGCACGTTTAGCTTCTGCTTAAAGATAGGACGTTAATTAAAAAGCTGATTAATATTTAGTTGACTCTTAAATCAAATATTGCATTGTAAAAATTGGAACAACGCAGTGCGACGGGAGGACTAAATCTTAGGGTTTAGGTCGCATAGCAAAAAGCCCCGCTGAGAATTCAGCGGGGCTTCTTTTTTGGATTGGTGTTAGATTGAAACAAGAAACAATTGGCGTATTAGCTATGTTATTGGCCTGCTTTATTTGGGGCCTATCTGCATTGTATTATAATTCAATTGCACAAGTACCTCCCTTAGAGGTTCTAAGTCACCGCACTATTTGGACTGCCCTTTTTATCGGTGGTATTTTAATAGTTAGAAAAGGTTTAATAACCATTCCGAGAAAAGCTTTTATACGTGTCTTCATGGCATCAGTTTTTATAAGTATTAATTGGTTTTTCTTTATATATGCTGTGCAAATTGGTAAAGTTACGCAAACTAGTTTGGGTTATTATATTTTTCCATTAGTAGCTGTTGCTTTCGGTGCTATTTTTCTTGATGAACGTTTAAGCGCTTCACAGTGGTTTGCTGTTAGTTTAGCCATTGTTGCTGTGATATTGTTAAGTATTGGTATTGGTCAAGTTCCTTATATTTCAATTGTTTTAGCACTTACTTTTGGACTTTATGGATTGATTAAAAAGCCATTGAAGATTGGCCCTATGAGGTCTGTTTTCTGGGAGGTAGTAATATTATTACCATTCGCATTGATTTGGCTTATGGGAACACATTACTTCGGTTGGACTGGTATAAATGGCCGCCATGGTGGCTTCTTTGGGAATGATTTTAAAATTAGTGGAGCATTAATGTTCACAGGAATTTTAACAGGCTTGCCATTAATTTTAATGGCTTTTGCTATGGAGCGATTACGTTTAGCCACTGTAGGGTTAGTACAATATGTGAATCCTACGATCCAGTTTTTACTGGCAACACTAGTATTTATGGAGCCAGTAAGAGGTACCCATTTCATGGCTTTTGCGCTTATTTGGGTAGGCCTTGGTATATATTCAATTAATGCTTTACGTCAGGAAAGATCTTGAATTAGTTTAGTTTCAAGATCTTTGATGTTATTTACTACAGTAAAAAAATTAATATTTTTAGCAGGGACAAATCCTTCATTTATTTGATTTTTGATAAGTGCTATCAACGTATCCCAATAGCCGTCTACATTAAATATATAGCAGGGTTTAAAATGTAATCCTAACTGACGCCATGTGATTAATTCAAAAAACTCTTCTAAACTGCCCAATCCTCCTGGTAAAAGTATAAAAGCATCAGAATTCATTATCATTATTTTTTTACGCTCATGCATATCTCCAGTAACTACAAATGTATCTAAATCAAGTTTGCCAACTTCTTTTTGTAATAAGTGCTCTGGGATAACACCAAAGGTTTCTGCACCTCCAGATTGAGCGGCTACTGCAACTGCACCCATTAAGCCTATATTACCTGCACCATAGACTAACCTCATATTAAGACGGGATATCATATCACCTGTATCACGTGCTGATGCTAAATAGTTTGGGCGTATACCATTGCGATGAGCGCAATAGACGCATATAGATTTTTTGCGTTGTAAATTCATACTTAATACTTACACTTATTAATGAGTACCGCCAAGGGGGCACATGAATATGAGTACAAACCATACTGAAAATATTGAAACCAAAATAGTTTCTGGTGTTTCAAAATTAAAAGGCGTTAGGTCTGAGGAAAAAGTTATTTTCTCGGTTGCTGCTGCCTTAGCAGTTTTGGCCCTACTTCTTATGTCAATGGAAACTGGTAGAAATAATTTACCTCTTGATAGTGAAGTCATAACTTTTAAGCAAAAAGTAGAAGCTACAATTAGCCCGGATGTGGAACCTGTAATAAGTGCAGAAGCCGAAGCTACAATTAGCCCGGATGTGGAACCTGTAATAAGTGCAGAAGCCGAAGCTA
>CAJWNQ010000037.1 GCA_913043905.1 uncultured Paracoccaceae bacterium | reverse complement strand
GCTCGTCAGGCTCATAACCTGAAGGTCGTAGGTTCAAATCCTACTCCCGCAACCAAGTAAAAGTGCGCTAACTCGATGAGTAAGCGCTTTTTGCATTTTAGACTTACTTTTACCTTTAGATAATTGTTGCATTCATTGCTGCATTTACATGACGTTTGACGGTACTAAACGATTTTGGATGTGATTGAGGATGCATAAAAACAGGCACCGTGTATTTTTCGCCAGATTTAGAAAAGACTTACAATGAATACCTAGCTGGCCAAAATCAAGATACGTTTGATGACTAAGAGGCTTTGATATGAGCGCACACAGATATTGTGATATTTGGTATGATCCCAACAGCCAAAGATTATTTAGAGCAAAAATTAAAAAAATTTATTCAAAAAATGGCTCAGTAAAAGCCAGCATAAAATTATCTCTCTTAAAGATGAATGCAAAGATACAACTAAAGTCATTGTATGCGCGATCTCTAATGAGGAGGTTTTTATATTTTGGTGATGATCAATTAAAGTATAAATATTTTTATTTTAAATTTGATCAATTAAATTGATTTAAAGCATAATATTTCATCCTAAGGTCTTTCTATTCTGGACTGACTATTTCATAATATAACTTAAGTTTAGGGAAATTCTTGTGCGCAATATTTTAGGTTATTTTTTTTTAATAACAAGTATGGGGCCTGTTGCTGCAGAATTGCCAGTACCTTTAACAAATGATGACTTTCGGCCGGTTAGTGTAATAGAGGCAAGCCTGGGACAATTATTGTTTTATGATCCGGTTCTATCTGGAAATAAAGAGGTTGCTTGCGCAACGTGTCACCATCCTAAATTTGGAACTGGAGATGGTCTTTCATTATCTATCGGAGATGGAGGCAAGGGTATTGGGCTTGATCGTATTGTTGATCAAAGTAATCTTCCCGAACAGAGGGTTCCTCGTAATGCTCAATCTCTTTTTAACCTTGGTGCAAAGCAAATACGCATTCTTTTTCATGATGGCCGAATAGAAGTTGATGAATCGCGTCCTTCTGGCCTTCGTACGCCACTAGAAGAAGAAATGGTAACTGGATTTGCATCAATAGTTTCTGCTCAAACTATGTTTCCTGTATTGTCAGGGGATGAAATGGCGGGGCATTATTCAGAAAATGAGATCTCTGAAGCAGTACGCCAAGGCACATTAACAGGTGATGGTGGCGCATGGGACTTAATTTCAAAAAGAGTTACATTGATCCCTGAATATGCTGATCAATTTATGAAAATTTATGATCACATAACCAAACCAAGTGAAATAGAGTTTACAGATATTTCAAATGCTGTTGCTGCTTTTATGGAGTTTGAATGGCGTTCAGATACATCGCCTTATGATGCAGTTTTAAGTGGGCAACACACACTCCCAAGGTTAGCTGATAAAGGGCTGAAATTATTTTATGGTGAGGCCGGTTGTGTAAGCTGTCACAGTGGAGCTCTTTTAACTGACCAAGAATTTCATGCTATGGGTCAACCCCAGCTTGGCCCAGGCAAAGCTGCACGATTCCAAAATCATGCACGAGATGAAGGTCGATTTCGAGTTACTGGGTTAGATGCTGATAAATATGCTTTCCGGACACCATCATTACGCAATGTAGCATTAACTGGACCATGGGGGCATGCAGGTGCTTATAGTAATTTAAAGTCTTTTATTGCTGCACATGCTGATCCTCGTGCAGCCTTAATTAATTATGATAGATCAGGTGTTATTTTAACTGACTTTAATACTGTTGATTGGGCTATCATGGACAACCCTGGTGAAGTTCAAGCTATTGCTGATGCGGTTAGTATTAAGCCAGTAGCGGTGTCTTCAGATGATGTTTTGGCACTTGTTGCTTTTCTTGAAAATTTAACTGACACTGCTGCTCAAAATGGACGACTTGGTATACCTAAATCTGTACCAAGTGGCCTTAAAGTGCCTAATCCCTAAGGATTAAGTGTGATAGTTTGGTTGGCGTCAGCTATATGATTGGTGATTAAGCCATTTGGCCATTCAACTGTAATATCAACTGTCGTTAAATTACCTAAACCAAAATGTAGTGGTAATGATTGACCACCAGCATGTCCGCCACCAATTGATAGTTGTTGAATGTCTTTACCAACTGTTACCCGTGCACCTATAGCGTTGATATTTCCACCTTCTTGATGCAGGGTTACTCCAAGCCAGTTACCTACAGTTTGAGTAATATTGCGGTAAATTTCCAGTGGAGCTCGTCTATTTAAAACAAGAATATCAAGGCGGCCATCAAGGTCAAAATCTGCTACTGCTGCACCTCGACCTCGCTCTACACTAGCAATACCAGCCACAAGCCCTACTTCAACAAATGTACCATCAAGCCCTTGCATAAGCAAATTATTTGGATCGTTAATTGCATTTGAGGGCATTTGGTCAACGTTTCCTTTAGAAATAAAGAGATCAGGGCGGCCGTCATTATCTACATCCCCAAATTGTGCGTGCCAGCCAGTTGAGGGCCTGCCATCATCTCCAATGTATGGCCTGTGTGCATAAGTGCCTTTAGAAAACGGTGCGTTGCTATAAGTACCATCAGCAGCAGCAATCTGTAAAAGTTGATCTCCCATAGATGTTAGAACCACTTCGTCACGGCCGTCACCTGTAATGTCACGACTCGCAATGCCCATGCCCCAAATTGAAAATTTATTCCAACCATCTGATTCGTCTAGAAAGCGGCCTTCAGCAATATCCCACATTTGTTCGTATCCATCTCTAACATAATATTGCCGGTCGTTAGAAATCCGTAAGCGCATGGTACCACTAGCATCTCTGGTGGCGAGCATTGAAAGTGAACAGAAGCCTGGTTCTAGTGACGTCGAACCATAATTTCTGGCTGATGGTTTGAGCAATTGGTGTGTGTCGCAAGCAAAGAAGGGACCGTCTGGATTGCTTAAATCTACATAATTTCCAACAACCATATGGGGAAGTTTATCATCTCGCCACCATGCACTAAATGCTGTGGACCATTGATCTTTTACTGGAATTCCAAATTCTATAGTTGCATCTGTAAAGCTGCAATTTTTGCCACCTTTGAGAATAATATTTTTACCAATTCGCAGAACGAAAAGATCCATATAACCATCTGCATTGATATCGATTGGATAAGCACCGGTAGTTCCTTTTATTTTAGGAATATCAGATTTTTCAAATTTAAAGGTGCCTTTATTAATAAATAGTGCTGCTTGCTCATCCCCGCCAGCGGCAAAAATATCAGGCAAAGAGTCGCCGTTGCAATCCATTACCGCAACGCCGCCCCCAACAAAGTGGTTCCACTCTCCTGAATATGTATGGTGGGGCAAGGTGCTAGATAAATCTTGAAATAAAGGTGCTGCTACACTTGGAGAGGCAAGAAATACTATTATTAAGACTATTTTTTTCAAAGTTTTTGTCACCCCTGAATTACCACTGTTCTGGTTAATTCACCTAGCGCTAAAGCTGTTGCTCCCCGTGCCCAAATCATCTCCTCCCAAGACTGGATTTCAATCTTTGTTTCGTTGCGACTATGAAAAAGTGCAAGTTCACGCATTTCTGTTTGAATGCCTTCGTTATATAAAAAATTGTACCGCATAGGTTGGCCAGACAAGATAATTAACTTTGGATCGAAAAGATGAATAATATTGGACAGTGCTACGGCTAAGTAACGGCCTGCTCGTTGAAATATTGTACAGGTAATTTGGTCACCAGCAGCCGCTTTTTTGTAAAGTTCTTTGAGTGAATCAGGTAAGTTTTGCGGTTTATCTGACGACATTCCAAGTACTGTCGATGCCTCTCGAGCAATGGCATAATCTGCAAGATATGCCTCTAAGCAACCACGCTGACCGCACCGACATAAAGCACCATCAAGCTGAACTTTGGTATGGCCAAGCTCTAGGCCCATTCCATGTGCCCCACGAAATAGTTGATTATCACTAACAAACCCCATTCCTACACCATTCTCTATGGTTACTACTGCAAAGTTATTTAGAGCACGACCAGCACCAAACCAAAGCTGAGCAAGTGTAAGTATATTAGCATCATTATCAATGCACACCTGGGTGTTAAAATGTGCTGAAAAGAAACTACCAAGAGGAATATCTATGCCGTGTAAAAGTGGTGACCACGCAACTACACCTGTTTCATAATCTACGATTCCAGAAATACCAACGCCTATAGCTGAAATTAAATTTGGAGATATTTGCGCAATTTTACAGAGCTTATTTATGAGACCTTCTGTTTCATTCAATAATTCATTTCGTGTTTTTTTATTGGCATTTGTTTTTTGCTCAGTGCTTGCAATAACGTTACCGCCGAAATCAGTTAATACTGCGGTATGATTATTATCAGATAACTTAATGCCTACAACGTGAAGCGCCTTAGGGACCAGCTCTAGTGCAACGGGAGGACGCCCACGGCTGGCCTCTCGCTCTATTCCTTGATCAACTTCGTGTAAAAAGCCATCTATTATTAAATCAGCGGTTAATGCAGTCACAGACCCAGGGCTGACATCAAGTGTTCGTGCTATTGTTGAGCGAGCAATTTTGCCTCTTGCTCTTACTAATTCAAAAATTTGTTGCCGTAAGGAGTGTGCTTCACGTGCTATAGGCCGGAGTATTGGGCCATACCCATCGGGTGAGTTAATTGATTTGTCATTGGCAGTTGATTTTTTTATAGACATTAATTCACCTCCTAAATTAAATATTACTCGATTCGCTATAAAACAGATTAATTCTGTTATGTTTGAGTGAGCAAAAGCTAAAATTCTCTTTTTTATATCATTTACACAGATTTAATTATACTTTTGATATATGATATTAGCTTATATACAGGCATTTAAAATTTAATTTGACAAGTGAATTAAATGCATCATTATGTTTTAATGGCTTTTCGGTTGCTGCAACTCTGTTGTTGCTATTCTGTGGGCAAAACACTCTGGGAGGAATAAAATGAATAAATTAATTTTAGCAGCTGCAGTAGTCGCAGCTGGTTTTACTGGTTTTTCTGCATTAGCAGATGGGCACGGTAAATCAATCGGTGTATCTTGGGCAAGTTTCCAGGAAGAGCGTTGGAAGATTGATGAAGCGGCTATGGTAGCTGCTATTGAAGCTGCAGGTAACACATATGTTTCTGCTGACGCAGAATCATCGTCTGCCAAGCAACTTACAGACATTGAAGCGCTGATTACTCAGGGTGTTGATGCTCTTATTATTAACGCATGGGATAAAGATGCGATTGCACCAGCTATCGAAGCAGCTGCAAATGAAGGTATTCCTGTTGTTGGCTATGATCGTTTGATCGAGGATGCGCGCACTTTCTATCTTACATTTGATAATGTTGGCGTTGGCCGTATTATTGCAAAATCTGTTCAAGCTGTTCAGCCATCAGGTAATTATGCAATTATTAAAGGTGACCCAGGCGATCCAAACGCGATGTTCTTACTTCAGGGTATGATGGAAGTCATTGGCGATGACGTTAAATCTGGCAAAATCAAAATTGTTGGTGAGTCTTTTTCTGACGGTTGGAAGCCTGAAAATGCTCAGAAAAATATGGAGCAAATCTTAACAGCAAATGATAACAACGTTGACGCTGTTCTTTCTGAAAATGACGGCATGGCTGGTGGAGTAGTAGCTGCACTTTCAGCACAGGGCCTTGTGATCCCAGTTGGTGGCCAAGATGGTGATCTTGCAGCGATCAACAGAGTTGCACGTGGTTCACAAACTGTTTCAGTTTGGAAAGATGCACGTAACTTAGGTAAAGCTGCTGGTGAAATTGCTTCTGCTTTAGCTGCTGGTACAGCAATGTCAGATATTGAAGGTGCAACAATCTTTGATGGTGGCGAAAAAGGTATTGCACTTAATGCAATTCTAATGGATCCAACGCCACTTACTCGCGACAATTTAAGTATTGCAATTAAAGGCGGACATATCTCTAAAGCACAAGCTTGTGCAGGCGCAATCAGCGGTGTTGATGGCTGCTAATTAGTATAAACGTTTGGCGCTGATCGCTTATTGATTGGTGCCAAACATTATTTTGAATTATATATTTAATTATTGTTGAGCTTTAATAGTTGTTTGCATTTGTTGCATTGATCCTGCTCCGATAAATTAACTTCTAAAGGTGATGGATTTGCCCATGAATGATACTACTCCCTCCAAGAATGCTGATGATAGCCCAAAGAGTATTATCTCGCGTTTTATAACTGTTACAGAAACTGACCCACGCCTATTAGGAATGCTCGGAGCATTAGCGCTAATTTGGGTCGGGTTTCATTTTTACGGTGTCATTTTTAATGACTTTGGGGCATTTTTAACTCCACGAAACTTATGGAATCTTTCTGTACAAACCTCATCAATTGGGATTATGGCAACAGGCATGGTGCTCGTTATAGTTACGCGTAATATTGATTTATCTGTAGGCTCCATGATTGGTGTTATTGCGATGGCTATGGGGTTGTTGCAAGTTGAGGTTTTGCCACAATTCGTGGGAATTGGGCATTGGTCAATTTCAATAATTGCAGTGATAGTTGGTTTGATATTTGGAACATTGATTGGTGCAATTCATGGATGGTTGATAGCCTATCGCGAAATTCCAGCATTTATTGTTACACTTGGCGGCCTAATGGTTTGGCGTGGTATGGCGTTCTTGTCTGGAGGGGGGCGGACTATATCTCCAGTAGACCCTAGTTTTGCATTGCTTGGTGGAGGGCCATATGGGGCAGTTGGTGCAAGTATAAGTTGGATCATTGGAGGGCTTGCTTGTGTTGGGGTTGGATATGTTATATATTCTGGGCGCCATTCACGCATTAAACATGATTTTCATTTACGCCCAATGTGGGCTGAAATTATGCTAATTACAGTCGGTTGGGCGTCCATAATTGGGGCTGTTATTTTGGTAAACTCTTACCCATGGCCGAAAGGTATTGTTCGACAATATGGTGCGAAGGTAGGGCAAGACCTTGAAGGAACATTTATTAGCCATGGCTTTGCAGTTCCAGTATTAATCCTTGTCGCTGTAGGCATTGGCATGACTATTTTAATGACACGCACTCGTTTTGGACGCTACGTTTTCGCCATAGGTGGTAACCCAGAAGCAGCAGCATTGGCTGGTATTGATACAAAATGGGTAACAATGAAAGTGTTTGCCTTGATGGGAATGCTCACAGCGATTGCTTCTGTTATTGCTTCTGCACGGCTAAACTCAGCAACAAATGCATTAGGAATATTAGATGAGTTATATGTGATTGCAGCAGCTGTAATTGGCGGCACATCATTGGCTGGTGGTATTGGAAAAATATATGGAGCTATTTTAGGGGCTTTAGTAATGCAAAGCCTACAATCGGGAATGGTTTTGATTGGTTTTGATAGTGCGATTCAAAGGATAGTTGTGGGCGTAGTACTCGTACTCGCGGTTTATCTTGATATTGTTTACAATAAACGTGTGAAGAAGTGATGGGAAATAATATGGCTAACGTAGGCACTCCTCTAGTTGAATTAAAAGACATCTCAATTTCATTTGGCGGTATTAAAGCAGTAGATAGGGTAAGTGTTGATCTTTACCCTGGTGAAGTTGTTGGCCTTCTTGGGCATAATGGAGCGGGTAAATCGACACTAATCAAGTGTTTGTCTGGGGCTTATAAAGCAGATGCTGGTGAAGTTTTTATCAATGGTGAGAAGGTGATTATCAACAATCCGCGTGATGCTCGTGATCAAAATATTGAAACTATCTATCAGACACTTGCGTTAGCAGATAATCTTGATGCTGCTTCTAATCTTTTTTTGGGGCGTGAGTTAGTCACCAAATCTGGATTTCTTGATGAAAGTAAGATGGAGGCAGAGACACGCAAAATTATGGCTCGTCTTAATCCAAATTTTCAAAAATTTGATGTACCGGTTTCAGCCCTTTCTGGTGGTCAGCGCCAATCTGTAGCAATTGCACGGGCAGTTTATTTTGATGCAAAAATCCTAATTATGGATGAACCAACTGCTGCACTTGGTCCTCAGGAAACAGAAATGGTTGCTGAACTTATTCAAGAGCTAAAAAATCAGGGACTTGGTATTTTCTTAATCGAGCATGATATTCACCATGTTATGAAACTTTGTGACCGTGCTAGTGTAATGAAAAACGGCCTTCTGGTTGGAACTGAACGTGTTGAGAATGTAACTGAGGATGACATTTTATCAATGATTATTCTTGGAAAGAACCCAAAAAGAGCAAAGTAAAGTCTGATATTTTGTTAGATTTAGTTGCTGCATATCTAGAAAAATGTCGGCAATGATGTTATCAAAAAATATTTATGCATGTGTGGCTAGTAGTGCTTTATAACTGATAAGGCTCTTAACGTATTATAATTGAGGTATACTATGACTAATTTTTTTAATGGAATTCCCAAAATTGATTATGAAGGCCCTGATTCTGAAAATGAATTTGCCTTTCGTCACTATAATCCAAAAGAAGTGGTTATGGGTAAGCCCTTAAAAGAGCATTTACGCTTCGCAATAGCCTATTGGCATTCATTTGCTTGGGAAGGTGGCGACCCCTTTGGTGAGCGCACGTTTGACCGGCCTTGGTTTGGATCTGACATGAATTTGGCTAAACTTAAAGCTGATGTAGCATTCGAAATGTTTGAAATTTTAGGCGCACCTTTCTTTTGTTTCCACGATGCTGACGTTCGACCTGAAGGAGCTAATTTTGCTGAGAACACACGAAATCTAGAAGAAATTGTTGATTACTTTGCTGTGAAAATGGAACTTTCTGGCACCAAATTACTTTGGGGTACTGCAAATTTATTTTCGCACCGCCGTTATATGTCTGGTGCGGCTACTAACCCTGATCCAGATGTTTTTGCATTTAGTGCGGCAACTATAAAGACCTGTATGGATGCTACTCATAAGCTTAAGGGACAAAATTACGTTCTTTGGGGAGGTCGTGAAGGATATGAGACGCTACTAAATACTGACTTGGGGCGTGAACGTAAACAGGCAGGGCGGATGTTACAAATGGCTGTAGACTATAAGCATAAAATTGGTTTCAAAGGATCGATTTTGATTGAACCTAAGCCACAAGAACCAATGAAGCATCAATATGATTACGATGTGGCAACAGTGTATGGTTTTCTTAAGGATTTTGGACTTGAAGATGAGGTTCAGGTTAATATTGAGCAAGGGCACGCAATTCTTGCTGGGCATTCGTTTGAGCATGAGCTTGCTCATGCACGCGAACTTGGAATTTTTGGTTCAATTGACATGAATCGAAATGATTATCAATCTGGTTGGGATACAGATCAGTTTCCCAATAATGTTCCTGAAGTAGCTCTTGCCTACTACGAAGTGTTTAAGGCTGGCGGTTTCACAACTGGTGGTACAAACTTTGATTCTAAACTTCGCCGCCAATCGCTGGATGCAGAAGACTTAATTTTGAGTCATGTTGGAGCTATGGACGTTTGTGCTGCTGGCCTAAAAGCTGCTGCCAAAATGTTTAAAGATGGGAAGCTCGAAGCTGAACGCCATGCTAGATATGAGGGTTGGGATACGTCTGACGGTAAGGCGCTCATGCAAAGTGATTTAGAATCTATTGCTGATAAAGTCACTTTGGATGACATTAACCCCAAGCCCCGCTCAGGCCGACAAGAGCGACTTGAAAATTTAGTGAATCGATATGTTTGAAAATAGTCAGTATCCAATTATTCATATACATAAATTTTATATGGACCTAAAAGTTACCTTCAACGGTTAATGCAACACCCATACCACCGCCAATACACAAAGTTGCTAAGCCTTTTGATAAACTATTACGTTTCATTTCATGTAGTAAAGTAACTAAAATACGGCAGCCTGATGCCCCTATGGGATGACCGATAGCAATGGCGCCACCGTTTACATTAACAATTTTAGGGTCCCAGCCCATTTCTTGATTTACAGCGATCGCTTGTGCAGCAAAAGCTTCGTTGGCTTCAACTAAATCTAAATCATTAGCTTTCCAGCCAGCCTTACGTAACGCTTCTGTCGAAGATGGTATCGGACCCGTACCCATTAACTCAGGAGATACGCCGGCTGTTGACCATGAAGCAATACGTGCAATGGGGGTCAGGTTCCGTTTGATAGCTTCCTTTTCACTCATCATTAATACAACTGCAGCACCATCATTTAAGCCAGAAGCATTTGCCGCTGTTACAGTGCCTCCAGATTTAAAAGCTGCGTTTAGTTTTTTTATGGATTCTTCGGTTACATTATGGCGGATGTATTCATCTTGTTCAAAGATTGCCTCAGACTTGCGTGAACTTACATTAATGCCTGTTATTTCTTCTTTAAACTTTCCTGCAATTTGGGCGGCTGCAGCTTTGATTTGTGAATTTAATGCAAATTCGTCTTGACTATCACGTGAAATCATAAACTTTTTCGCTACATTTTCTGCCGTTATGCCCATATGGTATCGATAAAATGCATCATTTAGGCCATCTGTGATCATCGTATCTTTAAGTTTCACATCACCCATCTTAGTGCCGTTTCTTAGATGCGCACAATGTGTAGATAAAGACATATTTTCTTGACCGCCTGCAATAATGACATCAGCATCTCTCAAAGCTAACTGCTGCATTCCCATTGCAACGGCACGAAGACCAGAGCCACACAATTGATTAACTATTAATGCAGTTTTATTATCTGGAATTCCTGCATTAATCGCGGCCTGCCTTGCTGGATTTTGTCCTTGGCCTGCAGTGAGGACTTGGCCTAAAATTACTTCATCAATTTCAGCTAAATCAATATTTGTGCTTGTAGCAATTTTTTTAATTAACGTTGAGCCTAAATCATGTGCAGGTTTGCTAGATAATCCACCTCCAAACGATCCGACTGCTGTTCTGGTGGCTGAAACTATTACAATAGATTGATTTGATGCGTTCATGATAAAATTTCTAACTCCGGAATATTTTGAAAAAATGCAATTGTATCTGGGTTGGCTAGTGATGCTGCATTTTTAATAGCGTGGCCATTTATAGTATCGCGTACAGCAATTTCTGCAATTTTACCAGATTTTGTCCTTGGGATATCTTTTACTTGTAGGATAGTTTCTGGCACATGGCGTGGAGTTGCATTGGAGCGTATGGTTATTTTCATCTTTTTAATTAGCGCGTCATTTAGGTTCAAATCATTTTTTAATTTTACAAATAATATGATGCGTTGATCATTACTTATTGTCTGACCTACAACAACTGCCTCCATAACTTCATCCATATTTTCAACAATTCGATAAATTTCTGCTGTTCCAATGCGTACACCACCTGGATTTAGAACTGCATCAGATCTACCATAAAAGCGCAAACCCTTATTAGCGGTTAGTTCAACAAAATCACCTTGATGCCAAACATTATTAAAGACCTCAAAGTAAGCAGCTTTATATTTCATGCGTCCTTCGTCATTCCAGAAACCAATTGGCATTGATGGATGTGGGCTTAAACATACTAATTCACCCTGTTTTCCTTGTATTGCTGTACCATTGTCATCAAACACTTGAACATTCATGCCTAAATGACGCTTTTGGCATTCTCCACTATATACAGGACTGATTGGACTGCCACCTACAAAGCATCCTAAAATATCTGTTCCCCCTGCAATGGAAGACAGGCAAACATCTTGCTTCCATTTAGAATAAACATATTGGAAACTAGCATCAGATAAGGGTGATCCAGTTGATAATATAGCACGTAAATTTGACAAATTATGGGTATTAATAGGTGTTATTTTTGCTTTTGAACAAGCATCTAAATATTTAGCTGATGTGCCAAAATGTGTGACTTTTTCGGCAGAAATAATATCAGCCAAGCGGTTTCCGTTTGGGAAAAATGGAGAGCCGTCAAATAAAACTAATGTCGCACCAGATCCTAGCCCAGAAACCATCCAATTCCACATCATCCAGCCGCATGTAGTAAAATACATAAGTCTGTCATTAAGCTTTATATCAGCTTGTAATTGATGCTCTTTGAGATGTTGAATTAAAGTGCCACCAGCGGAATGGAGAATGCATTTCGGAAGACCTGTAGTTCCAGATGAAAACATTATGAATAAGGGTGCGTTAAAGCTGGTACGTTTAAAATTCAGTCCTTGATTTTTGTAAGGTGCAATGTATTCTGCCCAATGCACTCCCTTTTTACCAATTAAAGTTATGTCAGCATTTTTAGTATTCTGGGGAAATATAATAGTTTTGAAAATACTTGGTACAGCACTAGTCAACTTTGCAGCAGTTTGGACACTGGAAATCTCTTTCCCATTATAATTATACCCGTCTGCACAAAACAAAACCTTTGGTTCAATTTGACTAATGCGATCCATAGCGGCATTAAATCCAAAATCAGGCGAACAAGAGCTCCAAACTGCACCTAATGATGAGACGGCTAGAAGTGCTATTATTGTATAAGGTGAATTTGGAACAAGTCCAACAACCCTATCGCCCTCAACAATGCCACTTTGTTGTAAGGCCTGTTGTAATCTTGATACGGCCTCACGTAATTCTTCCCATGACCATTCAGAGCGAGCACCAGCTTCAGTGTGAAATATAATAGCAGTACCGACTGTATCTACTCGTAAAATATTTTCTGCAAAATTAAGTTTTGCTTCTGGAAAAAATTCTGCATCAATTAAGTGTTTTGAATTATTAAAAACCGTCTCACCTTTATGTCCAATTATTCCAGAGAAATCCCAAAACTCAGACCAAAAGCCGTCTAGATCACTTACAGACCAATCCCATAAATCATCATAACTGGCAAAGTTGCCTTTTCCATTTGTGTGGAGGCCATTACAAAATTTTGTTATGTTAGCCTGTTCTATACGATCATCACTTGGTGTCCAGATGGGTTTTGACATATGGTCGCTTCCTAATATTCTTTGTAATTTTTGTTTATTCTTTATTAAACTCTACATCGAATAATAGACCTATAATGTAGAGTAAATACATATGAAAAATGCTTGCCTAAAATATTTAGCATTTTGAAGCGGCTTCTTATAGTTTAACGTTGGCTGGTTGATCCATTGCATATCCGAGAAACGTGAGTTTATTTATTATAAAAGTTTTATAAATTTTACTGCCCTACAATCTCAATCTTTGCTTTTTCGTTATTTGAAGAGGGCTGGCCTGGAAGGTTTACAGTTAATACGCCAAATATTATGAAGCATAGTCCAATTATTGTTGGAATATTGGGTATCTGTTTGAACTTAACGACCCCAACAATGGTAGTCCCTATTATGCAAATTCTAGCAAATGAGGCATAAGTAATGCCTACTGGCATTGATTTCATCACTTGAGATAGGCAAACCATACAATAGTAATTGTAATTATACTAAGGAGTGATGGGACTGTCTTGGTAAAGCCTTGTGCACTGTTTGCAAATGCATTTGAGGCTGTTCCAAATCCAACAGCTAATACCAAAATTATATACGGCATTAGATTTTTTATCATTAAGGCCTCTCAAGCACTAATGCTGCAGATATTACAGTAACTTTACCATTTATAAAGTTATTTGTCTTATAGCCATCATAAATCTTGATCTCCAATTATTATGGACTGCATTAATAAACTTATCAAAGTATTTTAAAAATTCTGTTTTAAAGTACTCATTTAAAGTTTTGACTTGATATTTATAGTAGTCGTGGCATTTATTCTTAATTTCAAATAGCAAACGTGAGATAAATGCACCATGGCCAAACTTTATTTTCATTATTCAACTATGAACGCAGGCAAATCAACATTACTTTTGCAAGCGGCTCACAATTATCAAGAGCGCGGAATGGCATCATATTTACTTACTGCACAATTTGATAATCGTGTAGGTGATGGACGAATAGGCTCACGAATAGGGATTGGAAAAGATGCTGACACATTTTCACCAACGGATAATCTATATTTTAAACTTGAAAGCCGTTTAGGCCAGGGCCCTTGTGCTTGCGTATTTATTGATGAAGCTCAGTTTTTATCTAATTCCCAGGTATGGCAACTAGCTCGTGCAGTTGATGACTTAAGTATTCCAGTAATGTGTTATGGCTTACGTGTCGATTTCCGGGGCAACTTATTTCCAGGTTCGGCTGCCTTGCTGGCAATATCAGACGAAATGCGTGAAATTCGCACAATTTGCCACTGTGGAAAAAAAGCAACAATGGTAATACGTCAAGATGAAAATGGTCGAACATTGACTGATGGTGAACAAGTCCAAATTGGTGGAAATGAAACATATTTATCATTATGCCGAAAACATTGGCGACTAAAAATGGGCCAGTGAAAAATTATGCATTAGCCTAAATTTTAGTAGTTGTTTTAATCCAATCAAACAAAAAACTGTCGTGTTGATTTCATAGCCACGTTTTCTGTAAATTGTATCAAAAAACTAATTAAAAGTGAATTTATGATTCTTTTTATAATTTATAATGGAGTGATTCTTATGTATTTTACTAATAATATAGTAGCTTTCTGAGCGCTTCACCGGCTTTCAGGGGTGCAATTGGTGCTCTGAGCTTGGTTATTTGTATATCAAAACATAATTTTATAATGTTAAATATGATTCACTGTCCTTACCAGACTGCGAGTCACTAGAAGGCTTAAATAATAAGTAATATTTAAGGTTATTATTGATAGATATTCATATAATTAAACAAATTAATATAAATTTTATTATTATTTATCAGTACTTTATGTTTATAATTATAAAAAAAGTGATTTTTCTTAAAAAAGAGGTTGCGGGTTTGAGTGGGTAGGCCTAAAAGCCCTCTTACCGGAAGCGACGACAGATGGTGACACGCACTAAGCGAGGCACTCAAAACGTTGGTAAGGTTGAAAAAAGAGATAAAATTTGGCGGGCGCGTCTAGTAAGTTAAGGGCGCTATCGTTATATTATTGTCTCTGGCTCTTTGAAATTGATAGTATCTGAAGAGATATGTGGGCGGTTTGGTTTCGTTTCGACGAACGGATGTTTGCATATCAACGTTCCTAGGTTTCGGCCGATTATGGAATGTCAGCTTCACTGTTTGTAGCGGCTTTTGTTTCTTTGGAAACTAAAGCACAAACAAACAGATTAAAATGTCTTCTGCCTGTCTGGGTAGAGGATGATGTGCAGAGGTTCGAACGTTAAGGATAAGCAAGTAATTGCTTTTCAACTTGAGAGTTTGATCCTGGCTCAGAACGAACGCTGGCGGCAGGCCT
>CAJWNQ010000036.1 GCA_913043905.1 uncultured Paracoccaceae bacterium | reverse complement strand
CGACGTATGGACATTTGAGTTGTATAGTTTTCAGTATATGCCCAATAGGCAACTAAAAGTACGAGCGCAGAACACATGATATATATAAAAATACGCATTAGATTAAGCGCTCCAAATCGAATTTAGGAAGCCCAATATCAAATGGTAAAATATCTTTAGAAACAGTGTCCAAACGGCGAGCCAGCCGCAATTTTGCAGATCTGGCACGAGGGTTAAACTTAATTTCTTCATCTGAAGGGACTATAGCTTTTCGCCCAACCCGTTCAAAAGCTTTTACCTCTTCTGCTTGTTCAGGTTGATATCGATTACCTTTAGGGCTATTTCCAGACCTCGCTTGAATAAATCGTTTTACAATGCGGTCTTCTAGCGAATGAAATGTAACAACAGCCAATAAACCACCTTCAGATAGGGCATTTTCCGCAGCGCGTAGACCATCTACTAATTGCCCTAATTCATCATTCACAGCGATCCTAAGTGCCTGAAAAGTTCTAGTCGCTGGATGTGTTTGGCCTGGCTTTGGTCTGGGTAAGCTAGCCTCAATAACCTTAACCAACTGAAAGGTACTTTCAAACCGTGAGTTTTCGCGCGCCTTAACAATATTTCGCGCAATGCGCCGTGAAGCTCGATCCTCTCCATACAAATATATTAAATCTGCTAAGACGTCTTCATCAACAGAATTTACAATATCTGCAGCTGACATACCTGATTGCGCCATGCGCATATCTAAAGGCCCATCTTTCATAAATGAGAAACCCCTATCAGCCTGATCAATTTGCATTGATGATACTCCAATATCTAAAACAACACCATCAAGCTGCCCACTTCCAGCTTTTTTAGCTAATGTATCAAGATTCCCAAACGTACCCCGTATAAGTTTTAATCGATTTTGATATTTATTTGCCCAAGTTTCGGCGCGAACAAAAACTTCTGGATCACGATCGATTGCATAAACGGTATCAGCACCAGCATCTAAAAGAGCACGCGTATAGCCACCAGCACCAAAAGTACCATCAAGCCACTGTCCAGAAATAGGCTTAACCGCGTCTAAAATTGGTAACAATAAGACTGGGATATGAGGCGCAGATGATTGATGTGTCTGGGCCAGACTCATGGCTTAAATTCCAATCGGTTTATTCAAAACTTGACGTAAGTCAAAGCCAACACCGCGCTCTGCCAGCGATGCCTCATGTTGTTCACTGTATATTTTATATACATCAGGGCGCCATATTTGAAAGGTTTTAACAGTTCCTGCAAATACAACCTCGCCATTTAAACTAAGCTTTTCAACAATTACTGGATTTAAAATAATTCGCCCAGTATCATCAATATTTATTTGCAATGATTTAGTAGAATAATTCATTTCCATTGCAGAACGATCGTCTCCATACGGCATGGACTCAATTGCTTCTTCAATATCGTCCATGGCTCGCACTGAATATCCTTCAATATATTTTTGCGATTGACCACCGTAAACTAATATTAATTCAGGTCGTAAACCATCAGTCCAGTCAGGATCACCTTCTTCTAGCACACGTCGAAAAGGGGCTGGAATAGAAACTCTACCCTTCCCATCCACTTTTTGAACGATTTCGCCTCTAAATCTGCGTGCCAAGATTGCGACCTCTTTATTCTCGGCCTAAGCCATTAAAGTGAAACGGCGAACCAAGCTGCTGCCACTGCTTGTTTCGCCGCCCTAGTCCAATTTTGGACTGTCTGGTTTAAAGGATATCACCTGGGGAGGTGTCTGCTCATATCCGTCCAGATCTTACTTTTTAGATGGGGGGCGCCTGTATGAAACCGTTTGGTATCCATGGATCTTATCGTCCAATTGATACGTCTCTCCTCATCATATATTTATTAATAAATGATTTTAACTGGTTATAAAAGGTATTTTTTGGGATTTTATGGTTTTTTATGGGTAAATCTAAATTTATAGCATATATTGTGTAAATATAATATTATTGTCTATATGTTGTATTTCTCATATTTTTAAATTTAGACCTTAATATATTACACAGTATACATTATAGGAACTTATGGTGAACATATAAAAAAATTTGCGTTTCTGGCAAAATATATAATTATTATAGTTCCATCGATGAATTTGGTAATATGCGGATGGCCTATAAGCCGGATTTTGTCGTGTGCGACCATTCATCTGGGCCTTGCGTTACCACAAGGCTCTAGCAACCACCCGAACCTGCTGGGGCTTCAGCGACCCCGCCCATAAGGGCACGCGATTCCTACTTGGTTTTGCTCCTGACGGGGCTTGCCATGCCAGTGCTGTTGCCAACACCGCGGTAGGCTCTTACCCCACCGTTTCACCCTTACTCGTTCATGACGAGCGGTTTTTTTTCTGTGGCGCTTTCCCTTGAGTTACCCCAGGCGGGCGTTACCCGCCGTCATTGCTGTAAAGAGTCCGGACTTTCCTCGCTTGCGCGCGGCCGCCCAGCCATCCGCAAATTACGCATATTGGATGAACACGTGACCGTCAATGGATTTTGCAACAGTTTCTTATAATAGTATTTACGTTTATAATTTATGAGCCAAAAAAATCAAAAGTATTATTCTATAAGACATAGTAAAACTAAATAAAATTCTATTTTACAGATGCGTTGGCCAATTATAAGCTAAAGACATTATTACACCCATATCAGATATAGATAACTCACCCTCTTGATCAGGCAAAAATCTTAAGCGAAACGCATATAAAACTGCGCTCCAACCATCTTTATCATTACTAGGTGGGCAATAACCAAATATTTTTGCAGCATGCTTAAAAATATCCCAATCAGGTGCCTTACTTGCAATCTTGTGAGGCCAAACACCTAAACCTTTTTTAGCAAAAGTCTGCCATGGAAATCTACGCCCAGGATCAAATTTTCTTCCAGGCGACATATCAGAATGCCCAATTATATTTTCAGCTGTGATCTCTGGCCGCCGGTTTAAGATATCAAAAAGCAACTCCTCCAGCGCTTGCAGTTGCAGACAATCAAAATCTAATTCATCATAAACTGATGGGCAATAATCAAGTTCAATACCAATTGAATGAGAGTTAACATCTCTGACCTGGCCCCAAGTACCTTTTCCTGCATGCCAAGAACGTAGACTTTCATCAACCATTTGCGTGATTTCGCCGTCTTTAGATATGATATAATGTGCGGATACTTCAAATTTTGGATCACATAAACGTTCTATTGCACTCACCACGTTCTCCATTGCAGTATAATGCAAAACGATCATACTAGGAGGGAAGCTGTGCTTACGGGGCCCACAATTAGGTGAAAAATGTTGCTTAATATTTAAATCAAATACCATAAAAAGATGTTAACGTATTGGGACCCAAGCGCAAGCAAACCCATCACCATCAGAATCTAATAATAATGTGTCACGTCTTGGACCACCAGCGCTTAAAAATGCCATTTGTGCAATTTCAGGGATTGAGTACTCATTACAATTTGTTCCCTCAGAATATCTAAAAGTTAGGCGGTTATAAATATTTTCTCCTACAGAATGCATTTGGGTAGCACTGTAGTCACGTAAATTTAATGTCTTATTACGTTTTTTCAGAGTAATCTTACGTATTTTATTTATTACTATTTGCTTTTTAGATATATCGTTACCACCGGGAATAGATAATGCAGGTTCATAAAGACCTTCGACAGGTACAGGTGTAGCAATTATACTTTCTGTGATAGGATTTTCCAAATTAGAGTTATCTGTCGTGTTTTCAGCAACAATACTAGGCACAGAGATTTCAAGTAACGGCTTCATAGATATAAATCCGACTTGAGCCGGAATTGGGAGCTCTTCACATGCAGTAAATAATATTAATACCACTAAACTAATCAAAACCTTTTTCATTTTACCACCATTTATCTGCTTTTGTTTTAAAGTCAGCACAGTTTTCAAGCACTGAAGCTATATTTAACATTTCGCCCTCTTCCCAAGGACGCCCAATTAATTGCAAGCCCAAAGGCAGGCCTTCTGCACTCAGGCCTACTGGAACAGATACACCTGGCAAACCAGCAAGGTTGACCGTAACTGTAAATACATCATTAAGGTACATTTTAATTGGGTCTTTATTTTTCATCTCACCCAAACCAAATGCAGCAGATGGTGTTGCTGGAGTAAGTATCGCATCAACACCTGTGGAGTAGACTTCATCAAAGTCATTTTTAATTAATGTACGCACACGTTGTGCACGTCGATAATATGCATCATAAAAACCCGCAGAAAGAACATATGCACCAACCATTACACGACGTTTAACTTCATCTCCAAAACCTTCAGCACGTGTTCGAGCATACATGTCATCTATGCCTTCACCAGACTTAAGTGTGGCTCGATGCCCGTAACGAACACCGTCATAACGAGCAAGGTTTGATGACGCTTCCGCAGGAGCTAAAACGTAGTATGCTGGTAATGCGTATTTTGTATGAGGCAGTGAAACGTCTACAATCTCAGCGCCAGCATCACGTAACATATCAGTGCCGTCTCTCCACAACTTCTCTATCTCATCGGGCATACCATCCAGGCGGTACTCTTTGGGTATACCAATTTTTTTGCCTTTAATGTCACCTGTTATAGCAGTTTCAAAATTAGGAACTGTAAATGGTGCAGATGTGCTATCCTTATTATCATGACCAGAAATTGCATTTAAAAATATTGCACTATCGCGAACAGTTTTTGTCATTGGGCCTGCTTGATCAAGTGAAGAAGCAAATGCGATTATACCCCAGCGCGATACACGGCCGTATGTGGGCTTTACGCCAACTATACCAGTAAAAGCAGCAGGCTGTCGAATTGAACCTCCAGTATCAGTACCAGTTGCAGCCAAGCATAGATCTGCAGCAACTGCTGATGCAGATCCACCTGATGACCCGCCTGCAGTTAACTTTTTATCAGAACCATTGCGACGCCAAGGATTTACGGCTGCACCATAAATTGACGTTTCATTAGATGATCCCATAGCGAATTCATCCATATTAAGTTTACCTAACATAACAGCACCTTGGTCCCAAAGCCTGGCAGTAACTGTACTTTCATATTCAGGTTTAAAATCAGTCAGTATCTGTGAGGCTGCTTGAGAATTTACATTCTTTGTACAGAATAAATCCTTTATGCCCAAAGGAATTCCACACATGTCAGGAGAGTTTCCTTTTGCTAGCATTGCGTCAGCTTTATTTGCTTGCTCTCGCGCAAGTTCAGGAGTTTTCACACAGTAGGCGTTTAAGGCATCTGATGCTTTAACTGCACCAATGCATGACTCTGTTAGCTCTGCCGCTGTAATTTCTTTATTGCGTAGTTTATCGCGTGCTTCAGCTATTGTAAGCTTAAATAAATCAGTCATTACTTATTCCATCACTTTGGGAACGGCAAAAAAACCCTCGCGGGAATCTGGCGCATTCTTTAGAACTTTTTCAATTTGGTCACCATCAGAAACTACATCAGCTCGTCGCGGCAGTGTCATTGGAGACACGGAGGTAAGCGGCTCAACACCCTCTACGTCTACCTCAAGTAGTTGCTCCATAAATCCTAAAATGCCTGATAGTTCCTGCGCTAAGTTCTCTAGTTCTTCTTCTGGCACTGCTATACGCGCTAAATGCGCTACGCGACGTGCAGTTTCCTTGTCAATCGACATGATTAAATCCCCGATTTATTAATTAATTTCCATTTACCCCGCCCTGCCAGTATGCGCAAGCTTAGGAAAGGGATCTTACTTAATTGTTTTTATCTTTAAATATTTATGAATTTATTAATTAAAATTTACCATCAATTTAATAGTGCATTTTTAAATTAACGCTGAGACTTAAAGTCCAGATAATTTTATTATAAGAAAATGATTACCTATAAATCGACATTATAAGATTTAGTAATTTAATAATAGTTTTGGTTTATACTGATCACAAAATAATTTTAACCCAGCCATCCAAACTACTGCCTTTTACCTTTAAAAAACTCGTGTAACAATGAAACACATTCAACTTCAGAAATACCGTCATATATATCTGGCTTATGGTGACACTGGGGATGAGAGAATATACGTGGGCCCTGACAAACTCCACCTGACTTATTGTCATTTGCGCCGTAAAATAACTTTGCAATTCGTGCATTTGATATTGCTGCCGCACACATAGGGCATGGTTCAAGGGTAACATAAATACTTGCATCTGTAAGACGATCCACACCTAGCTTAGAACATGCATCCCGAATGGCTAAAATTTCAGCATGCGCCGTTGGATCATTTAATTCACGTGTTCGATTGCCAGCAGATGCTAATAACATACCATTAAGCACAATAACTGCACCAACTGGGACTTCACCCCTCGTCGCAGCCTTTTTTGCTTGTTCTAGGGCTAATGGCATAAATGTTGTAAAATCAGTCATAATTATGAATGCGCAAAAAAGGCAGGCCTTGCAAGCAGTGTTTCATTGCTTCATAGGACAATTATGTCAGACGAACCTCAAAGAATCGCGAAATACCTAGCGCGTGCAGGTATTGCATCACGTCGTGAAATCGAACGTATGATTGCCATTGGTCAAATCAGTTTAAATGGTAAAATCTTAGACACTCCGGCAATCAAGGTGAGTACTGCTGATGTGATCGAAGTAAATGGTAAGCAAGTTGGTGAAGCTGAAAAAGTACGCTTCTGGCGTTATTATAAGCCTATTGGCTTAGTTACAACAGATCGTGATGAAAAAGGGCGTGACACAATTTATGATCACTTCCCTGAAAATATGCCCCGTGTTATGACTGTGGGACGTCTGGATATTAATTCTGAAGGATTATTGCTACTTACAAATGATGGTGGACTAAAACGCAAGTTAGAACTACCTGCGACAGGGTGGTTACGTCGTTATCGTGTTCGAGTAAATGGAAACCCTACCGAAGAAATGGTCGCTCCCTTGCGCCAAGGCATTGTAGTTGATCGTGAGCGGTTTAAGGGTATGGAAGTACGTCTGGATCGCCAACAAGGATCCAACGCTTGGCTGACCATTGGAATTAGAGAAGGCAAAAATCGTGAAATTCGTCGAGCAATGGAATATGTGGGTCTAAGAGTAAATAGATTAATTCGCACTTCTTATGGCCCGTTTAAATTGGATGATTTAAACCCAGGTGACGTTGAAGAAATCAAAGAAAAAACTATTAAAGATCAATTAGGGCTTTAATCTAATTATCTTTCAAAACACCAACTCATAATTGATTTTTGAATATGCAACCTATTTTCAGCTTCATCGAAAACAACAGAGTTTGGACCATCTAATACTTCAGAAGTCACTTCTTCTTCCCTATGTGCAGGTAAGCAATGCATGAATATAGCATCTACATTCGCTAACTTCATTAGCTCTGCATTAACCTGATAAGGGCGTAGTAAATTATGGCGACGGGCTCGTGCTGCTTGGTCATCATGCATAGACAGCCATGTATCCGTTAGAATTAAATCAGCCCCTTCAGCAGCCTTTCTTGCATCACATTCAATTTCAACTTTGCTCCCTTTAGAACGAGCATAAGCAACAGATTCTACTGCTGGTTCTAGGCTTTGGGGTCCTGAAAAAGTTAGATTAAACCCAAATTGGCCTGCTGCGTGTAATAATGATGAACATACGTTGTTACCATCCCCAAGCCAAACTACTTTTTTACCTAAAATTGAACCACATTTCTCCTGGTAAGTCATAATATCTGCCATAATTTGGCATGGATGTGATCTGTCAGTAAGCCCGTTTATTACCGGCACATCTGAATATTCGGCTAGTTCCAACAGTGTTTCTTCTGCAAATGTTCGGATCATAATCATGTCTACATAACGAGATAAGACACGCGCAGTATCTGCAATACTTTCACCGTGGCCAATTTGCATTTCAGCACCAGAAAGAACCATCACCTGCCCACCCATTTGACGCACACCCATATCAAAAGAAACTCGGGTTCGAGTAGATGGTTTTTCAAAAATCAAAGCGATCATCTTACCTGCCAAAGGTTTCTCTTGATCTAGAGTACCCTTTGGTAAATCAGCACGTGCTGATTTTGTTTTATTAGCCTGATCTAACATTTTATTTAGTTCAGCAATGTCTGTTTTATTAATATCTAAAAAGTGTCTCATAACGATGTCTCTATTTTTGCTGCAACAGCGCTTAAGCGCTTTATTGCCTCTTGCAACTCACTAGCGGAAATATTTAACGCAGGTAACAAACGGATTACATTAGCGCCCCCTGGAACAGTTAATATTTGATGATCATAACCGGCATTAACAACATCTATATTTGGAACTACACATTCAAGCCCTATCATTAAACCAGAGCCCCTTACTGACTTAAAAATTTTAGGATGAGTAATAATTAAGCCTTCAAGGCTTTGCCTAAATAAACTAGCTTGGGTGTTTATATTATTTAAAAAATCAGGTGTGTTTACTAAGTCCATAACTGCAATACCTACCGCTGTAGCCAAAGGGTTTCCACCATAAGTTGAACCGTGCGTACCGGCTGTCATTCCAGTAGCTGCTTTTTCAGTAGCCAAACAAGCTCCTAAAGGAAATCCACCCCCTATACCTTTAGCAATTGCCATAATATCTGGCTCAATTCCAGCCCATTCATGAGCAAAGAGCTTACCTGTACGGCCAACACCACACTGAACTTCATCAAAGATTAATAGGATGCCATGTTCATCACAGAGATCACGCAAGCCTTTTAAAAATTGATCTGGAACAGGCAGAATGCCTCCTTCACCCTGAATAGGTTCAATCAAAATTGCTGCAGTTGATGCATCAATTTCAGAAATTAAGGCCTCATGATTTCCAAATGGCAACTGCACAAACCCAGGAACTAGTGGACCAAATCCTTTAGTAAGTTTTTCAGATCCTGCTGCAGATATCATACCAAGCGATCGCCCGTGGAAAGAGCCTTCGAATGCAATAATCTTTATTCGTTCAGGCATTCCGTTATCATAATGGTATTTACGCGCCATCTTAATGGCACATTCCATACTTTCGGTACCAGAGTTAGTAAAAAATACTGTATCAGCAAAAGTTGCATCCACAAGTTTATCAGCTAACTTTTTCTGGTTAGGGACATTATATAAATTTGACGTATGCCATAATTTTTCTGCTTGATCATTTAGAACTGACACTAATTCAGGATGAGCATGCCCCAAAATGTTTACAGCAATACCAGCACCCATATCTAAATAATGTTGCCCCTGATCATCAATCAGCCAACTTCCTTTTCCTTTAGCAAAGGAAAGAGGAGCTCGTGCATAAGTCGGCATTACGGTAGGTGTCACGGTTTTACTTCCTTTTATCAAAGCTAAAAATCTGTTTGCGCTATCAATTGATTTAAGTCAATTCTTGGCATCGTTAACCGACAATTTTAATAAGATTCTTCCGAAAGGCCACAATGAAAGAAAAACTTAACTTGCTAACTTCAAATACCAAAGCTGCATTATTAATAATCTTGGCTGCTTCGTTTATAGCAGGCACAATGATTTTAGCTAAGAGTTTAGGTCAAAACTGGTTAGGCCAGGGCTTACACCCTTTACAAATCAGCGCAGGACGTTTTTCTTTTGCTTGGGTATATTTACTAATTATATTCACCATAAAAAAACCTAATATTTCAAACGTGAATCTAAAATTACATTTTCTGCGCTCAGCCCTAGGCTGGAGTGGCGTTACACTTATGTTCGCAGCCGCAGCATTAATACCCTTGACCGACGCCACTGCTATAAGTTTTCTAAATCCAGTTTTTGCAATGCTTTTAGCAATTCCTTTTCTTAAAGAAAGTATTGGAAAATATCGTTGGTTAGCAGCTTTACTTTCTTTAATAGGAGCCTTTGTTTTATTACGACCATCGCCTAATTCATTCCAAGTAGCAGGATTACTTGCACTTATAGCTGCCGGATTAATGGGTGCTGAGTTGATTTTTATGAAATTAATAACAAGCCGCGAAAAACCATTTCAAATTTTATTTGTAAACAATACAATTGGGTTTGGCATTGCTATTTGTGCAGCTAGCTTTGTTTGGCAGGCGCCAAGTTTAGCTCAATGGTTAGCATTAGCTTTACTCGGCCTTCTAATGCTTTGTGCACAAACTTGTTACCTAAACGCTTTAGCAATAGCAGATGCGAGTTATGTTGCCCCATTTTCATATATGACACTCGTTTTTGCCACTTTGTATGATTTTGCGATTTTCTCACAAATACCTGATCAATTAAGTTTAATAGGTGCACTCATCATATTAAGTGGTGCATTTTTGTTAGCGTGGCGCGAAAAAATTAATAAACAAAATAAAATTTAAATTTGTTTATAAAATGTTAGCTAGGGATTGTCCTTATTATCCCTAGCCTGTATGTTGTTTCGATTGATATTCCTCGATTGCCAGGTAAACATTCAGTTTACCACAATCAGACAGGTTTTGGAGAATTTATATGGCTTGGACAGATGATCGCGTAGAGGTCCTTAAAAAGATGTGGGGTGAGGGTAAATCCGCAAGCCAAATCGCAAAAGAACTTGGTGGCGTAACTCGTAATGCAGTCATTGGAAAAGTACACCGATTAGGTCTCTCCAATCGCGCTACTACCTCTAAGGCTACAACAAAAAAAGATCCCAATAAAATAAAGACAACACCAACCCACGTGCCAGTAATATCAACCACTGAAAGTAAAATTACTACACCAAAAGCCACAAATATTCCCCCACGTAAACCAATTATTAAGGCTGGTCAGCCCCTACCGCCTCAACCTTCCGCGAACGAAATATCTGTTGAGGCTTTAGAAAAGGTTGCGAAGATTGAGAAAAAAGCAAAAAAGCTTACATTAATGGAATTAACAGAAAAAACATGCAAGTGGCCTGTTGGCGATCCTGCAACTGAAGATTTTTGGTTTTGCGGTTTAGGTGTTGAGACAGGAAAACCATATTGTGAAGCACACAATACTGTTGCATTTCAACCAATGTCTGCGCGCCGTGATCGGCGTCGTTAATTTTGAGAAAAATTATAGTTAAAATTAGAAATATTTCTAAATTATGTAAAAGATGATACACTACGACCTTAAATGTGAAAAAAATCATATTTTTAGCAGTTGGTTTAACTGTGTTGATGCATTTGACAAACTAGAGATGTCTAATCTTTTATCTTGCGCTGTGTGCGGATCATCAAATGTTCATCGCGCGATAATGGCGCCAAAAGTCAGCAGGTCTAACCCTAAAGAAAGCTCCCCATTAATTGGAGAAGCGTCTTCTGCTGAGCAAAAAATGTTAGAAATTAGAAAAAAATTAGAAGCAGAGGCAGAAAATGTTGGTGAGAATTTTGCTGATGAAGCACGTGCGATGCATGATGGAGATACTCCAATGCGATCAATTTATGGGGAAGCAAAAATTAAAGACGCCCAAGATTTAATCGAAGATGGGGTCCCAGTAATTCCTATGCCTTGGAAGAAACGGCGCACTAATTAATCTAATATTAATTTATATCTACTTTATAAACATTTACATGTGATAACCTAAAAATCACCGTTTAAAGTAATAATTATTCATATTGGAATATCTAAATTTACGCAAATATAAAAATATGACTTACTTCAAAACATTGTTTTAACTCGTATTACCTTGCTCTCCGACATACATTTAGGTATCTGATGCTCGAAAACTATAAGAGGTTGGACAGTTTGTATGTCACGCTTAGTTATGAAATTTGGCGGCACTTCTGTTGCAGATCTGGATAAGATCTCGAATGCTGCTTCAAAAGTTGCTCGGGAAGTTGCAAATGGTCACAATGTGATTGTAATTGTCTCTGCAATGTCAGGTAAAACTAATGAATTGGTTGGTTGGGTTAAAGATACTAAGGAAGATTACAATCAAGCAGAGTATGATGCAGTAGTATCATCGGGTGAAAACATTACCAGTGGATTAATGGCATTACGACTGCAGCAAATGGATATTTCGGCACGATCATGGCAAGGTTGGCAGGTTCCAGTGCAAGCTACAGGGAACCACGAAAGTGCGCGTATAGATGCTATTCCCACTGAAAACCTTGAGCAATCCTTTGCTAGTGGCCACAAAGTTGCAGTGATAGCTGGTTTCCAAGGTGTTATGCCAGATGGTAGAATTGCCACTTTGGGACGGGGCGGTTCTGATACAACGGCAGTAGCATTTGCAGCTGCAGTTAATGCTGTTCGGTGTGATATTTACACAGATGTTGATGGCATTTACACTACTGATCCGCGTATTGTTACCAGAGCACGCAAGTTAGATAATATTTCTTATGAAGAAATGTTAGAACTAGCATCATTGGGTGCTAAAGTTTTACAAACACGTTCTGTTGAGTTGGCACGAAGCTATAAAATTCCATTACGTGTTTTATCAAGTTTTGAAGATGACATATCAAAAAATGTAGGTACTATGGTCTGCCAGGAGAAAGACATTATGGAAAATATAAAAGCCGTCAAAGGTGTAGCTTATTCACGAGATGAAGCAAAACTGACACTAGTATCGGTTGCTGACAGACCCGGTGTTGCAGCTGCTATTTTTGTCCCATTGGCTGATGCTGGTGTAAACGTAGATATGATTGTACAAAATATTTCTGAAGATGGGCGTACAGACATGACATTTTCATGCCCCGTTGATCAAGTAAATCGTGCGAAAAAAGCGCTCACTGAGGCAATGTCAGCAGATTTAATAAATTATAAAGAGCTTATATCAGATACATTAGTTGCAAAAATTTCTATAGTAGGTAATGGAATGCGAAGTCACGCAGGTGTAGCAGCGCAAATGTTTAAAGTTTTGGCCGATGAAGGTGTTAATATTCGCGTCATAACTACATCAGAAATTAAAGTTTCTGTCTTAGTTGATAGAAAATATATGGAATTAGCTGTCCGAGCGTTGCATGATGCATTTGAACTAGAAAATGCTTAAAGCAGGGGAATATGTTAAAACCCGCAGGGAATGACTCTCGCAACCTACTAAAAAGACTTCGTGAAACCATGGCGGAAGATGCTGGTGGTCAAGCTCGCTTGGACCATATCGTGAAACTTGTCTCTAGTTCTATGGAGAGCGAAGTTTGTTCAATTTATTTGCGTCGTGACCGGCAAACTTTAGAGTTGTGTGCCACACAAGGGTTAAAAAAAGAGGCAGTGCATCAAACCCGAATGCGCGTTGGCGAAGGATTAGTGGGCAAAGTTGCTAAAATGGCTGAGCCCGTGAATGCCGAAAACGCAACCCAAACTAAAGGTTTTCGCTATATGCCCGAAACTGGTGAGGAATTTTTTAATTCTTTTGCTGGTGTTCCAATTCAACGCATGGGTGAAGTTTTAGGCGTATTGGTAGTGCAAAGCCAAGAAGCTCGTAAATACACTGACGACGATATTTATGCATTAGAAGTAGTCGCCATGGTAATAGCTGAGATGAAAGAGCTTGGTGCTTTTACTGGCGATGGAGAAGCAATGTCAGCGCCACACAAACGCGCTCACATGCTGAATGGTGGTATTGCACAAGAAGGCTCTGCCCAAGGCATAGTATTACTTCACGATCCGAAAATTGTTGTTTCAAATTTAGTAGCCGATGATCCTGAGGAAGAGCTCATACGCCTAAGTGACGCCATGGAACAACTGAGGCTTAGTGTAGATGATTTATTGAATACCAATCGCATCGGTGGAGGTAAAGAACAGACAGATATTCTTAAAGCTTACCAAATGCTTGCTAATTCAAAAGGCTGGATGACACGGCTTGAGATTAGTATTAATAGCGGTTTAACTGCTGAACTTGCTGTGGAAAAAGAACAATCTTCAACACGGGCACGAATGGCAAGAGTACCTGACCCATATTTACGGGAACGTCTTCAAGACTTAGATGATCTATCAAATCGGTTGCTAAGATTGTTGACTGGTCAGGGCCGTAGTTCTGCAGATTCAATACCTGATAATGCTGTTTTAATAGCAAGAAATATTGGTCCTGCTGAGCTACTAGAATATGGTAAAAAATTAAAAGCCGTCGTACTAGAAGAAGGTTCAGTTGGATCACACGCTGCAATTATTGCACGGGCTTGGGCAATACCAATGCTGATACACGTAAGTCATATCACTCGTGAAGCATTAAACGGGGACCCTATATTAGTTGATGGTGAACAAGGTATTGTTCACCTTCGCCCAACTGATGACGTTAAACTTGCGTTCCGAGATAAGTTAGTAATGCTAACTAAAGAGCAACAAAAGTATGCAAAAATTCGTGATTTACCAGCCAAAACACTAGATGGTACTAAAATAAAATTACAAATGAATGCTGGGCTTTTAGTAGATCTTCCAAGCCTTGAAAACTCTGGGGCTGAAGGTGTGGGTTTATTCAGAACAGAATTACTGTTTTTAATGCGAAACGCTGTACCAAAAAGAGATGAGTTAGCACAAACTTACGGCCATGTAATGGATAGTGCAAAAGGCAGGCCTGTCACATTTCGTACTTTAGATATTGGCTCTGATAAAGTTGCATCATACATGAACCCTATGGATGAGCCAAACCCTGCTATGGGTTGGCGCGCCATTCGCTTGGGCTTAGATAAGCAAGGTGTCATGAAAATGCAATTACAAGCAATTATTCGTGGGGCACGAGGTCGTCCATTGCGCATTATGTTTCCTTTTATTGCACAATTTAATGAATTTAGAGATGCCAGAGCGCTATTCTTCAAAGTTTTAGAAAACGAAACTAAAATTGGCCATATTATCCCAGAAAAAATTGAAATTGGGGCTATGCTTGAAACACCTAGCCTTGCGTTTGCTCCAGATCAATTCTTTGAGCAATGTGATTTTATTTCCATTGGAGGAAACGATTTAAAACAGTTTTTCTATGCAGCTGATCGTGAGAATGAACGAGTACGACGACGCTATGACACTTTGAATGTAAGCTTTCTAAGCTTTATAGAATTAATTGCAGAGCGATGTGATAAGTTAGGAACTCCAGTGAGTTTTTGTGGTGAAGATGCAGGCAAGCCAATAGAAGCATTATGCTTTGCAGCAATGGGGTTACGGGAATTATCAATGCGTCCCGCATCCATTGGTCCTGTTAAAAATATCTTATTAAAGACAGATCTAAACGAAGCTCGAAATATTATAAATGAAGCACGCAAATCTGGAGCGCAATCTGTTAGAGATCATTTAGTTGATTGGCTGCAGAATAAAAACTGAATAATAATTCTGGGATAAGAATCCTATTCAGCACGAGAAATAAGGCCGCTTACATCTTGAAAAGCATTATTTTCTAATGCCAAATATAACAGACGGTCAGGATTCGTTGGCGGTGGATACTTCAAGAAAGTAGCTTTTTCAAATCCAAAGCGTCCATAATAAGACTCATCTCCAACTAAAATAATACGAAACCAACCCTGTTGCTTTGCCAATTCAAGTGAAGAACGCATTAATTGCCCACCTAGTCCTTCAGCCTGTCGAGTTGGATGCACAGCAATTGGGCCTAGGAGTAATGCTCTAGACTTCACGTTACCAATATTTATTGGCCAAAATCTAATAGTACCACCTATTATTCCGTAATTATCCCGTGCAACAAGACACAGCTCTGGGACGGCATTAATTCCGTCTCGCAATCGATAAGAGCTGAGCGCCTCTCTTCCTGGCGCAAACGTGAGATCTAGCAAACTTTCTACGTCCCACCAGTCTTCAGCCTGTTCTGTTCGTATATCGTACATGTCTATTCGTTTTGCACTTCTTACTCTGGTATTGCGGATAGCATGCCGTTATGAATTGATCAAACGTGAAGACGAAGGTGCACGAGATGTTTTACACCACAAATAGCAATAACCATGGCCTTCGGCATAATCCGTTTAAAGCTATTGTAGCGCCACGGCCTATTGCCTGGATATCTACTATTGATAAACAAGGGCGAAGTAATTTAGCCCCTTATTCATTTTTTAATGGCATGCAAGACGATCCGCCAATTATAGGCTTTGGCTCTGGACCATCAAAAATAGGAATAGAGGAGCCAAAAGATAGCTTAAGTAATATTGAAGAAACTGGTTTTTTTTGTATAAGTATTGTTTCAGAAGCATTAAAAAATCAAATGAATATTTCATCTGGACACTTCCCACATGATCAAAATGAATATGAAATCGCAGGCTTGACTCAAACAAAAGGTACAACTGTACCAGCGCCTTTTGTTACAGAAGCTCCAGTTTCATTAGAGTGCAAATTACACGATATCATTACTCTGCCTGGGACCAGCAAATGGGTAATCGGTTTAGTCACAGCAGTTCATATTAAAGATGAATTCATAGTAGATGGCAAACTAGATATAACCAAATACCGCCCAATAGCTCGTTTAGGCTACAAGGATTATGCCACTATTACCCAAGTATATGAATTAGACCGTCCAAAATGAACAATGAGGCATCAAATATTTTTGAATATGACGGATATTTA
>CAJWNQ010000035.1 GCA_913043905.1 uncultured Paracoccaceae bacterium | reverse complement strand
TCTAGACCACCCACAAGCAGGGTTTGCCAAATTATTTGATTATTTAGGGATATCTTTTAACACAGTATTACCCTGGCATATGGCTAATACAAAATTGATTGATCGCAATCGATTGATTTCGTTAGCCCTTCGCCCTGCACCAATCACAAATCAATGGCTAGAGTATGGACCTGGATTAAGACCCACGCTTCATAACGCGACACAAAATCTTGAACTCATTGAAGCAGACACTCTGAAAGAAGAAGCTTTAGCAATTGCCACACGCCTTAGGTATGCAGCCGATCAAGGTAAAGAGGCTGTCTTAATTACTCCAAGCCGTAACCTCTCAAGACGCGTTAACGCTACACTAGCGAGATGGGACATTGAACCTGATGATTCCGCTGGTACTCCGCTTCACTTGTCTACTGTTGGTATTTTCCTTCGCTTAGTTTCAAACTGTTTTGGTAAGGCAATTACATCACATCAGTTTTTAGCACTACTAAGGCATACGTTGACGCACTCTGGTACTGAAAGAAATTATCATAATCTAATGGTACAGCAAATAGAGGTAGGGCATGTAAATGGCACCAAAATACTTCGCGGTGGACCACCTTTTGTAGATTTTAATATTTTGCTAGCTTGGGCAAAAAACGATCCTATTAAGATCACTTGGATAAATTGGTTACAAAACATATTTCAGCCACTTCAAGACGCGCAAGAAATGGATTTGTCAGATTGGGTTTCACTTCATATGCGTACAGTTCAGGAGTTATCTGACAGCCCAGCTAATAGTGAATCTAGGCATGTATGGGAAAAAGATGCAGGCATTGCAGCCCTTGAAGTACTTGAACAAATTCAAGAACAAGCACATTTTGGTGGCTTTATGACAGCCGCTGAATACAATGCATTATTACGCTCTGCTTTGTCACAAGAATTACGTTTAGAACGCCAAACAGCCAGTCCATTAATTTCAATTTGGGGTACTTTAGAGGCTCGGGTTCAATCGAAGG
The DNA here is from genome assembly GCA_913043905.1 of uncultured Paracoccaceae bacterium. GTDB lineage: Bacteria > Pseudomonadota > Alphaproteobacteria > Rhodobacterales > Rhodobacteraceae > Amylibacter. Next base: position 17,349 of record CAJWNQ010000035.1, on the reverse strand, counting down.
GATTGGTTATTCTTGGTGGTTTAAATGAAGATACGTGGCCTACGAAACCAAGTCACGATATGTGGCTTAACAAAGATATGCGCAAACAGTTAGGACTGCTTTTACCTGAGCGTCGTATTGGACTTTCAGCTCATGATTTTCAGCAAGCTGTTTCAGCACAAAATGTAGTTTTATCACGCTCTAAACGCGAGGGTGATGCACCCTCTACTCCCTCTCGGTGGCTAATTAGATTAACTAATTTGATGGATGGTTTAAAAGATGAAGGCCCTGAAGCCTTGCAAAAAATGCGGGACCGTGGGGATTATTGGATTAGTCTGGCCCGTAGTTTAGACAGGATTGAAAAAATAGAACCCTCCGAAAATCGCCCGTCTCCAATACCTCCAAAAAATGCTCGCTTAAAAAGACTATCCATTACTCAAATCAAAGATTTAGTGCGTGATCCATATAAAATCTATGCATCAGTAATTTTAAAACTTCGCAAACTTGAGCCTTTAGGAAAACAGGCAGATGCAATGGAACGTGGAAATGCAATTCATACAATATTAGAAGAATTTATTAATCAAACAAAAGACGCACTGCCCAAAGATGCTACAAATCTATTTATGAGTATTACTCGAGATGTTTTAGAAACAGATGTGCCATGGCCTGCCGCCCGACGTTTATGGCTTGCTAGGTTAAATGGGATTTCTTCATCGTTTGTTCGCCAAGAAAGTGAGCGTCGCATTAGTGGTAAAAATATAGCTTTAGAGCGTAAGGGTGAAATGGTTTTTGAGGATATTGACTTTAAATTAACAGCAAAAGCAGATCGTATTGACCAAGGTACTTCAGGGCTCCGCCTGTATGATTACAAAGCAAGCGTGCCCCCTTCAAATGGAGATATCCAGTATTTTGATAAACAGCTTCAATTAGAAGCTTTAATAGCTTTGAGTGGTGGATTTGATATGCTCAATAAGCAGAAGGTCGAATATCTTGAATACATTGGTTTAGGGCCTGATCTTAAACAAACAGATTTAGATATTGATGATGAAATTATTGATCAAGTCCTAAAAGAGTTTCGCGCCCTTATTATTGCTTACAACGATCCTGAAAAAGGATTCACCGCACGTGATAAAATACAATTATTAAAACATAGTTCTGATTACGATCAATTATCGCGCAAAGGTGAATGGCAAGACAGTGATGAGCCAGATCCAAAGGTTGTTCCATGAGCCCATTTGATGAAGCAACACTCGCGCAAATTAAAGCGGCCGACCCTACAAAAAATACTTGGGTTTCAGCAAATGCAGGATCTGGAAAGACTCGCGTTTTAACCGATAGGGTTGCCCGCCTATTATTGCATAATACAGACCCCCAAAGAATTTTATGCCTGACATATACAAAGGCAGCAGCAGCTGAAATGCAAAACCGTTTATTTAAGCGGCTTGGTGAATGGGCAATGCTTCCTGACGATGAATTGCGCAATGCACTTCAGCAACTCGGTGAAGAAAGTACTTTTTTAGATTTAGAAAAGCTTAACCAAGCACGCACATTATTTGCTGCAGCTTTAGAAACCCCGGGTGGTTTAAAAGTTCAAACAATTCATTCTTTTTGTGACGCATTATTACGGCGCTTTCCACTAGAGGCAGGCGTTGCCCCACAGTTTAATGTATTAGAGGATCGCCAAGCCAAACAACTACGCTCTGAAGTAATTGAACAGATGGCACAACAGTTAGACACATCCCCAATTGATGGACTTGCTAAACACTTTACACGCATGGACACTGACGAACTCACCCGCGAAATTGTAAAAAAACGTACTGGTTTTAAGATTTCACCAACACTAAGTGATTTTAATATTCAAGAAAAAGTAACAATTGAGCAATTAGGTGAAAGAGTTTTTATTCCATTCTTAAAGACAATTGAACAATTCATTACACTGATGTCTCTTGGCTCAAAAAATGATGTTAAGATCAGTAAAAAACTAGAAAATATTGACCTTGAGGGCTCAGTAAATCAAAATTTAAAAATATTAGAAAATGTATTTTTAAATGGAGTAAAAGCAAAATCTGGTCCTTTCTCTGCAAAAGAAACCATAGCCACATTAGGTACAATTCCAGATACAGATCCCTTATTCGTATTACAATTAGAGATTGCTACTATTGTGGAATCCAATCGCGTTATACGCTTGGCTCTCAATGCATATGAACGCACTCAATCCTTACATAAATTTGCCAACTCTTTCCTAACTGCCTACGATAAACGCAAAGCTTCAAACGCACTTCTTGATTATGATGACTTGATAAATCTTTCTGCCCAATTGTTAACCAAAAGCTCGATGGCACAATGGGTTTTATACCGGTTAGATGGTGGTTTAGATCACATCTTAGTTGATGAAGCTCAAGACACGAGTCCTTCTCAATGGGCAGTAATTGATTGTTTGGCACATGAATTTACTCATGGTGCATCAGCGAATGATCGTCCGCGTAGTTTATTTGTAGTTGGAGATGAAAAGCAGTCTATCTATTCTTTCCAAGGTGCCGACCCTGATGTTTTTGGTGAAAAGAAAATTGAATTTGAAACTTTGCTCAAACATATTGATCAGGAACTAGTCGATAGAGAATTATTGCATTCATTTCGTTCAGCACCACCAATTCTAAACTTAGTTGATCATATTTTTGCAGGATATGCAGGCGCTGAAATGAAGGCGCCCCCTCTACACAAACCATTTCACAATACAAAACCTGGCCGTGTAGATCTCTGGCCCTTTATTGAAAAAGAAAAGGCCCCAGACAAAGAAGTTTGGTATCGCCCTATCGATTTACCTGCCCCCAATGACCCTAAACAAGAACTTGCGCGCCGCATTGCTCACAATTTGCGAGATCTGTTAGATAGTAGGCAAATAATTAAAGTTGAAAATGAATATCGTCCTATTACTGCTGGTGATATTCTAATCCTAGTTCAGGGTCGTGAAGCTCAAAGCCCAACATCACTATTTAGAGAAATATTAAAAGAGCTAAAAAGTAAGGGCATTCCGGTTGCTGGTGCAGATCGGTTAAATGTTGGTGATGAACTTGCAGTACGTGATATCTTATCATTGTTACAATTTGCTAATATGGCAGATGACGACTTGTCTCTAGCAGAAGCCATGCGATCACCTTTACTTAATATGTCAGAGGGTGAACTGTTTAGTGTTGCGCATGCTCGTAAAGGAACATTATGGCAATCTCTGCGTGAACGCTCTGAATATGAAAAAGTTTTAGTAATTTTACATGATATAAGAAAACAAGTGGATTACCTCCGCCCTTATGAGTTAATTGAAAGAATCTTAACTAAACACAATGGTCGCCAAAAACTTTTATCAAGATTAGGCCCAGAAGTAGAGGATGGGATTGATGAATTATTAGCACAATCTCTACAATATGAAGCCTTAGAGCCACCAACATTATCAGGATTTTTACATTGGTTTGTTTCCGGTGAAGTAGAAATTAAACGTGACATGGGCAAAAGTAATCAAATTAGGGTTATGACAGTTCATGGGTCTAAAGGCTTAGAATCTCCAGTTGTTATATTGCCAGATACCGGTGATAAAAGCATGCCGCAATCTGAACAAATTACATTAGCTAATGGTAAAGCAATTTGGAGAAGTACTGGTGGGGAAGGCAGTAAAATTCAAAATGAATCAGAATCGCTCTTTAAGAGCCGCCAGTCTGCAGAAAAAATGCGCCTACTTTACGTAGCTCTCACACGTGCAGAAAGTTGGTTAATTATATGTGGAGCTCGTGAGCGCAAAAGAGAAACTGCTTGGTATAATTTAGTAGAAAGTGCGATGATTGATTTGAAAGCATCAACTATTTCTATTGACGGCATGGGGGATGGCTTATCGCTAGAGAGTGAAAATTGGGCTGAACTCGGAATAGAAGAAACAGCTAAAAGTTTGGTTACAGATGAAGTTATAAAGCCTAGCTGGATAAGTGAACCTGCTATAAAGTTAGCACGCCCAAAACAGCCAATGGCGCCATCTAAATTAGGTGGAGCCAAAGCTTTACCTAACGATAATGCACTCCCGGAAAATGAAGCGAAAATACGAGGAAAACGATTACATAAATTATTAGAACATTTACCAGCACACCCAAAGGAGGCACGCTTAAGTATTGCGCATCATTTATTAAACAGCGAACCTATTTCAAATAACGCTGATGATATAAATATTTTAGCAGCCGAAGCGATTGCACTATTAGATAACCCAAATTTATCTCATATTTTCTTTGGCCATGATAGCTTGGCAGAAGTAGGTATTACTGCATATATTTCGCAGCTCGATAATAATATTGTTGGCTATATTGATCGCTTGATTATCAGAGACACCACAATCCTAGCCGTAGATTTCAAAAGTAATGCGGGTGTCCCTCTTAGTGTAGAGGAAACGCCTATCGGTATTTTAGCACAACAGGCGGCTTACTTTTTAGCATTAGAACAAATTTATCCAAATCATAGCATTAATATGGCAATTTTATGGACACGCACTGGAGAAATTATGGCAATACCAAACAACATCGCAATCAAAGCATTAAAATCAATACAAGAACTTGACGATTCAAGCGATCGTTCTTAGGTTCATTTTAATAAAAAAATCAATGGAAAAACTCTGGAGACGCCCAATGGCAACCGTAAAAGTGACTGATGATACATTCGAAGCAGAAGTAACAAACTCTGATATTCCCGTAGTGGTTGATTTCTGGGCAGAATGGTGTGGCCCATGTAAGCAAATTGGCCCTGCGCTTGAAGAATTGTCAGACGAATACGATGGCAAAGTTAAGATTGTTAAAATCAACGTTGATGAAAATCCAAACTCCCCAGCTCAGATGGGTGTTCGTGGCATACCAGCATTATTTTTGTTTAAAGATGGACAGGCTATTGCAAACAAAACTGGAGCAGCACCAAAAGCAGCTCTAGCTGATTGGATTAACGCAAGTATTTAATTTCAATAAACTAATTATTAAAGGCAGCTTTTGGGCTGTCTTTTTTTAGCCAATTACCAAACTCAGAAATCTAAGCCTAAATCAAAGTTGGCCACTGTATGTGTCAAAGCGCCTACAGAAATATAATCAACTCCTGTCGCAGCTACTGATGAAATACGATCCAAAGCCATATTTCCAGAAGCCTCAATTACCATAACTCCATTTACCATTTGTACTGCAGTCACCATATCTGTGTTCGTCATATTATCTAGTAATACAACGTCTGCACATCCAACACGCAAGACCTCTTCAAGCTGCTTTAATGTATCAACCTCAATTTCTATAGTACTCATGTGTGATGCAAAATCACGGGCTCGTTCTAACACTTTTTGAATACTACCAGCTGCAGCAATATGGTTGTCTTTAATCATAATAGCATCGCTCAAACCAAACCGATGACTTGATCCACCACCATGGCGTACAGCCTCTTTCTCCACCAACCTCATTCCAGGTGTAGTTTTGCGCGTGCAAGTAATTTTAGCTTTAGTATTTTTAGCTTCTGCAACAAATGCCGCTGTCATAGTTGCAATGCCAGATAACCGACCTGCAAAATTAAGGGCTACTCTTTCAGCCATTAAAATTGATTTTGCATCCCCTTTAATTATCATACAAATATCTTTTGAAACAACATTTGATCCATCAGGAAGCAAAGTTTTAACCTCTAATTCTGGATCAATAATATTGAATGCAAGTTGAGCAATCTGCATTCCTGAAATAACGCCAGAACCGCGTGCATTCAAGGAGGCTTGATATTTAATTCCGTCAGGAATAACTGCGCGGCTAGTTACATCTCCAGCACCACCCAAATCTTCGTTTAGCGCACGTTTAATCATATCTTCTAAAAGAAAGTCAGGAATAGCTGAGTGTGTCATAATTGCTCCTATAAACTATTTCGTAATGTTAGTGCGTCAACTAATGTCATTTTACTACGCTTACGTAGTTCATCATTTTTATCAGGGTAATCTTTACGATAATGTCCCCCACGAGATTCCTTACGTAAATATGCAGCCGCTGCTATTAAGGTCGCTGCGGCCAACATATTATCAAAGTTAGTCGACTTACCACCATGCTTAGCATCAAGCTGTTTAATAAACCGTAGCGCTTTCGCTATTTCATCACCCGTTCTAATCACACCAACCCAATCGGACATAGCTTGACGTAACTGCAAAACAGCACCTTCATCAACTGCAGCATATCCAATTTTAGGTACTCTTAATGTTGGATCAAATTCAAAAAACATACCCGTATTCAATGTTTCAACAATGCCATTAGCCGCAGTTGCCCCGTAAACTAATGCTTCTAATAACCCATTGGAAGCTAACCGATTGGCACCATGCAATCCTGTTGAAGATGCCTCTCCTGACATCCATAAACCGTTAATAGAAGACTTTCCCTGAATGTCAGTAGCAACACCACCCATATGATAGTGAGCAGCTGGAACAACTGGAATTGGTTGTGTAACAGGATCAATACCGCCATTCAGACACGCTTCTGAAACTGACGGAAATTGATCTATTATATTAGCACCAATTGCATCACGCGTATCTAACGCAGGGATCATACCTTTACGATGTTCATGAAATATAGCCCGCGCTACAATATCACGTGGTGCTAACTCAGCATCTTTGTGAATTGCTTGCATAAATCGGACACCATCTTTGTTAATTAAAGTAGCGCCTTCACCACGAAGAGCTTCAGTTGCTAAAGGTGCTGGATCTAAACCTAAATCGATTGCAGTTGGGTGAAATTGTACAAACTCTGCGTCAGCAATTTCTGCTCCTGCACGCGCAGCCATACCTAACGCTAAACCACGTACAGAAGGCGGGTTGGTCGTTTTCATAAACAAACTACCTGCACCACCTGCCGCCATTAAGTAAGCTTTTGCTTGGATGACAAATGGCTCTTCATCATCAATAGATACTACAACGCCCCGCATTTGGCCGTCTTCAACAATTAAATCAAGCGCGGTCGCACCCTGAAGAATAGTAATAGAGGGAGTATTAGATACCACTTTTACGAGTGTTTTCATAATTGCAGCACCCGCCTGATCACCCTTTACTCGAACTACACGTGCGAAGCTATGTGCTGCTTCTTTAGACATCACAAAATCACCATCTTTTGTGCGATCAAATGGCGTGCCAACTTCAACTAACTCTAAAACATGTTCTTTGGCCGCTGCTGTAACAAATGCAGCAATATCAGCATCAACAATCCCGTCTCCTGCAATTACTGTGTCATTTGCGTGTGCTTCAGGTGTATCATGCTCATCCATAGCAGCTGCAACTCCACCTTGCGCCCAGGCGCTAGATGCGTCGAAACCTAGTGGCTTTGGTGATAAAATAGTGACAGGCCTTGGGGCAAGGCTTAACGCGGCATATAAGCCAGCCAGGCCAGCTCCAATGATTAGAACGTTATGTTGCTTATCTTTCACAGTCTTACTTCAAATCAATCATACGCTGAACCGCGCGGCGCGCTTTAGCCGCCAATTCTTCTTCAATTATAACTTCTTCATTTCCAGTGTGTAATGACCAAAGAATTTTTTCTAATGTAATCCGCTGCATGTGAGGACACAGGTTACATGGACCAAGGAAATTTACTTCAGGCACTTCGTCAGCAATATTTGAGCCCATGGAACATTCTGTAATTAACAAAACTTTTTCAGGTTTATTTTTACGTACATAATCTATCATGCCTGCCGTAGAACCACTAAAATCAGCTTCATCAACTACATCAGTTGGACATTCAGGGTGTGCAATTATAACTGCATCTGGCTCATATTTACGATATTCACGTAATTCATCTGCTTTAAATTCAATATGAACCTCGCACGCACCTTCCCAATATACAATTTTTTTGCTGGTTTGTTTGGCAACGTTTTGAGCCAAATGTCCATCAGGGGTCATAATCACCAAATCACTATCCATGGAATTGATGATGTCCACTGCATTAGATGATGTACAACAAATATCAGACGCAGCTTTTACTTCAGCCGTTGTATTCACATATGACACAACTGGAGCACCAGGGTATTTCTCACGCATATTTGCGACATCACTTGCAGTAATACTTTCAGCCAATGAGCAGCCTGCACGGCTATCAGGAATAATTACAGTTTTTTCTGGGCTGAGGATTTTTGACGTTTCCGCCATAAAGTGCACACCACCCTGAATGATTATGCTTTCCTTAACCCGTGTAGCCTCTATCGCTAACTGTAAACTATCACCTACAATATCTGAAACCCCGTGGAAAATATCAGGTGTCATATAGTTATGAGCTAATATTACCGCATCTTTTTCTTTTTTTAATTTATTAATTGCATATATATAGGGAGCTCGCTTCATCCATTCAGCTTCAGGGATAACACGCTCCACACGTTCATATTCACGCGCTGTTTCCTTAAACATCGCGGCACTAGACTCCAAGTCGAAGACTGCTTCCAATTGGGATTTCATTTCTGGTGATCCAGGAATAATCATTATCAGTCCTTAAAGCTTACATACGTATTTTATAAATAGGGGTGATTGCTACAAAAGAGAAGTATTGATTGCGTATTTATTAAAGGTCAATCTCGATTATGCCATTTTGCACCAATGCGCGTGACTGACACAAGATAATTGTACTTTCACGCTGTTTTTTTGATAATACAAAGTCCCTGTGCTCAACATTACCTGAGATCAATCCACATTTGCACACCCCACAGATACCATTTGTACATTTCATATCCACATGAATTCCATTATCCATTAAGATATCCGTCACAGTCCTATCTGCTGGAATATCAAATTCTTTTTTAGATTTTGTTAATATAACCTTAAAAGCGTAATTGTCATATTCAGGTACTTCAGGCGCAGTAAAATACTCTAAATGAAGCGCACTTTCAGGAAACCCTGCAATCTGGGCAGCCTCAATTACACTGTTCATAAAGCTATCAGGTCCACAGGTATAAACATTATAATCTTTTTTATATTTTTGAAGAATAGCACTAAGGCTTGCTCGCGTGCCTTCATCAGTGAAATGAAAATGTATTTTATCTAACCATTTTACATTAGACAAAATATCCATAAATCCTGCATTTTTACGACTTGGGCTACAGTAGTGAAAAGAAAAGTCACGATTTTGTACATGCAACTCATGCGCCATGGCTATCATTGGCGCTATTCCAATTCCCCCACCAATTAAAAATGATTTTGAAGCACTTTTTTCTAAAGGAAAATGATTGATTGGATTAGATATAAATATTTTACGCCCTAAAGTAAAAATCCTATGCATCAGCACAGAGCCACCCTTACCATTTTCTTCACGCAACACCCCAATTTGATACTTAGTCCGATCAGCAGGGTTTCCAGTAAGAGAATATTGGCGGATAAATCCTGGCGCAACTACTACATCAATATGTGATCCAGCAGTCCAAACTGGTAACTCAGCACCGTCCGGCAAAGTAAAATCATACTGCATAATCCCCACGGCAATTTCTTCAATTTTGCTCACACTTAAATGCTGAACTTTAATATCATTTTTAATCGAATATCGATGAAATAAATCATTAGTATTTCCCGACTTTAAACGTGCCTTATGTTCATCCGCACTAACCATTTTTTGATAAGCTTGGATGCCACGCTCACGATCAATGGGAAACGGAAACGGGTATGGGTGAGGAGCTTGATCTGCAGGGAAAACTGCTAGGGTTTGATCCTCATATTTAATTTTAAGCTTTTTTTGTAAATTGCGCTCATGAGAACCATTGGTAGTTGGCCTATATCCCTCATCTGGCTGTAGCTCTAAATCCCACCACCACTTTTTTAGTATATTTCGCTCACCATTACCCACTATGTCATCTAACTTAGCCAATATAGGAGCTGCCGAAGGGATATTCATGGCCGCCCAGCGAAATGGTGCTTCAGCAAATAAACCTTCCAGGTTCCAAGGACACGTTTTCATACATCGACCACACATTGCACCTGCAGAACTTGTTATCCGGTAAGTTGCGCAACGTTGGCTGTCAGACTTCCAGATTTCATATCCATTGAACATTTTTTTTGGCCCAGAAGTAATTGCTCCAGCAGGGCACTCACGGGCACATTTATTACAACTTTCACAAAATTTTTGCATACCAAAATCAATCGGTTTATCGTGAACCATTGGCATATTTGTTGTAACAATTCCTGATTTTAACCTTGGGCCTAAATATGGATTAAGGATTACCTCTCCAATGCGGCTAACTTCACCAAGTCCAGATAATAACAATAATGGTGGGTGTATAACATCACTATCAGTTGCTGTATGAGCTTTTGCTTCATAACCCAGTGATCTAATATGTTCTGCAATTACACCCCCTAATAATGAGAACCGCAAATATGCCCTCATAGATAAGGCAACAGAAATCCAATCATCACCAGATGAACCATCCATAGAATCAAATCTTTGATCTACAATCATCGAAATTGCTTGATCTTGGGTTGGATTTATTTCCTCACCCAATGCATCATGAGAATAGTAAGCCCAATCTGGACAGCGTGAAATTCCAACTGCATCTATACCTAAAAAATAGCATGCAGCTTTTACGTTTTCAGCATTGCGTTGTGCATCTTTTGTAGTATCTGAAATCATATCTTTTGGTGGTTTATTTTGCAATAAAACAAAAGCACTCATTGGTTTACGTTGCGCCATAGATGGTGCTGTCTTTCGAACATAAAGTCCATTTCTAGAACCATCTTCAACAGCTTTTCCTAAGTCACCAAATTGAGCTCGCGCAAATAAATCAGCACGCTTTGGAACACGCGGGATATTAGGCTCATCAAAATATGTTGTTGGAGTATCAACTCTTTTGAGTCTTTCAAACGGCAATGCGCCATCAACAAAACGCCGTTTTTTGTAAGGTTCACGATTACTTGCATTTTTTTCAAAACCCTTACCAAGTTTCCACGCCAACCCATGGGTATAAAGCTTTGGCTGTTCAGCCCAATTCATTAATGGAAAATCGGTAGATAAATCTAATGTAGTCGTTACAGCAGTAATCCCAAATCGTGTACCAATATAAGGATTAAACAGGCTTTCATTTTCTACACTGGCTAAACCTGCTAAAACAGTTAAGCGATTTAAATCCACATCACTGCATGATGCAGAATGTGATCGCGCATCATATCCTAATAATCTGATATAGTTTGAAATCACATTTGCTGTTTCTGAACCTAACATTGTTGCACGCTCGCGCTGCGCATTCTGAATCCATTCACATCCAGTTTCATCCGCAAGAGGGTCACGTGGATATTCGTATAGAAACACAATCGAATGAGTGTGATCCTGAACCCCAATGTTGGGGGCATCTACGGCCTCTCTTAATTCAGCCATTAAAACATCCATACCAGCAGCAAAAGTTTTTGTTTGCTTTGTACGCAAATCATCAGCCAAACGTTCAATATCAGGATTTTTAATAGGTATTTTTAAGTAACAATCAGAATTAATTCGGCAAATTCCAACAGCAGATGCATCTTGAAAGTATGCAAATGATTTTAAGTGATTAGAACGTTCTGTTAAATTAGAGGGGATATCACATAGACCCTTATTAACTAAGCCAGAGCGCATGGCATCCATCATTGCCTGATAATCACGCATAGAGTTAATTATTGAATGGGGTGTATCTGATCGATCAAAATTAACTATACCCATTTTCGGCACTGATTTACTCACTGTTACGCAACGCTTTAAACGTTCCAGTGGATATGGCCCTAAGTGTGGCGGTCTATTTTTTTCTGAAAAATAACGCGTCATAGGTCAACTCTAACGCAGATTTATCTAAGATGACCATGTCCAGTATGCGATTTCTCTTGCTGTGGTGTCGTTTTTCTCGAAGATAGGTATAAATAAATCAGGCAATGATTGAAAATGAAAAAAATTAAAATAGATCTTGAACAAATTGAGGCTTTAACAAAAAAAGCACTTGTTTCTCATGGAGCATCTGAGTGGATAGCATCATCGGTTGCTCGCGCAGTACGGACTGCTGAGGCTAAAGGCAATTTAATTTGCGGACTCTATTATTTGGAAAGTTACTGTAAACAATTGGTTAGTGGTCGCGTTAACGGCACAGCAGAGCCTATTGTAACCTTGCCAAAAACTGCTTCAATACACGTAGACGCAAAATTTGGATTTGCTCAAGCCGCATTTGAGCGCGCCTTACCTACAGCATTAGACACTGTTCGCATCACTGGCACTTGCACTTTAGCTGTAGCACATTCTCATACATGTACATCATTAGGATATTTTACAGAACAGATTGCAAATGCTGGCTTTATAGCAATTGGATTAACCAATGCGAGTGCAGTTGTATCACCACCTGGTGGAAATAAAGCTGTTTTAGGAACAAATCCCATTGCAATGGCTGTTCCTGCTAAGAATGGCGGTATTGCATTTCAATTCGATCAAAGCACCTCAGCAATTGCTTTAGGTAAAATTACCATGGCTGCCACTGCCGATGAGCGTATCCCACTTGGTTGGGCTGTTGATGTTAATGGTCATGACACAACTGATCCAAATGAAGCCCTTAAAGGATCATTAAAGTCTTCTGGTAATTACAAAGGCTGGGGTTTTGGTTTAATGACAGAAGTACTAGCTTCAGCATTCACAGGATCTGTTAATTCACTAGATATTAAAGGATTAAAAGCACCTGAAGGACATCCACATGATTTAGGACAGTGCTATATAATTCTTGATCCAGCAACTCATAGTGATCAATTCTTTAATCGCATTAGTAGACTTTCGAATGCTGTAGCCGAACAAGAGGGCGCGAGGCTTCCAGGCTCAGAATTTAAAATGCCCACATCTGTTGAAATTGAAAAAAGAATAATGGATCAATTAAATAATCTTTCGCGAGGACCTATAACGTGACCAACTATCGTATTGATTGTTTACAATATGCAAACTGGTCTGAGAAGGTCTTCTCCCAAATGCGCGAGGGTGGCTTGGACGCGGTACATGTTACTATAGCATATCATGAAACATTTCGCGAAACAGTCTTAAATATTGAGCAGTGGAACCGCTGGTTTGAACAATTTCCTCATCTTATTTTTCATGGATCAACAGGCGCTGACGTTAAATTAGCGCGCCAATCTGGGAGGACAGCAATCTTTTTTGGCTTTCAAAATCCCTCCCCAATTGAAGATGACATTGGGCTAGTTCAAGTTTTATACCAGCTAGGTGCTCGCTTTATGCAATTGACCTATAATAATCAATCTCTTCTCGCTACGGGCTGTTACGAAGATTATGATGCTGGCCTAACTCGCATGGGGCGGAAAGTTATAGATGAAATGAACCGTCTAGGAATGGTTGTAGATATGAGCCATTCAGGTGAAAAATCAACATTAGATGCAATTGAATATTCAAATCGACCAATAGCGATCACTCATGCAAATCCCCACAGTTGGCATCCAGCCTTACGCAATAAATCAAAAACTGTAATGAAAGAATTAGCCCAAACTGGTGGTATGTTAGGATTTTCAATATACCCTCACCATCTAAAAGATGGCTCAAATTGCACCCTGGAGTGCTTTTGCCAAATGGTTGCAGAGGCTGTTGAAGTAATGGGTATTAATAATATTGGTATAGGAACCGATTTGTGCCAAGATCAACCAGATAGCGTTGTCGAATGGATGCGCGTTGGCCGCTGGACAAAGAGTATTGATTATGGTGAAGGCTCAGCCTCAGACGCTGGGTTTCCACCAATGCCAAGTTGGTACCAAGATAGTCGTGACTTTTCAAATATAGATAATGGGCTAAATCTGATAGGTATGTCTCAAGAAGAAAGATCAAAGATCATGGGTAATAATTGGTTGCGGTTTTATGACGATAGTTTTGGTGCCATGAAATGATACCTCAAGTAGCGCGGCGTACGCCAGATAAAGTGATGAGATTATCACGCCTAGGCAGCTTTCACCAATCACGCATAAGCTTTATGCGGGTATTACTTCGCCGTTTAGCATCTGAAAAATGGCGTTTTGATGCACCTAAATGGAACATTAATGAAAAAGGTTTTGGTCATGCAGTCTATTCAGTTCATGGCCCAGAGCGCAGTTATTCACTAGTTGCTTTTGCTCATGACTTACCTGCTAATTTAAGATCAGACCGCGTGATTGCCGAAGCTTGGGATTGTACCTTTACATTACATGACGGAATTCCAACAGAAGCAGATATTGATCGCCTTAAAAAGAATGTTCCGTTACAGGAATCAGGTAGAGTTTCTAATTCAGAATTAACTCTTTCGCGTGCCAATCGATCAGTGCGCTTGTGGGACCACGTGGTTGAATCTCTTGCAACCGGCAACCAGCCTGACAAAGAAAAATTAAACGACGTTGGTTATTTAATGCGCACAACTGCAGTTTATGGATCAGGTAAATTTGGCGCAGCTGACAGGTGCGACATTTCTGATCGCGATGAGCTCCGCAACCCTTTTCAGGTTGAAATGTTAACAGTTTATTTAATTCGTTGTTTTGTAATGGATCTTGTTGAATATATGGCTCAAGTTAAAGGTGGTAATAACGCAGTCAAGTTAGATACAGACATACGTAGATCAATGGGTATAGGAAACTCAACTGGCCTTGGCATGGCACCGTTTTTAGTACACCACCCTACATTACTAAATGCCTGGATTATGGCGCGAGAAACTGCACTTGCACGTGTCCGCGCTGTAAAAAGTGTTCCCTCCCAAATATTTGATCAAATGGAAGTCCATTTAAAGCGTGCGTTAGACAATGCACTTAATTGGAATAGCCAGCATGATATACAAAAGCCTAAAATAAAAAAGCTTTGCGAGGAACTATCCAACACATTAATGAAATTTAATGATTTACGTTCAGAGATTTATCCATGGGACGCATTATACCGCTGGGCAGAAAAAAATACTGTCGAGGACACCCAAGAACAAATTGTTTCTGCAATTTTTGAACCCTATCCTGAACTTGTAGATAATTTAGCAGACTGTATGTACATAGATGAATCCGAACATTTCAAAATAGATGCGTCAGGGACAACAAACCAGTTAAAAGTACAAATTGAAAAAAACTACGCTTGGGCATTAGAGACAGATTACGCGACTAATGAAGAGCAAGCCCGCTTTTGGTACGTCTCCGAAGCTAAGCTAGAACCTAGATTAGGAGAGCGCCACAAAGAAGATGGGGGAGATTTAGAACAACCATTAGCAATTGCACGCGATGTTTCATCACTTTATGCCAATCTTCAAGTTGATCAGCATTTAGCAGAGTATTTATTAGCCAACCCAGAACATCGACATATTATTCGTCGCATTCAACTGAGTAATAAATTTCCTTATTCAGAAGTACGCGATAATCTCTTAAATAGTAAAATGTTACCGATTGATATGTTACGTTGTAAATTATCATTTTTTGGAGCAACAAAATTTGACCCAAGGTCCGATCGATGGGTTCGAATTTGCTTATTCAAGAATGCACCATTTCCCCACGAATTAACAAATGCAGATAATTGGTCTTATGGAACATCACAGTGTTAACTCGATCTGAAGTTTTTGCATTTGCAAAAAAAGCTACACGTGGCGCTGGATTTACTTGGGGTATGGCTGAAGAAGCCGCTACAGCAACTCTTGCATTATATATTGCTGGTTATGATGGGTTTTCTGAATTAACTTTAATTTTAGTTAATGCAGATGGAAAAAATCAACCATTTAGCATTACTGATACAATCCCATGTGGCCTAACACTAGGTACTTACTTGGCAGACTCTGGCAAAAAAGCTGGCACTGAAAAAGTAATTGGTCATTATATATTTCAAGCTCTTTGTGGTACTTTAGATAAAAATAAACCTAATTTTCCAGACGATGCACCTCAAATAATTAAAGATTTCGCTTATCGTACATATGTTCCTGATAGTGAGGAATCTCGGTTACACGGTGCTGGATAAACAATTGTTTTTTTAAATAAAAAGTGGTTTATTATTTATATGAAACTACAAGATCTTGAAATTTTTATCGTTGGCAATCCTCCTCCAGGGTGGGGTGGGCGTTATTTTATATTTGTTAAACTAACAACAAATACTGGCATCACAGGCTATGGTGAGGTTTACTCAGCATCAATTGGGCCTCATGCGATGAAATCTGTAATAGAAGACGTATTTGAACGACACATGATGGGTGAAAATCCAGAAAATATTGAAATGATGTTTCGGCGTGCTTATTCATCAGGGTTCACCCAACGTCCCGACTTAACAGTTATTGGTGCATTTTCAGGTTTAGAAATAGCCTGTTGGGATATATTGGGAAAGTCACATGATCGTCCAGTCTATGCACTTTTGGGTGGCAAAATGAATGACCGTATACGGTCTTATACCTATTTATACCCAATGGAGCATCATGACACTTCTGCTTTTTGGACGTCTCCCGAAATGCAGGCAGAGTCCGCAGTCGAAATGGTTAGAATTGGATTCACAGCCATAAAGTTTGATCCCGCTGGACCGTATACTTCCCGTGGTGGCCATATGCCAGCAATGACAGATATTGATCTTTCAGTACGCATGTGTGCCGCTATAAGAACTGCTGTTGGAACAAAAGCAGATTTACTCTTTGGAACTCATGGGCAGTTTACAACTGCGGGAGCAATTCGCTTAGGTGTTGCATTGGAGCCGTATGATCCATTGTGGTTTGAAGAACCTGTGCCACCTGATGATATAAGTTCTATGGCAAAAGTTGCAAATACAGTTCGCATACCTATTGCAACAGGTGAGCGCTTAACAACTAAATCAGAATTTGCTTCAGTATTAAGCGGAGGTGCTGCCAGTATTTTGCAGCCTGCCTTAGGTCGATCTGGTGGAATTTTAGAAACTAAAAAGATTGCATCAATAGCTGAAGTATATAATGCACAAATTGCCCCACATCTTTATGCTGGACCAATAGAGTGGGCAGCTAACATTCAGCTGGCAGTTAATATACCAAATATATTGATGGCTGAAACCATCTTAACAGGTGGTGGTTTTGCTGGTGACTTAATTAACAACTCAATTGTATGGGAAGATGGTTTTATTCTTGCACCCTCAAAGCCAGGTTTAGGTATTGAATTTAACGAAGAATTAGCGCGGGATAATCCATATCAAGAAAATCGACTACATTTAGAAATGCAAGATGATCCCTGTGATTATAAAAATGGTAACTCTTTTACTGGGGGTTCATCAGATTAAATTAAATAAATATAACGACATCAAAATAGCGTAAATTTACATGTTAAAATTTTTATTTTCTCTTAATTTTAGTACTATACCAATTAAAATAGTGAAGGAATAACCCATGAAAACTCATGCCAAAGCGATAGTAATTGGAGGCGGTGTAGTTGGCTGCTCA
>CAJWNQ010000034.1 GCA_913043905.1 uncultured Paracoccaceae bacterium | reverse complement strand
CATGAAAACTCATGCCAAAGCGATAGTAATTGGAGGCGGTGTAGTTGGCTGCTCAGTGTTATACCACCTGGTTAAAGCGGGTTGGAAAGACGTAATGCTAATAGAACGTTCAGAATTAACCAGCGGATCATCTTGGCATGCAGCGGGTGGATTTCATACATTAAATGGTGACCCAAATGTAGCAAAACTTCAGGCTTATACTGTTGGGCTTTATAAGGAATTAGAAGAAATTTCAGGGCAATCTTGTTCACTACATTTAACTGGTGGCATTATGATGGCAGATAGCCCTGAACGTATGGATTTTTTACGAATGACCCATGCACGCGGGCGATGTTTAGGTATGGAAACAGAATTAATTACACCTTCTGAAGCTAAAAAAATGTTTCCACTAATGGATGAAACAAATTTTGTGGGTGCTCTATGGGATCCAGTTGAGGGACACCTTGATCCATCTGGTACTACTCATGCTTATGCTAAGGCAGCAAAAGTCTTGGGTGCAGAAATAGAACTTCGTAACCCAGTTATTGAAATCACTCAAGACACTGATGGAATGTGGAATGTAATTACAAAAAATGGAACAATTAAAGCAGAGCATGTTGTTAATGCTGGAGGCCTTTGGGCTCGAGAAGTTGGACGTATGGTTGGCCTAGAATTGCCCCTATTGGCGATGGAACACATGTATTTACTGACAGAAGAAATGCCTGAAGTAGTCGAGTTTAACGCTGAAACTGGCCGTGAATTAGTAGGTGTTATTGACTTTAAAGGTGAAATTTATACACGACAAGAACGTAATGGTCTTTTATTGGGTACATACGAGAAGGCCTGTAAGCCGTGGTCGCCAATAAATACGCCCTGGGATTTTGGCCATGAATTATTACAACCTGATTTAGATCGAATATCACCATCATTAGAAATTGGATTTAAACATTTTCCAGCATTTGAAAATGCTGGAATTAAACAAGTTATTAACGGACCATTTACATTTGCCCCAGACGGGAATCCTTTAGTAGGACCAGTACCAGGTTTAACTAATTATTGGTCAGCATGCGCTGTAATGGCAGGCTTTAGCCAAGGTGGCGGTGTTGGTCTAGCATTGGCAAATTGGATGGTTGATGGGGATCCCGGCTTTGACATATTTGCAATGGATGTTGCGCGCTATGGCGAGTGGGCAACACCACGCTACACAAATGCAAAAGTACGTGAAAACTATTCGCGCCGTTTTTCAATCAGTTACCCAAATGAAGAGTTACCCGCAGGTAGACCACAACAAACTACACCTTTGTATGATATAATGAAATATCAAAATCATGCGGTAATGGGTGATACTTGGGGACTTGAAACGCCACTTTGGTTTGCGCCAACAGCCCAAGAAGCGCACGACGTTTTATCATTTCATCATTCAAATGATTTTGAGCATGTAGCGGCTGAAGTCAAAGCGGTTCGCACTAGCGTTGGCATAACTGAAATATCAAATTTTGCTAAATATGAAATAACAGGGACAGGTGCAGAAGTTTTTTTAGATTATCTCATGACTAATACTATGCCTAAACTAGGGCGCATCTCTCTTACACCAATGTTAAATAAAAATGGTAAGTTGATTGGAGATTTTACCATCGCAAAAGCAGGCGAAGACCGATTTATTATGTTTGGTTCTTTAGGAGCAACGAAATATCATATGCGTTGGTTCCAAGAGCATTTACCCATAGATGGAACAGTTGATATCAGACGCTTTGATATGAAACTACAGGGACTGTCTATTGCTGGACCTAATGCACGCAATGTTTTGGCTAAATTAGTTGATGAAGATATATCAAACGCTGCTTTTCCCTTCATGAGTTTTTGTGAAATAAATGTAAACGGTGCCCCCTGCATGATTAACCGTATTAGCTATACTGGTGACCTTGGCTACGAAATTTGGGTTGCCCCAGAATATCAGAGGCGTGTTTATAATGGATTAAAAAAAGCAGGTGCTGAATTCGATATTAAAGATTTTGGAATGCGCGCATTATTATCAATGCGCTTAGAGAAGAACTTTCCAACATGGTTTGCAGAACTCCGTCCCATTTATGGTCCGTATGAGGCGGATATGGATCGCTTTATAAAGATGAGCAAAACTAATTTTATTGGTCGTACTTCTGCAGCAAAAGAATTAGATGACGGTCCAAAGCTTAAGCGCACATCTTTTATAATTGAAAGTGGAAGTTGTGATGTTATGGGTAACGAACCTATCTGGGCCAAAACGTTAGATAGCTACGACACCATCGACCCTCCACATGGCCATGGAGCTCCCCGCTTTGATGCAAAAGGTAATGAAATTGCTGTCGTTAACCCTCAAAAAAATGGTGACTGGCAAGTAATAGGATGGGTTACATCTGGAGGATATGCGCACTCAGTTGGTGCATCTATGGCCCAGGGATATATACCAAATACTTTATCAAAACTAATTCAAAACGGAATATTTGAAATTGAAATTTTAGGTGAGCGACGGCCTTGCAAGATTACTATAGAGGCACCGTTTGATCCCACAGGCAGGCGAATGCGGAGTTAATTTTTACACTGCAATATTTTAAAATATATATCACACGTATATTAATTAACTATTTTCTTGTAGTACTTTACCCGCCAAATACAATGAGCCACAAATTAGAATTCTAGCAGTAGGATCAACCGTTTGAATATCTTTTACTGCCACCATAACATCACTAGCTACATTAGCAGTGAAGCCTAATCTTTTTGCAGCATTAACAGTTTCTTCTGCTGTCATTGTGGCTGCCTCTCCTGGGATGGAAACACCATAAAGACTTGATGCTCGTGAAGTTAACGGCTCCATATAACCCTTCACATCTTTTGTATTCAACATACCAACAATTAAATGCAAATTACGTTTAGGAAGTCGGCTAAGGGCTTCAGATATTGCATGGCCAGCAGCTTTATTGTGGCCCCCATCTAGCCAAATCTCTGCATTAGGCGCTAGAGATACTAAAGGTCCATGACGTAATTTTTGCATTCTAGCAGGCCAAGTAGGGTTTACCATGGCTCCTTCAAAAGAAGTATTTGGTTTATCTAAACATCGTAATGTAGCTAATGCAATTCCTGCATTCTGAACTTGATGTGCACCAATTAATTTTGGCATTGGTAAATCTAGAAGTCCGTTTTGATCCTGAAAAATTAGTCGCCCGTTTTCTTCCCAAACATGCCAATCTTGTCCATATATTTTACAAGTAGCACCAACTTCGATTGCATGTGCTTCTATAACATCTAATGCTACTTCCTCTTGGGGGCCTATTACTGCAAAGCAATTACGCTTTAAGATACCAGCTTTTTCAGCAGCTATTTCTGCTAAAGTATCACCAAGGTACTGTTGGTGGTCAATTGATATAGGTGTAATTACAGTTATGGCTGGCTGGTCTATAACATTAGTAGCATCCAAACGGCCGCCCAACCCTACTTCTAATAATGTATAGTCAGCCTCAATTTGGGAAAAAGCTAATAATGCAGCACAAGTTGTAATTTCAAAATAAGTAATAGAAGTATTTCCATTAACTTCTTCACATTTACTTAAGTATTCAGCCAAGATGTTTTCGTTAATAATGTTGCCAGATAAGACAATTCTTTCATGAAACCTTGCTAAATGTGGTGATGTATACGCATGACATATCTCACCAGAAGCTTCCAACCCAGCTCTTATCATAGCTTGAGTTGAGCCTTTGCCATTTGTACCTGCAATATGAATTACGGGCGGTATGGATTTTTCAGGATTTCCAAGCTCATCTAATAACCGTGTCATTCTATCTAAGGTTAAATCAATAATTTTGGGATGTAACGACATTAGCCGTTCTAGGATAATGTCACTTTTTATATTCACGTTAATGCGCCCTGATCCTTTGTTTTTGAAGGCGGTGGTAAATCACCCTTGATTGCTGGGTGAACATTCATAAGCATGCGAACAATTGTTATTAATTCTTCCTTCATATTTTTGCGATGCGTCACACGGTCTAACATACCATGATCTAATAGATACTCAGCACGTTGAAATCCTTCTGGTAATTTTTCACGGATAGTTTGCTCAATTACTCGTGGTCCCGCAAAACAAATTAAGGCATTAGGTTCAGCAATATGAATGTCACCTAGCATCGCATAGGATGCCGTAACACCACCTGTTGTTGGGTGAGTAAGCACTACGATAAATGGCAAATTAGCTTCTTTTAACATTTGCAGTGCAACAGTTGTACGCGGCATTTGCATTAAGGACATAATCCCCTCCTGCATACGCGCTCCACCAGCAGCAGAAAATAATATAAGTGGGCATTTCAATTTTAAAGCCTGCTCACAAGCGGCAATAATTGCATTGCCAACACCCATGCCCATAGAGCCCCCCATAAAAGCAAAGTCCTGTGCAGCTACAACAACCTGCGTGCGTCCCATCTTACCTTTGGTTAACAACATAGCTTCGTGTACACCCGTCTTTTTGCGTGCATCCTTTAACCGATCAGTATATTTTTTTTGATCCTTAAATTTTAAAGGGTCAATAGTTGCTTCTTTAGCTTTGAACTCTTCAAAAACACCTCCATCAAACATCGAAATACAGCGTTCATGTGGTGTAATATGCATGTGATGATCACAATTAATACAAACATTGAGGTTTTCTGCTAATTCACGATGAAATAGCATAGCTCCACACTCTTTGCACTTAGTCCACAAATTGTCAGGAGTTTCACGCCGAGAAAAGATCGAATTGATCTTTGGCTTCATATAGTTGGAGATCCAGTTCATGTTCGTCTGCTTTCATTTAGCCTGTCGTTAACATTTAAAGGGCTAGGCCCCTAAATGCAATCATCTGCGTGCTCGCCATTCCATAATAGAAAAGTAAATTAAAAATAATATTGAAGTAGCAATTAACATACTTTTAGCTGCCTCTACAAACATAGCTGGCTCATTGAAAAAAGCAGGTGCTGTGTAGCGCGCTAAGCCACTTATTTGCTCTTGATAAGATATCCAAAACATTGCGGAAAAATTATTTGCAAAATGCACACCAATTGCTGCACCTAAGTTTCCAGTTCGATATGTAAGATCTGCCAAAAATAGGCCTAGCAATCCTGTAGTTGCTACAACAATCAAACCAACATCAACTCCCATACTACCATCATAATGCATCAAGCCAAAGATCCCAGATGGGACAGCCATGTAAAACCAACGGTTTTTAATCCAAACTGCGAATTGTTGTTGCAAGTATCCACGAAATAATAATTCTTCCGCACTAACCTGGAAAAACATTAAACACACACCAATCGGCAAAACAGATAACCATCTATAAAAAGTAAGATTTTCTATTATTTGGTCATCTGAGGGTGCTAAATAATATGACAAAACTAAAAAAACAGCTGAGATACCAATAGCTACACAAAAATTATATAAAAATTTTCGTTTTGAATTACCTAAAAGACTAATAATTCCACGCTTATGAAAAAGCTTAACTACTGTTAAAAATACTATAATCCATATAATAAAAGTTAATAATAAAACATAGACAGCTGCTGGAGTTATAAATACACCTTGTTGCAATTCACCCAAATCAAAGAATAAGTCCATTGCAAAGACAAAACTTGAAGATAAAATCATATAAAAAACAATCCACAGGGTTAGGGTTAAAATAACCATCCACCACCGTGTTTCACTGCGTGCGGGCTCTATATATTCTGCAAATTTTTGGTTCATAACTTATTCCGTAAGATCATATTTATTTTATCATTCACAAGTATCCACGCAACAGACAAACAGATCTAGTATAAAAGTGTAGTCTATCTGTATTAGAAAATTTCTTTTATTATCGAGCTTACTACTAGAATAAGATTTAATTTGATTTATAAGTTTTTCTATTAATATAAATTAATTAACTAAGCCATTCATAACAGAAATTAACGCAGAACTAATTCCCTTTTCAGCTAGTGAATGGCCTGCATCACTAATTATATGGAGTTTAGAAATAGGCCATGCCTTATGAAGAGAAAATGCTGCTTTAGGTGGGCAGATCATATCAAAGCGCCCATGAACAATAGTACCAGGAATATTTTTAATTTTATAAACATTATCTAAAATTTGTTCATTTTTATTTAAAAATCCTTTGTTGGTAAAATAATGGTTTTCTATTCGCGCAAAAGCCCGAGCATAAGCAGCTGGAGTTCTTCCTGTTGTTGTAGTTGGATGCATTGTTGCTAAGGCAGATTCCCATTCAGTCCAGGCTCGTGCGAATTTAGTTTGTTCGCTCTCATCAAATCCAAATAATTTATCGTGATAAGATTTTATTATATTATCTCGTTTTTCAATTGGTAATATTTGAGTAATATTTTTCCATTGCTCAGGAAAAAACATACCCGCACCACCATTATAAAACCAATCTAGCTCTAAATCTGTCATCAAGAAAATACCTCTTAAGACTAAGTGTTTAACAGCTTCGGGGTATGATTGTGCATAAACTAATGCTAATGTTGATCCCCAAGATCCACCAAAAACTATCCATTTTTCTATGTGTAAAAGGTTCCGGATTTTTTCAATATCAGATATTAGATGCCAGGTAGTATTATTTTCCACACTTGCATGAGGCTTAGAGCGGCCGCAGCCACGTTGATCAAATAAGATTATACGAAAATAGTCCGGATTGAAGAAACGTCGCATGCCTGGGCTGCACCCAGCTCCTGGGCCACCATGTAAAACGACAACAGGTATACCATTTGGATTACCACATTCCTCAACATATACAGTATGACCATCACCTACATTTAAAGTATGATATGCATATGGCTGTATCATTGAATATAAAGATAAGCCTGCGCCAATTTGACCTTCGGTATTTCTCATCGTTGCTCTATATGTTGTGTATTATCAAAACTTGTCCTTTTGAAAGCTCATGTCAATGTCTAGAATAAACACAATTGATCCTAAAGAAGTTGCTAAATTTGAAGCTATGGCGACAGAGTGGTGGGATACAGATGGTAAATTTAAACCACTACACATGCTAAATCCTACTCGATTAGATTATATTGTTGAGCAAATAGCAGCAGAATTCACACGAAATTTATCTATTAAAAATCCATTCAAGGATTTACGGATTTTAGATATTGGTTGTGGCGGTGGGTTACTATCTGAACCTATGGCAAGATTGGGCGCAACAGTAGTTGGTGCTGACGCGGCGGAACGGAACATACCTGTTGCACAAATTCATGCTGAACAATCTGGGTTGAAAATTGATTATCGGCACACTAGTGCAGAGGCAATTGTACAAACTGGCGAAACTTTTGACGTCATTTTAAATATGGAGGTTGTAGAGCATGTAGCTGATCCACTTGGCTTTCTAACTGCATGCAAAGATCTACTAAAACCAAATGGCCTAATGTTATGTTCGACCATTAATCGCAACCCTAAAAGTTATTTGATGGCAATTATTGGTGCAGAACATATTATGCGATGGCTTCCCAAAGGTACTCATGAATGGGATAAGTTTATAACGCCAGATGAGTTATTTGAATTAATTAAAAGCGCAGGTTTAAATCCCGTTGACCGCAAGGGTTTTGTATTTAATCCATTTAAGTGGAGTTGGTCTATTTCTGACAAGGATTTATCTGTAAATTATGTTACTGCAAGCATAAAATCTAACTTGTAAGTACAGCTAATCATGTAACCAATTCATATCAATCTAAAGCTTCGCGCAATTCACGCAAAAATCTTAACCCGTCCCGTAATCTATATTTATCCAATTTAGCCATCACATCTTCTAATACTGGTGTGATGGCTAAAACAGATTCATCACGGGCCCTATCACCTGCATTAGAAATAAGTACTAACTTTTTACGAGCATCATCCCAATCTGGTCGAATGTGAATATATCCGTATTTTTCTAATTTGCTTAACGTATTAGTCAAAGCACCTTTAGTAAGATTAAATGTTCGCGCCAATTCTGCAGGACTACGTTCCCGGTTTTGACGACTAAGATAATCTAGCATTACAAAGTGTGACAATTCCATACCCTTTGGTAAAGCCCGAGATAAGCGTCCACGCATTAGTTGTTCTGACGCTAAAACTTCTGAGAATAAAGCAACAGTAATCAAACCATCATTGGAGCTATCAGGCATTATGCTACCAACATTTTATCAAGCTTTCCCAGACGCTCTAAATCAAATAATTCATCACAACCACCTACATGAAAATCATTAATAAATATCTGAGGCACACTTCTACTCCCATTAGAGCGTTGCATCATTTCAGATTTTTTTTCTGTGTTATTGTGTACATTCGTTTCAGAAAATACTGCACTTTTTTGTTTTAATAAGCGTTTTGCTGCTGTGCAGTAACCACATAGATTTCCAGTATAAATTTCAATTTTAACCATCACCATTACTCCATTACTAATTCACAGTTATAGAGTTTAAAAATTATGTGCAACAAGCACAATAATACCTGCCTATAAGCACATATTTTTATAATTTAAATTTTCTAAGATATATTATCTTCTTCCATTAGTTAAAAGTATTAACAAATAGATTGGCAATATAGTTTGCCCAAAGTCTGATATGATAATTTTATTTTATTCTATCAGTTTATAACAAATGCTTTCCCTTTTACTTTGTTAGGCGTAACACTATTTAATGACTTTACCCCCTCAACTATTTGATCATAAAGCTTTGGTCTTACGCCGCAAACGAGCTAATGAAAATGCATGGTTTATTCATGATCAAGCTATTGACGTTATTAATGAACGATTATCAGAAATTAATAGAGTTTTTTCAAAAATAGCAGTTGTTGGATTTCGAGCTCAAGCATGGGCAAATGCATTAGACCTAAAAGCTACATGTGTCGAAGACGGAGATACATTAGACCTCAATAAAAATAGCTATGATTTAGTCATACATGCCATGTGTATGCATTGGGCTAATGACCCGGTTGGGCAATTAATACAAATGCAACAAGCTCTAAAACCTGATGGGCTAATGATAGCTACCTTTTTTGGTGGCCAGACATTATCAGAATTACGCATTTCTTTTGCACAGGCTGAAATAAAAGTAATGGATGGCATTTCTCCTCGAATTGCTCCAATGGGAGAGATTCGTGATTTAGGTAGCCTTTTGCAACGTGCAGGTTTTGCTCTACCTGTTGCTGATAATATCTCTTTAAACGTTAATTATAAATCCCCAATCAAGCTAATGCATGACCTGCGCTCCATGGGCGAAACTAATATTATAAAAACAAGGATGAAGCTTCCAATATCGCGGAATCTATTAAAAGAGGTTACAAAGCAATATCATGATAATTTTACAGATAATAATGGCCGGATAAAAGCAACTTTCGATTTAATTTTTTTAACAGGATGGGCGCCATCTGTCAGTCAACAAAAACCACTTAAACCAGGCTCTGCACAAAAGCGCCTGGCAGATGCTTTAGGAACTCTTGAAAATAATCCAGAAAAAGATTGATATAACAATTATACAGCCTATTTATATCATACAATCTAGCAGGAAAAAGTATGTCTAAGCCAACTGACCACCCAGAAGTTAAACCCACCAAAATTGGTGTTATATTAGCCAACCTAGGAACCCCAGATGCGACTGACTATTGGTCTATGCGGCGATATTTGTCTCAATTTTTATCAGACAAACGTGTAGTTGATTATTCTGATTGGCTTTGGCAGCCTCTATTACAAGGCATTATACTTACAAGACGTCCATTTTCATCAGGAGCCGCTTATCGGTCAATTTGGAACAACGATTTAGATGAAAGCCCACTTTTAACAACAACACGCCTGCAATCAGAAGCCGTAGCAAAAGAAATTAAATCTATTTATAATGATAAGGTCATTGTTGATTTTGCTATGAGGTATGGCAATCCATCTACAGAAAGTGTCATTCATAAAATGAAAGAGCAGGGCGTAAATAAAATCGTCTTTTTCCCTCTTTATCCACAGTATGCAGGCCCAACAACAGCGACCGCTAATGACGAAGCATTTAGAACATTAATGAAAATGAATTGGCAGCCATCTATCCGTACAGTTGCAGCATACTTTGATAATCCGTTATATATTGAAGCACTCGCGAACTCAGTTAAAGAAAAATATGCTTCTTTAGAAGTTAAACCTGATATTTTAGTTTGCTCATATCATGGGGTTCCAGTTCGTTACCTTATGGAAGGTGATCCATATCATTGTCATTGCCAAAAAACGACACGCCTTTTGAAAGAAGCTTTAGGTTGGGACGATACTGAGATTACAACCACCTTCCAATCAAAGTTTGGGCCTGAAAAGTGGCTATCACCTGCAACCGTTGACGAAGTTGCTCGCTTAGCTAAAAATGGTCAGAAAAATATTTCTATAATATCTCCAGCATTTTCATCTGATTGTGTAGAAACGTTAGAAGAAATTAATGAAGAGGTTTTTGAAAGTTTTGAAGAAGCTGGGGGAAAGAAATTTACGTATATTGAATGCCTAAACGATAGTCCAGATCACATTAAAATGATGATAGATATTTTAAAAAATGAACTGTCAGGCTGGGTATAGTTTTCTTTAGCAGTAAAACTATTGAGTTATTAAAATAGCTTTATTGTTAAGTTTACTGCTTCACAGTAAATCACGTAAAACTGCTATCAAAGGAATATCAGCTGCAGGCATAGAGTAATTCCGTAATTTTTTTGGCTCTACCCAAGCTAATGCTTGGCCCTCTTGAGGCGAAACAATTCCATTCCATTTTCGACAAACAAACACAGGCATTAACAAATGGAAATTATCATAAGTATGGCTTGCAAAGGTTAATGGTGCCAGACAGCTTTCCCATGTATCGATTCCAAGTTCTTCTTTTAATTCACGCACCAGAGCAACCTCTGGAGTTTCCATTGCCTCAACCTTACCACCTGGAAATTCCCATAGCCCTGCCATAGATTTTCCTTCCGGGCGTTGGGCTAAGAGGACGCGGCCATCCGTATCAATCAAAGCAACAGCAGATACTAATAAAGTTTTCATGATCTATAATCAGCGTTAATTACAATGTATTGATGCGTTAAATCACAGGTCCAAACTGTTGCATTTCCATCACCCATTCCAAGATCTACTGTAAATTGCAAATCCGTATTTTTCATATAAGCCAAACCTTCTTGTTCGGTGTAGCTAGGTGAAACCCAACCATCTTTTGCAACAAGAATATCACCAAACCAAATAGTTAATTTATCACGATCTGCTGGCTCTCCAGACTTCCCAACACCCATAACTACTCGCCCCCAGTTTGGATCTTCTCCTGCAGCCGCTGTTTTTATTAATGGTGAGTTTGCAATTGCTAATCCAACAGTTTTGGCAGAAGCATTTGAAATTGCTCCCTTAATCGTAATTTCAATAAACTTTGTTGCACCTTCGCCATCACGAACTACTTGTTGTGAAAGGTTTACCATTACTTCATTCAATTTTTGAGTAAACTCTAAAGCATCATTACTATATTCATTAGTAATTCGTGGCACTCCTGATTTTCCAGTGGCAACTATCATCACGCTATCTGATGTGGATGTATCACTATCTACTGTAATTGAGTTGAAAGTTTTTTCATTTAGGTTTGATAAAATTAGCTGAAGTACAGATTGATCAATTGCTACGTCAGTAACAATGTATACTAGCATTGTTGCCATATCAGGAGAAATCATTCCTGAACCTTTTGCAAACCCAGCTATTTCAACAGGCAGTCCATTTACCGAAAAACTACTGCCTGCTCCTTTTGGAAACGTGTCTGTCGTCATAATTGCTCGAGCAGCATCTTCTGCTGAATTTTCATCTAAATTAGTATTTAGTTCTTCAATTTTTTTTATAATCCTATCATGAGGCAGTAGCTCACCAATTACACCTGTTGAAGCAGTAAAAATTCTTTGAGAAGCGATACCCATAATATTTGAGACACTATTACAAATTTCATTTACTGAATTTTCACCATGCAAACCAGTAAAAGCGTTTGAATTGCCTGAATTTACCAAAATCGCGACAGGCTCATCACTAGTGCCTAGCAACAGTTTTTTTTGACAATCTAATACACTAGCAGACCGTGTACTGGATTTTGTAAAAACACCTGCAACAGAACTCCCCGCCGCACACTCAATTAGCATTACGTCATCTCTATCTGTATATTTTACGCCAGCATCAATTGCAGCAAACCGAATTCCTCTAACAACAGGTAGTTTTTGGAATCCCCCCTTGGGCGCTAAGGGTGAAACAGCTGGTACAGAGTATTGCGCCTTTAATGTAGCAAGCTCAGCTTCTAATTTAGCTATTTTTTGATCTGCGTTCACGAGCATAACCCTTAATTAAGTAAATCACTATTGCGAATTTCTTCGAGGTTAAATGTTGGATTAAAAACTTCAATGGCTGAGTTATCTTGCAAGAACTCAATTTTTTTAGAGATTGCTGTGTTTCTTAACTGTCCCTCTAACTCTTCACGTTTAGTCTCCAAAGATGGATAGTTGCGCTGATCATTAAGCTTTATGATGTGCCATCCAAACTGTGTCTTAACTGGGCCAGATATATCACCAACTTTCATTTGAGATACAGCTTCATCAAATTCAGAGACCATAGCACCTCGACCAAACCACCCTAGATCACCACCATTTGAAGCTGAAGGACCCGTTGAGTTTTCTTTCGCTAAATCTGAAAAATTACTTCCCTCTTTTGCTATCATTAAAATATTTTGAGCTTCTTCCTCTGTATCGACTAAAATATGTGACGCATAAAATTCTAATAGTGGCTCACCAGATAAAATTAGATCCTCATAAAGATCCTGAAGTGCGCTTTCTGTAACTGCTTCTTGCGTTATATCACTTAGAGCATTTGAAGAAATCAAAGCTCGGCGTTCGTTTTCCATAACTAAAGAAATTCTTTTTTCATTAATTTTTTTTGCAGGAACATTTACTACAAGTAAAGTTTGTTGAATTAGCTGATCTAAAATGCCTTCATATAAATCATTTGCCACCACATCTGCATATTGAGCCGGTAAAGTTTCAACTATAGAAATAATATGACCTAATTTTATTTTTTTCCCCTCAACAATTGCAACAACAGTTTCACTTGTCGGCACATCTTGTGCAACAATAGGTAATCCTATTGTAGTAGCTAATATGGCTACAAAAAATATTTTTTTTGAAAGATTCATTTAAACTCTCCGGTTATGTACACATTTTTACACTTTAAAATTATGCACCTTTGTTTTGGCGCCGTTGACAGTATCGAAACACCTGCTTACATGCTTTTGCTCGCGCTTTGTAAGTAGACTGTATATTTTGTGCTTTAGTAAATGGCTTTACCCGAGCCTACAAGGACAATGGATAAAAATCTGCTTTACAGGCACGTTAGTTTTGCTGCAAATTTGTAGTATATTTAAGGAATATTTTTAATGCTCGGTTTAACCAAAGCGGCTCGTAAAATTTTTGGAACAGCTAATGATCGCAAGATCAAAGCTACTTTACCCATGATTGCTTCTATCAACTTGTTAGAAGTTGATTTTCAAGCACTCAGTGACCTACAGATCATGGAAAAGACTAAAGAATTTAAAGCTCGACTTAAAAATGGTGAAACTTTGGATCAACTGTTACCCGAAGTATTTGCAAACGCACGCGAAGCGGCATTCCGCGCTTTAGGTCTACGCGCATATGATACTCAATTAATGGGTGGTTTGTTTTTACACCAAGGAAATATTTCAGAAATGAAAACTGGTGAGGGTAAAACCTTAGTTGGTGTTTTTCCTGTTTATCTAAACGCATTAGCTGGCCGAGGAGTTCATGTTGTAACTGTAAATGATTACCTGGCATCCCGTGATGCAGAATGGATGGGCAAAGTTTATCAATTCCTTGGCATGACTACTGGTGTAGTTATTCCAGACATGGAAGAAGAGGCAAAGTTAGCGGCTTATGCAAGTGATATTACATATGCTACGAATAATGAATTAGGTTTTGATTACTTGCGTGATAATATGAAGTCAGATTTATCACAAATGGCACAACGCGATCATTACTTTGCGATTGTCGACGAAGTTGACAGCATTTTAATTGACGAAGCTAGAACTCCATTAGTTATTTCAGGTCCTGCAGAGGATCGCACAGAAATTTATAAAGCTATTGATGCTTTGATTCCAGACTTAGAAACAAATCATTATGATTTAGATGAAAAATCTCGTTCTACATCTCTTACAGATGAAGGTAATGAGTTTGTGGAAAAACGTCTACTAGAAATGGGATTATTGCCAGAAGGTCATTCTTTGTATGATCCTGAGAGCACATCTTTAGTTCATCATGTCAATCAAGGTTTGCGTGCACATACACTTTTTAAGCGAGATAAAGACTATATTGTTCGTGATGGTGAAGTAATATTAATAGACGAATTTACTGGTCGTATGATGTCTGGCCGGCGTCTATCAGACGGCTTACATCAAGCCATTGAGGCAAAAGAAAATGCTGATATTAAACCAGAAAATGTAACCCTAGCCTCTGTCACATTTCAAAACTATTTTCGCTTGTATGAAAAATTAGCAGGCATGACAGGTACTGCGCTAACAGAAGCAGAAGAGTTTTCAGAAATTTATGGTTTAGGCGTTGTAGAAGTTCCAACTAACAGACCAATAGTTCGCCAAGATGAGCATGATGCAATCTATAGAACTGCAAGAGAAAAATTTACAGCCATAGTAGAAGAAATTGGCAAAGCACACGCTAAAGGGCAGCCAATTTTAGTTGGAACGACTTCGATTGAAAAATCCGAATATTTATCAGAACTTTTAAACGATAAAAATTTATTAAAGAAAATTTCACAAACTTTGCGTGTACGTGCAGAAAGCATGAAAAAGCAAGCAAGTAAGGACGAATTTAATGGTTATGCAGATGACCTAGAAAGACTATCAAAAACTGGCATTCCCCACAAAGTCCTTAATGCAAGGTTTCATGAACAAGAAGCATCTATTGTTGCAAATGCAGGCGCTCCAAATGCTGTAACAATCGCCACTAATATGGCTGGTCGAGGTACAGACATTCAATTAGGTGGCAACGTAGACGTACGCGTTACGGCAGAAATAAAAAATGCTGGTAAAAAAGCCAATATATTAAAAATTCGTGAAAAAGTTGTTGCAGAAATAGCTAAATTAAAACAAGAGGCTTTAGATGCTGGTGGCTTATTTGTCTTGGCTACAGAGCGTCATGAAAGTCGGCGTATAGACAATCAACTTCGGGGCCGATCAGGGCGACAAGGTGATCCAGGCCGTTCAGCATTTTTCTTATCTCTTGAAGATGACTTAATGCGTATCTTTGGTTCTCAAAAGTTAGATACCGTTTTAGGAAAATTGGGTATGGATGAGGGTGAAGCAATCATTCATCCTTGGGTCAACAAATCGCTTGAACGCGCACAAGCCAAAGTTGAAGGTCAAAACTTTGATGTTCGCAAACAATTGCTGAAGTTTGATGACGTCATGAATGATCAACGAAAAGCTATCTTCGAACAACGCTTAGAAATTATGAAATCTGAAGACCTATCAGAAACAGTCAAAGATATGCGAGACGAAGTCATCGAAGATTTAGTAGATGAAGCTATTCCATCTAAATCTTACGCTGATCAATGGAATATCCAAGGCCTCCAAGAATCGATAAAAGAATCTTTAGGTCTAGATTTACCCATTTCTGATTGGGCTGCCGAAGAAGGTATAGATGATGAAGTCATTATTGAACGCCTTCGTAATGCAGCAGACGAAGACATGAAAACTAAGATTAAAGGTCTTGGTCCAGACAATATCAGAACAGCCGAGAAACAACTATTATTAGGAACTATTGATCAAAAGTGGCGTGAACACTTAATAACTCTAGAACATCTCCGTTCAGTTGTTGGTATGCGTGGTTATGCTCAACGAGATCCACTAAATGAATATAAGAATGAATCTTTTGAGCTTTTTGAATCTATGCTTGATGGCTTGCGGACAGCAATTACAGGACAAATGGCACGCCTCAAGCCACAGTCTGCAGAACAACAGATGGCTGCATTACAACAACAGATTCAAACTGCAATAAGCCAAGGTATGAGTATTAAAGACATTAAAGCACGTGTGAAAGAAGCATATGGTTTAGACATCGAACTTGAAGCTCCTAAGCCTCCAGAGATAGACAAAAATAATCCTAGCACTTGGCCTCCATTAACTCGTAACGATAAGTGTTTATGTGGGTCAGGCAAAAAATTTAAACATTGCCACGGAGCATTGGGTTAACTAAATTTTACCCCCAAGTTGGATAAAAATTACCCACTGAAGAGTTTGTAAAAATTTCAACTCCAGTGGCAGTTACTCCAATGGAGTGTTCAAATTGAGCTGAAAGGGATTTATCTTTCGTAACAGCTGTCCAATCATCTGACAGAATTTTAGTATGTGGCTTCCCAAGATTTACCATTGGTTCAATCGTAAAAAACATACCCTCTTCAAGAATAGGGCCTGTGCCCCACCGTCCAAAATGTACAACATTAGGTGCAGAGTGAAATACACGCCCCAAGCCATGCCCACAAAAATCACGAACAACTGAACAACGCTGCGCCTCTACATAAGCTTGTATTGCGGCACCAATATCACCAAAGGTATTTCCAGGTTTAACCTGATCAATTCCTAACATTAATGCCGTGTGCGTAATATCAATTAAACGTTCTGCTTTGCGTGAAAGTTTACCACAAACATACATGCGAGATGTATCACCAAACCACCCATCTAAAACGCATGTTACATCAATATTTAAAATATCCCCGTCTTTTAATTTTTTATCTGCTGGAATTCCATGACACACAACGTGATTTAAAGAAATGCATGATGATTTAGTATATCCACGATAGCCAAGCGTTGCTGGTGTAGCTCCAGAAGCAATCATATAATCATGAATTAATTGATCCAAAGCTTCCGTAGTAACCCCAGGAATAACATGCTCAGTAATCATATCTAAAATCTCTGCAGCTAATGCACCAGATTTTCGCATGCCTTCAAACTCTTCTGGAGTATGAATTGTAATACCATCTTCATTTAATCTAGGTTTATTAGTCACGATATCTACCTTATTGCTACTTGCACTCGATTAAACAGAATTACTTGTATTTGCCAAGTCTAGTCTTTTACCTAAAGTAATACCTTCATTTGAAATTATGCAATCATAACATAGGACTTGAACTCCAGCTACAACCGCTAAGCTAAAAGCACGTTGGTAATTTAAATCTATATCGCCTGCTACACTGACTTGTAGAGCATCAGTACGTTGAACCAAAAATAAGACTGTTGCTTGATAACCCTGGGAAACCATATTCGCGAGTTCTTCCATATGCTTTGCTCCACGTATAGTTTTACTATCTGGGAACTCTGCTAATCCAGGCTTTCGGGATAAAGTTACACTTTTTACTTCGAGATAAGTATCTGGCATATTTTTCTTAGAAAGCAAAAAGTCTACTCGTGAATTTTCGCCATATTTAACTTCAGATTTAAAGCTATCATAATTAAGATCAATTTTATGACTTTGGAGAGCTTCTTTAACTATTCGATTAGCAGCACTAGTATCAACACCAATTAGAGTAGTACTTGTCTCAATAAATTTCCATGAATATTTTAATTTTCGCTTTGGATCGTCATTGGTTTCCAGCCAAATTTTATCACCAGGAAATGCCATTCCAAGCATTGAGCCTGGATTTGCAATATGCGCAGTTATTTCAGAACCATCTTCTAGCGTGACGTCTGCTAAAAAACGCTTATATCTACGAGTAAGGGTTCCCCGTATTAGGGCGCTTTCGAATTTCATAAGGAATACATAAATGACCAACCCAACCGCTGCAATGATCGTTATTGGAGATGAAATCTTATCTGGGCGTACTCGTGATGCGAATATGTATCACTTAGCAGGCAAATTAACCGAACATGGTATAAACCTTTCTGAAGTACGCATCGTTTCAGACGAAGCAGCAGATATAATTACTGCGATCAATCAAACCCGTACTAAGTATGATCATGTTTTTACTAGTGGCGGGATTGGTCCGACGCATGATGATATTACAGCTGATTGTGTAGCCAGTGCTTTTGGTATCAGTATCGACGTTCGTGAAGATGCGCGCTTAATTTTAGCTACAAATTATGAGAACGGTGTAGATGATCTTACTACAACTCGATTACGGATGGCCAGAATCCCAGATGGCGCATCCTTAATTAATAATATTGTATCTAAAGCACCTGGGTTTAGTATTGAAAATGTTCATGTTATGGCAGGGGTTCCAAGCGTTTTTAATTGTATGATAGAGTGGCTACTACCCCAACTGGAAAAAGGACTCAAAATGATTAGTGCAACTGTTCGTGTTGATCTACCAGAGAGCAAAATAGCTGTACCGTTAGGTTTAATAGCAAAACAGTTTATAAATACTTCAATAGGTTCATACCCATTTTACGAAAATAATAAACATGGTGCTAATATTGTTATACGCTCTACTGACAAGAAATTAGTTTTAGACGCTGAAATAGAAGTGCGTAAAGCATTTAATTTATGACACTTCCAAGCATTAAAGATTTATATGACGTAATTGATTTCACATGGCCCGCTGCATCAACTCAAACACATAAAGGTTGGTTAATTAGAGAAGGTAAAGGTGGTGGGAAAAGAGTGAGTGCAGCAGTACAGATTGAAGCTAACGCACAAATTAAAGACGCTGAACTTGCCATGGACACGCTTAACCAGAATTACATATTTATGATCCGTAAAGGCGAAGAGCTTTTAGATGAAAACTTAGCTAAACAGGGTTATGATTTAGTAGATCCTGTTGTCATACTAGCTTCACCCATTGGGTTAATAAACAAACAGTATGATGGTGATTTTCACTTAACTCCAAGTGCTGTAATGCAAAGTACTTGGCTGAAAGGTGGCGTTGGCCCAGCGCGCTTAGATGTAATGAAGCGTTCAAAAGTTCCAAAAATTTATGTAGACATCGATGCTACAGCTGTTGCTTATGCAGCCATCAGTAACGATATATTAATGGTGCATGCTGTTGAGGTATCAAAAAGTCATCGCAGGAAGGGTTTAGGTAAAAAAATTATGAGCCAGATAGCTGGTTGGGGTAGCAAAAAAGGGGCAAAATATTTAGCAGTAATTACTGTTATAGAAAATATGCCTGCTCGCTCACTTTATATAAACATGGGTATGGAGAAAGTTGGGCACTATCACTATCGCATTAAGCAATAATTACCAAATTTCATTATTTTTATCCTTAAAGTGACTTACTAAAAAATCTATAAAAACGCGTAATTTTGGTTGGATATAATCTGCTGGTGGATACACAATATAAATACCTACTTTTGGCAGCTTCAAGTCGGGTAGCACTTTTTGCAAACGACCATTTCTAATAGAATTCCCATAAATAAAGCATGGAAGATATGCGAGCCCTAAGCCATCTTCTGCTGCAGACATTAAAGATTTTCCATCATTAACACTTAAGCTATATCTTCCACGAAATTGTCGCTCATCACCACCAAAAGTTGGAATTCTCCAAAAGTTATCATTTTTACCTAATGAATATTTTAGTAATTGGTGGTCTGCTAGGTCATCAATTTTTTCTGGCTTCCCATAAGTTTTAAAGTAATCCTCTGACCCAACAATTGCAAATTGCGTAGTGGCAATTTTTCTTGCCTGCAGAGAACTATCTGGGAGATCTCCAATTCGAATAGCCACATCAAAACCCTCAGCAACTAGATCCACAAACTGATTATCTAAAGTCATATGGACTTTAATTTTTGGGTGTAGTTTTAAAAAGGGGGTTAGGGCACCAACTAAATGATTTGAGCCAAAGTCTCCTGCAGCTGATAGTTTTAGTATTCCTTGGGGTGTTGATTGCATTGAAGTAACTGTTAAATCAGCATCACGTACACCAGTTAAAATTTGTATGCATTTTTCATAATAATTTAAACCAATATCTGTAGGTCTAACATTTCTTGTAGTACGATTTAACAATGTAACACCTAATCGTGATTCCAAAGCCATAATATGTTTTGATACTGATGATTTAGAAATTTTCAACTTATTTGCGGCGCCTGTAAAACCATCATTGTCAATTATAGCAACAAATACTTCAATTTCAGTCATACGGCCCAA
>CAJWNQ010000033.1 GCA_913043905.1 uncultured Paracoccaceae bacterium | reverse complement strand
TGTATATTATTATTCTCTTCAAAATGAGCAACAATTTCACCAAAACTTGCAGCTGTTGCTAACGTTTTAGCATGTAACCAAATCAAAGTTTTTCCACCACGGGTTTGAAGCGATAAGCCCTGCAATTGATTTGCTAACTTTTTATGTAATTCACCTTTTTCAATTGAATTAGACAATCTTGATTTTACAAAAGACTGTAGCACCCAGGCTAAAATATAGTTAGCGGCTAATCCAATTGAAAAACTCTGCATAGGAGATACTTAGCCTAATTCTTCGGTAGGGCTGGCTGGCTGGCCTTCATCACGAAGTCGGTGAATATGCGCAATAAAATATCGTGTGTGTGCGTTATCAACTGTTTGATGTGCTTTGGCTTTCCAAGCACTATAAGCTAAATCATAATTAGGAAAAATACCAACCATATCAATATTGTCACTATCACGAAATTCTTTAGTTGTTGGGTCTTTTAATTCACCACCAAAAACTAAATGCAATCTTTGTGTCATATTATTTTCCTTTTCCGTTAGCAACTAAGCTGGGTTTCTACCCCTATCAATTCATTTTAGATAGTTTAAAAGTCCACAAACAATTGTTGGGTTACCTGCAATCATACCATTCATGATTGGTTTTTTTTCATTATATATTGGATTAATACCATCTTGAGTTTTTACATCACATCCCGCTTCAGTACATATTAAGTTTCCAGCTGCAACATCCCACTCCCAAGTTGGGCGAAGCGTCATCATTCCGTCAAATCGCCCCTCAGCCACTAGACATAATCTATACGCCAATGATGATCGAAAATGGCGTTCAATTGGAGGTACAGCACCACTCCATAATTTAGGATTGCTTTGAGACTCAGACGCTAAAATACGTGCACCCCTAACTTCATTATTTATTCCTGCTACGATTTTTTTACCATTTAATTGTGCACCTGCGCCTAATCTAGCATCATAGGTTAAATCCTTTGCTGGTAGGTGAACAACGGCTTCAGTAATTACTCCATTGCGCGCAATAGCTATAGAGGTTGCAAAGTTTTCATGCCCATTTAAAAATGATCTTGTCCCATCAATGGGATCAATAATAAAAACGACGTCTGTTTCACACCTACTAGGGTTGTCTTCTAGTTCCTCAGATAGGCAGCCATAATTAGGCCGCGCTTTAGAGAATTCTGCTTGAAGCATTCTATCAATTTCAAGGTCAGCTTCACTAACTGGACCCTGCCCCCCACCTTTATCCCATTGGTTAGGGTTTTGACGGTAAAACTGCATGGCAATTTTTCCTGCTTCAAGAGCAGCTTCTCGTATTAAATTGAGATCACTTTCCAGCAATTGTTAATCCATCCACTAATAAGCTAGGGACTACGCGTGATAAATTCAGCCTCGCATCATTTCCAGGGATCATATTTTTTAACATATCTAATAGATTTCCAGCAACAGTACATTCATTTACTGGCCCTACTATTTCACCATTCTCAACCCATAGCCCTGCTGCACCACGAGAGTAATCTCCAGTATTTGGATTAATAGTCGATCCAATCATTGAAGTAATAATTAAGCCAGTTCCCATTTGTGCAATTAATTCTTCACGTGTATGCGAGCCTTCAGTCAGCTCTAAATTACCAGTACTAGGTGAAGGTGGAGATCCAACTCCTCGTGACGCACTGCCTGTACTAACCGTATTAAGTTGCCGCGCTGTACTTAAATCCGTGGTCCAACTTTGCAAAACTCCATTCTTGATAATGTGCCGAGGGCGAACCAATAGCCCTTCACCATCAAAAGGTTTTGAACCTGCCATGGATTTTCGTGTTGGATCTTCTTTTAAGCAAACTCCAATAGGTAAAATCTGCTCTCCTAGCATATTTTTTAGCCAACTTGAGCCTCTCACTATAGAAGATCCATTAACCGCAGATGCCAAGTGGCCAATTAAACTTGATGAAATTCGCTCATCAAATAATACTGGGAAAAACCCAGTTGAGGGACGAACAGCTCCCGCCCGTGCAACTGCACGCTCACCAGCTAAACGACCAATTTCTTCAGCACTAGGTACATTAGAGTAATGGCTGTGAGATTCACCGCACCAATCACGCTCCATAGCCAATCCCTCACCTGAAATAGCAACACATGAAACTGAATTTGAAGTTTTTCGGTACCCGCCAGAAAATCCATTACTGGTGGCTAAATGAATTGATACATCGCTAAGCGCAGAAGACGCTCCTTGTGCTTTAGCAACGCCTTTGACATTTAGTGCTGATGCTTCAGCACGCATAGCAGCATCCTGCAAATCACTAGCAGACGGTGGAGTTGATGGATCATAGAGTTCTAAA
The DNA here is from genome assembly GCA_913043905.1 of uncultured Paracoccaceae bacterium. GTDB lineage: Bacteria > Pseudomonadota > Alphaproteobacteria > Rhodobacterales > Rhodobacteraceae > Amylibacter. Next base: position 19,118 of record CAJWNQ010000033.1, on the reverse strand, counting down.
TTATCCACATCCCAATTCGTTGCTAATTCCTCAACACTTGCCAATCCACAATAAGGATCCCGGGGCGCCTCATTTGCCATAGCGATGCATCGCTCTGCCATTTGTTCCAACGCATTTATACTGGTATCAGAAACAGAGACTGATGCTTGTCGATCGCCTTGAATTACGCGAAGGCCAATATCAATACCTTCTGCGCGCTCAGCATGCTCCAGAACACCTTCACGGACATCAATAGAAACAGATGTACCATCCACTAACAAAACGTCAGCTGATTGTGCCCCCGCCCTTTTAGCAATGTCTAATAACTGTGCTGCTACTTGAGATAAATTTTGTGTCATAGGTATATCCAATTTTTTAATTCTAACGCTATGATTGAAATGAACAACCACGAAACCAATCTTGGTATAATTCAATTAACCTTTATTATGGTAGTTGTCTCGTCATAATTCAGTTGCAAAACTTATTTACATGCGGTTCTGTCACTTTGATTAATTTGGAGAAAATAGATGACTTGGTCACCAGAAAAAACAATAGTAAATAGTTGGAACGAATGGGATCCCCTTAAGCACGTTATAGTTGGTAGAGCTGACGATACTCATATTCCACCTGAAGAGCCAGCTTTAGACGCTAAAGTTCCAGAAGATAGCGACATGCGTGGCCAATGGGGTCGCCGCCCACAAGAAACTATTGATCGCGCAAATGAACTCCTTGATAATTTTGCAAAACAATTAAAGGATCGTGGAATTAAGGTAGACCGCCCAACAAGCATTGATCACAGCAAACCTGCTATAACTCCTGACTTTCAAACAGAAAGCCAATTTGGGTGTATGCCGCCACGTGATGTTCTTTTAACTGTTGGCTCTGAAATACTAGAAGCCACGATGTCATACCGCTGCCGTTGGTTTGAGTACTTAAATTATCGTCCTTTGATGCAACAGTATTTTAACGAAGATTTAAACTTTAGGCATGAATCTGCGCCAAAACCACGTTTAACTGATGCTGATTATCATGCTGATTATCTGTCTGCAAAGATTGGAAATGAACAGCGTTTGAAATGGACAGCAGAAAAATTCTTTGTAACCACTGAAGAGGAGCCATTATTTGATGCAGCTGATGTGTTGCGTTTTGGTCGCGATTTAGTTGTTCAACATGGGTTTACTACAAATGAAAAAGGTATTGAATGGCTGCGCCGTCATTTTCCAGATCATAGAGTTCATTCTGTGAATTTTCCTGGTGACCCATATCCTATTCATATAGACGCAACGTTTACTCCATTACGCCCAGGATTAATCCTAAATAATCCTCAGCGCCGATTACCAGAAGAACAACGAAAAATGTTCAATGATAACGGCTGGGACATCGTTGACGCCGCACAACCTGCGCATAATGCTCCACCGCCACTATGTTATTCATCGACTTGGTTGTCCATGAACGTACTTGTCCTAGACCCAAAGACAGTTTGTGTGGAAAAATCAGAAGTTTATCAAGCCGAGCAAATGGATAAACTGGGTATGGAGGTGGTAGAAGTAGAACTTCGTGATGCTTATGCATTTGGGGGTGGTCTACATTGCTGTACAGCTGACGTATATCGTGAAGGCAGTTGCGAAGATTATTTCCCTAATATGTAAATTAATTTGGTGGGTGAAATTACGCCCACCAAACTTTGAATTGCCGTTATTATGCAATCTTACAATAAACGTATTTGTTTTTAACTTATTTTTGATGTGTTAGCTTTAATAAAATATTATAAACCCTAGGGAGAATATTATGATTACACGCGCCGCAGTCGCTATGGCAGCTGGACAGCCACTAGAAATAATGGACGTCAACCTAGAAGACCCTAAAGCTGGTGAAGTTTTGATTGAAATTAAAGCTACAGGTATTTGCCATACTGATGAATTTACCCGTTCTGGCGATGATCCAGAAGGAATGTTTCCAGTAATTTTGGGACATGAAGGTGCTGGCGTTGTGACCAAGCTTGGTGAAGGAGTTACAAGCCTTAAGTTAGGTGATCATGTTATACCATTATACACGCCAGAATGCCGAGAGTGCGAATATTGCTTGAATCCGAAAACTAACTTATGTCAAAAAATTCGCAGCACACAAGGTGCAGGCGTCATGCCCGATGGGACATCTCGTTTTTCAATGATGGATGGCACACCAATTTTTCATTATATGGGGTGTTCAACATTTTCAAATCATACTGTAATGCCCGAAATTGCATTAGCCAAAGTTAGAAAAGATGCTCCATTTGATAAAATTTGCTATATTGGCTGTGGTGTAACTACAGGCATAGGAGCAGTAATAAATACTGCCAAAGTGGAAATAGGGTCTACTGCTATTGTATTTGGACTGGGTGGAATTGGCTTAAATGTAGTACAGGGTTTACGCTTAGCAGGGGCTGATCAGATTGTTGGTGTTGATCTGAATGACCGCAAAGTAGACTTAGCCAAAAAATTTGGGATGACTCACTTTGTGAACCCAAATTCCATAGATGGGGATTTGGTTTCACATCTAGTTCAGCTAACTGGCGGAGGGGCAGATTATACTTTTGATGCAACTGGGAACACTAATGTAATGCGCACAGCATTAGAATCCTCACACAAAGGCTGGGGTGAAAGCATTATTATTGGAGTTGCCGCAGCAGGTGCAGAAATATCTACCAGACCATTCCAGTTAGTAACAGGCCGCGTCTGGCGAGGTACAGCTTTTGGTGGCGCGAGCGGTCGTACGGACGTGCCTAAAATTGTTGATTGGTATATGGATGGAAAAATTGAAATTGATTCAATGATCACCCATAAACTCAAACTAGACGATATCAACAAAGGTTTTGATTTAATGCACGAAGGAAAGTCTATTCGTGCAGTGGTAGAATTTTAATAAAAAACCACACCCAAAACTTACCTATATTAAAACTTAAGTGGAATTAAAAAAATGGAAACTTTATCAGAAAATGCATGTTTTGGCGGCATCCAAGGCGTATATCGGCATGCCTCTGATTGCTGCAATTGTGACATGACATTTGCACTTTACCTCCCCCCTCAAGCTAAAGAAAAACAGGTTCCAGTTTTATGGTATTTATCAGGCCTAACTTGCAATCATGAAAATGCTATGACTAAATCCGCTGCACAAGGGTGGGCTGCTGCTAATGGAATTGCTTTAATTTTTCCTGATACATCACCTCGCGGTGATAATGTCCCAAATGATAACACATTTGATTTGGGACAAGGCGCTGGTTTTTATGTGAACGCTACCCAAGACCCTTGGAAAACTCATTTTCAAATGTGGGATTATATCACTTTAGAGCTACCTAAATTAGCTTTAAAACACTTCCCATTGTTAGAAAGCGCTCAGGGAATAACGGGCCATTCAATGGGAGGCCATGGCGCCCTAACAATAGCAATGACACTGCCCAATCAATACAAATCAGTTTCTGCGTTTGCTCCAATTGCTAACCCAACTAATTCTGAATGGGGGCGCAAACAATTTACAGCATATTTAGGAAGTGACGAAACATTGTGGGCACCACATGATGCATCAATATTAATGCAAAAAAATGGCTTTCCAACCCCAGTTTTAATTGACCAGGGTATTGCTGATAACTTTCTTAACTTACTACAACCAGAAGCATTACAATCAGCAATGGCCTCTCAAAAACAAAAAGGGGAATATCGTATGTTAGATGGATATGATCATAGTTACTTTTTTATAATGAGCTTCATGAAGGATCATATTGAACATCATGCCAATCTATTAAAAACATAAAAATTACTACTCATTCAAAAAATTATCCAAGCAACTTTATCACAAAAAAGTATGTATTTATTTAGAAATTAAAACCAAATTGAATTATTCTTATGACTAGCATTTATATTGATGCAGACGCATGCCCCGTCAAAGATGAAGTTGTGCGTGTTGCTGAGCGCCATAATATAAAAGTATTTATTGTTTCAAATGGTGGACTGCGACCAAACCTTCACCCACTTGTCGAAAACATAATAGTTCCAGATGGCCCAGATATTGCAGATATATGGATTGCAGACCGTGCAACCAAGGGAGACTTAGTTATTACAGGTGATATTCCTCTAGCGGCAAAAACAGTTGCATCAGGTGCCCGCACTATCCGACATAATGGTGATATGTTTACACCAGCAAATATTGGAAACCAATTAGCCACACGTGATTTAATGGCGGATCTCCGCGGCGCTAACCCCTTTTTTCAAGGATCAGGTAAACCCTTTGGAAAAGCAGATCGGTCAAATTTTTTAAATTCATTAGAACGTGAAGTTTGTGCAGCAAAGCGCGAAGTTTTATGACTATAAAAACCGTCATATTTGATATTGGAAATGTACTCATACGTTGGAAACCTGAAGTATATTATGATGATAAGATTGGAATAGTTCAGCGCCAAAAAATGTTTTCTGAAGTTGACTTACATAGCCTGCAAGACCGTGTTGATGCAGGTGCTAACTTTAAAGATACATTTTATCAAGCTGCCAAAGATTATCCAAAATGGTCTCTTGAAATACGGCAGTGGGTTGATTGCTGGAATGATATAGCTCAACCCGAGCTTCCACACTCAGTTTCATTACTGAGAGCATTACGCGCTAATGGTATTCCAGTATTAGCTTTAACTAATTTTGCCGTCGGCAGTTTTGCAATATCTGAGCAAAAGTATCCCTTTCTAAAGGAGTTTGACAAACGCTATATTTCAGGTGCAATGATGGTTGCTAAGCCAGACCCTGAAATCTACAGGCTATTGGAAGAAGATACTAAGATAGTTGTAGATGAGATCTTATTTACTGACGATCGGTCCGATAACATCGCAACAGCTAAAAGACGAGGTTGGCAAACCCATCTCTTTAAACATCCCCAAGGTTGGGCAGATCGTTTGGTATCTGAGGGCTTACTAACTCAAAGTGAAGCCTCTTTTAACAAATAAAAACTACTAAAAATATGTATTTAATCCGTTCAAGCCATATTTCAGTTTGATTTTTTGTCAATAACCTCTGCATCTAAAGCATCAGAAATAGTGGTACTTGCAGAAGCATCTGTTAGTACACCAGAGGTAAAATCTAACATAGCACTTGATGTTTTAAGATTATCGGTTGGTGGTGACTTCCAGGATAAACTGTCAAAAGCTTTACAGTTTTCACAACGTATTTGCCAATTCGAATGAATGTTAGAACAACTATCACAAAGCCATTGAGGGCCTCTTGGACCAGTTAAAGCTTTATTCAACCAGGCACGCACAGTTTTATCGTCTGCGCCTTCACCTTTTTCAATAGCCGCCATAATTGCTAACGAGCGGACAGTAGGCTCTACATCTGCTAACTCTTGAACTGCTCTCCTTGCTGAAGGGAAATCTTCATCAGCTAAGGCAAGTTCTGCAATCAATAGCTTAGTCTCAGCATTATTAATATTAATTTTTGTTAAAATAGAAAAGCGCTTACGCCGCACTTCATTACTTTCATTGGGATCAATTTCAGCAAAAGCTGCTGCTAAATCAGGGTGAGGGTTTAAGCTCCATGCTTTCTTTAATACCTTAGTTGATAGACGTTTATTATCATCTAACATGTGCATCTCAGCTGCCAAAATTGCAGCTGGAATTAAATCTGGTGATGACTTATTAGCGGCTAACGCCGCTTTCTTACCAGAATCAATATCACCAGCTTCAAGCATTTGCCTTGCATCAGCAAGAGATAGAACTGCCTCTCGGCGGCGACCAACATCCTTGGGTAGTCTTCCTGAACGCACATTAGCCTGAATGGTTTTTTGTGCTCCCTTCCAGTCTTCTCCACCCGTCTGTAAGTCAAATAAGACATTCAAAGTGTGGTCATGATTTGGACGTAATAAAAAAGCTTTTTTTGCTAATAACAATGCTGTTTCAGTATCCTCCTCAATAAGCTTCTGATTCAATAACCCTTGGACACCAATAAAGCGAGTTTGGTCATTATCCAAAAGACGTTTGTAATATTTAAATGCACGCTTATTGTCACCAAATGCTTCCGCTACCTGCGCATTAATAAGATTTGTTAACTGTGGACGCTTCAATAAACGCTCTGCACGCGTTGCATTGTTGATGGCATTTTTACTCTCACCTGAAGCCAAGGCAACCATACTATCAGTTAAAGCTTTATAACCACGTTCCTCTTTGCTTTTATTAAAATAACGTGAAATTGCAGTTTCATCACCATTAAAAAACTTAAATATAGCAATAATAATGCCAACCACCCAAACCAGAAGCCATAAAACTATGATTAAAAAACCCATTCCAGCCATCGCTTGAATAGGAGTAAGGGACAGCTCTTGGTTTGCAAATTGCATAGTTATTAAACCACCAGCATCTATGATTAAACCAAAGGCAAAGGTGATCGCAGCAATCAAGACTACAAACAAAGATATTTTTATTAAAGACCAGATCATAAAGGTTCCCTAATTTATCAAAAGATTTGCAACTGCATCTAATGCAGCTTGTCGTTTTTTTACAGCTAATAACCAGCTATTCATAGCTAGCCTTGTAGGTTCATCCAAATCGTTTTTTTGAAAAAGAACACCACTCAAATTATCATTATTTAGAGCTACCTGTATGCGCGAGAGAACCGCATCAGTAGATGCTCCTTCTTGAGAATCTAAAGAACGGATAGTAACTTGAGATTTCAAAAATCCTATTATTTTACCTGTCAGCCCAGGTGATGAGTCTTGTTTTATTGATGCTTTTAAGCCAGCACGAGCTGCAGCTGGAAAGTTAGCTTTTAAAAGAGATAAAGTGGCTACACCATTTCTTGCCTCATTTAATGCTGTAGGAACCTTAACTCCTTTCTTTGACAAAGCAGCTAAAGCATCCACAAACTCACTGCCTAATTTTAAAGCACTTTTTATTTCATCAATAGCAGTTATTTGGTCAGTATCTGGTATAATTATATTTTTTACATTTGGGACAATTTTAGCAAAAGTCATTTCATTTATACGTTGAGTTAATAAATCCTGCTTAGATGATAATGTTTTAATCTCAGACTTTAATCTAATGAGGACTAACTCATGGTCACGTATCCCTGCTTTACTCTCTTGAGTAAGCATATCTATTGAAGCATAGCTCAGGTTATCTATCTGTGTGCTTAATTCAGAAACACGCAATTTAATATTACTGAGGCTAGCACTAATGTCTTGATCATCTATTATGGAAATACGATCAGATAAAATCATGATTTGTGAATTTAGCACAATGCTTAATTCTTTAAGCTCTTTATTAAAATCTGGGTATTTAGCATTTTCTAAAAGACTTAATCGTTTACTTAAGTCAGAATTTAGTTTTTCGAGTTTCTCACTCAAAGATGCTTCACCTTGTGATATAAATTTAGCAATCGGTGCCATACCAGCAGGCATAATTGGAGCTAATTTTGGTCCAAAAAATAATGCAATAAATCCACCTATAAATAACAAAAAAATAATTCCAACTACATAGCGAGAAAAATTTATTTTTGTTATTTTTTTTTCTACAACAACAGTTTCGACTTTTAAGTTTTCATCTACCATATCTGCACTTATCTCTTGCTTAGACTTAATAACAGATTTTTTTACCATTTTGTTTAACTTCCAATATTATCTATATTATATATCTAAATATTAAATTGCACAAATAAAGGTTCAATATTTTTTTATGCTTTTTGCAGGTTTATAAATTCATTACCAATGCATCAATCATTGCTTCACTAGTAGGTTTAGGCACTGTAATTATATTACCTAAATTTAAATAACTAAGCGATTTACTTACTTTATTACTTATACACACAACAGTTATATTATTCAGTTTACCATCTAAACAATTAGCCAAGCGAATTGCTAAATTTTCTGAATATACTGGGATAATACAACCACTAAGCATTCGCTGCAAAGTGGCTTCTAAGAGTGGTAAGGGCTGTTGGGTATATAAAATATATTCTTTAATCTGCGCATCAGAATAAGAAGCAAAATCTACAGAAATATGTTTTCCCCTAAGATAGGTACACCCTTTAGGTAATCCAGAATTTACCATTTCTTCAGCTGTTTCAAAAACTTCAATCACATTAAAGCCATACTTTTGCGCTAATTCTGAAACTTTAAGGCCAACACAGTATACGCCACCCCGCTGGCTTGTTTTTTGCATAGTAAAAGTGACAGCACTTTGAGAAGTAAATATAAACGGCATTGATAAGTTAGGGGGGAGATCAATATCCAAACTTTCTATCATCATTAACGGGTTTAAAACAAAGTTTGGTTTATGCCCTAATCTATCCTGCAAAACCTTTAAGGTTTGGAGCGATTGCGCTGCAGGCCGTATCATAACCAATAGAGGCGATTTCTGTGTCATTGCTTGCTGTGTGTTCCAATGCTATTTGGATAAGAAAACCACGAAGGCTGATTAAATACAATGACTGATGTACTTACTATGCTTGGTATAGAAAGTAGCTGCGACGACACAGCCGCAGCTGTAGTTCGTCGCATTGACGGCCAGGCAAATATTTTGTCATCGATAGTTGTTGGCCAAAATGAACTACATTCAGCCTACGGTGGCGTAGTTCCAGAAATTGCAGCACGTGCCCATGCAGAGCAGTTAGATATAGCAGTGGAGCGCGCATTACTAGATGCAGGTGTAAATTTAACTGATATTGATGCCATAGCAGTCACTGCTGGTCCAGGCTTGATTGGTGGCGTTGTTAGTGGTGTCATGTGTGCAAAAGGGATAGCTACTGGGATTGGCAAGCCGCTGATAGGCATTAATCATTTAGTAGGTCATGCTCTAACACCACGCATGACAGATTCTATAAAATACCCATATTTAATGTTGTTAGTGAGTGGTGGACATTGCCAATTTCTAGCTGTTCTTTCCGAAACAAATTTCCGCCGTATTGGTGGAACAATTGATGATGCCCCAGGTGAGGCCTTTGACAAAACTGCAAAACTTTTAGGATTAGGTTATCCAGGAGGACCTTTAGTTGAAAAGGCAGCATTAGGTGGTGATGCATTACGCTTCAAACTACCACGCCCCTTATTGGATAGGCCTAATTGCGATATGTCGTTTTCAGGTTTGAAAACGGCACTACGTCGCGCCCGTGATTTGTTGATAGAAAAACAAGGTGGCATCACAGAGCAAGACAGAAATGACCTATGTGCTAGCTTTCAAATGGCTGTTGCAGACACCTTAGCTGAAAAAACTCGGCGTGCGATGGTAGCTTTTCAGAATATTTCTAAAACTAAGTCTTTTGCAGTAGCTGGAGGTGTTGCAGCTAATAGTTTGATTGGTAAAAAATTACGAGCGATTGCACAAAGAGAAGGGTTTTCTTTTTTTTCGCCGCCATTGAAGTACTGCACTGATAATGCAGCCATGATCGCATGGGCTGGTATCGAACAATATGATAAAGGTGCAAGAGATGATATGACATTAGCTGCTCGGCCAAGATGGCCAATAGATCAAACAGCCAAGCCAATGCTAGGATCAGGGAAAAAAGGTGCAAAAGCATGAGTAAAATTGGTATAATTGGTGCTGGTGCATTTGGAACAGGCTTAGCCTCGACTTTAGCGCGGGCAAAAAATGATATTACTTTATGGGGCCGCAACCCTAATTATATAAAAACTATTAATTCTACTAATCTGAATGAACGCTATTTACCAAATGTTACTTTACCCAAAAATATTTTTGCAACTTCAAACTTTCAGGATTTAGAAAATTTAGATGCCCTTTTAATGGTCACCCCAGCACAGCATTTGCGCCACACATTAAAAAGCCTAAAACTTATAAATTTAAATTGCCCTATTGTTTTTTGCTCCAAGGGCATCGAAACAAGTACTGGTAAATTACAATCTGATATTGCTACTGAATTTTTAGGGCCAGCACCTTACGCTGCACTCAGTGGGCCAGGTTTTGCAATTGAGCTGGCCAAAGGAATGCCAACAGCCTTAACTTTGGGGACTGATGATTTGCAATTGGGCATTTCTTTACAAACCCTATTAAGTACGGAGACACTACGCCTCTATTTGTCTAATGATATTCGCGGGGTTCAGTTAGGCGGTGCATTAAAAAATGTATTTGCAATTGCTTCTGGCATTGTAGTGGGTGCAGGTTTAGGGGAAAGTGCCCGCGCCGCAATAGTTACACGTGGTTTTGCTGAGCTAGCTAGATTATCACACGCAATGGGTGGAAAATCAGATACGTTGAATGGATTATCGGGTTTGGGAGATTTAATATTGTCATGTACATCCTCACAATCACGTAACTTTTCATTTGGCCAGCAGTTAGCAAAATCTGGTAATTTAAAACCTAGCCATACTGTCGAAGGTATTGAAACTGCATTGGCCACAATTAAATTAGCAAAAAAGTATAATGTAGAAATGCCAATTGCCGCTCAAATAGCTGCAGTTTTAACTGGAGAGGCTACAGTAAATGATGCGCTAAGCACCTTAATGAGTCGCCCCCTTAAGTCAGAGGTATAGCAGTCTAATAATTTTTAAATTTTGATTTTAACATTTATCTAAACGCAAAACGCCCGCATTACTGCGGGCGTTGAAAGTTATTTAGTAAAAATTAGTAACGATAATGTTCAGGCTTAAATGGCCCCTTGGTAGTTACACCAATATAATCAGCTTGATCTTTTGTTAATTCAGTTAGCTTGACGCCAATTTTTGCAAGGTGCAAACGGGCGACTTTTTCATCAAGATGTTTAGGTAGAATATAAACTTCATTTTTATATTCATCACCTTTAGTCCACAATTCAATTTGTGCCAAAACCTGATTGGTAAATGATGCAGACATTACAAATGAAGGGTGGCCCGTGGCATTTCCAAGGTTCAACAAACGACCCTGTGACAATAGAATCATACGATTACCAGACGGCATCTCATACATATCAACTTGATCTTTGATGTTTGTCATTTTTAAGTTGCGCAAATTAGCTACTTGGATCTCGTTGTCAAAATGGCCAATGTTTCCAACGATTGCCATATCTTTCATTGCACGCATGTGCTCAATACGAATAATATCTTTGTTACCAGTTGTAGTTACAAAAATATCTGCATCAGAGACAGTGTCTTCTAATGTAGTCACCTCAAAGCCATCCATAGCAGCTTGCAGTGCACAGATTGGATCAATTTCAGTAACCTTTACTCGCGCACCCGCGCCACGCAAAGATGCTGCTGAGCCTTTGCCAACATCGCCATACCCACAAACAACTGCTGTTTTACCAGCCATCATTGTGTCAGTTGCGCGGCGGATACCGTCAACTAAAGATTCTTTACAGCCGTATTTATTATCAAACTTTGATTTAGTAACAGAGTCATTCACATTGATAGCAGGAAAAGGTAGCTGCCCATTTTGCATTAATTCATATAAACGGTGAACACCTGTTGTCGTTTCTTCTGAAACACCTTGGATTTCATCACGTGTTTTTGTAAACCAGCCTGGACTTTGTGCCATACGCTTTTTAATTTGAGCAAAGACTGCTTCTTCTTCTTCTGATGTTGGAATATCAAGTAAGTTAGTTTCACCTGCCTCAACCCGTGCACCCAAAAGAACATAAAGTGTGGCATCTCCACCATCGTCTAAAATCATATTTGCACCATCTTCAAACATGAAAGATTTATCTAAATAATCCCAATGCTCAACAAGTGTCTGACCTTTAATTGCAAATACAGGTACACCTGATTTAGCTATAGCTGCAGCAGCATGATCTTGCGTAGAATAAATATTGCACGACGCCCATCGTACATCCGCACCTAGCTCAGTTAACGTTTCAATTAATACAGCTGTCTGAATAGTCATGTGTAAAGAGCCCACAATGCGTGAACCTGTAAGTGGCTTACTTTCGCCAAATTCCTTACGAAGCGCCATCAGTCCAGGCATTTCTGTTTCTGCAATATCAAGTTCTTTGCGCCCAAATCCTGCAAGTGAAATATCTTTTACAATATAGTCTGTTGCCATCTGTATTGGCTCCTGTAGTTTGTGTCTGTATACATTTGAAATGCATCTAGCATTAGTGTCTAGATTAGACAAGTAATGCTAGATGCATTTTAAAGCTATTGCCAAATTGGAGTAGAATATTGACTAGCACACAAACACGCGCATGGCAGCGCATGTTATCTGGCAGACGCCTTGATTTATTAAATCCATCGCCAATGGATATTGAAATAGAAGATATTGCCCATGGCCTTTCTTTTGTTGCTCGCTGGAATGGACAAACACACGGTAAGTATCCCTACTCTGTGGCAGAACATTCAGTTTTTGTTGAGCAGTTATTTTTCAATTTAAATCCCCATATTAACCCCAAATGGCGCCTAGCAGCACTATTACATGATGCCCCTGAGTATGTAATTGGCGACATGATAAGCCCTGTTAAATCTGCAGTTGGACCAGGATATGCTGAAATGGACGAACGCCTTACGGCATCAATACATCTGCGCTTTGGATTGCCGGCAAAGATCCCAGATGTTATTAAAAAACAAATAAAACGTGCTGATACATCTTCTGCTTGGCTAGAAGCAGTTCAAATTGCAGGGTTTAATGAAAAAGAAGCTAATACTCTTTTCGGCAAACCTACGTTATCAGATTTACCAGCTATTATATTACGCCCGCACGAACCAATGCAGGTTAAAGGTCAATTTTTAGAAGTTTTTAACGATTTAATGGAGATGATTTAATGGAACCAGCACAGTTATTTTATGTAGATGGATCTCCATTTTCTCGGCTATGCCAAACATTGGTAATTGATTGGGAATTACCGGTAGAGGTAATAAAACTTGAATGGCCATTAGATGAAGCTTTTTTTGATAAAAACCCATTAGGCCAGGTACCAACTCTAATAACTGTGGGAGAAACTATTTTTCCAACCTCTCAAATTACAGAACAACTACTTGCAATGACCGTAGCACCAATGGCTCCTGATTTTGATCCCTTAGCAGATCGACAAATGCTGCTAACAATTTTAGCTATGGGTGATGCAATGGTGGCAGCCAACCAGATTATACGAAGTGGCCTACGCCAAACTGAGGAAAACACGTATGGTATTAATATTGTCGAACGCCATAATATGAGAATAGAGCATACTTTAGTTTGGCTAGAAGAGCGCTGCGAAAAGTGGCTGATTAACGAAAGGGTCAGCGTTTGTGACTATGCGTTAGCCTGCTTATTGCTGTGGGCTGACACTCAGTCGTACCTTGAGTGGCGCAAATATCCAAAAATTTCTCGTGTTGTTGAAGAACTAGCAACTGGAGATAGCTTTGCTCAAACCGTTCCTAATCCATGGTAAGAATTTAGGTATACAAATATTAGCGGGGACTGCGCTTTGCTAAAATACGTTGTAGAGTGCGGCGATGCATACTTAATCTGCGGGCGGTTTCAGAAACATTTCTATCACACAGTTCATACACTCGCTGAATATGCTCCCACCGAACGCGATCTGCAGACATTGGGTTTTCAGGTGGGGGTGGCAAGTCACCTTCATTAGCCAATAAAGCATTGGTTACATCATTAGCATCAGCTGGTTTTGATAGATAATCTGTGGCACCAATTTTTACCGCTGCAACTGCAGTTGCAATTGCCCCATATCCTGTAAGTACAATTATACGCGAACCTGGACGCTTTGCACGTAACACTTCCACTACATCCAAGCCATTTCCATCACCTAAGCGTAAATCAATGACTGCGTACGCTGGTGGAGTTGCAGTGCAAAAAGCACGTCCCGCAGCCACAGATTCTAAAGCTGTAGGTGCAAACCCCCTTTTCTCCATTGCACGCGCTAACCTTCGGCGAAATGGTTCGTCGTCGTCTAAGATTAAGAGCGTATTATCTACCCCAATTTCATTTAATTCTTTTTGTATATCTGGCATGTTTATTCCTTCAAAATATACACTTAGTGTGTTCTGCTTATCGGGTCAAACGTTAGAAAAACATGAAATAGTTTTTGCAACTTCATCTGGCGATACATCCCGTCTAAAGAATTGTAAAAACCCAGTCTCATCCATTAAATAGCTAAATGTAGAGTGGTCCATCAAATAATCTTCACCAGTTCCATTTTTACGGTAATATGTACGGTATGCTTTTGAGGCTACACTGATTTGTTCTACTGAGCCAGTCAAAGCAACTAATCGTTCATGTGATGCAATTGCATAATCATTTAATGCTTCAATCGTGTCTCTCACAGGATCAATTGTAATAAAAACTGGTGTTATATTGATGCCCTCTTCATCTAAGATGTCGATTACTGTTAGATTTCTCTGAGTATCTAGTGGGCAAATATCTGGGCAATATGTGTATCCAAAATAAATTAATGTTAAACCATCAATTACATCTTTTTCATTAACAACAGTACCAGTCTGATCAATTAATTCAAAAGGGCCACCTATTGAAGCTTGTCCTCCTGCAACCACTGCAGTCCCACATGACTTTGCATTTCCCCAAAAAACTAAATAACTCATTAATGCCAAAGCAATAATTGTCATAAAAGAAAAGGAAACTGCAAAGAATTTTGTCATTATTTTTCCGTTCTGGTCATATGATATATGTTGCTCTACTTTATACCATATAAAATTACATGTGTGATGATGTCACAGACAAGAAGTCTTTATGAACGAAAAACCTATTAATCTCTTTACAAATCAAGTCCGCAGCGAATGGGTGCGACTACAAACACTCATATTTTTAAGATGGATGGCAATCGTTGGACAAATCATTGCTATTGTTGCTGCACAGTACTTTTTAACTTTAAATTTAGAGCTTGGATATTGCTCTATAGCTATTGGTGCGTCTATTTTATTTAACCTACTAGCTGGCTTTTTATCACCAGCTAACAAACGTCTGTCACAAAGAGCAACAATCTTATCATTATTATTTGACCTTAGCCAATTAGGTGTCCTGTTATACCTAACTGGTGGGCTAAGTAATCCATTTTCATTACTATTACTTGCACCTGTTACTATTTCAGCCACAGCGTTAACATTAAATGCGACACTATTTTTGGGCGGTTATGCAGTAATAATGACAACGTTGTTAACGTATTTTCATCTACCGCTAACGCTTCAAAATGGAACTATACAAGTTTTACAACCTTTATTCATTTGGGGAAATTGGACTGCATTGCTAATTGGTTTTATCTTTTTATCAGGATACGCAAGACGCGTAACGGTTGAGATTTTTTCTATGTCACAAGCTTTAGCTGCAACACAAATGGCATTAGATCGTGAACATAAGTTAACTGTTTTAGGCGGTGTTGTAGCAGCTGCTGCACACGAAATGGGAACACCCCTTGCTACTATAAAGATGGTTGCAACAGAATTAGAGGAAGAACTAGATTCAAATGAGGATTTACGGGATGACGCCCGCCTAATACGTGAGCAAGCTGTACGCTTATCAGAGATTTTACGTGATATGGGTCGTACGGGTAAAGAAGATTTACATCTTAAGACAGCACCTATTACTGAAGTTTTAAGAGAAGCTGCAGAGCCTCACACAAACCGAGGTAAATTAATAACTACATTGATTAATGGAGTACCAGTCTCTGAAAGTATTGGAAGTATTCCAAACCTACCACGCCAGCCAGAAATACTGCATGGCCTGCGGAACTTAGTACAAAACGCTGTAGATTTTGCACACCATAATGTTTGGATTGACATAACATGGACAGAAGAAACTATACGCATACTAGTGGCAGATGATGGCAAAGGGTATCCAAACGATTTTTTAGGTCGCATAGGCGATCCATTTTTACGCCGCCAAAAAACAAAAAAAGACCCAGGGCGCCCTGAATACGAAGGAATGGGGTTGGGTTTATTTATAGCAAAAACATTATTAGAACGGACAGGCGCTCAATTAATTTTTGCTAATGGCACTTCTACTACCGCACCAAATGCTGCATTTGAATTTGCAACTGGTGCAGTAGTAAGTGTAATTTGGATTCGAAAAGATATACTAGCTAATACAGAATTAGGACCTGAAAACATTCCAGTTCAAATCTAAAGGATTATAGACATAACTTTAATCGTGGGTAATTAAAAAGACCAAAAATATTTATACTTATTAAAATTAAATATTTTTTAGGAATGCATCTGGCGCCTTGCGCATTATACAGCAATGGCCTTAAAACTGTGATAGGCGGAGCATTCCATGTTACAAAAATTATTATTACAATCATCAGATGCAACTACGAAATTGGCTACAGCCTTTGCTCCCTTTATGACAGCAGGCAGCACAATTTTGTTAAATGGCGTCGTAGGTGCTGGGAAAACACATTTTGCACGCCAGTTAATTTTAGCACGGCTTATTGAAATGGACGCTGTTGAAGATATTCCAAGCCCTACATTTACATTGGTTCAAACCTATGAGTTAAATGATGTCGATATTTGGCACACCGACCTATATCGACTTATTGATTTTTCTGAAGTTTATGAATTAGGCTTAGATACAGCATTTGATACTGCAATATGCTTAATCGAATGGTCAGATAGATTAGGCGAACTAACTCCAAAAAATGCATTGTCTTTGAACCTAAGCATAACTGATGATGATGCTAGGCTAGCAACTCTAGAATGGCGGTCAGATACATGGACACCCATTATTAAAAACGTACTAAAGGTAATGGAAAATGCATCTGCGTGAACCTTTAATCAAAGCTTTCTTAGAAAACATAGGTTGGGCATCAGCTCAGCGAGATGCATTGGTTGCAGATGCATCAGGGCGAACATATGAGCGTTTAAGTCTAAAATTTCAAAATGCAATATTGATGAATGCTCCACATGAAGCTGGTGAAAATGTGCGCCCATTTATTTCTGTTGGTAATTTATTGGCAGACTTTGGCCTTTCGCCACCTAAAATATTAAACCAAGATGTTAAAAACGGTTTTTTATTACTTGAAGATTTTGGGAATGATATATTTTCTGACTTATGTAAGAACTCTCCTGAATTAGAATTCACAATGTATAACACTGCAGTAAGTGTTCTAGTCAATCTTCACCAAAATTCTGCACCAGATAATTTGTTACCTTATACTCAAGACGTTTACCTACGCGAAGCACAACTTTTAATAAAATGGTACCTGCCAGCTGTAATCAGTAAACCAGTTCCAAACAAAATATCCCGAGAGTTTGATAATATAGCAACTGAAACTTTTTCAAAAATTTCCACAGAAAACCCAGTGTTGGTTATGCGAGATTATCATGCAGAAAATCTTATGTGGCTACCAAATCGTATTGGTATTAAAAGAGTGGGCCTTTTAGATTTTCAAGATGCACTAGCTGGTCATCCCGCATATGATTTAGTCTCACTATTGGAAGATGCTCGGCGAGATACTTCTAATGAATTACGCAAAGAAATGCTTAAAAAGTATTTATCGCAATCAAACACAAACCCAGAAAGTTTTAGAACTGCTTATAGTTTGTTAGGTGCACAACGAAACATTAAGATTATTGGAATTTTTGCGCGTTTGGCATTACGTGATAAAAAGGCACATTACGTTGATTTGATCCCACGCGTTTGGGAGCACTTAATGCGAGATCTGCAGCATCCTGCCTGCTACAAGCTAATGGAGTGGATTGCTGCCAACGTTCCACCACCCACTTTAGAAGTCCGTAAAAAATTATTGGATATCTCATGAGTATTAATAGTGCACTTATTTTTGCTGCTGGATTTGGCACCCGTATGGGCGCATTAACGCAAAGCATCCCAAAACCGATGATACAGGTATCAAATCAACCACTCATTGATTATGCTTTGGATTTAATTTTAGATGCAAAGGTTGAAAATATTGTTGTAAATGTTCACCATCTTCCCAAACAAATAGAAGCGCACCTCGCATCAAATTCACATATAAAAATATTACATGAAACACCAACTATTTTTGAAACAGGTGGTGGATTAAAAAATGCCTTATCACTCCTTGGACCTGACCCTGTAATTACAATAAACTCTGACGCGGTTTGGACTGGAAATAATCCAATATCATCACTCTTAAAATATTGGAATCCAGATAAAATGGATGCTCTTTTAATGCTAATACCAACATCAATTGCGCAAGAATATAAAGGGAAAGGGGATTTCAATTTAGATTCAGAATTACGCCTATCTCGTCGAGGAGCTAATAAAAATGCGCCATACGTGTATTCAGGGGCACAGATTATAAAAACTAATCTATTGGAAGAAATTTTAGAAACTAGCTTTTCACTCAATTTACTCTGGGATAAAATGCTTAAAAATAAACGTATGTCTGGAATTATCCACAACGGTGGATGGGTGGATGTTGGCCGCCCTGAAGGTATAAAGGTAGCTGTCGCCGAATTAGCAAGGGTTCGTAATGTTTGATCCTTGTGAAGCTCCACGTGTTTTCCACTTGCCCATAGGAACTGATTTTTCCAGTACTTTTTTAGATGGCTTACGTCATCATTTAATTGAACAACCACCTCACGCAATAGCCCGCGTCATAATATTTGTGAACACACGCAGAACTGAACGTAGAATGCGTGATCTTCTTATTCAATCGGGTGCTAGTTTTTTACCCCAGTTTCATTTGATAGCAGACATTGCAAATGACCCGCTAAAACTTTGTAAGCTTCCACCCCCTGCACCATCCCAAAAGCGGAAGTTAAATCTGGGGCAACTAATCAGAGAGTTATTAAAAGCAGATCCAAGTTTAGCGCCCATTTCTGCGACTTATGATTTAGCTGAAAGTCTTGCAGCCCTTATGGACGAAGCCCAGGGTGAAGGCGTAGATATGACTAACGTTATTAGCTTAGACGTTGGGGATCATTCGGCACATTGGGATCGGAGTAAAAAGTTTCTCTCAATTTTAGCGAATCATTGGGATCAAAACTCTTTGACAGATCCACAAGATAGGATGCGCTATGTTGTGCAAACTTATGCGAAACACTGGCAAAAAACCCCACCAGAACATCCTATTTTAATTGCTGGCTCTACTGGCTCTAGAGGTGAGACTGCATTATTTATGAAAGCTGTGAGTCAGCTACCAAATGGTGCTATTATATTACCAGGTTTTGATGCTGAATTACCTAATGATATTTGGAATAAGTTTAAAGATAAGTGCTTCACTCTAGACCACCCACAAGCAGGGTTTGCCAAATTATTTGATTATTTAGGGATATCT
>CAJWNQ010000032.1 GCA_913043905.1 uncultured Paracoccaceae bacterium | reverse complement strand
ACGGGCAAAAAAAATAGTTTAAATATTTTGCATTTAGGCATTGTAGACTCGGATGAGGCTTGAAGCTTTTTTGCAATAACCTTATAAAGTGCACATGTCTAAAGCAGTTCTCATTTTTTTAATCTTCATCCTTTTATTAGGAATTTTTGGTAAATTACGTTTACCAAAGTTACCTATGATCAAGCGAAAAAATTCTATGGAACAAGCTATAAAATGCGAAAGCTGCGGAAATTTCTTATTCAAAAATGTTGACTGTAGTTGCAAGAAAAAAAAGAAATCCAAAGATAAGTAATTAATTGACTGATTTTTTGTTATATTTTCCGCTCTAATATACTAACTAATTAGCTATTGTCGTGAACGAATGTTTCTTTGCTTTTTTCAATTGTCCCAAAATTCTTTCAATTAGATCGATGTGTTATGTCGGCTGCTACTCTTATGTTAGGATTTTCTTTTAATTTGCTGATATATTAATAGGTTATGGGGAATATTAATTGTGATATTCTTAGATATTTATATTATTTTTATATTGAATAAATAAGATTAAATAATAATATCTATCAAAAGTTGTCCACGGCTGAATGATTATATTTTTTTTGTATATAAAATACAATGTTTTCAATAACTTGATAGATTTCTTATATTTAAATGTATGATATCAATAGGTTAACTTTTGCTTAAAAATTATGCAAATCATGGAACTTATCATAATTAAACAATTTTTTTTGTTTATGGATGAGTTATCCTCAGAGTTATCAACAGATTCTGTGGATAGAAACTTTTAACTTAATGTAAGTAGTGAGTGCAGGAGGCTACCGAATCTGGCAAACATATAAAATGCCAGAAAATATTCATATAATTGATACTAAAATTCATAAAGGTCATGAGGTAGTTAAATCTTACCTAAAAACTCTGGATGGAAGCCCTGGAGTTTACCGTATGCTGGATGCAAGTGGAGCAGTACTATATGTTGGAAAGGCACGTAACCTTAAGAAGCGAGTTTCTAACTACGCTAAGCCAAATGGCCATTCTGCTCGTATTGGTAGAATGATTTCAAATACTAACAGTATGATGTTTTTAACTACACAAACAGAATCAGAAGCGCTGTTATTAGAACAAAATCTTATTAAACAGTTAAAGCCTCGCTATAATGTTTTACTACGTGATGACAAAAGTTTCCCTAATATTATGATTTCAAGCTCTCATGAATTTCCTAAGATTGCAAAACACCGGGGCCGAAAATCAAAAGGAGCTGAGTATTTTGGCCCCTTTGCATCAGTAGGATCAGTAAATCGTACGCTTCATCAACTGCAGCGAATTTTTTTACTTCGTAATTGTACAGATAGTGATTTTGCAACGCGTACTAGGCCTTGTTTACAATACCAAATAGCGCGTTGTTCAGGGCCCTGTGTTGGTAAAATAAATACAAAAGATTATAATCAATTAGTTAATGATGCGCGAAAATTTCTTCAGGGTAAGAGCACGAAGATTCAAGAAAACATGGCATTAGAAATGGCAAATGCAAGTAACTCGTTAGAGTTTGAACGTGCTGCTGGTTTAAGGGATAGAATACGAGCACTTACAAATGTACAATCCAGTCAAGGAATTAACCCTAAAACTGTAAATGAAGCAGATGTCGTAGCTTTACACATGGATGGGGATCAGGCTTGTGTACAAGTATTTTTTATTCGTGCCAATCAAAATTGGGGCAACCGAGCATTTTACCCACGCAATACATCTGGTGCAGACGCTGATGAAGTGATGGAAAGTTTTATTGCACAATTCTACGATAATAAAACACCCCCCAAATTAGTATTAATATCCAGTGTAGTCGCAAATATTGATTTGCTCACTGATGTTTTATCATCAAAACGTGGTAGCAAAGTTGAGATTATTGAGCCTAAACGTGGGGAGCGGGCAGAGTTAATTATAAATGCGCTTCGTAATGCTAGAGAAAGTTTAGCGCGTAAAATGAGTGAAAGTGCTACCCAAGAAAAATTACTTAAAGGTGTTGCTGAAGCATTTAAATTAAAAGATATGCCAAGGCGTGTTGAAGTATATGATAACAGCCATATACAAGGAGCGTTTGCTGTAGGTGCTATGATTGCATCAGGCCCGGACGGCTATATAAAATCGGGATATCGTAAATTTAATATTAAATATGAAAATACTGTTGCTGGTGATGATTTTGGAATGATGAAAGAAGTATTAGAGCGCCGTTTTAAAGCTTTGATTAAAGAGGATCCAAATAGAAAAAGTGAAAACTGGCCAGATTTATTATTGATTGATGGTGGTGCGGGACAAGTAAGTGCTGTTTCAGAAATTTTGAGTAAATTAGGTGTTAAAGACGTTCCATTCGTGGGTGTTGCTAAAGGCGTTGATCGTGACCAGGGTAAGGAAGAGTTTTACCGTATTGGCAAGCCTGTATTTGCTTTGCAGAGAAATGATCCTGTGCTATATTTCATTCAACGTTTAAGAGATGAAGCCCATCGTTTTGCGATTACTACACATCGAGCAAAAAGATCAAAGGCTATAGGTATAACCACCCTCGATGAAGTTCCTGGTGTGGGGGCTATTCGTAAAAAAGCTATTCTTTCCCACTTTGGATCGGCCAAGGCCGCATCGCGGGCGTCATTGAAGGATTTAAAGGCTGTAGATGGTCTTTCAGATACTTTGGCACAAATTATCTATGACTTCTTCCATGACAAAGGTTAACGATTGATTTAAACCTTAATTAGCAAAATAGCAGGAGAACACTGTGAATTGGAATATTCCAAACATCCTAACAACTTTTCGCATGATAGCTGCACCAGCTGTAGTGATAGTTTTTTTATGTGTTGTAAGACCTTTTGCAGACTGGCTAGCTTTAATTATTTTTATAGGGGCTTCTGCTACTGATTGGGTGGATGGCTATTTGGCGCGGAAGTGGAACCAACAAAGTGCATTTGGAGCTATGTTAGACCCAATTGCTGATAAAGCGATGGTGATTTTAGCGATTGTTGCAATTGTTGGCCTGTATGGATTGACCCCCTTAATAACTATTCCTGCGATATTAATTATAGTACGTGAAATATTTGTATCTGGATTAAGAGAGTTTTTGGGTGAAAATACTAGTAAATTAGCTGTCACAAAAATTGCTAAGTGGAAAACAACAGTACAAATGATTGCAATTTCAGTTTTATTTATACATGGAATTTTTGATCATAATTTTGATATATTAACTCATGGCATAGACGAAGCGATTATAATGCAAATCACTAATGGCCTTGATATAAACTTTTCTAACTTGAGTTTAAGCTATTTTAGCGCTCGCTATTCATATTGGATTGGTGTCTTATTATTATGGTTAGCAATGATCTTAACAATTCTTACTGGTGTAAATTATCTTCGTAAAGCTTTGCCATATCTTTCTGGTAGTAAAAAATGACTTTAAAAATTCTTTACTTTGCATGGTTGCGTGAACGTATTGGTGAACCGTCTGAGCAGGTGGAAACAAATGCTTCAACAGTTTCAGATTTGATTGCCGAATTAAGGTCACGAAATGAGCGTTATGATTTTGCGTTTTCTGATCTGTCATCTGTACGTGTAGCTGTAAATCAAACTTTATCTGATTTTGATGCAACCTTAGATGGTGCTTCAGAGGTTGCATTTTTCCCACCAATGACAGGTGGATAATATGGCTGTTGTAGTACAGGAAAAAGATTTTGATTTGGCGGCTGAATTAAAAGAGTTAGCTGGCTTTGAAGGTACTGCAGGTGCTGTGATTAGTTTTATAGGTCTCGTAAGGGGTGATGCATCATTATTGGCTTTGGAATTAGAGCATTATCCAGCTATGACGACTAAAGCTTTAGAGGAAATCGAACAAATGGCTCGTACAAAGTGGGGGTTAGTTGACGTTCGAATAGTACATCGATTTGGGCGATTGCAGTTAGGTGAGCAGATTATGATGGTTGCAGTATCTGCTCCACATCGCCGCGCAGCTTTTGAAGCTGCAGATTATATAATGGATTTCTTAAAGTCGCGGGCACCATTTTGGAAGAAAGAGCATGGTATTAGTAATAATAAATGGGTCACTCCTAATCCTGATGATGAAGAAGCCATAATTCGCTGGTAATTATCTTTTGCGCGTTTCTTCTGCTTCCCTACGTGCGGCTCCTAAACCCTCCATAGCGGCTGCTAATTCTGCTTCAGTTTGAGAAATACGATTGCTTAATTCCCACTCTCGTTCCTTCAGTTGCGTTTCCGCGGCATCTTTTGCTTTTTCCATTTCATGTAGACGATTTATTAGGTCATCAATTTCATCCATGTCAGATGAGTTAATCTTATTAAATCCACTATAGCCCCAACGAAGGACCCAACCTAAAATAAAACTAAGAAAAAAAGCTAGCGCAAGTACGCCAATTAGTTCATCACTATTCATTGTTGTAGTTTCCTCTGCAATCACCCGAATTAAAAGTCTATGAAGCCTGATCTCCAGAATTCGTTTTAAGTTTTTCTATCAGTTTGAATTCTATTCGGCGATTTGTTTCTCGCCCTTTATCAGTGCTATTATCTGCAATTGGATTAATTGATCCGTATCCTTTGGCTATTATCCCAGAAGTAAGAACTCGCCGATTTAACAATTCAAATAATACAGCTTCAGCGCGCGATTGGCTTAGATTTTTGTTAAGCTCTTCTGAACCAGAGCTATCAGTATGACCTTGGATTTCAAATTTAGCTTTTGGACATGTTCGCAATATATTAGCTATTGATGATATTGCTAACTCACTGCTTTCTTTAATTATTACTTTACCTGGATCAAATTGAATATTTGAATTAGATAAGACTATATTAATTTCTTGCCCGCAGGTTTTGGGTAAATCTATCTGTAATTGGGGCGCAAACTTTTTATTATAGCTAGCTTTAATCTTAAAAATTTCTTTTGAACCTACCCGTATTGATAAAATTCGTGAGATCTCACCTGCTGCAGATTTATTGCCAGAAACGCCGCGTATTTCAATTTCACTTGGTTTTACAATAAGGACGCCATGATTTAATTGAGCTAAAGCTTCTAAGCCTCCAAGCACACGAATTGGCCAACCATTTGGCAATTTACTATCTAAGCGAGTTTGAACATATACAGCGTCATTACCGAATAAAGATTTGGCAAAAGCTTCAATGGCATCTTTTACTATGTTTGATGGTAGGAGGCCACGCAGCTGTACTGAGCCTTCAGGGCTTATTGTGGCTGTAAAGTCTGGTATTATAACCTCGCCAGTTTGACCGTCTATTGTTGGTTTGGGTGGTAAAAATGCAGAAAGAGAAAATAAACCCGGTAAGCTGTTTTCCAGTTCACCAATCACAGTATCAAATATTTTTTGTGAAGTTTTTTGTGATGCTATTAAAGAAATATCAGAATCTGTAAACGTTAATGATCCTCCACCCAATTTGGCAATTGCAGAAATAGACATTTCAACTGCTTCTGCCCAATCAGGTGTTGGAACTCCAAGGCCAATGTTACAGATACCGTGTTGGACCATGCCTGCTTCTTTAGCGGCTCTAATAATCTTAGATTTTGTGTTTTCTGTATCCGCTGAACATCCATCTAAGCTTGCTAAGTCGTCTTCCAAACTAAAACGAACAGTAAAAGGAGAAATAACAGGACGTGGTGCTGTAATATTCATTTCAAGCTGAACACCCACGGGTTGGTTTTTTAGCAGTTCTCGCTCAAGTTGTGCGCGCTCCTTTTGAGATTCTGTTATGGCAGAAACTATAACTGAGTTTCCAGTTATGCTAATTTTTGAACGCTGTAAGCGCGATAAGCTATCCAAACCAAATGCAAGTGTTTTTTTCCAGGCTGCAGGCATAGGATAGTCAACTTCTTCCAACATATCAGTAATTTTAATCCTTTTTGAGATGCCTGATATAGAGTTTAAAATATTGGTTCGGCCTGAATTTTTTGGAATTAACCCAATTAAAGAAATACGATCTTCATTTCGCAATGCTTCTAAAGAGAACTTTGGTGGTTTGATGTTTTCTGCTTCTAAAATTGTAATTTCGTCTCGGATGCGAGTAGGCTCAACAAATCTACCTAATGACTTTAACAATTTGAACCGGGCTGCTTCATTTGGTGCAAGGCCAGTTAGATGTAATCGTAAACCGTTAGCACGAATACTGCCCCATTCTTCACCAGATAAAAACACTGCATGGCGAAGTTTTTTTTCAGTACTTTCTTGGAATGTATTAACAGCTTGAATGGCACTGAAATAGGATCCAGCAGCAGCCAAAATAAAACAAATTAATCCAAATAAAAGTGCTGTTCGATGCATGTGGGCGCCCAATTAGACTATGTTTATAGGGTTTACTCTAAGTAAATTACTGGTTCAAGTTTGTTAAAACTATAAATTGCAAAATGATAGCGCAAGTAAACCCTGTAATTGGTAGAAGTCCAGCCTCACGATTTAAGCGAAACATGCGTAGGCAATTTTCCGCGTTATTAATATCTAGTTTAACAAGTTGCCACAATAAGTGTGTTCCAAATCCTAAAATTCCCAGAACAGAAATTACAATGGAAATTATGTTATTGTTGTGATTAATGGCACTAAAAAGTGCAGTTAACATAAATAAAACTGAAGAAATTAAAAAACAACACAACCATTTTTTTGTATCTTTGTGAAATAGGCGAGCCGTAGATTTTACACCAATCACTGCATCATCTTCTTTATCTTGATGTGCGTATATTGTATCATAAAATAAGGTCCATGTGATACCAGCCAAATATAATAAGATTGGTGATAAAGCTAAAGACCCAGTGTGAATAACCCAACCCATTAGAGCGCCCCAATTAAAAGCTATACCTAAAAACATTTGAGGCCACCAAGTAAAACGTTTTGCAAAAGGGTAAATTGCAACTGGAATTAAAGCTACTAATCCGAGCGTGATAGCTAGTGAATTAAATGTAAATAATACTGAAGCTGCCGCTAAAAGTTGAAAAAGCATCCAAAAAAATGCTCTTTTAGATGAGATTTGACCAGACGGAATTGGACGTGACTTAGTCCTAGTAACTTTTGCATCAATTTTTTGGTCTGTAATGTCATTCCATGTGCAACCTGCTCCACGCATTAAAAAAGCACCAACGGCCATTAATACGGCAGCCCAGACATCATTGCTGTTAAAGTCACCTTTTGATAATATTGCTAAACTTAGGGACCACAAACACGGTATTAATAATAGCCACGTGCCTGCTGGACGGTCAATGCGTGATAGGCGTAAATATGGGCGTGAAAAAATAGGTGCAAACTTATCTACCCAATTTTTATTAACTGCATCCGCTACGCGTCCTATTTGATCTGGTATTTGTCTTTTTTCAGACATATTGTTGCCCTATGAATGTACGTGCTAAAATTAGACTCTTTGTAAACGTACCGTTGGGTGCAGGGCAATCAATATTACTTGATCGTGATCAAGCAAACTATTTGTTTAATGTAATGAGATTAAATGTTGGAGCGTTTATATCTTTATTCAATAGTAAGGATGGTGAATGGCAAGCAGAGGTATTTGAAGCAACCAAGCGTAAAGGTATTTTGATTGTGAAAACACAGTCAATGGAGCAATTAAACCCACCAGATTTATGGTTATTATTTGCTCCAATTAAAAAAGCTCGCACAGACTTTATTGTAGAAAAAGCAACTGAAATGGGTGTGTCACGAATTTGCCCAATAATTACAGATTACACTAATTCTGATCGGACACGGCAATCTCGATTACAAGCTCATGCTGTAGAAGCTGCTGAGCAGTGTGGTGGAACTTTTGTACCTCCTGTCGATGAATTGTCAAAGCTTAGTGTCGTACTGGATAGCTGGCCAACAGATCGCTTATTATTATTTTGTGACGAAAAACTGGTGGGTAAAACTGTTATAGATTTAAGTAATCTAAAAAATGATAAATGGGCTATTTTAATTGGTCCTGAAGGTGGCTTTAGTGATTTTGAAGCTGAACGACTGAAGTCATTAAGTTTTGTAAGTTCAATAAGTCTTGGCCCTCGCATTCTTCGAGCTGACACAGCTGTGGTAGCGGCTTTGGCTGTTTGGCAAAATGAGTTAGGAGACTGGAAGTGAATATCGTAAGGCCATCTGTTATTAAGTTCTTTTCGCATTGGTTGGAAGCGATTATAATATTAGTTGGTGCTGTTCTGTTTTGTTATTTAACTGTACAAGCAATGGGTTTAATTCTCCCATTGGTTTATGGGCTTATTACTATTATATTTTTAATATTGTTTTTTGTTGCATTACGGCGAGCAAGCGTATCAGTTGATGCAAATGAAAAGTCAGGTTTTGTTCAAGTTGATGAGCGTCAGATTACATATTTTAATTTAGGACAAAGCTGGTCAATTTCATTTAATGACTTAACCTCTATTGTAATTGAAACAAGCATTGATAAGCAAACTAATAGAACTATTTTTTGGATTATTCGTGATCTATTTGGATCTGTTATACGCATTCCAAACACGGTTGCAGGAAATAAAGATCTATTTGATGCAGTATCATCATTAAATGGAGTATCGTTTGAACAAATATCATTAGCAATGGGATCTAATGGTCCTGCCACCTTCACGGTATGGCTAAAAATTTAAAATAAACAGCCTGTTTCCTTGCGCAGCACTGTAGCTTTTGATTATGTCCATTTAATTTAGAAAAGGAACATGCCCATGTCTATTCCCCAAAGTGGTGGTGGTCTGATTGAAAATATACACCAGTTAGCTGAATATTTAGAACTTGGATGTAAACCAAAAATAGATTGGCGTATTGGCACTGAGCATGAAAAGTTTGGCTACAATAAGGATACACTGAAACCTTTGCCCTATGAGGGAAAAGTTTCAATTAAAACCATGCTTGAGGGTCTTCGTGATACGTTTGATTGGTCACCTGTTATGGAACAGGGGAACATTATTGGATTGGAAAAAAATGGCGCAAATGTATCATTAGAGCCTGGTGGTCAATTAGAACTTTCTGGAGCTCCACTTGAAACAATTCATGAAACTTGTGATGAAGTAAATGTGCATTTGCTTGAGGTTAAGAAGGTTGCTGATGTCATAGGTGCAGGCTTTATTGGGTTGGGTGCAGCACCCCTTTGGGGGCATGAAGAGATGGATATGATGCCTAAGGGAAGGTATCGCCTTATGACAGATTACATGGGTAGAGTTGGGACTCATGGAAAGCAAATGATGTATAGGACTTGTACAGTTCAGGTAAATTTAGATTTTGGATCAGAATCTGATATGGTTAAAAAAATGCGGGTTGCACTAGCATTACAACCTGTCGCCACAGCTCTATTTGCGAATTCCCCATTTTTTGAAGGTAAAATAAATAACCATAAATCTTGGAGATCACGAATTTGGCGTGATTTAGATGCTGACCGTACAGGCACATTACCGTTTTTCTTTGAAGATGGTATGGGGTTCCAACGTTATGTTGATTATGCTTTAGATGTTCCAATGTATTTTGTTTATAGAAATGGAAAATATATTAATGCGCTCGGGCAATCGTTCCGAGATTTTTTAGATGGAAAATTGCCAGCATTGCCGGGTGAAATGCCAACGATGTCTGATTGGGCAGATCATCTAACTACATGTTTTCCTGAAGCTCGCATTAAACAGTTTATGGAAATGCGCGGAGCAGATGGTGGCCCTTGGCGGCGCATCTGTGCATTACCCGCTTTTTGGGTGGGCTTGATGTATGATACATCTACATTAGATGCGGCATGGGATTTGTGTAAGAATTGGGATCTAGAAATACGTGAGGAAATGCGCATTAAGGCATCGGTTGATGGTTTGCAGGCTACTATTGGTGACATTAAAATGATTGAACTGGCATCAGAAGTTTTAAAGCTATCCCAAGTGGGCTTGATGAAGCGTGCTCGCTCGGGTGCTGGTGGTATAATTCCTGATGAAGCCCACTTCTTAAATGCACTGCAGGAAAGTGTTGATACCGGCGTGACACCTGCAGATGAACTTTTAGAAAAATATCATGGTGAATGGGATGGTAATATTAAACAAATTTATTCTGATTTTAGCTACTAATATTAAAAGTCTAAAAACTCTAAACTAGATTATTTGTTAATTTTAGTTTCTTTACCTGCAATGATGCGTAAAATATTATTTTTATGCCGCAACCAAATGAATATGGTTAGAATAGTAATAACGAATACTGCGTCTGGCTTGTCTAGAAACCAAATCCAAAAAATTGATGTTGCACTAGATATTAAAGCAGACAGGGATGAAATCCGACTTATGAATGCTGTTGAGAGCCAAGTTAAACATATAAGTATGCCTGCAGGCCAAGACAATGCTAATAAAATTCCAATAAAAGTTGCTACACCTTTACCACCTTTAAATTTTAACCAAACAGGGAAACAATGCCCTAAAAAAGAAGCTAAACCTGCTATTTGAGCCGCAGCTTCACCACAGAATAGACTTGCTGTTAATACTGCTAAGGCACCTTTACCTAAATCAAATGCTAAAGTTAAAATTGCAGCTAATTTATTGCCGGTGCGTAAGACATTTGTTGCCCCTATGTTTCCAGATCCTATATCTCGTAAATTGCCAAGACCCATTAGCTTTGCAAGTATCAAACCAAAAGGCACAGAGCCAATCAAATAAGAAGTGATAGCTACTGATATAACATTTAAAACGCTTAGTTCAAAAGCTGGGATCATTGGCGGTAAACCTCTTCACCTGCGATAAAGGTACGTATTACTTTACCTTGCATTGTTCGCCCATCATATGGCGTATTTTTTGATTTAGAGAGAAGTTTGGAGCGATCTAAAATAAATGGTTTGTCTGGGTCAAATAACACAAGATCCGCAGGGGCACCAATTTCTATTCGGCCAACATTTAAGCCTAATAATTTAGCGGGGTTAAGGGATAGAGCACGCCATAGTGTTGGCAAGTCCATATATTCACCATGTACTAGTTGCATTGCTGCCGGTAGCAAAGTTTCTAACCCTACAGCACCTGAGGCGGCTGCCTCAAATGGCAATCTTTTGCTTTCTTCATCTTGTGGGGTATGCATTGAACTTATAATATCTATTATTCCAGATGCGACAGCATCAATTAATGCGATTCTGTCATCTTCACTACGAAGTGGTGGTTTAATTTTAAAAAATGTTGGATAACCTTCAATGTCTTGTTCATTAAGTGTTAAGTGATGAATTGAAGTGCCTGCACTAACAGATAAGCCCTTACCTTTAGCCCTTGCTAAAGTATTTAAGCCTGCGGCACAGGAGAGCTGATCAAAGTGTACTCTTGCGCCTGTCATTTCAACAAGTGCCAAGTCACGTTGAAGCTGCATAAGTTCTGCATATGGGGATACTGAAGGCAGCCCTAGTTTTGTTGCTAAGGCCCCACTTGTTGCGCAAGCACCATTGGAAAGCATGGGCTCTTGGGGGTGAGTGATGATTAAGGCATTCAAACCTTTGGCATATGTAAGGCATCTTGTGAAAACTTTGTTGTCTGTGACTACATGATCACAATCTGTGAAGGCAACTGCTCCAGCATCTTTTAAGAAGCCTATTTCAGCCATTTCTGTCCCATTTCGGCCTTTAGTTAAGGCTGCCATAGGTAATACATTTACTATACTATCGCTTACCGCACGACGAAATACGAATTCTAAAATTTCAGGGCTATCTACTGTAGGTTCAGTGTCAGGGCGAATAACCATAGTAGTTACCCCTCCACAAGCTGCTGCAGCACCTGCAGACCTAAAGCTTTCCTTATGACGTTCGCCAGGTTCACCTATTTTTACACCAATATCTATTATGCCTGGTGCCAGACACTTGCCATCACAATCTATGGTTGTTTGAATCTTGAAATCAAAATTTTGATTATCTGTATAGATTCCACTTATTTTACCATTTTCTATCAAGATCGAACCTAAAGTATCTGTACCTGCTTCTGGATTAATAATTCTGGCATTGATCAAAAGAGACTTCATGGTGTCCTCCCTTGTAAGGTAAGGCGAATTTCAGATGCATTTTCTACACCTAGCAATGTCATACCAACACCCCATCCTCCTATCAATCGTATGGTTGAGCCAAAGCCAACAATTTTTCGTGCTGATGAAATCAGCATAGGCCTACCTTTTTTAACATATATGGCCCTGTTAGTTATTAACCAGCGTTGATTACGATACATTACGAATGTTATGGCAGCGCCTATAAAAGATAGAATAACTATGAAGCCAATACCTTCAGGCTTAATGGGCTGATTTAATGCGTTGGTTATGACTACTATCACAAAAAATGCTATTACGCTAAATGTAACATTCTTGCGAATCCAAGTTGAACTATCAAAAGAACCTTCAAATTTGATGATTTCGTCATCTAATAAAATTGGAGGCCACTCTCGAGATGGCTGCATGATTGTCACCTCTTCGATGAATTTATCGGCTTGGTCTTTATAGTCGCTCATGACAGATCCCTTTAAATAAAGCAGGATATTATTTACCGCTCAGATGCTTGCTGATTTTGTGCGATGTGTTCGTAGTCCTTGTGCAAGTAAGTCCATCGCAGCCATGCGGACGGCTACGCCCATTTCAACCTGCTCTTGTATTACTGATCGGTTGATATCATCAGCTATATCACCATCAATCTCAACGCCGCGGTTCATTGGGCCAGGATGCATGACAATTGCGTCTTTCTTTGCTTTTGCGAGCTTTTCAGCGGTCAAACCCCAACGGTAATAATATTCTCTCTTTGATGGAATAAATGCACCATCCATTCGTTCGCTTTGAAGCCGCAACATCATCACGACATCAACGTCTTTTAAGCCTTCGTTCATATCTTCATAAACTTCAACACCAAATTTATTAATACCGCTGGGCATTAAAGTTTGAGGTCCAATTAGACGAATGCGGTTTTCCATTTTGTTTAAAAGAAATATGTTTGATCGTGCCACGCGGCTATGGGAAATATCACCACAAATGGCAATATTTAATCTATGTAAGCGACCCTTTGCGCGACGAATTGTTAAAGCATCTAATAAAGCTTGTGTGGGGTGTTCATGACGGCCATCACCTGCATTTAAAACAGCACAATTCACCTTTTCTGCTAGTAAGTCGACTGCTCCAGATTGTGGATGGCGAACAACGAGAAGATCTGGGTTCATTGCGTTCAATGTCATTGCTGTATCAATTAATGTTTCCCCTTTTTTTATTGAGGATGCCCCTACTGCAAGGCTCATTACATCGGCGCCTAATCGTTTTCCAGCTAATTCAAATGAGGCTAAAGTTCTGGTTGAATTTTCAAAAAACATATTGATTTGCGTCATGCCTGATAGTGTCCCGCCTTGCTTTTGTTCTTTGCGGTTTAAATGCACATAAGTTTCAGCTAAATTAAGAATAGTGCTGATGTCAGTTGGTGATAGATATTCAATACCTAACAAATGCTTGGGTGAAAATACCATATGCTTTGATCCCGTGCTGATTTTTGATCTTATATCAGGAGAAAATTTTCAAGCAAGAGGTTTACGAATGTTCCCTAGCCTAATATCATATATAAAAGGAGTTTCTTATGAGCCAAGCATATGATTATTATGTGACAAAGTCTGCACTTGAGTGGCAGCTGGAGATTGGGGTTACTGAAGCAATTTGTGATGTTCCTATTAATCGTTATGAAGAGCAAACAATCAAGCCAAAATTGAAAATTACTGCTAGCTCTAATATTATTCCAGTTAAAACGGTTCCTAATTTTTTTCCAGCTAAAGAGGCAGCCAATGATTTAGCTGAAGTTTTAGCTGCAAAATGTAATGACCTCACATCACTTCGTGATGCTATGGGTTTATTCGATTTGTGTGCGTTAAAAAAAGGCGCCCGCAATTTAGTATTTTCCGATGGGCCCGATAAAGCTCGTGTAATGGTGATTGCAGAAGCTCCAACGCGAGAAGAAGATATAGAGGGAAAGCCATTTGTTGGCACAGAGGGAATATTAATAGATAAAATGTTTCAGGCTATTGGGCTTTCTAGAAACACAACCAAACGCGATGAAGCAATCCACATATCTAAAGTAATGCCTTGGCGGCCGCCCCAAAGCCGTGATCCTAATGCAGAAGAAATTGCAATGATGTTACCTTTTCTTAAACGGCATGTAGAATTAGTTAATCCAGATTTTGTGGTATTGATGGGAAATGTTGCATGCTCTGCTGTATTAAATAAAGTCGGAATAAATCGCTTTCGCGGGCAATGGGCGGATGGTTTCGGAAAGCCAGTTTTGCCAATGTTACATCCCCGTGCATTAATCCGAGATCCAATTCGGAAGCGAGATGCTTGGGATGACTTATTAACTTTAAAGTCGCGGATGTCATCATGAATGGAAACCAATTTATACCAGTTCGTATTGCTGTGCTAACTGTCTCAGATACTCGTACATTAAAAGATGATCGATCTGGTGATGTTTTAGCTGAACGTATTTTAAGCTCTGGACATATTTTAGTAGATCGAAAAATTGTAATAGATGATCGCATCCTAATTTCTAATAAATTAACAGAATGGTGTAATCGTAACGACATAGATGTGGTGATTTCAACAGGTGGCACTGGACTAACTGGACGTGATGTATCCGTTGAAGCGCATCGAGATGTCTATGAAAAAGAGATTGATGCATTTAGCACCATGTTTACGATTATATCGATGAAAAAAATTAATACGTCAGCGGTACAATCAAGAGCTTGCGCTGGAGTTGCGCTGGGCACATATCTTTTTGCTTTCCCTGGAAGCCCGGGAGCATGCAAAGATGGGTGGGATGAAATTTTAAAATATCAATTAGATTACAGGCATAAACCATGTAATTTTGTAGAAATAATGCCTCGTCTTGATGAGGGACAAAGGCGTAAATAATATATTAAAAAAATATTTTATTTTGGACTTTATTTGAAGATAATCAGTAGATAAATTTGTTATTTAGAAATGTAATGCTAAACACTCGCAGATTAATTACAGTAACACTCTTATAGTATAAGAAAGAAATAAAAATGCGTTTTTTTAATCGTAGTCTTTTTGGATTATTCCTGACCGTATTAACTGCAGGTTTGCTAATATCCGCAGTTTATATATTTAAGAATGCTCAAAATGAGCGAGATACACGTAACAATAGATCTCGTGGAGAACGTGAACGTAGTTTTACTGTTTTTGTTTTGCCAATCGAAGTTGCAACAATTAAGCCAGAACTAATTGTATTTGGTGAAATAATCTCTGGACGTACCCTGGAATTACGCACCTCTTCAGGTGGTGCACTAGTGCAGATGTCAGAAAACTTTCGTAAAGGGGGCACTGTTTCAAAGGGTGAATTGTTATTTGCAACTGATCCATCTAGCCTAAGTGCAGATGTTCAGTTGGCTAATGCTACAGTCAGTGAAGCTAAAGCGGAATTATTAGAGGCGCGTGATGCTTTAATTTTATCAAATGATGAATTAAGAGCTTCAGAGCGTCAATTTGCATTACGCATCCAGGCAGCTAAACGGCAGAAGTCACTACTTGATAGAGGAGTAGGAACTGAATCTGCTTTAGAAACAGCAGAGCTGTCAGCTTCAAACGCCGAAATATCATCATTAGGTAAACGACAAGCTGTAGCAAATTCTATGGCGCGAATTAACCGAGCAAAAAGTGGGCTTGTGAGGAGCAAAATTAATTTAGTGGAAGTACAGCGAAAGTTGAGTGATATATCTGTTACTGCTAAATTTAATGGAGTTCTTAATAATGTAACAGGCGTTTTGGGTGGTTTAGTAAATGCTAATGAGCGATTGGGGGAACTAATTGACCCAAATGCTCTGGAAGTATCCTTCCGCATTTCATCAGCGCAATTTGCTAACTTAGCTAGTGCTAAAGGTGGAATAAAGGCGGTTGCGGTAAATGTATACTTTACTGGCTTGAACACTTTAATACCTGCAATAATTGAACGCTCTAGCGCCGCTGTTGGTGAGGGCATGACTGGACGTGAGATTTTTGCTCGTCTTGTTGGTGAAAATGCAGCTGCTGTAAGAGTTGGTGATTTTGTAACAGTAAAATTAAAAGAACCAGAATTGCAAAATGTAAGTTTAATACCTTCAACGGCGGCTAGTTCAAAAGGTGAGGTTTTGGTTGTTGGAGATGAGAATAGGTTACGTGCAGTAAATGTTAAGATATTACGAAAACAAGGTAATAATATTATTATCCAGTCTGGTAAACTAACTGGATTAAATATTGTTAAACAACGCACCCCTCAACTTGGTGAAGGTATACTTATTGAGCCAAAATTTGAAGGTGCAATAAAAATACCAATTGCACCTAAAGGTATTGTTCTTACTGCTGAGCAACAAAAAAAAATGCTTGCTCACATCAAAAAAGGAAGAATGCCTGATGGTGTAAAAAAACGTATAATAGATAAAATTACTTCAGGAACTATTCCAAAAAGCATGTATGATCGCATCACTGAAAGAATGGGCCCATAAGTTATGAACATACGGTTACTACCATCATCTGCAAATGGAATACTTAGTTATTTTACCAGGCACGGTACTGCTGCCAACCTCATATTAATAGTGATGCTGGTATTAGGCGTAACAGCCTCTACGCAGATAAGATCACAATTTTTCCCAGATGTGGTTATTGATAATGTAACTGTATCTATGCGCTGGGATGGTGCTGGTCCTGAAGATGTAGACGATGGGATTGTGGCACTTCTTGAGCCAGCATTATTATCTGTTGAAGGTATTGAGAGTACTGCATCAACAGCAAGCGAGGGGCGTGCTGTAATACGCTTAAACTTTCAACCTGGATGGGACATGGCACGAGCTGCTGCTGATGTTAAAGTTGCAGTAGATGCAGTAATTGGGCTGCCCTCTGGTGCTGATGCCCCCAATGTAAGAAGAGGTGCATGGCGTGATCGTGTCACTGATGTAGTCATATCTGGCCCTGTCTCTGCTGATCAACTATCTCGATTTGCTGATGAATTAACTGTACGACTATTTGCTAAAGGAGTAACACGTGTAACAATACGTGGGGTATCAGCGCCCGAAATTTCTGTTGATGTTAGCGAAGCAAGTCTTATCCAAAATAAAGTGTCTTTATTGGATATTGCCAATGCAATAAACCAGGAATCAGAAGCTGACCCAGCGGGTAATGTAGCTGGAGGAACAGCACGAGTTCGAACAGGTGTAGCAAAAAAAAGTGCTGAAGAAATTGAAAATATCATCATTAGATCAAAGGCAGATGGATCAAAATTACTAGTTGGTGATGTTGCTAATATTTTAGTTTCTAGCACAGATGCAAAGCGTTCATATTATGTTGCTGATAATCCTGCAGTATCTGTTCGAGTTGACCGTTCAGATCAAGGTGATGCAATCGGTATTCAATCTATTGTTCAAAATGTTGCAGATGAAATGGAGCTTTCACTACCAAAAGATGTAAAAATTGATTTAATCCGAACCCGAGCACAGGCAATACAAGATCGATTAAGTATATTGATACAGAATGGGTTAATGGGTTTAGGATTAGTTGTTGGATTGCTGTTTTTGTTTTTGTCTGCACGAACCGCTTTTTGGGTTGCTGCAGGCATTCCTGCAGCAATGTTTGCTGCAATCGCAATAATGTATGCAGCGGGCTTAACGTTAAATTTGATATCACTTTTTGGCCTAATAATTACACTAGGAATTGTGGTAGATGATGCAATCGTTGTGGGTGAACACGCAGATTTTCGTGCAAGGACAATGGGTGAAAGTCCAGTTGAAGCTGCTGAAAATGCAGCAACTAGAATGGCGTCCCCTGTTTTTGCAGCTACAATTACAACAATATTAGCTTTTTGGGGGTTAACTCTAATAGGGGGCCGATTTGGAAGTTTAATATCAGATATTCCGTTTACAGTAATTGCAGTTTTAATGGCTTCATTAATTGAGTGCTTTTTAATTCTACCAAACCACATGAGCCACTCATTAACAGTAAATGGAACTGTTAAGTGGTACGATATACCAAGCTATCATTTTAATCGTGGGTTCACTTGGTTTAAACAAACTGTCTTCCGTAAAATAATTAAATTTGTATTAATCTTTAGATATCCTGTATTTGCTGGAGCAGTTCTTCTTCTAATGTTGAATGTCGCTTTGTTTACTTCTGGTCAGGTGAATTTTCGCTTTTTTAATGCACCGGAGCGTGGATCAATATCAGGCAATATAGCAATGTTAGATGGTGCAACTAGATCTGATACCAAGTTTATGGTTGAAGAATTACAACGCGCTGTAAATAATACTGCAAAAGTATTTGAAGAAAAATATGGTACAAGTCCAGTTACCTTTTCAATGACTGAGGTTGGTGGAAATACTGGGCGTGGAATATCAGGCATTGCAAATAAAGATAATGATCTTAAAGGGTCAATTGCTATTGAGTTACTAGATGCAGATGCACGGCCATACTCATATTTTGCTTTTATTGGTGAGTTGCAAGATGCGATACAAAAACATCCATTATTAGAAACAATTAGTTTTCGTGGATGGGGTTCTGGGCCTGGGGGAGATAGTCTTGATGTACAGCTGATTAGTACAGATAGCTATGTTCTAAAAGCGGCAGCGGAAAAATTAAAAATAGATATTTCCCTGAGATTTCCAGAAGTGACATCTGTTGAAGATGATTTGCCATATGGAAAAGAAGAATTAATTTTAGAGTTAACTCCACAAGGTCATGCACTTGGATTTACAATTGATAATATCGGTCGTGAATTGCGCAATAGATTAAATGGTATTGAAGCCGCAAGTTTCCCAATTGGAACACGAACATCTAAAGTAATTGTTGGGTTTCCTGAAGCAGAAATTTCAGCTGATTTTTTAGATCGTACTCGATTATTATCTAAAGCAGGTATTTTTGTACCATTAGTAGATATCGTAACGGTAGATAGAACCGTGGGGTTCGCAGAAATATTGCGTGAAAACGGATTAAGACTTACTTCTGTTACGGGTGTCATTCCTGAAGATGATCCAAAGCGAGCAGAAGAAATTGTGAATCTTTTGGAGAGTGATATACTCCCAAATATTGCAAAAGATTTTGGCGTAGAGTTTAGATTGTCAGGACTTGCTGAGCAAGAAAAAGAATTTTTCTCTGATGCAATAGTCGGTTATATGCTCTGTTTGTTAGGTATATATCTTGCGTTAACTTGGATTTTTTCAAGTTGGATGCGTCCAATGGTAGTTATGTCTGTTATTCCCTTTGGAGCAATTGGTATGATATTTGGCCATTGGGTAATGGAGGTTCCATTATCTATGTTTAGTATAGTTGGAATGATAGGAATGAGTGGAATCATAATTAATGACTCGATTGTTCTAGTGACAACAATTGATGAATATTCAGAAAGGCGTGGCTTAGTACCTGGGATAGTTGATGCTTGCTGTGATCGATTTAGGCCTGTTTTATTAACTACATTAACTACTGTACTAGGGTTAGCACCATTATTATTTGAAGAATCAGCCGCCGCGCAGTTTCTAAAGCCCACTATTATAACATTATCATTTGGTTTAGGTTTTGGTATGTTTTTGGTTCTCTTAATTGTCCCTTCAATGGTAATGATGCAAAAAGATTTTGGTAGGCTATTTGCATCATTAAGGCGTGGCCTTTTTGGGGGGCGTGTACCTTACAAAGCACAAACTGCTTTAATATCTGCTACTATAGGTGTTTTTGCTATTCTTGGCCTTACACTAGTGCCATTGGCACTTACTATGAAATCTCCTCCACTGGTTAATTATGTCATGGGCAGTGATGCACCTGCATTAATAGGGTCCGTGATGACATTTTTGATTGGGTTATGTGTAGTTATTGTGATGGCATATTTGGCTTTTTTCTTAATAGGGCGAAAGCGTGGTTAAGGACTACATCCAGTAAATTTGATAGCCTGATTATTTGTTAAAATTGTAGTGTTTAAATTGCTTCGATCAATGAAGGTTGTGTCTTTTGAATATAATGTAGATTGTATTGTGAGGTTTTTCCCAGATACAATGCTAGCTTCTTGGTTCATCCAGCTATTCATGCCTGCTGGATATTCCATGATACCAATAGATTTTCTGCTGAAATTATCAGAGTGTGCAAGCTTAACTGAAATCTTAAATCCACCCTTAATTGGTGTGAAGTTGCATTTTATAATATTTATAGCTGATCTTGCACCTTTACTGGCCTGGCGTTTTAAAGCTAATATTATTTTTTTCTTACCAATTGAAGTTCTTAACGGCAAATCAGCTTGGAGTGCTGAACGAACAGGCACACATACATCCTTGCATATACCAAAATCTATTGTCCCGTCTATTTTCATGGGCTTACCTGGATCTATAGGATGTAATAAAATAGGCAATAAAAGTTCATCTTTAAAGCCAATTGTTTGCCGTCCATAATCGTCATAAACATATGGAGCTGGCCACTTGGGTATGGCAGTGCGAATGTTTGTAGACTTTTTCCAATCAAATTGAGGGGGGATGCCACCTCCACCTGCAACGCGCCAATAAGTCTTCCATCCTTTCTCCATTTTAATATGAACCGCAGCCATATGAGTACCATCCGTTTGGCGCCAACCACGTATAACTTCAACTGAATGAAGCCCCGTTATAGGTGATTGGGCAGACGCACAGCTAGCTGAAATGCTAATTATTAAAGTTAGAAGGATAATCACGTGTTTCATTTATATGAAAATAGGCATTATTGCAGTAATTGAAAGTCACAATTGAGCGAGATGTGTATTATTTAAACTAAAGCTATTGCCTTTATAGGCTCTTAAGGACAAATTTAAATGATGGAAAAAGAAACTAACCTTGATGGTAAACTTTTGATTGCGATGCCTGGCATGGCTGATCATAATTTTGATAAATCGGTTATTTATATGTGTTCGCATTCTGAAGATGGTGCAATGGGGTTGATTATTAACAAACCTTCAACAGATTTAGATTTAAATGACTTGTTAAAACAGCTCTCCTTCACACCGAAAAACCCAATCTCTTTAAAAAATATTCACATAGGTGGTCCAGTTGAATATGGCCGTGGGTTTGTCTTACACAGTCGTGACTATCAAGCCAAAGATGCTACACTAAATGTAACAGAAGACATAAGTATGACTGCGTCTTTGGAAATATTAGAAGATATTTCACAAGGTGATGGGCCAATAAAAAGTTTGTTGGCATTAGGTTACTCAGGGTGGGGGCCGGGACAATTAGAAAATGAGATTCAGGCTAATGGCTGGTTAATTAGTGAGACGCCAGAAGATTTTTTGTTTTCTATGGATGATGATCAAAAATGGAATGCGGCACTAAAGAATATTGGTATTGACCCCAGAATGTTATCTTCTAAAGGTGGAAGTGCCTAAACATTAGGAGTACTTGCTCGTAGGAGGCGATCATTTATTGCCGCACCAAGACCATTCATTGGGATTGGTGCTACAGCAATTTTCGTTTTTCTAAGGGTTGCGGCGTCTTCGTCAGCCATATGTAAATAAGCAAAAAGATTGGATGCTGCTTCTACTAAATCTGCACATGAGGATAAATTTATTTGACCAGTTATATCGCCAAAACCTATCATATATTCATCTTCAAGGGCAGTATTTACATTTATTCGTAGTTGAGCTTTTGGTGCATAATGTGAAGTTAATTGTCCAGGAGATTTTGGTGATAAAGGATCTTGTTGTGACAAAGCTTTGCTGCCAATTAAAACCTCAATATCATTAACCGGAATCCCTCCAGAGCGTAAAATATAACATTTACCATCTTTTGGCATTATAATCGTTGATTCTAGGCCAATATTACATTTACCTCCATTTAAGACAGCATTAATGCGCC
>CAJWNQ010000031.1 GCA_913043905.1 uncultured Paracoccaceae bacterium | reverse complement strand
ATATTTCCAGCCCTGCTTTTCCAATTGGTGAATTTTTCACCTACGCTTTACGCGATTAGTTGCTCATATAAGGGAAAAGCATGCTGAGGTAAAGAGACAAGGAACTAAGGTATTTATTTTTTGATTAAACATTCATAAAATAATAAATTAAATTAATTAGCCATATTTACTAACTTAACTTGTAAATTGCTTACAAAATTCCTTATGTTTAACTGAAGCTTTATTACAATATTTACGTATAATACCTAACTCCCAACTGCCGTTGCAGCTCTTTGAAGTCTTCATACGTAAACTCTGAAAATTTTTAATTGCAAGTTTGTAATTTAATTCAAACTTATCATCACTCACATTCCACTTTTTTATAGCTTCAAGTGATAACTCATAATTTGCGTAAGCTAACTCATAAGCTTTCCACAATGCTTGATTCCCAGGGCTTTCTTTGATTTTATCATCAAACTCTCGTATTTTAAGCTCATTTAAGATTAAGCCTTTTCGCAATAAATCAAAACGTTTGTTATTATTGATAGCTTCCAATTTATAGCCACCTATTGATTCAAAAACGATCATTATACTATTAACATTTCGAGAGCAGTCCTTGAACATTATCGGGTCTGATCGCAGTTTTTGTGCGAAAACCAGGTCAGCTGAAAAACAAAAAAAAGCAAGAAGTCCTAAAACTTTCAAAGCTTTTCTCCCAATTACAATAATTGATCTAACATTCTAAACTTAGTAAACTTAGTCACCAATTTCAATCTAATTCTAATTTAGAAAAGCTATTTAACTATGAACTTAACTTTTACAGCTTGAATTGCTGTACTAATAGCAACCTCAATCGAAAGGTTTGAAGTATCAATAATTATTGCGTCCTCAGCAGCAACCAATGGGGATACAGTACGTTCTCGATCACGAGTATCACGCTCAAATACATCATTCAAAACATCTTGAAAACTAACTTTATGCCCTTTTTTAGTTAATTCTTTAAACCGGCGGAGCGCACGCACTTCTGCACTTGCAGTGATAAACAGCTTCACATCAGCATTTGGGCAGATCGTAGTGCCAATATCCCTTCCATCAAGAACAGTACCACCCTCTTGGTCTGCAAAATTACGCTGAAAATCAAATAAAACATCGCGCACCTCTGAAATTATAGCAACCTTACTAGCAGCCTGCGCAACTTCGTCTGTCCGCAAATCATCTGAAAGCAAATCATCTGGAGTTAGCTCTAATGCTAATTGTTTGGAAACTTCTGGATAGAATGATGTGCGAGAGTAAGCCAAAGCTTTTTTACCTACGCCCCTATATAGCAAGCCAGTGTCTAAATGCGCAAATTTAAAATTCACAGCAATAGCCTTAGATATAGTTCCTTTTCCAGCAGCTGCAGGACCATCTATTGCTACAGTGAATTTCATAACATCATCCTTAACTAATACTAGCTCCAAGCTTAGTCATTAATTCTTTAAAAATTGGAAAAGATGTTTCTATAGCATGTCCATCATCCACAGTTACTGGATTTTTAGTAGCTAGCCCCATGCACAAAAAAGACATCGCAATTCGATGATCTAAATACGTTTGAGCAATTCCACCACCTTCAACTTCACCATCTTGACCATGTACTATCAGATAATCTTCACCCTCTTCTACGTTCACACCCATAGCTTCCAAGCCTCGCGCCATAGCATCAATACGGTCGCATTCCTTTACACGTAATTCTCTTATACCACGCATAATGGTTTTTCCTGAAGCAAAAGCAGCAACAACTGATAGAATAGGATATTCATCAATCATTGATGGTGCTCTATCAGAGGGCACCTCAATTCCACTAAGGCCACTAGCCTTAACTCGCAAATCAGCTACTGGCTCACCACCCTCTTCACGTTCGTTTACAAATTTAATATCAGCACCCATTTCAATTAAAGTGGTAAATAAACCAGTTCGAGTTGGGTTTAAGCAAATATTAGGTAATATAACTTCTGAGCCTTCAACAATTAATGCAGCACAAATTGGAAATGCAGCTGAAGATGGGTCGCAAGGCACCGCAATGTCTTGCGCTATTAATTCAGGGCGGCCCTGTAAAGTGATTGCAAAACCCTCTGCAATTTTTACAGTTTCGATATTAGCACCAAAACCACGTAACATTCGTTCAGAATGATCACGTGTTTTTTCTGGCTCTATAAGTGTTGTTTCCCCCATAGCATTTAAACCAGCAAGTAAGACAGCAGACTTAATCTGAGCAGATGGATGTGGTGAAGTATAAGTAACCCCCATAGCATCCCTTGCCCCAACCATAGTTAGCGGCAAGAAGCCTTCTGAACGGCCATGTGATTCTGCACCAAACAATTCTAAAGGGCCAGTAATCCGACCCATTGGCCGTGAACGGAGACTGGCATCACCTGTAAATGTTGCATTAATTGGGCTAGTAGACATTGCACCCATAATAAGCCGCACGCCAGTACCAGCATTACCACAATCGATTACGTCTTCTGGTTCTGAAAATCCACCTACGCCAACACCATTTACAGTCCAATTACCTTCGCCATGGTCGGTAACTTCAGCACCAAAAGAAGACATAGCTCGCGCGGTACCCAAAACGTCCTGACCTAACAAAAGACCTGAAATTTTTGTTTCACCAATTGATAATGCTCCCAAAATAAGAGATCGGTGCGAGACAGATTTATCACCGGGTATAACTGCTGTCCCACTTAAAGAGCCGGTTGAACAAGACGTCATTGGGATTAGTTTTAGGTGGCCTGACATAGATATTCTCCTATACTTGGTGTTAGTTTTAATTGAGAATAACCTATGCGTCCATCAAGAAAACTATTAAAAATGTTAACAAAATTTTAAATAAGCATATAAAAACAGTATCAAATTTTTCTGAAAGTTAGATAATGCGGTGTACGATCTTCACGTAGAGCTTTGAGCTCATATCTT
The DNA here is from genome assembly GCA_913043905.1 of uncultured Paracoccaceae bacterium. Lineage (GTDB taxonomy): Bacteria > Pseudomonadota > Alphaproteobacteria > Rhodobacterales > Rhodobacteraceae > Amylibacter. Next base: position 18,935 of record CAJWNQ010000031.1, on the reverse strand, counting down.
GTTGAAATCCAGTCATCCCATGGCTGGCGCCAGTCATCTGCACTATTTGCAAGCCATTCAAAATTACCGTTAGCCAGTACTTCTTCAAGAGTTTGCCTAACGTAATCTTCAATGTCAGTGGCAACACGGAAAATAGCACCTAATTTTAAACATGAGGCTAATGGCTCCAAGTGATCACGCGTAACAAACCTCCGCCGATGGTGTCGTAACTTAGGCCACGGGTCTGGGTAGAGTAAAAATGCGCGCGAAATTGAATTTTCAGGTAATACATCCATCATATCTCGAGCATCACCAGGATGAACTACAACATTTTTTACTCCAGCCAAACGAATTTTTCCAAGGAGCATAGCCACACCGTTGATATACGGTTCACAGCCCACAATGCCAACATTAGGGTTTAAACTTGCCTGGTGCACCATATGCTCACCCCCACCAAAACCCACTTCGAGCCAGATATCTCGGTCATTACCAAACCAATCCTTAGGGTTAACCAATTCACGTGAAGGATTATCAGTCCAAGTCACGCCTGAAGGGCTAAGGGCATCTAGGTCTTCTACAAGATATCGCTTTTGTGCCTGTTGAAGAGATTTTCCCTTTATCCGCCCATAAAAATTTCTCTGTGGCGCTCCAGATACATGTTTTTCCCGTTTTATCATGGTCAAAATCCTATAAAAATCACCGAAGTTATCAATATTAAATAACGTTTTATAAAAAGTTTGGTCAAACAGAACTTTTCAAGGTATCTACCAAATCTATCTTTTCCCATGAAAATCCACCATCATCAGTTGCTGCACGGCCAAAGTGACCATAAGCAGCAGTACGCGCATAAATTGGACGTCGTAATTTAAGGTGATCAATTATACCTACTGGTGTCAAATCCATTGCTTGAGAGACGGCTTTTTCTATAATTTCATCTGGCACTTGGCCTGTACCATGAGTATCGCAATAAATGGATAAGGGCTTAGCCACGCCAATTGCATAAGATAATTGTATAGTACAACGTTTAGCAAGATTAGCCGCTACTACATTTTTAGCTAGATAACGCGCTGCATATGCCGCTGATCGATCAACTTTAGTTGGGTCTTTTCCAGAAAATGCACCCCCACCATGGGGTGCAGCACCTCCATAAGTATCAACAATAATTTTACGTCCAGTCAATCCTGCATCACCATCTGGGCCACCAATTACGAATTTACCAGTTGGGTTTACATGCCATTCAGTTTCTGCCGAAATCCAATCGTCTGGCAAAGTTTTGCGAATATAAGGTTCAACAAGATTACGCACGTCAGAAGATGATAAAGTTTCATCTAAATGTTGTGTAGACAATACAATCGAAGTTACACCAACAGGCTTACCATTTTTGTATCGTACAGAAATTTGTGATTTTGCATCAGGGCCCAATTGAGAAAGAGCACCTGAATGGCGTGCTTCTGCTAAATTCCGAAGAATAGCATGTGAGTACTGAATAGGCGCCGGCATTAATTCAGGCGTTTCATCAGTAGCATAACCAAACATGATACCTTGGTCACCGGCTCCTTTATTATCAACACCCTGCGCAATATGAGCAGACTGTTCATGTAATAAATTATCTATAGATAATGTTTCCCAGTGAAAGCCTTTTTGTTCATAACCGATGTCACGAACACATTCACGTACTATTGCCTCAACGTTAGACTTTACTAACTTTAATTTTGATTGATCAGCCAATCCAACCTCACCACCAATCACTACACGATTAGTTGTGGCAAATGTTTCACATGCAACACGAGCCATTTCTTCTTCAGTCAGAAAAGCATCAAGAACAGCGTCGGAGATTTGATCACAAATTTTATCTGGGTGGCCTTCAGATACAGATTCAGATGTAAAAAGGTAATTAGTGCGTGTCATATTTGAGCTCCATAAATATTAAAACTCACTTCAGGTAGCCGTTGTGAGCTATTGATAATTATTGATGTAACATATTAAAAAACATGGTCAATGTTCTGAACGCTTAAAAATACTTTTGATACAAAAAAACATTAAAAAGCAGAAAATTAACAACCAGCCTAACTCTCCTATTTTTGCATATAAAGTTGGAGGTAACGCGGCTGGTAATATATGATCAAAGTAGCCAGCAGTTTGTAATTCTAAGGATTTTAAAACACGTCCATATGGATCAATCATTGCACTAATACCAGTATTGGCTGACCGGACTAAAGGTAAGCCTTGTTCAATTGCCCGAACACGGGCCTGAACTAAGTGCTGGTATGGCCCCGAAAAGCTTCCAAACCAAGCATCATTGGTAATGTGGACGATCCACTCTGGCCTATTTGTACTACTGCTTGAATACTCAGGAAAAATGGCTTCATAGCAAATCAATGCTATAAAATCAGGAAAGTTTTGTACACTTATGTTGCGTGAAATTTGGCCAGGTTTGAAGTTTCCTGCTAGTCCAACCATATTGGATAAACCTAGTTTATTCATTATATCAACTAAAGGCATATATTCACCAAATGGTACTAAGTGTTTTTTATCATAAATTGCATCTAATGTTCCTGCTGGATTAATAACTATTAGTGAATTTCTTAGTTTGTTATTCTTCTTATTGACGATGCCTGTAATCACAGACGTATTTGGCCCTGCTGCCTTTGCAATTTCTTGGAAAATTAGTGGGCTATTCTCTAAAAGTTGAGGCAGCGCAGTTTCAGGCCAGATCACCACATCAGGTTTTTCTTTTTCTTTAATACTAGTATATTCTAATTGCCGCACATAAAAAATATCAACCATATCTGATCGCCATTTTAAATGCTGAGCAGCATTTGGTTGAACGACTCGAACTATCGTTTGCTTAATATTTGGCAGAATTAAACTGCTTGATCGCCATAGACCCAAAATAGAAAGTACAACTAAAGTTGCCCCCAATAAAAATATACCCAGTCGAAAACGAGGAATAAGTATTGCGGGAAGGAAGCATACAATTAATAAGATAAGCCCAAGACCATGAATACCAACCCAAGCTGTAAGTTGAATGATTGGCAAATCAATCAAACCATAACTTAAATGCCCCCAAGGGAACCCTGTCAAAATATTTGCTCGTAAAAATTCAAATAATGTCCAACACAGTGCAAGAAAGATTAATCGCATTGCACCCTCTATAGTTAGACAAACTGTTACATAAAAAGCCAAAGCCCAGAAAAAAGATAAACCACCCGCCATACCAGCTAATGCAAAAGGTGCCATCCAACCCGTAACTTCTGGGGTTACAAAAAAAGGTTCGACGATCCATACAATTGTTAATACAAAATAGCCAAAACCAAGCCACCATCCTATCACAAAGCCAAGCTTAGCGCTTTTTACATCACGCACATATAAACCGATAAATGGCAAGACAACTACGTATGTAAAGCTGAGATTAAACGGAGCCTGAGCTAACGCTAAAATTAGACCAAGTATAAAAAATGCACCGCACTTTCTCCATGTGATCTCATGCATGTTTTTAGATTTAAACATATTTTAACGTCTACTTTTTTTGTGGTCTTTTATAAACTCTCAGCTTTTTAATACTTCTAGGATCAGCTTCAATGATTTCAAAATCATATCCAGCTGGGTGGGAGATTACTTCTCCCCTTACGGGAACTCGTCCTGTCATCATAAGAACTAAACCGCCCATAGTTTCAATTTCTTCGTCATCTGTATCCGATGCAAGGTCAACACCTAAAACTTTTTCAAATTCTTTTAGAGATGCACGTGATTGACATATATAGACACCAGGCTTGGTTTCCATCCATGCAGCCGCATCATCAGTGTCATGCTCATCAGAAATATCGCCAACCAATTGCTCTACTAAGTCTTCAATTGTAGCAAGACCATCCACACCACCATATTCATCGACAACTAAAGCCATATGTGTGCGTTCCGTTTGCATCTTTTGCAATAAAACATCCAAAGGCATAGATGGTGGTACAAACAGTACTGGGCGTACTATTTCAATGATATTAAATGTTTTAGACTTACCATTAAAAATATATTTAAGTGCCAAATCTTTTAAATGGATCATACCAATTGTATTATCTAAAGTATCCTCAAACACTGGCAGACGCGAATATCCGCTATCACGAAATTCTTCAATCATTACATCTACGTTCATCTCAGATGGTATACATACTATATCTGCACGTGGAATCGCCACGTCCTCCACACGTAAAGTTTTTAACTTGGACACACCTGTGTCAGAAATAAATAGAGCATTGGGCTTTATGCTTTTTTGTGTAATTTTAGGCCCGCTGAGTAAGCGCCTAAAAAATCCACTTTTACTATTTTTTTTGGGGGATTTCGCGCTTTGCGCTGCAGTCGGTGACCCCTCGTTAATATCGCCCATTGGTTCTTTCCAAAATTGTGCCTATCTGTTTATTTATTTTCATATGGATCAGCTATACCCATTCCTTTTAACAAGCGCGACTCTAATTCTTCCATGAGTTGCGCATCCGCATCATTTTCATGATCATAACCAAGTAAATGTAAACACCCATGAACTAGTAGGTGAACTGTGTGGTCAACTAAGGTAATATGAGCCATATCCGCTTCATATTCGCATGTATCAAACGAAATTGCGATATCACCAAGCAAATTATCATAAGGTTTATTTACATTAGGTGTATCAGGAACGCCCCCAACCAACTTTGCCTTCAAATCATAACTAGGCCACGAGAGCACATTAGTTGCTTTTGATTTTTCCCTAAATTCATCGTTTAAATTAGCTATCTTAATATCATCACAAGCAAGAATGCTCACCTCCCAATCAAGAGACAAGTCTAGATTTAAAAAAACTGTGGCAAAGGCTTTATTAGCAAGATGTTGTAGCCCAACAGATTCCCACCTATCGTCTTCAAATAATATATCAGCAATATCATTCATTTTTTATATTAGCATCATATGCACGGATAATTTTTGCAACCATCGGATGACGAACAACATCAGAAGCATCAAATTCAACAAACCCAATTTTCTTGACATTTCGTAAAATATACTTTGCTTCCACAAGGCCAGAAGGCATACCACGGGGCAAATCAATTTGAGTTATGTCACCAGTGATTGCCATTCTAGAACCTTCACCCATACGCGTCAAAAACATTTTCATTTGCATAGTAGTTGTATTTTGGGCTTCATCCAAAACGACAAATGCATTAGCTAAAGTACGGCCACGCATAAATGCTAGTGGAGCAATTTCAATCTTTTTTTCTTCAATCAGCTTCCCTAGCTGATTTGATGGTAAAAAATCATTTAATGCATCATATAATGGTTGCATATATGGGTCTATTTTATCCTTCATATCACCAGGTAAAAAGCCCAAACGTTCGCCTGCTTCAACCGCTGGACGAGATAAAATAATACGATCAACCCGACCCTCAATAAACATAGATACTGCTGCCGCAACAGCCATATAAGTCTTACCAGTACCAGCCGGGCCAAGGCCAAAAACTAGTTCATTTTTAAAGAGTTGCTCCATATATTTTTTTTGAGTTGGAGTACGCGGCTCTACAGTTTTTTTGCGCGTGCGGATTTCAGCACCACCTGCCGAAAACATCTCAATTTGGTCACCTGCTTGCATTTTTATTTTAGGCATAACTTTGCCAAAGCGCAAGATAGCATCAATATCAGCAGCTAATAGTACTTTATTCTGCTCCAAGCGTTTATACATTTTATCTAAAGTATCTTGAGCACTTTTTGCACTTATTACATCACCTATCAGAGTTAGCACATTTCCACGTCTGATAATTTGAATAGGTATAGCTTTTTCAATTTGGGCAAGATTTTTATCATACTCCCCACAAAAATCAATTAACAACTTATTGTCAGGAAAAGTTACAACTATCTCTGGCACAGCATTGGGGACTAATGCCGAACTAATCACCTTTATTGTCAATTCTGAATTCTCCAATTAACTACCCATTACAATTATGATGCAGTAATGCGATGCCCCCCACAAGTCACTTTCAAAAAAAAGTTAATTAAATTAGTTATCTCTTTTGCTAGAGCCCAACATATCATTTAATATAGGGTGATAATGTATTTTTATTTAAAAGCTTACGAATTCAGCACGTAAAGAATTAGTATCAGCACCTAATATTCGTAAGTTTACAATGTCACCTATTTGCGCCTGATCAATGGCTGCATGAACACCATGCAAATACTCAGTGCGGCCCACTAATTGGCCATCCATACGCCCTGGGCGTTCTAATAAAACAGGCAAAATACGCCCAACCATTGATCCCATAAACTCTTTTTGATGTTGTGATAGAAGGTTTTGAAGTCTGGTTAATCGCTCTGACTTTACTTCTTCAGGTACTTGCTTCTTAATGTCAGCGGCAGATGTCCCAGGCCGAGTAGAGTATTTAAAAGAATACGCTTGAGCATACTTAACCTCCCTAACTAATTCTAGCGTTTGTTCAAAATCTGTATCTGTTTCACCTGGGAAACCAACTATAAAATCTCCTGATAAGGCTATATCAGGCCTTGCAGATCGTAGCTTTTCCATAATTTTCATATAGCTTTTTGCAGTGTGTTTACGGTTCATGGCTTTTAAAACATTATCAGATCCTGATTGAACCGGCAGATGTAGATAAGGCATCAACTTTTCCATTTCTCCATGTGCATCGATCAACTCTTGCGTCATATCATTAGGATGGGACGTGGTAAAACGGATACGTTTAAGATCACTGATTTTTGAAAGTTCTTTTATTAACTGAGGTAAAGTAGCATCAGCAGCACCCATGGGCCCGTGGTATGCATTTACGTTTTGCCCTAATAAAGTAATATCACGAACACCTCGCTCAACCAATCCCTCTGCTTCTTTGAAAATTTGAGCAACAGGGCGAGACATTTCAGCACCACGCGTAAAAGGTACTACACAAAAAGCACAGAATTTATCACATCCCTCTTGAACGGTTAAAAATGCAGACGGTGCACGTTTCATTTTTGGCGCACTTGGTAGATATTCAAACTTATCTTCTTCAGGAAAATCAGTATCAATTGATTTTCTTCCATTTTCAACAGATTTAACCATAGCTGGCAAACGGTGGTACGCCTGTGGGCCAACAACTATATCTACCAAAGGTTGTCTTCTTATGATTTCTTCACCTTCTGCCTGCGCAACACAACCAGCAACACCAATCTTAAGATTAGGATTTTTTGCCTTAAGCGATTTATAACGACCTAGATCTGAATAAACTTTTTCAGCAGCTTTTTCCCGAATATGGCAAGTATTTAATAATATCATATCAGCCTCTTCTGGGGAAGAAACTTCACTGTAACCCTCTGCACCAAGAGACGTTGCCATTCGCTCAGAATCATAGACATTCATTTGGCAACCAAAGGTTTTGATGTAAAGATTTTTAGTTTTTGACATAATTAAAGCCTCAGATGCATTCATGGAATTTCAATGGAATTATACTGCATTTTATATCTATTCAATGCTATGAACATTTTACACTTAAAGCCAAATAATTAAAAGTAAACTTAATGTACGAAAATAAATATTTATTTATCTTTAAGCCTAATAACTACATCCACTCGTGAAATGTTAAATCCTTCAGGCGCGCAAGGTAACTCTTCAAACTTGACAGATTCTTTTGGCGCATCACTTATGGCTCCAGTGTTCTCCCAGTAAAAATGTGGATGATCATCTGTCCTAGTATCAAAATAAGATTTATGCCCATCAACATGAATTTCATGCATTAATCCAGCGTCACAAAAAGTACGCAAAGTATTATAAACAGTTGCTAACGATACAATCAATGCTTTTTTACAAACAGCTTCATGTAAGCTTTCTGCGCAAACATGACGATTCAAACCATCACCAACTAATAATGCTGCCAACGCCAAACGTTGTCGCGTTGGTCGAACATTAGCATTGTTTAGCCAATTACGGCTTCTAATTTCATGGATTGTAAGCATATTTTCCTCAGACTTTTATATTTACATTATGACGTGAATGCATATGAATTTCAATAAATTTTAATAGGCAATTCCAAGCTTCACGTTGCAAGCTTCTATTGCAAGCAAATGGTTTGGGATGGTAAGTATTAAAAATGATAAGCATGGAGCACCTTAATATGACTGAAAGACCAACCAAATATGGCTATGAAGATTTATTAAAATGTTCACGAGGCGAACTCTTTGGCCCAACGAATGCTCAACTTCCAGCACCACCAATGTTAATGATGGACAGGATTACTGAACTTTCTGTTGATGGTGGTGAGTTTGGCAAAGGTCATATCGTAGCAGAGTTTGATATTAAACCTGGACTTTGGTTTTTTGAATGCCACTTTCCTGGAAATCCAATTATGCCAGGATGTTTGGGCTTGGATGGCCTTTGGCAGTTAACTGGCTTTAATCTTGGATGGCGCGGCATGACAGGAAAAGGAATGGCACTTGGTGTTGGAGAGGTGAAGCTAACAGGTATGGTTACCCCAGCACGTAAAATGCTAACATATAATGTCGAATTCACCCGTGTTATTGATCGAAAGTTAAAGATTGGTGTTGCAAATGGCACAGTACATGCAGACGGCGAACTAATTTACGCCGTTAAGGACATGAAGGTTGGCCTTGCCAATCAAGAGGGTTAATCCCCAAGTATTAATTTAAGGAGATTAAAATGCGTCGTGTAGTTGTGACAGGAATGGGAATCATCTCTTCCATTGGTAATGATATCGAAGAAGTAACTGCTAGCTTAAGAGCTGGGAAGTCTGGTATAATTGCTGCACCAGATTATGCAGAAAAAGGCTTCCGCTCTCAAATACATGGAATGCCACAAATTGACGTAACTGAACATATCGATAAACGTCAAATGCGGTTTATGGGGCAAGGTGCTGCGTATAACTTTTTAGCTATGGAGCAAGCAATTGCAGACAGTGGGCTTGTAGAAAGTGATGTCTCAAATGAGCGTACTGGTATGGTTATGGGCTCTGGTGGTCCATCAACTATAAATTTATTTAATGCTCATCAGCTTACACTAGAAAAAGGCGCTCCAAAACGTATGGGACCATTTATGGTCACTCGCTGTATGTCGTCCACTAACTCTGCTTGTTTAGCAACACCTTTTAAAATTAAAGGTGTAAACTACTCTATTACATCTGCTTGCTCTACATCAGCACATTGCATCGGTAATGGTGTGGAACAAATTCAAATGGGCAAACAGGATGTTGTCTTTGCAGGAGGTGGCGAAGAACTCGATTGGACAATGTCATGTCTATTTGATGCAATGGGAGCAATGTCTTCAAAATATAATGATAGCCCAGAGACGGCATCGCGCGCATTTGACGCTAATCGCGATGGCTTCGTTATTGCAGGCGGTGGAGGTGTGGTAGTTTTAGAAGAATTAGACCATGCATTAGCCCGAGGAGCAAAAATTTATGCCGAGGTGACTGGTTATGGTGCCACATCTGATGGACACGATATGGTTGCACCTTCAGGTGAAGGTGGAGAGCGTTCAATGAAGTTAGCTCTATCAACAATTGGTGAGCGTAATGTGAGCTACATCAATGCACACGGCACATCAACGCCAGCAGGAGACGTTACTGAAGTTGAAGCTGTCCGGCGTGTATTCACAGGTAAAAAACAGCCCCTAATAAGTTCAACTAAATCCTTAACAGGTCACTCTTTAGGTGCAACTGGCGTTCAAGAAGCAATTTATTCATTAATTATGTTAGAAAAAGATTTTATTACTGCATCAGCAAACGTCACGGAATTGGATCCAGCATTAAAAGCCAATGAGATTGCAACTAAGCGTGTAGATAAAGCAGGTCTGGATACAGTCCTGTCAAATAGCTTTGGCTTTGGTGGCACTAACGCCAGCATAGCTTTGAGCAAGTATAACGGATAATAATATGACTAACTTAATGAAGGGTAAACGTGGCCTAATTATGGGCGTGGCAAACGAGAAATCTATTGCCTGGGGTATTGCACGCGAAATGGCTGAACAAGGCGCTGAACTTGCGTTTACATATCAAGGTGAGTCATTTGGTAAACGTGTAAAACCTTTAGCTGCAAGTCTTGGTTCAGACATCTTAGTAGATGCAGACGTGACGAATGATGAATCATTAGATTTGGCATTCTCCGAACTAAAATCAAAATGGGGGAAATTAGATTTTATTGTTCATGCTGTTGCTTATTCAGATAAAAATGAACTAGTGGGCCGCTTTGTTGATACTTCACGAGCTAACTTTAAAAATTCATTAGATATATCTTGTTATTCATTAATAGAAGTTTCGCGTCGAGCATCTGAACTAATGACAGACGGGGGCACAATTTTAACGCTTACTTATCAAGGCTCAAATAAAGTAACTCCCTTTTATAATGTTATGGGAGTAGCTAAGGCCGCGTTAGAAAGTGCCGTTCGATATTTAGCAAATGATCTTGGGCCACAAGGAATTCGCGTAAATGCAATTAGCCCAGGCCCAATGCGCACACTTGCTGGTGCTGCAATAGGTGGCGCTCGCAAGACATTCCGTACAACAGAAGCAAATTCACCAATGCGTGCAAATGCAACACTAGAAAGTGTTGGTGGAACTGCTGTCTATCTTGCATCTGACTACGGTAAATTTACGACTGGTGAAATTATTCATGTTGACGGTGGCTATCATATCTTAGGTATGGCGCAGCCAGAAAACCTATAATAATTTTGATATATTGATTTTTTTGCCCAGAGTTTACTAAAAGGAACAATGCATGATTACTACGTGTATTTTTGATGCTTATGGAACATTATTTGACGTTAAATCAGCTGCTCGGGCAGTAGCGGATGAAAAAAATCATATAACCTTTGCCAAACACTGGGTGAAAGTTGCAAATACCTGGCGATCAAAGCAACTACAATATACTTGGCTTCGTACAATTATGAACCAATATTCTGATTTTTGGCAAGTGACTAAAGACGGATTAGATTTTGCTTTAGAAGAAAGTGGCCTCCAAAGCTCAGAGCTACGCGAACGCCTGTTGGCTTTATACTGGAAACTATCTGCATACCCAGAAGTTCTAGGCCTGTTATCTAATCTAAAGTCAAATGGATATAATACTGGAATTCTATCTAATGGATCGCCTGAAATGTTAAACAGTGCAGTGAATTCAGCAGGATTAAATGATTTTCTAGATGCTGTTTTAAGTGTAGATAAAATTGGAATATATAAACCTAGCAGGCATGTTTATCAGATGGTTTTAGATAATTTTAAATGTACTGCCGAAAAAATTTTATTCGTTTCATCAAATAGTTGGGATGTTGCAGGTTCAACTAAGTTTGGCTTTCAAACCCTATGGGTGAACCGCAACAATGAACCCCCAGATAGGTTAGACACTAAACCTCCCTGGACTGCTAAAAGTTTAGTTGGCATTCCCACACTATTGAAAGACTTAGCATGAGTAATTTTAGTATGATTAAAGACGCATATGAACGCGTGGCGCCTTATGCCCGAAGGACCCCACTTTTGACATCACCGTTTTTAGATGAAATAGCCAAACGGCGTGTATGGGTTAAGGCAGAGAGCTTACAGCATACCGGTTCATTTAAATTTCGGGGTGGCTGGGCAGCTATTTCTGCACTTAATTACGAAGAGCGCAAACGTGGAGTAATAACATTTTCTTCAGGCAATCATGCACAAGGTATAGCGTTGGCAGCAATGCGACATTCAGTTTCCTCGACAATCATCATGCCAAAAGATTCTCCTCAAATAAAGATTGAGAACACTCGCGCTTTAGGCGCAGAGGTTATTTTATATGATCGAGAAACAGAAGATCGAAACATTATAGAAAAAAAAGTGAACCCTAACAAATCACGCATTCTTATAAAGCCCTACGATGATCATCAGGTTATCGCAGGGCAAGGTACCGTTGGAATTGAAGTGGTAGAACAATCTTTAGAAAATAATATTTTAAACGCCGAAGTTCTTGTATGCTCAGGCGGTGGTGGCCTTGCGTCAGGGATTGCTCTAGCTCTAGAAAAGCTTAATCAAAATATGCAAGTTCGCACTGCTGAACCGAACGAATTTGATGACATAAAAAGATCGCTGATCAGTGGTAAGATTGAACAAAATGCAAAAACGAGTGGGTCTCTTTGTGACGCTATTTTGACTTTATGTCCTGGTGAAATTACATTTCCAATACTTTATCGCCTATGTGGCAAAGGTATTAGTGTTTCTGAAGAAGATGCATTGCGAGCAATGGTATTAGCCTTTGAGCGCTTACGTATTGTTATTGAACCTGGTGGCGCAGTTGCATTGGCAGCCGCATTATTTCATGGTGATGAGTTAAATCAAGATGATGTGATAGCAGTAGCTACAGGTGGCAATGTGGATGCAGTAGTATTTAATGATGCATTGGCTCAGTACGGAAGTAAGTCATAGACTTATGACGGCAGAAGTATGAAAATGCTTAGGATAAAGCCTTTGCCATCATTTTCGTACATGAGCCTAAAAGTAAATTATAATTTAGTCGTATCTCAAAGATAGACTTACATACAATCCATTAAACATCTCACAGCATTATCCCCATGATCTGATGAAAATCAGAAAAAAATTTCAATGCAATCGCAAAGTTTTAGTTTCAAACCTCAACAATCAATACGGATAGACTTATTTTTAGGGTCATAGGGGCTATCTTCAACTACTTCACAAGCATAACGCTCACCTAATATATTAATCATTAATCGTTGCCCAACATTAGAAAATTCAGGTTTAACATATCCCATACCAATAGATTTTTTAAAGACAACGGAATAGCCCCCCGATGTCAAACGCCCTACTTTAATATCACCATTATATAAGGCTTCACGTCCCCATGGATCTGCATCATTTGGGCCATCAATTAATAATGTAATACATTTTGACCTAATACCAGTTTTGAGCATTGCATTTTTTCCAAAGAAATTCTTTTCTAGATCGATAAAACGCGGCAAATCAGCCTCTTGTGGCGTAGCATCTCTGCCTAATTCAGTTCCAAACGCACGGTATGATTTTTCTTGACGCAACCAGTTCTGAGCACGACCACCTACAAGCTTCATACCCACATCGGCGCCTGCCTTCATTAGCAAATCGAACAAGTAATTCTGCATTTCAATTGGATGATGTAACTCCCAACCTAATTCTCCCGTATATGCAACTCTGATCGCATTTACAGGACACATACCTAATTCAATTTGACGAGCTGATAGCCAAGGAAAGCGCTTATTAGATAGCACTGTTGTTGGATCAGAATCTTTAATAACTTTGGACAGAACATTGCGTGTTTTTGGCCCTGCAATTGCAAAAACGCCCCACTGTGTAGTTACGTCTTGGATTTCAATATATCCAAATTCATTTGATTTATCTTCAGCAGCTTTACGCAAATAGTCTGCATCATAAGCAGTCCAGGCTCCAGCAGATACAAGGTAATAGTCATTTTCACCATTACGCACAATTGTATATTCAGTTCGTGTCGTCCCATGACTTGTTAGTGCATAAGTTAGGTTTATACGTCCAATTTTTGGTAATTTGTTACATGTGAACCAATCCAAGAATTGAGTTGCACCAGGGCCTTTAACAACGTGCTTGGTAAAAGCTGATGCATCTATCAAACCAACCCCTTCACGAATAGATACAGCCTCATCAACTGCATACTGCCACCATCCACCACGGCGGAAAGATCGGCTATTATTATCAAAACTCTCACCCGCATCTAACGGGCCAAAGTAATTAGGACGATCCCATCCATTCACCCGACCAAATTGGGCTCCAGCCGCTTTTTGGCGATCATAAGCAGGTGATGTGCGCAAAGCATTACAAGCTGGTCGCTCTTCATCTGGGTGATGCAGAGTATATACATGATCATAGCATTCTTCGTTTTTACGTGCAGCATATTCTGTAGTCATCCAAGAGCCAAAGCGTTTAGGGTCCAATGATGCCATATCAATTTCAGCTTCACCATTGACCATCATTTGCGCCATATAGTTACCAACACCGCCAGCTGCAGTAATACCAAAGCTAAAACCCTCAGCCAGCCACATATTTCGTAAACCTGGGGCAGGACCAACTAATGGATTACCATCTGGGGTATAACAAATAGGCCCATTAAAGTCATCTTTAAGCCCACTTTCCTCACACGATGGCATGCGATGGATCATAGCCATGTATTGGTCCTCAATTCGCTCTAATTCTAAGGGGAACAAGTCCGCTCGGAAGCTATCTGGCACACCATATTCAAACCGTGCAGGCGCATTTTTTTCATATACACCTAAAATCCATCCTCCACGTTCTTCACGAACATAAGATTGTGCATCAGCATCACGAATAACGGGATGTTCAGGATTACCATCTGCACGCCATTTCTGAAGCGTAGGGTCAACATCTGTAACTATAAATTGGTGCTCTACAGGAATAGCAGGAATTTTAATACCAAGTAATTTTGCAGTCCGCTGTGCATGGTTACCAGTCGCTGTTACCACATGCTCTGCAGTAATAATAATTTGCTCTTCAGAAGAAATTAAATTTCCACCTTTTTCAACCATCTTGGTGCAGGTAACTTTCCATTCTGACCCAGTCCAAGCGTACCCATCCACCTGCCACTTACGCTCAATTGTCACACCCATTTGGCGTGCACCCTTAGCCATAGCCATAGTCACATCTGCAGGATTGATATACCCATCTGTTGGATGATAAATTGCACCTTCTAAGTCATCAGTTCGTATGAGTGGCCACCGCTCTTTAATTTGTTGCGGTGTTAATTTTTGATATTCAATACCTAAAGTTTCTGCAGTTGAGCCATATAACATGTATTCATCCATGCGATCTTTAGTTTGAGCCATTCGGAGATTTCCAACAACTGAAAATCCCGCGTTTAGACCTGTCTCGGCTTCTAAAGACTTATAAAAATCAACTGAATAATCGTGAAGGTGTGTTGTAGCATAACCCATATTAAATAGCGGTAACAATCCTGCAGCATGCCAAGTAGATCCAGAGGTTAATTCATCACGCTCTAATAACATAACATCTTTCCAGCCATATTTTGCTAAATGGTAGGCAATGCCTGCTCCAACTGCGCCACCACCGACGACCAAAGCTTTTACATGGGTTTTCATGATCGAATCTCCGAGAGAAAGAATAATATTTAGAATCGCAGAAAAATCAGTAATAGCGCTAGGGATGCCGACTGTTTCTTTCAAAAAACGACAATGTGATTGTTTGATACTGGATAAGTAACAAAAATAAGCATATCTAAGGAAAAATTATAAGGATTCTTCCCATGTCTGAACAAAACCCATTTCTCACCGACTGGACACAAGAATTTGCACTTCCACCTTTTCATTTAATTAAAGATGAACATTACGCCACAGCTTTTAATGCTGCATTCCAACAAGTCCGCGAAGCAATTAGCGTGATCACTATTCAATCCCAGCCACCTACATTTGAGAACACCATCGAAGCACTTGAGCGCTCAGATATTTTAATGGATAAAGTTTCTGGGGTTTTTTCTAATATAGCCAGTTCAAATTCAAGCCCAGAACTAGAAGCTTTACAACGTAATTTATCACCAAAGTGGGCTGAACTAGACTCAGAAATAAAGATGAACGAAGCTTTATTTTCCCGTATTAAAATTCTTTTTGATGACCGAAATAATTTAGTCCTAACAGACGAACAATTACGAGTACTTGAATTATATCACCTCTCATTTGTACGATCAGGCGCTAACCTTAGAGGTGCCCAGCGCGATAGATTAAAAAAAATTCTAACTCGCCTTGCCCAATTAGGCACTCAATTTACACAAAACCTATTACAAGATGAACGAAACTGGGTAATGAAATTATCTGAAAATGATTTAATTGGATGCCCAAAATTCCTTAAAGATGCCGCGTCAGAAGCAGCTAAAGAGCATAATCTTAATGGCTATATCATTACGCTTTCACGGAGTTTAATCGTACCCTTTTTGCAATTTTCACCGCGTCGTGATCTTAGGCAAAAAGCATTTACTGCCTGGGAAGCTCGAGGAGCAAATAATGGTGATACAGATAACCGAGCTATTGTAACTGAAACACTTTTCCTTCGCAAAGAACGTGCAAACCTACTGGGGTATGATACATTTTCAAAATTTAAACTAGATGTAGAAATGGCTAGCAATCCTGAAAAAGTACATGATCTATTAATGGCCGTTTGGAAACCAGCAAAAAAAGCTGCAAATAATGACGCCCAAGAATTAACCAAAATGATGTTAGCAGACAACATTGATGAAGAGCTAACGCCAGCTGATTGGCGTTACTATTCAGAAAAACGGCGTGCTGCAGAGCATAGCTTAAACGAGGCAGAACTAAAACCTTACTTTCAATTAGATCAGATGATCAAAGCTTCATTTTATTGTGCTAAAAAGTTATTTAACTTAGAGTTTCGTAAACTAGATATCCCATTATATCATGCAGATGTAAGAGCCTGGGAGGTTACCCGTAACGGCAAGCATGTTGCAATATTCATCGGTGACTATTTTGCGCGCTCATCAAAAAGATCTGGTGCGTGGTGCTCTCGCTTTCGGGCACAATCTTCAATGGATCACAAGCAAAGCTCAATTACCGTAAACGTATGTAATTTTGCCAAAGCGCCTGAAGGACAATCAAGCCTACTTACCTTCGATGATGCACGTACATTGTTTCATGAATTTGGCCACGCACTTCACTCAATGTTGTCAAATGTAACATATGCTTTTATTTCCGGTACGTCAGTTGCTCGTGATTTTGTAGAATTACCAAGCCAGCTATACGAACACTGGCTATCAATTCCATCTGTATTAGAAAAATTTGCACTCCACTGCGAAACAAACGAACCCATTCCTAAAAAATTACTAGAGCGATTGCTTGAGGCTGAAAATTTTGACCAAGGATTTGCTACAGTAGAATATATATCTAGCGCTTTAGTTGATCTAGCGTTTCATTCGGAAATGCCACCTGTTGACCCACTTCAAAAGCAAACAGAAATTCTTGATCGGATTGGAATGCCCAAAGCTATAAGGATGCGCCACGCCACACCGCATTTTGCGCATGTATTTTCTGGTGATGGTTATTCAAGTGGTTATTACAGCTATATGTGGTCCGAAGTTATGGATGCAGATGCCTTCTCAGCATTTGAAGAAACAGGAAACCCATTTGATCCAGAAACTGCAAAACGTTTAGAGGAGAATATTTACTCCGCAGGTGGGTCTAAGCCAGCAGAGGATCTTTATAAAAAATTTCGTGGGACTATGCCAAAAGTTGAAGCGTTATTAAGAGGCCGTGGCTTTACTTCGTAAATAAAAATATATATTTTTTATAATTTTAAGTAGCAAATCTTCATACTAAAAGCTTATAACTAATTATATAGAGCCCAAATATAATAGCATTTTAAAATTTTAATACTGGACAATTAATTATAACTTAATTTCTTAATTCATCAACTCCTACACCCCAAATATCAAGCTTCAACACCCAGCCTTTTTTCTTAGAAACATATACTTTACACCAATATTTTATACATTTGCCTAGCTTACCTATCACACCCTTTTCTGCAAATACTAATATTTCCGACTCTTCATTACTTCTGCGATGCAGTGGGGTTTTTTCACCCTTAAAGGTTATAGTGCGCGTGCCTGAAAGTAATCTAAAGTGCATCCACCCTCCTTGCCCATCAATGTCTTGTATGCGACGCCAATGGCCATATTCACCGGTCACCATTAATGGCATATTTTGGTGTTTATAAACCCAATCAATACGATGAGATTTAGATGGCCCTCGTCGAGCAAAGCCTTCTCCAGCCTTCATAGATACAAATCGAGGGATAGGTAGTTTAGTGACCGATCCACGTTCTTGTGCACCAGCTGTAATTGCACAAAAAAATGTTAATATTATCACAATATATTTGCCTATTATTATCATTACTTACCTTTATTTTAGTGTATTTTTGATGATTGGCTTTTTTGCCTTCCCCCACAGCCTAGAATTTGCCAGAATATAGAGAAGAAATCCAGTAGGAGATTCTATCGAATGGCACATTCAGACTTCAAGGTTATCGTAACACGTAAATTGCCTGATACCGTACAAGTTAGATTAAGTGAACTGTTCAATGTTGAGTTTAGTCAGGACGATATGCCCATGACTAAAGCTGAATTAATATCTGCTATGCAACGCGCACATGTATTAGTTCCAACCCTGAACGACCACATTGATGCTGAGTTAATTGCGCAGGCTGGGAACCAACTAAAACTATTAGCTAACTATGGTTCGGGGGTGGACCATATTGATGTCGATGCGGCTCATAGGCATGGCATTTTAGTTTCAAATTCACCAACTATTAGCTCATCTGATACTGCAGATATGACAATAGCACTAGTTTTGGCAGTTATGCGTCGATTTAAAGAAGGGTCAAACGTGATGGAATCAGGAGCCTGGCAAGGCTGGGCGCCCTCTGCATTTTTAGGAACGAGAGTGACTGGTAAGTCCATAGGAATCCTAGGTATGGGACGCATTGGGACCGCTTTAGCAGAGCGTGCAAAAGCATTTGGCCTTAATATTCACTATCATAATCGTAAAAAAGTTCATCCAGATACAGAAACAAGGCTTAATGCTAAGTATTACAATAATTTACATGATATGTTGCCTCACATAGATATACTTGCAACATGCTGTCCACTCAGTGATAAAACACACCATATTTTAAATGCAGAAGCTTTAGCCTTAATGAAGCCAAGTGCAGTTGTGGTAAACACTGCACGGGGTGCGTTGATAGATGAGGCAGCATTGGAGATATCTCTATTAAATGGTAAATTAGCTGCGGCTGGATTGGATGTATTAGCCACAGGCACTCACGTAAATAAAACCCTGTGTGAACTGCCTAACGTAATGTTATTGCCTCATATGGGATCAGCCACTCAAGAGGCAAGACACGAAATGGGTGAAACAGTCATCTTGAACATAAAGA
>CAJWNQ010000030.1 GCA_913043905.1 uncultured Paracoccaceae bacterium | reverse complement strand
CCCTCGAAGTGAAGAATCTGATTGCGAAGTAATAGCAGGCGCTGGTGGGTCTGCAGTTTTTATACCCAGCATTCTAGAAATGTACCCTGAGGGATTTTTAACCACAGTCTGTGTCTCAGAATTAACTGATAAACTTTGTGGTGCGTCTCGACCAGGTCATTTTGATGGGGTAACACAAGTAGTCTCCAAACTTTTAAATCAAGCTAATGCAGATGTTGCATTTTTTGGAGAAAAAGACTGGCAACAACTAACTATAATTCGCCGTCTCGCAATTGATTTAAATATACCTACATCTATTAAAGGTGTTCCAACTGTTCGTGACAAATTTGGTTTAGCGCTATCTTCTCGTAATGGATATTTAGACTTTAAACAGACTGAAAAAGCGCGCTTGTTAAGCTCCGTATTAAGTAAAGCCGCTTATGATATTGCATCAGGAAGTGATGCATCTTTGGAATGTGCTAAAGTAGTAAAGATTTTGTTGGGTTATGGGTTTGATCGAATTGATTATATTGAATGCCGTAATGCACATTCACTAGAACTGATTGAACGAGCTGACATAGCTGAATGTCGAATATTTGCAGCGGTCTATCTAGGAAATGTCAGATTAATTGATAACCATGCTATTCTATAAAGTCTTTTCATGTCAAAAACACTTTGTAGAAGATTTAAAATACGCCTAGTTTAGCCAAATACTGTTGCATTTCTTCGGGCATTTCATCGTCAGATTCCCGTTTTTCTGAAAGATCTGATGGAGCATCTTCTGATTTTAGATAACGCCATCCTTGAAAAGGTCGGCGGAGAGCTTTCGTTGTACTTACTAACTCTGGATCAAGTTTGAAACCACAGCGCCTAATCCCATCTTGACCAATAATTTCATCAAATCCAATTAATTTTTGGCGAACTTGAATAGCACCTTTTATGACCCAATAAATTGAGCCACCATCTAGTAATTCTGCTTCTCGCTTAGGCCACATTCGAGTAACATGTAGGGAATAATTTATATTGAGTTGAGCCCGTCTCTCAGACTGCCATTGGGTTAGCATAGATATACTTTCTGAACCTACGCTTAATTTTATTATGTTTATTTTTTTACTCATAGCATGTATCTAGCACCGTAAATTTTTTTGTAAAAGAATTACATCATTTTTATAAATAATATTTTTGTTTGATTGAGTTATATTTATAAATATAGAATAGAGATTAATATATATTATTGAGGTTGAAAATTGGAATGCGCTTAATGGATTTGAATGCTGATTTAGGTGAGGGATTTGGGCCTTGGGCTATGGGTGCTGACACAGAGATGTTAGATGTAGTAAATAGTGCTAATATTGCTTGCGGTGGGCACGCTGGTGATGCCGCCGTAATGTTCGAAGTAATTACCCTGGCTAAACAACGTGGTGTGGCTATTGGTGCACACCCAGGATTTGAAGACAAACAAGGCTTTGGCCGCCGCCGCATTCCATTGACTATGCTAGAAATTGAACAATTAATTGCTACACAGGTTGGGGCTATCAAAGGAATTGCAGCCTTAGCAAATGCAGAGGTTGCCTACGTAAAGCCCCATGGAGCATTAAATAATTGGGCTACAGTTAACAAAAATGTGGCCGAATCTATTGTCCGCTCAATTAAGTGTTCCTCTCCTGAACTTGCTATACTCGCAGTGTCTGGAACTAAATTGGAAACGGCGGCATTAGCTAGTGGGTTGAAAACTTACAGTGAAATTTTTGCAGATCGTGGTTATAATAAAGATGGTACCTTGGTGTCTCGTGGAGATCAGGGTGCAATGATTACTGACATAGAATATGCTATGTCGCGTCTATTTCACTTCTTCGAAACAGGTGATATGCTGACGGTCTGTGGAGATGTTGTACGTCTTAATGCACAATCTATTTGTATACATGGAGACAGCCCTCATGCTGTAAAAATGGCGGTTCATATTCGGAATAGTTTAAAAGCGAATGGCTTTACGCTAAAGCCGTTTAGTCAAAAATAAAATGAACATATACCCACAAATAAAGCCTATTGCAGATATTGGGTTATTGATTGAATTTGGTCAATCTATTGATATTTCTATTCATGCCCAAATACTTGCAATGGATCAAGCAATGCAAGATGCTTCTATTCTTGGTGTGATAGAAATGATTCCATCATATGCTTCTCTTTATGTTGGGTATGATCCGTTGATAATTATTTATGAGGATTTAGTGCTTAATTTAGAAGTATTAATTTTGGAAATACAAAAAAAACAAATAAAGATTCAGGGGGAAAAAAATCACTGGCGTATTCCTGTATGCTATGAATCTAAATTTTCACCAGATTTAGAAGAATTAGCTGATAAATTAGATTTATCAACCGATGCTATAGTCACGTCACATTCTTCTGCTATTTATACAGTATATATGTACGGTTTTGCCCCAGGTTACGCCTACTTAGGGGGTTTACCATCTAAAATACAAATACCACGTAAATCAATTCCTATAATGGGGGTTAAGCCAAAATCTGTGATGGTAGCAGGGCAGCAATCACTAATTACTACTGTTACGATGCCATCTGGATGGTGGGTGATTGGGAAATCTGGAATCAACCCATTAAATAAAGGTTTGGAACAGCCATTTATGTTTGGGGTAGGTGATACTATAAAATTTGAACCGGTCAAAGAATGTGAATTTGTAAGGTTTGTGCAAGGATAACTGATGGCACACTTTGAAATAGATCATGCTGGTCCACTAATTACAATTCAAGATAAAGGTCGCACTGGGTTTATGAGGTTTGGTGTTACGCCTTCTGGCCCAATGGATCGAGTAGCCTATTTAGCAGCTCATCATGCGTTGGGTGCTGATCTAGGTGCAGCCATTGAGATTTCAATGGGTGGTTTATCTATCAGCTGCCAAGAAGGTCAAGTTTCTGCGTGTATAACAGGAGGTGATTTTAAGATAACTCTAGATGGAGAAATTTTGCCTAGCTGGTCAATTTTTACTTTAAGGCAGGGTTCGAGGCTTCAAGTTCAAGCTGGAAAATGGGGAAGCTGGTGTTACTTGGTTTTTGCAGGAAAGATGATCGTACCCACTTGGCTTGATAGTGCATCCACACATGTTGGGTCTGATTTATGTGGAACGCCGCTTTCTGTAGGAAATATTATAACTGTGGAGGATTGCTATTTACCAAATTTGATGACGGGACAGGTTTTTGACCCCAAACTTTTCAAGCCACAATCTCAAATTCGAATTGTTTTGGGCCCACAAGATCATTTTTTTACGAGTCAATCTGTTCAAGACTTACAAAATGAAAAATTTATTCTGACTAAAGATTTTAATCGCCAAGGTGTACGTTTGAATGGACCAAAGCTTAAAATTATTCATGCATTAGATATGCCTTCTGAACCTGTAGGGAGGGGGTCGTTACAAGTGCCTGGTCACGGAGATCCAATTTGCCTTTTAGCAGATCACCAAACTACAGGGGGTTATCCTAAAATTGCTACAGTCATTTCGGCTGACCAAGATAAGTTATCTCAAATGCGTTCTGGTGATAAAATATTTTTTAAAGTTGTATCTGTAGAAGCTGCGATTGTAGCAGCAAAAATTGCACATGAAGTAGAGCATAGTTTTTATCATATAATCAAAGACAGTCAAAAATCTCTAGAAGAAAAATTGTGGAATAGTAATTTAGTTAGTGGGATTGTGAGTGATATTAATTCATAAAATTACTATTTTATTATGATTAAAAATTAATCACATAATGTTTAATGATAAAGTTAAAAAGCTGTTTTGTTACTGAAGTAATTTTAACTAACAAACCTATCGTCTCTTGACATTTGACCCCATATACAATGTATCAAATGCGATACATAAATCCTGAAGGGTAACTATTATGCAAGCTTTTCGCACGCACACATGTGCTGTCCTTAATGCCTCTCACGTTGGGCAAACTGTTCGTTTGTCAGGATGGGTTCATCGTGTGCGTGATCACGGTGGTATATTGTTTATTGATTTACGTGATCATTATGGTGTTACCCAAATATTAGCTGATCCAGACAGTCCTGCCTTTGCAGAACTTGAGAAAGTACGTTCTGAATGGTGCATTCGTATTGATGGTGAGGTAAAAGCCCGTGCTCCTGAATTGGTAAATAAAAAGCTATCAACAGGCGAAGTTGAGATCTTTATTAGAGATATGGAAGTGCTTGGTGCATCAGAAGAATTACCATTACAAATCTTTGATGAACCAGATTTTCCTGAGGAAACACGATTAAAGTATAGATTTTTGGATTTACGCCGTGAAACTTTACACAATAATATGATCTTAAGGTCTAACGTTGTGAAATCTGTTCGTAATCGTATGTATGACCTAGGTTTTAACGAATTCCAGACTCCAATTATTACCGCTTCATCTCCAGAAGGTGCGCGTGACTTTTTAGTACCTTCACGGTTACATCCAGGTAAATTCTACGCCCTTCCTCAGGCTCCTCAACAATTTAAACAAATGATTATGGTTGCAGGGTTTGATAAATATTTCCAAATAGCTCCATGCTTCCGAGATGAAGATCCACGTGCAGATCGCTCCCCAACCGATTTTTATCAATTAGATTTAGAAATGTCGTTTGTTGAACAGCAAGATATATTTGATACTATTGAACCAGTTTTAAAAGGAATATTTGAAGAATTTGGAAATGGTCGCCCAGTATCAAGGGAGTGGCCTCAAATTTCTTATAAGGATTCAGCATTATGGTATGGTACGGATAAGCCAGACCTGCGTAATCCAATTAAAATGCAAATCGTATCTGATCATTTTAGAAACTCAGGTTTTGCAATTTTTGCAAAATTACTGGAAAATGATGGTACTGAGGTTAGAGCAATTCCAGCGCCTACTGGCGGATCGCGTAAGTTTTGTGATCGCATGAATAAATTTGCGCAACAAGAAGGGCTGCCAGGTATGGGATATATTTTTTGGCGTGACCAAGGTGAGGGAATGGAAGCAGCTGGACCTTTAGCAAAAAATATTGGGCCAGAACGCACTGAAGAAATTCGTAAACAATTAGATTTAAAAGTTGGGGATGCTGCATTCTTCTTGGCTGGAAAGCCACATGCATTTGAGGGTGTTGCAGGAAGAGCTCGGACCGTAATTGGTGAAGAATTAAAGATAACTAATAAAGATGCATTTGAATTCGCTTGGATAGTTGATTTTCCAATGTATGAACGTGATTCTGAAACGGGTAGAGTAGATTTTAGTCACAACCCATTCTCTATGCCACAGGGTGGTATGGCTGCACTAGATGCAGAGGACCCTGAAACAATATTAGGTTACCAATATGATTTGTCATGTAATGGATATGAGTTAATTTCGGGTGCTATTCGAAATCATAAACCTGAAATTATGTATAAAGCTTTTGAAATTGCAGGTTATCCAAATGAAGAGGTTAACAAACGTTTTGGTGGGATGGTTAACGCTTTTACTTATGGAGCTCCACCACACGGAGGTTGTGCAGCTGGTATCGATCGTATTGTCATGCTTTTGGCTAATGAAGATAATATTCGCCAAGTCATTATGTTCCCAATGAACCAACGCGCTGAAGATTTAATGCTAGGTGGTCCATCAGAGGCATCGAATGAACAGTTGCGTGAATTAAATTTGCGAATTTTACCTCAAGAAGATTAATGAATTTGTGAAATAGAGTTAGCTCATATTAATTTTAAAAAAATGGCCCTATAAAAAATTATTTTTTATAGGGCCATTTTATAAATTATTTGATTAATCGCTGATACCCTAAACCAATTAGTGGAGTAATATATTAAGCTATTATCTTAGTCTTTACGAAAGAAAGGTTTATCTTTTTTATCAAAGTCGCGTTTTGGAGCACGGTCGTTACCGCCCTTAAATCCGCCACGATCGCCACCACGATCGCCGCCCTTAAATCCGCCACGATCACCACCACGATCGCCACCCTTAAATCCGCCACGATCGCCACCACGATCTCCACCACGTGATGGGGCAGTGTCTGATGCTTCCCATTTTCGTAAGATGCTCATGTCAAACGTATCACGATGAACCTGGCCTTCATTACACCAGACGCAACTAACTTTTGTGCTTTGGATGCTTTCAACAACAAAACGCGGAGAGCCTGAAACCAAAACTACTATGTCACCTTCAGATAGAGCGGCCATTTTATATTCCTTTATAAGAGTTGTGGTCGCGATACGCCCCTTTAATATAAAAGAAAAGGGTTACTTTTCTATCAGGTTATAAAAATCGAACATATCTAAAGTTATTATGCCTGATAGAATGACGTAAACCACCAGAATACACGATGGTATTGAGATTAAAGTTGTAACTAGAATACGTTTCTTTATGTCGAAGTTGTCGGGTGAAGATGCATGGGTACCTGATACAATTTTACCGGTATCACCTTGTGTTTTGATATTAATTTGCAAACTTAGAAATAAAACTAAGAACCAAATTATGGAAAATAAAACTAAAACAGCGGTTATTGACATAAATATCTCCTTTACACTTAAATGGCTCAATTAAGCAGTTATGCCAACATTTTTTTTGGATTTTGAAAACTTTATTTAACTATTTTTTTTAGATGACATTTACTTCACAAAATAAGTGTTTAGTTGCTTGAAGCTAGTCGAAATTATGCGATACAATACAATAACTAATTTATAGGCCAACTATGTATAAATCTTGGATTATATTCAAAAAATCAGTTGCAGTAGTTTCTAATAATTTAGCTGTGGCATTTCGTATTTCTGGGGCCATATTTGTTGTGGCTGTATTTGCAAGTGCAGCTTTAAATGTATTTTTGACTGGAGATTTAACTATAGGCCCACCTGAAATAAAAACTATAAAAAATGATTCTGGACAAGATCAGTTGATGGCATTGAATTTTTCTTCTCAAAAAATCTTAGCTTTAATGGGAGGAAACTTTATCTTTTTCATAGCGATGTCATGGATTGCAATCGCTTGGCATCGTTATATTTTACTAGAAGAAACTAGTAATCAACTATTTCCAAGTTGGAATCCTTCACGGATTATTTGGTATTCTGTAAAAACTCTTGTAATGGTTTTTACTATCGCTTTTATTATTATAATTCCATTTGCATTAGTTACTACTATTTTGAATGGAGTGGGCTTAATTGTAATTTTGCCTTTTATTAATATTTTATTATTTATATCTTTTTATTACATTTTTTTTCGCGCAGGGTTAATTTTACCTGCGGTTGCTTTGGATGCAAAAATGTCCATTCGTCAGTCGTTTGATGCAACAAAACATTTATCAAATGAAATATGGGGCTTATCTACTATTGTGATAGCTATGGTTCTTTTTGTTGGAATAGTTTCTGGTGCGCTAGCTCCCAATAACTTTATAGGCGTTTTAATAATTTCTATATTTCAATGGGTAGTAGTTATGGTATCTGCTAGTTTACTGACGACGCTCTATGGATATGCGATTGAGCGTCGTCCAATTAAGTAATTAAAAAATATTTACTTTTCACTAGTAGGTATTTTTTTTACTGTTGGTTTCTTTTTTGCAATTGTTTTTTTGGTTCCAGCCTTTTTTGGTGAAGCTTTCTTTTTTGCAGCAGGCTTTTTCTTAGGTGCTTTACGTTTTACTGGTGACTTAGCTATTTTTTCGTTAATTAGAATAATGGCTTGGTCTAGTGTTAAGTCTTCTGGCTCAATTTCAGTAGAAATAGTTGCATTGACTTTTTCCCATTTTACATACGGGCCATATTTGCCCTTCATAATGTTAACAGGGCCACCCATATTAGGGTGCTCGCCTAATTCGTGAATTGGTTTGGCTGCAATGCCTCGACCACCACGTGTGGCAATTTTCTCTGCGAGTAATTGAACTGCATGGTTCATGCCTACGGTAAAGACTTCTTCAATTTCTTGCAGGTTAGCATTAGTTCCACCTCGATCTGATGTGCTTTCAGCATGTTTAAGATATGGTCCATAACGTCCAATGTTAGCCCAAACCATAATACCATCTTCTGGGTGTGAGCCAATTTGACGAGGAAGGGATAATAAGCGTAATGCTTTTTCTAAATCCACTTCAGCTGGTGGCCAGTCTTTAGGAATGGATTGTCGAGGTGGTTTTTTATCATCAACAACTTCTCCACGTTGAACATAGGGACCAAATCGACCTTTAAATACATAAATCTTATCACCTTCATTATCGCCCAAATGTTTACCTTCAGGAGGAATGCCACTTGCATCTTCAGCACCAGGCGGACCGAAAGCACGAGTGTATCGACACTCAGGGTAATTTGAACACCCAATGAATGCTCCACCAGACCGAGCTGTTCTCATTGACAGCCTACCATTACCGCATGCTCCACAAACTCGAGGATCGGAACCGTCTTCAGTTGCAGGGAATAAATGTGGTGCTAAAACCTCATTAATTTTTTCTAGAACTTCTGTAATTCTTAGATCGGCAGTTTCTGCAATGGCAGCTGAAAAATCGCGCCAAAACCTCCCTAGAACTGCTTTGTAGCTTTCTGAACCTGCGGAGACATTATCCAATTCTTTTTCAAGCGCAGCCGTATAATTATACCCAACATATTGACGAAAATAGTTTTCTAAAAATGCAATTACTAAACGACCTTTATCTTCAGCAATTAATCGGTTGCCTTCTTTTCGCACATACTCACGCGTTTGAATGGTTGTAACTATTGATGCATATGTTGATGGGCGTCCAATTCCCAATTCTTCCATTCGTTTCACTAAAGTTGCCTCGGTGTAACGAGGTTTTGGTTGTGTAAAATGTTGGTTTGGAGTGACATCTATTTTATCAGTTTTATCGCCTACTGATAATTGTGGTAATCGTTTATCATTATCATCTAGAACTTCATCGTCGCGACCTTCTTCATAAACCTTCAAAAATCCTTCAAATAAAACCACTGTTCCTGTGGACCTTAAGCTTATTTGATTGTCCTCTGATGAAACATCGATAGTGGTACCTTCCATTTTGGCACTAGCCATTTGGCTTGCTAAAGTTCTTTTCCAAATTAGATCGTATAGCTTACGTTGATCTGCTTCTAATTTACCTAGAGCTTCAGCGGACACTTCCATATTTGTGGGGCGAATACATTCGTGAGCTTCCTGAGCATTTGCGGCTTTATTTTTATAGATACGTGGTTCCGCAGAAACAAAATCAATACCATAGCGATCTTTAATTGCGTCACGGGCAGCTGTTACTGCTTCTGGTGCCATATCTATACCATCTGTTCGCATATATGTAATGTGACCAGCTTCGTACAAGCGTTGTGCATTGCTCATAGTTTGTCGTGCGCCAAATCCAAATTTACGACTAGCTTCTTGTTGCAAAGTAGACGTCATAAAAGGAGCAGATGGATTACGACTTCTTGGTTTAGCTTCAACACTTGTTACACTTAAATCTCGTGAGGTAATTGCCTGAACAGCCAATTCGGCGGATGTTTCATTATTAATATCAAATTTTTCGAGCTTTTTACCTGCTAGAATACGTAAGGATGCTTCGAAGTTTTGGCCACGTGGAGTTTTTAAAATTGTTTTCACTGACCAATACTCACGAGCTTTATGGGCTTCAATTTCCATTTCTCGTTCTACGATTAAACGTAGAGAAACTGATTGTACGCGCCCTGCAGATTTTGCCCCTGGCAATTTTCGCCACAAAACAGGGGAAAGTTTAAATCCAACTAAATAATCTAATGCGCGTCGCGCTAAATATGCCTCTACAAGTTCCATGTCCACTGCGCGTGGATTTTTCATAGCTTCAGTTACTGCAGTTTTCGTAATTGCGTTAAATACAACACGGCTAACGGGAGTATCCTTTTTAATGATCTTACGTTTTCGTAATGTCTCTTCTAAATGCCATGAAATCGCCTCACCTTCACGGTCAGGGTCAGTCGCGAGTATTAAATTATTATCTTCTTTTAATGCATCTGAAATAGCTTTTAGATGTTTTTTAGAATCTGTAGCAACCTCCCATTTCATTTCAAAATCATTGTCTGTATCGACTGATCCATCTTTGGGAGGTAAGTCCCTAACGTGTCCGTAGGATGCCAACACAGTATAGTCAGAACCTAAATATTTATTAATAGTTTTTGCTTTTGCAGGGCTTTCTACGACGACGACTGGCATGGGATTCCTTTGAGGATAAATAAGCATAGTCTATGGGCGCGGAACATGTGATGTTCTTAGGGTGAATGTCAACAGTCCCTTTCAAAGGCTCTGAATATTTATTTTTTAATTATATAAATCAATATAAAAATAATATGTAAATATTTGCTATTTTGTAAAATTTTTCATTCTTAATTTTTAATATTACTCATAGTTAAATGCGAGATTTGTATTAGACCAGTGAACCGCCAACTGTTAACCCACCAATCATCAAAGTTGGTTGTCCAACTCCAACAGGTACCCATTGGCCAGCTTTACCACAATTTCCCATTCCAGGGTCTAGTGCCATGTCATTGCCTATTGCGCGAATATGTTTTAGTGCTGTTGCCCCATCACCAATTAGCGTTGCGCCTTTAACTGGAGCAACTATGGAACCGTTTCTAACACGATAAGCTTCGGTACAAGAAAATACAAATTTACCATTGGTTATATCTACCTGTCCTCCACCAAACCCTACTGCATAAATACCATCTTTAAGATCTGCTAGAATATCATTGGGCTTAGCATTACCCCCCAGCATGTAAGTGTTGGTCATCCGGGGCATTGGTGCGTGAGCATAGCTCTCTCTTCGTCCGTTGCCAGTGGGTTCAACTCCCATTAAGCGTGCATTTTGGCGATCTTGCATGAATCCAACTAAAATTCCATCTTCAATTAGGACATTTTTTCTTGATTGAGTTCCCTCATCATCAAAGCTGATTGATCCACGCCGATCTGGGATAGTTCCATCGTCTAATACTGTAACACCTTTAGCAGCAATTCGTTTGCCCAATAGCCCAGAAAAAGCAGATGTCTTTTTTCGGTTGAAGTCACCCTCTAAGCCATGACCAATAGCTTCATGTAATAAAATGCCTGGCCACCCTGGTCCTAAAACAACATCAAATTGGCCCGCTGGAGCTGGCTGAGCATCTAGATTGACTAATGCTACGCGCAACGCTTCAATAACTTTTGGTTTCCAATTTTTTTCACTAGTTAATTGTAGCAATCCGTGGCGCCCTCCACCTCCTGCACTGCCACTTTCTCGACGGCCGTCTTTTTCTACAGTGATTGAAACGTTTAGTCTTGCCATTGGCCTGACATCACGAACTAGCGTACCTTCTGGCCTTAGTATTTCAACTTCTTGAAGGCTGGCTGCTAAAGATGCAGATACTTGGACAACTCGTTTATCTAATTCGCGAGCATAGGCATCAATTTCTTTTAATGTATCGAGCTTTACAGAAAATTCAGCATCTGAAATTGGGTCAATGTCTGTATACAAACGCTGATTTGTTGGAGTAGGTGCTTTTGCTAAAACCCCACCACCTGAGCCAACTGCAAGGCGTGCTGTATCTGACGCACGCTGAAGGGCAGATTGTGTCATCTGTGTGGAGTGTGCATAGCCTGCAGCTTCACCCTTAACTGCACGCAAGCCAAAACCTTCGGATGCATTGTAACTGGCATTTTTTACTCTGCCATCATCAAATACTAATGCTTCAGATCGGTGACGTTCTAAAAACATTTCCCCATCGTCGGCACCAGCCACAGTATCCTGAAGTGTTTTTAATGCACAATCTTGGTCAAAATTAGTTTCAAAAGGCCGAAAGGGCGTGGACGCATTACTCATTTGGGCTATCCTTTAAGTTCTATAAGACAATTTGGCACAAGCGGCGCAATGCCGCAAATGGAAAGCTTGTTCTTTGCGCCTTATTATGGTTTTAGCTAGAGGAAGATACAACTGGAGATTCTGCAATCTGCAATTCTCCAAATAAACAGGATGAGACGTATGCAAGTAAAAAATCTGCTTATATCCACTGCAACTATTTTAATCAGTGCGATAAATGCTGGTTCCGCATGGGCGCAAGATAATTTAGGCCCTTTAGAGACAATTGGTAAGCCAATCGATGGTTTAATGGGCTGGCAGCCCCCAGTTACCGAAGTTGCACGTGACATCCAAAGCTATGATACTTTTTTATTATGGGTTGTTACGATTATCTCGTTATTCGTTACTGCTTTATTGTTATACTGTGCTTTTAGATTTAGCTCAAAACGAAATCCAGAACCAGCTACGTTTACCCACCACACTGGCATAGAAATAGCATGGACCTTAATTCCCGTTGTTATCTTGTTATGTTTAATTCCGCCAAGCTTAACCTTGTTGTTCAAACAAATGGAAATTCCAGAGGCAGATGTAACAATTAAAGCTACTGGAAACCAATGGTATTGGACACATGAATATGTTGATCATGAATTTGGATTTGATAGTTTTATGTTGGATAAGGCAGATTTAGAAGAATATGGATATGCTCCTGACGAATATTTATTGGCTACTGATGCCGCTGTAGTTGTGCCCGTTAATAAAACCGTTGTTGTCCAAGTTACTGGAGCTGATGTTATCCACTCCTGGACGATTCCAGCGTTTGGCGTAAAACAGGACGCTGTTCCGGGACGTTTGGCTGAACTTTGGTTTAAAGCTGAAAAAGAAGGTATTTATTTTGGACAATGTTCAGAACTATGCGGTAAAGATCACGCATACATGCCATTAACTGTTAAAGTTGTGAGCCAAGAAAAATATGATGCTTGGTTGGACGGTGCGATTGAAGAATATGCCGGTACCCCCCGTAAAGTTCAGTTCGCTGATGCCAATAATATTAAAATATTAGCTGTAAAATCTTTAGAAAACTAATTTAAGATTAGTGGGTTTAATTTCTTGCTGATCTATTTGGAAATAAAATGACAGAAGTAACTTTAGATACAACGTCTGAACAGCCAGATTTTGGTAATTATGTCTCCCTTTTGAAGCCACGAGTTATGTCGCTGGTAGTCTTTACTGCGGCAGTAGGCTTAGTAGTTGCACCGGGCTCAATGAATCTCGTTTTAGCTTTCGCTTCGATATTATTTATCGCGTTAGGTGCGGGTGCATCTGGTTCCTTAAATATGTGGTGGGATGCAGATATTGACCGAATTATGAAGCGAACACAAAGTCGCCCTATACCTTCAGGAAAAGTAACAGCGAACAGTGCTATGCTTGTTGGCTTATGGATGTCTGTTTTGTCTATTGGAATGTTAGGATTAGCCTCTAACTGGTTAGCGGCTAGTCTGCTAGCTTTTACCATCTTTTTCTACGCTGTGATCTATTCGATGTGGCTAAAGCGGTCCACACCACAAAATATTGTTATTGGTGGCGCTGCTGGTGCATTTCCTCCTATGGTTGGCTGGGTAGCTGCAACTGGTTCAATATCAATTGAAGCAATTGGTATGTTCATGTTGATCTTCATGTGGACCCCACCACATTTTTGGGCGCTAGCACTGTTCATGAATGAAGATTACACTAAGGCTGGTGTTCCAATGTTAACTGTAACTCACGGTAAGCGTAGTACACGCAAACATATACTTATCTACACAATTTTTTTGACACCATTTTGCATTGGATTAGCGTTTACATCTATTGGTGGGCCATTTTATTTTATATTATCTATTTTGTTTTCTATAATGTTTTTAATGGGCGCAATTAAGCTGTTTCGCCGTGCTGAGACTGCTGCAGTCGCTGATAAATATTTTGAGGAACGTAAAGTATTCCGTTTTTCTTTATTTTATCTTTTTATTTTATTCTCTGCATTATTGGTTGAGGCGGGCTTTCGCGCACTCAATTTTAATTTAGCAGCATGGCCCCAGGTGTTTTAAATGACTGATGAAAAAATCCACTCAATTCGTAAAAAAAATAACTTAATGTTAGGTTTAGTCTTAATAGCTTTTGTAGTTTTAGTTTTTTCAATTACTATTGCTAAATTGATGGGGGGCTCAACTTTAGAGGCGTATGATCATGTTCGGCGCCCTCAGCTAGAAGATACAAAATGAGTGAAAGCTCAAAAAATAGAATAGCTTTTCGCTTACTTTTTTTAGTTGCTTTTATGTTAGCTATGTCCTTTGCAGCGGTCCCTTTTTATGATTGGTTTTGCCGTGTAACTGGGTTTGGTGGTGTGACACAAAAAGCTGTTGAAGAGAGTGACGTAATCCTTGATCGTAAAATTACAGTGCGCTTTGATGGTTCTTTAGACTCAAATATTGATTGGAAATTCAAGCCAGTGCAAAGAACCATGACGCTTCATATAGGTGAAACTGGTTTGGCTTTTTACGAAGCACACAATCCAACAGATCGAGTTATAGCTGGTACAGCCAGTTTTAATGTATACCCATATTCTGCAGGATATTATTTTAATAAGATCCAGTGTTTCTGTTTTGAAATGCAGGTTTTACAGCCGGGTGAAACAGTTCAAATGCCTGTAACTTTTTTTGTAGATCCAGAAATTATTAATGACCGGGAAGCAAAGTTCGTAAAGAATATAACGCTGTCATATACTTTTCATGCGACAGATTTACCAACCGAACAAGCAAGTCTTGCAAGCACAATGCAAACCAAAGTAAACAAACCTTGAATTTAAGGGACGAGTCGAAAAATGGCACATGAAAAAAACCATGATTATCATATTTTAACACCTAGTATTTGGCCAGTATTTGGTGGGCTTTCCGCTTTTACAATGCTTGTTGGAGCTGTTTTTGCAGCACATCACCTTGGCCGCGGTTTAGAGCCAATTACATTAGGTGGAATTCCATTATCTCCATGGCTATTCATAATTGGTTTAATTATGACTTTATATACTATGTTTGCTTGGTGGAGCGAATGTGTTGATGATTCACATGCGGGCGATCATACCCCAGTTGTTGTCATTGGTTTGCGCTATGGCGTTATCATGTTTATTATGTCTGAAGTAATGTTTTTTGTTGCTTGGTTCTGGTCATTTTTTAAAAATGCATTGTATCCTATGGGTCCAATGTCACCTGCAGTTGATGGTATTTGGCCGCCAGCAGGTATCGAAACATTTGACCCGTGGCATCTGCCGTTAATTAATACATTAATTTTGTTGTGTTCAGGATGTTTTGCCACTTGGGCACACCATGCTTTAGCGCATGATAACGATCGTAAAGGTTTAGTGTGGGGATTAGTTGGTTCTATTGTTTTAGGTGCAATCTTTACTGTTTTCCAGGTTTATGAATATGGACACGCTGCATTTAGCTTCCGTGATAATGTGTATGGTGCAAATTTCTTCATGGCTACTGGCTTTCATGGTTTCCACGTAGTTGTAGGCACTATTTTCTTAGCAGTTTGTTTGATACGTACTCTTAAAGGTCACTTTACACAGGAACGCCATGTCGGGTTTGAAGCAGCTGCATGGTATTGGCATTTCGTTGATGTCGTATGGCTATTTTTATTCGCTGCGGTTTATATTTGGGCTGGTTGATCCAGACTGCCATTAATACTAATTTAAAGCGTAGGAATAGTTTCCTGCGCTTTTATTTTTTAATTTGAGGGTTGAGATGACTAAACGTATGGTATTACCATTAATATTTGGACTTACTGGAATTACAATTTTATTGTGGCTAGGTTTTTGGCAAATGCAACGTTTAGAATGGAAACAAGAAGTAATCTCTACCATAGAAGATCGCCGTTTTGGAGTTCCCGCACCTTTACTTGGTAATTATGAAGCTGCTACATCTAAATTTTATAATTATTTACGTGTTGAATTTGAGGGTGACGTAACAGGCAATGAAGCGCATGTTTATGCTCCTCAAAAAATTGGATTAGGATATCGTATTGTTTCTGAATTTATATGGAATGAAAAATCTTTATTCCTCGACCTTGGTTGGATTCCGGCTGATAAGAAAAATGAACAGCGTCCAACGGGCCCAATGAAGGTAGTTGGGTATATTTCCTTTCCGGATGATCATGATGATAGTTTTACACCTGAACCAGACATAAGTAATAATGTCTGGTTTTCACGGTTTGTGCCCCCAATGGCCCAGCATTTTGGTATTAGTCCATTTCTAATTGTTGCTGAATCCCTTCAGATTAAAACAAGTAATGTATGGATGGACTATACTGCAGTCACACCTTCACCTATTTCCTTGGAAATAAAAAATGACCATAAAGAATATGCATTCACATGGTTTTTACTAGCTTTTGTCTGGTTTGGGATGACAATTTATTTGCTTTGGCGTATCAGAGAAAAAACAGTTTAGGGTAAATCAAATGAAATATGTTTCTACGAGGGGCAAGGCACCCGAACTTACATTTGAACAAGCAATGCTAACTGGTTTGGCGCGAGATGGTGGCTTATATGTGCCTGAGGTGTTTCCGACACTCAATCTCGAACAAATAGAATCTTTTGCAGATAAATCTTATGAAGAGGTTGCCTTTGAAGTAATGAAACCTTTCATTGGAGATACTTTTTCGGATGAAGAGTTTAAGGTAATTATTAAATCTGCATATGCAGGATTTTCACATTCTGCGAAGTGCCCTATTGTGCAGCTTGCAGAAAACCATTTTTTGTTAGAACTATTTCATGGCCCAACCTTAGCATTTAAAGACGTCGCAATGCAGTTAATTGGGCAAATGTTCCAAGTCTCTCTTAAACGTCGTGGAGAACGTGTGACTATTGTAGGTGCAACTTCAGGTGATACTGGTTCTGCTGCTATGGATGCTTTCAAAGGTTTGGATTCTGTTGATCTCTTTATAATGTATCCACATGGACGTGTATCTGAAGTCCAGCGCCGTCAAATGACAACACCTACAGAAGCTAATGTTCACGCTTTGGCTGTAGATGGAGATTTTGATACATGCCAAGCACTTTTAAAAGATATGTTTAATGATTTTGATTTTCGTGATGAGGTAAAACTGGCAGGTGTAAACTCAATTAATTGGGCGCGAGTTTTGGCGCAAGTTGTATATTACTTTACGTCGGCAGTTTCTATTGGTGCACCAAAACGCAAAGTTTCATTTACTGTACCAACTGGTAATTTTGGAGATATTTTTGCAGGTTACGTTGCTAAAAAGATGGGGCTGCCAATCGACCGTTTGGTAATAGCTACAAACCATAATGATATCCTACACCGTACACTTGAAACTGGTGAGCATACTAAATCAGGAGTGACACCATCAATTAGCCCGTCTATGGATATTCAAGTTAGTTCAAATTTTGAACGTTTAGTGTTTGATTTATACGATAGACAAGGTTTGATAGTCGCAAAATTATTTGATGAGTTAAAAAGTGATGGATCATTTAAACTTTCTGAAAATGCATTAGATAGGCTTGGTAATGAATTCGATAGTGGGCGCTGTTCTGAGGATGAAACATCTTCTGCTATCAAAAATTATTTAGAAAAAACAGGTGAAGTCTTATGCCCACATAGTGCAATTGGTGTTAAGGTTGCTGGTGAGAATTTAAATAATACTGCGATGATTACCTTAGCAACAGCACATCCTGCTAAATTTCCCGATGCCGTAGAAAAAGCATGTGGGATCCATCCTAACTTGCCACCTCAAATGGCAAACCTGTTTGAGCGAGATGAGCGGATGACACGTGTATCATGTGATCTTGCCGCAATCCAAAAAATTATTCGTAAAGGTATTAAATGAGCGACAGTGTACAAATTACGACTCTAGATAATGGGTTTCGTATTGTTAGTGAAAATATGCCTGGCCTAAAGTCAGCATCTCTTGGCGTGTGGGTCGGCGCTGGTTGTAGGCATGAACGTATTGATCAAAATGGCATTGCGCATTTTCTTGAACACATGGCTTTTAAAGGTACAAAAAAACGAAATGCTTTAGAAATTGCTGAAGCTATTGAAGACGTTGGTGGTTACATCAATGCATATACTAGTCGAGAGATGACAGCGTATTATGTGCGTGTTTTAGAGAATGATGTGCCTTTAGCATTAGATGTAATTTCTGACATTGTTTTAAATTCTATTTTTGATCCAAAAGAATTAGAAATTGAAAGAGGTGTGATCTTACAAGAAATTGGTCAATCTTTAGATACACCCGATGATATTATTTTTGATTGGCTTCAGGAAACAGCATACCCTAAGCAACCAATGGGCCGTGCTATTTTAGGCCCTGCAGAGCGTGTACGTTCATTTAGTTCTATTGATCTGAAGCGGTTTGTAAGTGAACATTATGGGCCAGAGCAAATGGTACTTGCCGCTGCTGGTGCCGTAAATCATGAAAAATTAGTTCAAGAAGCGACAGCTGTTTTTGGTGGTCTAAAACGAACACCAAAGTTTATAACTGAAACTTCAAAGTTCGTTGGTGGAGAAACTCGTGTTGTTAAAGATTTAGAACAAGCACATTTCGCAATTTCTTTAGAGTCTGCGAGCTATTTGGATGATGAGATTTATACTGCACAGATTTATTCTACTGCTTTGGGTGGAGGAATGTCCTCTCGGTTATTTCAAGAGGTGCGTGAAAAACGTGGTCTTTGTTACTCTATATATGCTTCTGCAGGTGCATTCGCTGATAGTGGTATGATGACTATTTATTCTGGCACTAGTTCAGATGACATTTCTAATTTAGCGAATATTACTATTGATGAACTTAAACGTGCTGCAGATGATATGAATGAAGAAGAGGTCGCACGTTCTCGCGCTCAAATGAAAGCTGGTATGTTGATGGGATTAGAAGGTGCATCGGCTAGATGTGAGAGACTTGCACGAACTGTCTCGATTTTCAACCGAGTGCCTCATCTTGATGAAGTGATTTCAAAAATTGACTCTGTTGATGCTACTCGTGTGAGGGCTTTTGCAGAAGGTTTGTGCATCTCTCCTCCAGCACTTGCATTGTATGGGCCTGTTTCAGATGCTCCTAATGTTGGTCAATTAGCAAAGCGTTTGGCCGGTTAGATATGTTTTTCAAACGGCAGCCTAGGATATTATTAGAAACTCCACGCTGTATACTGCGATTGCCTGAACTTCGTGATCATATGCAGTGGGTTAAGCAGCGGCAAAGTTCCAAACATTTTTTGATGGAATGGGAGCCAGTTTGGTCACCTGACTATATTTCTAAACGTGCATTCCAAAATCGAGTTTACTGGGCAAATAAATCTTTTTTAAATCAAAGCAGTATTCCATTATTCATAATTAGAAAAGAAGATCAAAAATTTCTTGGTGCGATTACTTTGGATAATATTCGCCGTGGCCCCGCTCAGTCTGGGACATTAGGATATTGGATTGGGCATGATTTTTCTCAATTAGGCTACATGTCTGAAGCGATAAAAGCAGTTGTGGCATATAGCTTTTCCAAAATTAATCTTAGTAGAATTGAAGCCTCAACACTTCCTGAGAATGTCCCATCACGTGGATTGTTAGAAAAATCAGGTTTTAAATATGAAGGTGTTGCCCAAAGCTATTTGCAAATTTCAGGCCGTTGGCGTACCCATGTTTTGTATGCAAACTTACGAAATGACCGGCGTGGTAAAACAGAAGCTGGTATCAAATAAGCTCGCACAAAAAAATAGATGGAAGCAATTAATGGTTCAACTTTTCGATCTTTTTAAAGCTAAATTTGGTACAGATATAACCAGCATTGCTGATACAAATTATTTAGAAGAGCCACGCGGTCATTATGTAGCCAACCCAATGCCGCTCATGCGCCCTAAAACAACACAACAGGTTTCAGATATAATTTGTTTTTGTAATATTAAAAATGTTGGGGTAGTGCCCTTCGCTGGTGGTACGGGGTTAGTTGGTGGCCAAATAATGAAATCTGATCTACCAATAATTTTACTGTCAGTTGAGCGAATGCAGGCAGTGCGTAACATTTGGCCAGATGAAAACGTAATCACAGTTGAAGCTGGTGCTATTTTAGAAAACGTACAAAAAGCTGCAGATGAAGTAGACCGATTATTCCCTCTGGCTTTAGCCTCTCAAGGTTCGTGTAGAATTGGTGGAAATCTTGCAACAAATGCTGGTGGCGTACAAGTTTTACGTTATGGAAATGCTCGAGATCTATGCCTTGGAATTGAAGCTGTATTACCTGATGGTAGTATTTTTAATGGTTTGAAACGTTTGCGCAAAGATAATACAGGTTATGACATTCGACATCTTTTGATTGGATCAGAAGGGACGCTAGGGATTATAACTGCAGCTTGTCTAAAGTTATTCCCTAAACCTCATGAGACTGTTACTGGTCTTCTAACCGTTGCTGACCCTAGTGCGGGTGTTAAATTATTATCTGATTTGCAGTCAAAATTAGATGGTTCTGTTACAGCATTCGAATTGATTCATAAACAATCTTATAATTTTATGAAAGAAACTTTGCCTCATATACGGATCCCATATCAGGTATTACCAGAGTGGTCGATTTTAATTGAAGTTTCTGGAGGAAAAAACTCTGATTTGAAAAACAGATTAATGATGGCTTTAGAGGCTTCAATGGAAACTGAATTAGTATTGGATGCTTTGATAGCTCAGTCTCAGACACAGGCCCAAGAATTTTGGCGTTTACGTGAAAATATTCCTGAAGCAAATCGGCTTATAGGGTCTATTTCTAGTCACGACATTTCACTTCCAATTTCTTTAATTCCTAAATTTATAGAAGAGATGCCACCTTTACTGGCCGAATTGGGTGATTTACGAATAAATTGTTTTGGCCATCTTGGTGATGGTAATCTACATTATAATGTCTACCCACCTCAGGGAAAAACACGTGATGATTTTGAGGCGATACGAACTAAAATTAAATGCATTGTCCATGATAAAACACATGCTTTTGATGGGTCTGTTTCTGCAGAACACGGTATTGGGCGTTTGAAAGTTGATGATCTTGAAAAATATGGCGATCCAACTAAATTAATGGCAATGCAAGCTATAAAATACGCACTTGACCAAAATGGCATCATGAACCCTGGCGCGGTCTTGAAGAAAAAAGATTAGCTATTTGAATAAAAATAATGCCTCAGTAAAAATCTACTTAGAATTATGAATTAATAAATATCTAAATTTTCGAATAAGATTTATTGTAATTATAAACCATTAAACTCGCACAAGACATGTGTAGGAACTCCCAGCGCTTCGATTTTTTTGCGTCCACCTAGCTCTGGTAAGTCAATTATAAACGCAGCCATTGTTACGTGGCCACCCAGCCGCTCAATTAATGTGATTCCAGCTTCTGCAGTACCTCCTGTAGCAATCAAGTCATCAAATAATAAGACTTTTTGCCCTGCTTGAATTGCATCGTTGTGAATTTCCAAAGTAGCTTTACCATATTCCAGATCATAGTCTTGAGATATAGTTACACCAGGTAATTTTCCAGCCTTACGGATCATTGTGAAGCCTAGTTCTAATTTATAAGCTAACGCTGCACCCATCATAAACCCGCGTGCTTCTAGTCCTGCAACTTGATCAAAGTGATGTTCTGACATAGCTTCTGCCATTTGATCTACTGCTTCTCGTAAACCTTGGGAGTTATTGAACAGTGTTGTAATGTCTCTAAAAAGAATACCTTCATGTGGGAAATCTGGAATAGTACGAATATATTGTGTGAGATCTTGCTTCATAGATTAATCCTTGGAGTTAGTTTTGTTAACTAGAGCAAACTTAATAATTTGAAAGGCTCATAATTTTGATTGAAAAAGTTTTATTTATTTTCTTATTCAAGAACACGACCTGCAATTGCATCTAATTTAGCAATAATTTTAGGATCCCGGGCATCTGGTCGAGTTAAAATTGCAAATTCGAGTGCTCTGTCACAACCCTGTGTACAAATTGGGCGATTTTTATTAAGTAGTTTAGGCAGGTGCGTTATTAATTTTTTGGCATTATTGGCATTCCCCATTAATGTTTTTATAATGTTAGTCACGTCTACTTCCCCATGATCGGGGTGCCAACTATCATAGTCGGTAATCATTGCTACTGATGCATAACAAATCTCTGCTTCACGCGCTAATTTTGCTTCTGGCATATTAGTCATACCTATAACATCACAGCCCCAAATTTCGCGATACAGCTGACTCTCTGCTAAAGTTGAAAATTGTGGCCCTTCCATAGCTAAATAAGTTCCACCCATATGAACATTTACACCTTGTTCTTTTGCAGCATTAAAACAGGCTTGCCCCAAGCGAGTACACGTAGGATGAGCTACAGAAACATGTGCAACACAACCTGGCCCAAAGAATGATTTTTCTCGAGCAAATGTACGATCAATAAATTGATCAATAATTATAAAGTCTCCTGGCGCCATCTCTTCTCGAAATGAACCACATGCAGATATCGAGACTATATCAGTTACTCCCGCACGTTTTAAAATATCTATATTAGCTCTATAATTTATTGTTGATGGTGATTGGGTGTGTCCCCGTCCATGACGTGGGAGAAATACCATTTTTATCCCATTTAAATGGCCAATTAGAAGTGAATCAGATGGCGCGCCAAAGGGACTATCAATACTTATCCATTGTGGATTTTCCAATCCTTCAACTTCATAAATACCACTTCCCCCAATAATTCCAATAACCATTTTCAAAACCCTTTTAAATAAGTTTGATTAATATTAATGTTGATTTTTTGTATTCAAATTACTTTGCTAGCCCAGATCTTTTGGGCTTCAGTCTCTATTGCTAAGGGGCGAATTTTTTGGATCCATCTAAGCGTTTTATTTGGCTTTTCTCCTTGCTCTACTAATAAGCGCATTGCCATCATTTTAGAACGACCTTGTCCTGCTTTACAATGTACCAAAATAGGTCCGTTTTGATTTAGGATATTTAATAGGCGTAAAAATATTTCATCAAAACTATTATTTGGGACGTCAAAATCGTTAACTGCAGCATGTTGCCAATGTAAGGAACGGTTTGGAATCTTCATTGCAAAGTCATAAGCTCCAAACTCTTCAGTATTGGTCGTAGTTACGATGATGTCTGCTTTCCAATTCTTAATTTTTCGGGAATCTGTGTTAGAATAAGGTTGTTTGCAAATTGCAGTTTTGCCAGCTAAATATCCGTCATATTCAAAAATATTTGATGCCTCATTGTTCATTTTGGACGGT
>CAJWNQ010000029.1 GCA_913043905.1 uncultured Paracoccaceae bacterium | reverse complement strand
AAATTGACTGTAAATCTGATCACCACACGTAGGGCACCGCTTTATTGTATGTCCCTTGCCACGCTTAGATGGGCCAACAGTTTCACTTAGTATACCATGTGTAATTACGATATTAGATTTTTCTATCATTGAATGAATAATAAAAGCAGATGCAGAATACCGCTGACATAGGGTGCAATGGCACGCGTGCGTAACTATAGGCTCACGGGTAAGTTCGTATTTAAATTGTCCACAAGAGCAGCCTCCAACAAAAGTAGTCATTTATTATCCTTACTTAAATCAATCATTTGTTTAATATATCAATAGAATTTAACATTAACATAATTCAAAACATTGTTTTATTAAAAATTCACATTAAATCATGATCTATAATTTAACATATGGAAATAATAACATGAGTGAATGTACATGTGGTCGAAGCCCAACTGATA
Source organism: uncultured Paracoccaceae bacterium (assembly GCA_913043905.1). Classification (GTDB taxonomy): domain Bacteria; phylum Pseudomonadota; class Alphaproteobacteria; order Rhodobacterales; family Rhodobacteraceae; genus Amylibacter. Next base: position 23,049 of record CAJWNQ010000029.1, on the reverse strand, counting down.
ATTGCGTTGGCTGGCACAATTTATCTGAAGAAGCATATCAAGAAAAGAAAGTTGCGTACGAAGCTAGGCAAGCAGATAAACATATTGATTAATCCAGATTAAAACTTCTTATAGATGCTCTCAAATTTAAGTTTTTCATTTGCGTCAAAGTATTGCGAACCACTTAAACAAGCTTATGGTGGAACAGTAAAATACAGCAGAAAGCAGTAAACAATGATAGCAATTATAAGAATAGCTGTCGGCATTCTTTTGGCAGGTATAGTCTTCTGGGTTATTAATGGTATTATAATTTGGATTAGAGGGGCTTTCCATGGCGTTAAAGCAGCTCGCAATCGCCCAGAGATGAGTGAAGATGAAATCTTAGCAAAACGTGTGGCAACCAAACATAAAATTAAAAAATACATTATATTTTATTTAATTTTATGCGCCTCTCTCTTAGCGGTAATCATCATAGGCGATATATCCTTTTAAGAATAATGCGTATTAATTAGTCCATATTAACTTCTGAAAGAAACTTTAAATCCAACGTTTAATGTTAATGGAGCCATGCCCCCAGCAGCTATAGACTTAACTTTACCAATACCTAAAGTTATCGCTTTAGAAGGCGAGACCCAATAATCTATCTCACTTCTAACTCCACCAATCAAACCGCCTTTTGTATCAACACCCGCGCCACCACCAGCTCCCATTAATGTCTCGAATGAAGCACTTATTTTTGAGCTTAATGGTTTCTCGTATCCAACCCCAAATAGACCAAGTTGGTACCCACCAAGATCGCCCAAGACAGCCGTCGATGCTTGTCCCGTAATATAAACATTAGGTGATAAAAAGTAATCTAACGTAGTTTCCAAAAGGGCAGGAGTTTTACTATAGCTATTATTATTTTTTATATAGTTAGCATTTGTTTTGTGTATTGAAATGCCAGAGTAGAGATGTACTTTTTGATTAAAATTTCTTTTATAAGATTTTTTACGAGAATACGTATCATAATATAAATCTACGCTCGGAGATACTACTGTAAACTCCCCATTCATTGCATGCTTCAGCTGAAGACCTGCCCTCAATCCAGTAGATTCAAGAATTTTATATTTATGGGAAATTCCTGCAGAAAATAGTAGGCCACCACCTGCATCAATTCCACCACCAGATGCAGCACCGATCCCATACTCAAATGAAATTTTCGCTGAGCCCATTTGCGTTTTAATTCTTTGCCCCAAGATCCAATCTGCGTAACCTTCCGCAAAGCCAGAAACTACACCATTTGCCTGTATAAACGCTGTTTTATTTTCCCCTTTATCAAAAATAAACTCACCACCAATCAAATTCATTTTTTTATTATTCGGACTATTTAGTGAATTATTTCCAAATGATGTTGGAATATACTGCATTACTTTCACTGATATTGGCGAAATCTTTATCTTATTATTTTTTATGTTTGTTTTTGCAAAAGGCATAGCCTCTGTAGAAATATTGAACGGTTTCCGAATATAATAAGACAACGCTGGACTTGAAATATCTGAACCATCAATGGAAATTGCTGATATTCCAACCCCTGCCGTAAAATTATTATAAGGAAATTCAAGGGATATATGTGGCTTTATCATAGTTCCATCACCAGATACTTGGCCACCGCCACCTCCTCCACCAAGGTAAGCTCCTAGGGATATCAATTTTTTATTTTTTAATTTAAATCTTTTTCCAAAATCTATGCCTCCAATAAATAACCCATCACCTTTACCAAAGAACCCTGAATAAAGGCTTTGGCCAAAGTAAAATCCGTTTGGCATCTCATAAGACATTGATAGCTGATTTAAACCCTTAGCCTTAGATTCAGAGTTAATAAACGTATCAACACCAAAGCTCCACTCAAGACCTTCACTGTTGGCAGGGCTTGCCATGGCAATAAGAATTAACATCAACTTAAATATTCGAGATTTTAGCATTCTATAAATATTTTCCATAAGCAACTAAACAAAAAATTGTTTTTAAATACAACTACATTGATATATTAATATCTTGATGCTGAAAAGCATACTGATTTACTTTTAATAAAAAATATTTGGTGACTCCAGCAGGACTCGAACCTGCAACCCCCTGCTTAGAAGGCAGGTGCTCTATCCGGTTGAGCTATGGAGCCATTAGCATTCTCTTAAATTGAGAAAAGTAGTTGAGCAAGCCTCAATGTGTCCAAGTCTCCTTACGAAAGGTAGCAAAGTTGTCGCCATATCCACCATTTCGAATTACGTGTTTGCGTTGTTTTGGTTCTTGGACTGAATAAGTTATACCTTTTTGATCAGCGAAGCTAATAGCTTCTTCTTTACTTTCAAAAGTTAGCTTTACCTGGCTATCCATATCACCAGAACTAGTCCAACCCATTAGTGGATCCACCTTGCGTGCCTCACTGGGTAAAAACTCCAGAAGCCATTTAGTGGATTTGCCTTGGCCTGATTGCATTGCATTGCGAGTTGGCTGATAAATACGCGCTGACATAGAATTCTCCGTCTGTAAGTAATCCTCTTATTGCCATTTTTGCACAAAGACTCAAGAGGCTAAGAAGCCTCACTTATCAGTTCATATAATACAAGCCCTTGCCCCTAATGCTTGGTGCAGGCAAAGTTTAAAAAAACAAGAACGAATCAATTTATGCCTGAGCAATCCCTTTTAAATACCGCCCCGGAACCAGCCGCCCGTTTAAAATTAGAGGGTGGGCAAAAATTCGTCTTAAACAGCCCATTTCAACCAGCAGGCGACCAACCCACAGCAATTAAAGAATTAGTTCAGGGTTTAGAGGATGGAGAACAAAACCAGGTCCTACTGGGAGCTACTGGAACTGGTAAAACCTTTACAATGGCTAAGATCATAGAAGCCACTCAGAGACCAGCTATTATATTGGCTCCCAATAAAACACTTGCAGCACAGCTCTTTGGTGAATTCAAAAATTTCTTTCCGGAAAATTCAGTTCAATATTTTGTTAGCTTTTATGATTACTATCAACCAGAGGCTTATGTCGCGCGCTCAGATACATACATTGAAAAAGAAAGTCAGATTAACGAACAGATTGACAGAATGCGTCACGCTGCAACACGCTCCCTTTTAGAACGTGACGATGTAATTATCGTCGCCTCAGTTTCTTGCATATATGGTATTGGATCTGTTGAAACTTACGGAGCAATGACCCAGGACTTAATTGCTGGAAATGAATATAATCAGCGCCAAGTAATGGCAGATTTAGTTGCTCAACAATACAAGCGAAATGATACTGGTTTCTCACGAGGATCTTTTAGGGTGCGTGGTGACAGTTTGGAAATATGGCCTGCTCACTTAGATGATCGGGGTTGGAGATTATCATTTTTTGGAGATGAACTGGAAACAATTCAAGAGTTTGACACACTTACTGGTGAAAAAATGGCAACGCTAGAAAGTGTGCGGGTTTATGCAAATTCTCACTACGTGACACCAGGCCCCACAATGCAGCAGGCCATGAAAGGCATTAAGGCAGAATTAATAACACGCCTAAAACAGTTAAATGGTGAGGGAAAACTCTTAGAGGCACAACGCCTAGAGCAGCGAACCAACTTTGATTTAGAAATGCTAGAGGCTACTGGCGTATGCAACGGCATTGAGAACTACTCACGCTATTTAACTGGCCGCGCGCCTGGGGAACCACCGCCAACATTATTTGAATACATCCCCGATAATGCGATTGTTTTTGCAGATGAGAGCCATGTTTCAGTGCCACAAATTGGTGGTATGTATAGGGGCGATTATCGCCGCAAAATTACTCTGTCAGAGCACGGATTTCGCCTACCTTCCTGCACTGATAACCGTCCACTAAAATTTGAAGAGTGGGACGCAATGCGTCCTCAATCAGTATTTGTCTCTGCTACCCCACAGAAATGGGAATTAGAACAATCTGGAGGAGTATTTGCGGAACAAATCATCAGGCCAACTGGCCTTTTAGACCCACCAATAGAAATTAGGCCTGTAGAAACGCAAGTTGACGATCTACTTTCAGAAATTAGATTAGTAACTGCACAAGGCAATCGCGTTCTGGTTACTACACTGACCAAGCGCATGTCAGAAGATCTAACAGAATACTTACACGAACAAGGCATTCGAGTACGTTACATGCATTCAGACATTGTAACTTTAGAACGCATAGAGATTTTACGAGATTTACGTTTGGGTACCTTTGACGTTTTAATTGGCATTAATTTATTGCGCGAAGGATTAGACATTCCAGAATGCTCACTGGTCGCCATTCTAGATGCTGATAAAGAAGGTTTTTTGCGTTCAGAGACTTCTCTAGTCCAAACAATCGGTAGAGCTGCTCGAAACTCTGAAGGCCGCGTAATAATGTATGCGGATAAAATAACTGGGTCGATGGAGCGCGCCATGGGTGAGACCGACCGCCGTCGGGAACGACAAATTAATTATAACATAAAGCATTCCATTACGCCTGAAACTATAAAAAAGAATGTTGAAGACATCATGGGTGGCTCATATTCTGGAGATACAGATGAAAGCCGCATCACAGCTACTATTGATAAGAAACCTCTTGTTGGAGCTAACTTAAAAGCTCACTTGGATAATTTAAGAAAAGATATGATCAAAGCTGCCGAAAATCTAGAGTTTGAAGAGGCAGCACGAATTCGTGATGAGGTGAAAAGATTAGAGGCTGTTGAGCTGGCAATTGCAGACGACCCAATGGCGAGGCAATCTGCTATCGAAGATGCTGTGGAGAAAGCAATCGCAGGAGGTGGACGCAGCACCGCAGGTAGAGGTGGCACACGTACAGTTCGTGGAAAAAGCAGCTCAAAAATTTAAAATTGCAAAATCTAAAAAATACTTATGTTGCTGTAATTCTTGCATTTAAAAATTCGACACCAGTAATCTTCCATTCGCCATCCAATAAGATCAAAGTGTAGCGAAGCAAATGTAAATCTCCAGCCAAGTCTTCTATTAAAACCTCTTGTGAAGCATTAGAACTATCACTTTGCGCTTCTTTGAAAGTAAATTCTTTTTGGCGGAATACCATTGGATAACCTTGGCGAACCATCACACCAAAACGTTTATAATTCTTAAATATACTTTTGATTGATGGAGAGGCAAACTCAAATGCCGCTTCCATATCATCCGAACTAAATGCCTCGATTTGGCCTCTAATCACCTGTTGGAAACTTTGCTCTTGCGCAATTATTGGCCCCGAGAAGAAAATAATGCTCAGCATTGATATCAATAAATGTTTCATTTGATTTACATAGTTCTGACAAATAATAAGTCAAATCGTACAAATATGTGGCCTTACTCTATAATATTCACGAAAACCTTGTAAATTCTATTTTTTTTAGTAGGAGTAGACTAAGTGAACGCAAAGGAAATAAAGTGTTGTTTAATTTAATCATAGGAATACTCGCAGGCTATGCTTCGCGCTATTTTGGAAACGCACTTAGCTCAGTTCTCACAGGCAAATATAAAATACCTAAAACTGATATTCCTGTTTTAACATTTATATTGCTACTCTTAGCTGCATCAATTTTGATTGGCATAGGAAGACAAGATGGCCTTCCGTTTATTCTGGTTTTCGGTGGTGGTATTGGTTTTTTCTACAAATATTTATGGGCTATATGCAAGAAACAGTACACTGTGGTAAAAGCTAAAATCAAAGATAGCAAAGATCGCAAAGATATGAATAACGAAATTTAGATAACTAACATTTAATATAAAAATCTATGTAATTAATTTTTTACATTAAAGCGCTGATAAAATGTTTCTCCAAACGCTGCCAAATCACACAACACAGCGGGAGCGTTGAAGCGTGCTCCAAACTTTCCTTCTAAATCTTTACAAATGGTAACTGCTTTCTCTGCACCTATCATATCTAACCAGCCAAATGGGCCACCAGACCAGGGCTGAAAACCCCAACCTAAAACTGCTCCAACATCACCTTCTCGAATATCTTCTAAAACACCGTCTTCCAGCGATCGTACAGCTTCTAAAACCTGAGCCATTGCCAAACGATATTTTATTTCAGTAATATCAGGCTGGATTGTGGCTACCCGCCACTGCAACCCTAATCCTTCCCAAATTTCTGTACGTTTTCCTTTATCATCGTAAGCATAAAAACCTTTGCAGTTTTTGCGGCCCATTCGATCATCATTGAACATCTTTTCAATAATGTCATCAGCGGCACTATATGGATAAGCATCCCCCATTGCAGCCTGAGTTGCCTTCATAATTTTCAATGATAGATCAATTGAAATCTCATCCGTCAATTGTAATGGCCCAACAGGCATTCCCATCAATTTGGCGGCATCCTCTACTAGCCTAGGATCAACACCTTCAGCTATCATGCGAATACCTTCGTTTACGTAAGGCAATATACAGCGGTTTGCATAAAAAAAGCGTGCGTCATTAACAACAATTGGCGTCTTATTTATTTGGCATACGAAATCTAAAGCTTTAGCAACGGCTTCATTACCCGTATTTTTACCCTTAATGATCTCAACCAAATTCATCAAATGCACTGGGCTAAAAAAGTGAATGCCAATGTAACGGCTTTCATCTCGGCTTGCTTTTGCAAGTTCGGATATTGGTAACGTTGAAGTATTCGTTGCAAAAATTGCATCTACATCTAATTGAACTTCCGCAGCTCTCGTAACTGTTGATTTAATTTTGGGATCCTCGAACACAGCCTCAACAATTAAATCACAGCCCTTTAGATCCTCATATCTAGCCGTTGGCATTACCAGGGCAATAACTTTTGTTGCATTTTCAGCAGTCATCTTTTTGCGCTTGATCCCCTGATCAAGTAAACTTTGAATAGTTGTCAACCCTTTGTCAGCGGCGGCTTGATCACGATCCAACAACACAACTTCAATGCCAGCACGGGCAGATACAAAAGCAATCCCAGCCCCCATCATTCCAGCACCCATAACTCCTAGTTTTTTCACACTCATATCTTTAGTATTTAGAGGGCGCGCAGCTCCTTTGTCCAATGCAGCTTTATGAACAAGAAAAGTATCAACAGCAGTGTTGCGCGATGGATTCATCAAAGTATTAACAAACCAGCTTGCTTCAATATGAATTGCATCATCAAAGGCAATATCTGAATTATCATATATTGCATCAATCATAGCATTAACAACTGGGTAGACGCCCTTAGCATTGTAAGCTTTATAAATAGAATTAGAATAATCTTCAAAATCTGAATTACCCGCTAAGACTTCGTCAGGGATGTTAGAATTATTAACATCCCAAAGCTTTATAATATCCGAAACTTTTGCTGTCTTAATCCATTGCTTTGCTACTGATAACAATTCAGCTTTGGGGACAACTTCATCAACTAATCCTAGTTTTAATGCACTATTAAGGTCACTTAATTTTCCTTCTAGTAAAATATCGGCCACATCAGACTTATTTAATTTACGAGACAGGCGAGTTGTTCCGCCTCCAATTGGAGGAATACCTACTAAAACTTCTGGAAATCCAATCCTAGCTTCTAAATTATCAGCAATAAAAATTCGATGGCAGGATAATGCAATTTCATAACCTATTCCTAGCGCAGTGCCTGGCAAAGCGGCAGCAATAGGCTTACCACCTTGATTTTCACTATTCATTCCTGCTCGTTCAATTTTACGCATTATGCTATTAAACTTCATTATCCCATCGAACAAATACTGCTTAGGATAATCAGTCATGATACCTGGTATTTTAACAATTGCGCTCAAATCCATACCTGCAGAAAAGCTGGCCTTACTCGAAGTAATAATAATTCCTATCACAGCACTATCAGCCAAACCTTTGTCGACAAGAGCATCCAAATCTGCGGCGCTATCAAGGTTCATTATATTCATTAGTTTTTCTGGAGAGTTCCAATTGATTATTGCAATGCCATCAGCGTCAACACTGTAATTAAAATCAGTCATTATTTTGTTTCCTTGTCTCAACAAAAAGTATGCTAATCACCATTAGCAGCACCCCATCATAGCTTGTAACTATTCCCCATAGCATTGTATGTAATAAATATACTTAAACACTAGCTAAGCTAAAAACAAAGTTTAAAAATGGAAAATCGTCCAACTCTTAGTCAAAGTGTGCGCATCTGGAGTAAAGTTGGACTTCTATCTTTTGGTGGTCCTGCTGCACAAATTGCACTGATGCATCGTGAAATTGTAGATAGACAAAATTGGCTTTCAGAAGCGCAATTTCTAAATGCTCTTAATTTTTGTATGCTTTTACCTGGACCAGAAGCAATGCAACTAGCAACCTATGCAGGCTGGCGCACCAATGGAGTGTTGGGTGGGTTAATTGCTGGACTATTGTTTGTCATACCTGGGGCACTTGTAATTGCTTTATTAGCTACCATTTACATATGCTTTGGAGAACTGCCATTAGTAAGTGCTCTATTTCTTGGCGTTAAATCTACTGTGGTTATAATTGTCATAGAAGCCCTTCTTAAGGTATCTAAGAAAGCTTTAAAAACTAAATCTCACTGCATGATTGCCACAATTTCTTTTATTAGTATATTTTTTCTTAATTTGCCTTACCCGTTAATTGTATTTGGAGCAGCGCTATTTGGATATTTAGCATTCCCAAATAAAGCTGATTTTGAACCAGTTTCACAAAAACAGCCAATACATAAAACACTTATAACTATTATTGTTTGGTTGACTGTTTGGTGGGCCCCCATTGCAATCATTCATCTAATTTTTGACTACCAGTTTTTAACAGAAATTATGATATTTTTTTCAAAACTAGCCGTAGTAACATTTGGTGGTGCCTATGCTGTATTAACCTATATGACACAAGAAGTTGTAAGCGCTAAAAACTGGCTTACAGCTGGGCAGATGATGGATGGACTTGGTTTAGCTGAAACAACACCAGGCCCCTTAATCTTAGTCACTGAATTTGTTGGATTTATAGCTGGGTACAAAGAGGGTGGGATTTCCACTGCAATAATTGCTGCATTTTTAACATTGTGGGTTACCTTTGTTCCGTGCTTTTTATGGATATTTGCAGGTGCACCCTATATTGATTGGATTGGTAGTAAACCTCGACTGCACGGAGCATTATCAGGAATTACAGCCGCAGTAGTTGGTGTAATTTTAAATCTTTCAACCTGGTTTACAGTACATGTATTTTTTGAAAATATTAATTTCTTAAAATTTGGATCAATCACAGTCTTATGGCCAGAAATTAGCACCCTCAATATAACAGCGTCAGCATTAGCATTATTTTCTGCTTGGCTTTTACTCAAACAACATTGGAATGTTATTTGGATCCTAATAGTAAATGCATTATTAGCAGCCATAATCAGCACACTTTAAAGAATAGCCGCCTAATAGGCGAATAAGTATTAAACTTTTATTTAGCCAAGTAATTTGAATTACAAATTTAGATAAATAAAATGTAAATTCTTTTATGCAATTAATTTACCAGCCAAACCTTCACGAATAAGATCAATGGTTTCATCAAGACCATAAAGCGCAATAAACCCACCAAAACGCGGCCCTTGGGATGCCCCCATTAATACTTCATAAATAGCTTGAAACCAATCACGAAGATTTTCAAAGCCATGGTTTTTACCAACAGCAAAAACTAATGATTGCAAGTCGTCACCGTCAGTTAAGGAATATGTACTAAGGTCAACTGGCTCATTTCCAGCATCTTTATTTTTTTTATTAATCATGTCTTTAGCAACAGAAATAGATTCTAAACCCGCTGCTAAATCAGTTAACGCACTGCGCTCTTGCTCAGATGGCCCGCGAAATATTTTGTGTGGTTTTACAAAGTCATGGAAATAACGGACCGCAAAACCCGCTGCATCATCCATTACAGGGTTGGTTTTAGCAGAAGAATTTGGTGCATATTTTTTAATGAAACCCCAAATAGCATCCTTAGTTTCTGCACTCGACACAGAGGCCAAATTAAGCAGCATGGCAAATGGAATAACCATATCTGATTCAGGGACCTCACCTTTGTGGATGTGATAAACTGGGTTGTTTAATTGGGCCTTAACATCTTGAGTATGGTAAGCCCGTAATTGTTGATGATATTCGTCTACGGCTTTGGGAATAACATCAAAATGCATTCTCTTAGCTGTACCTGGTTTTTGATACATGAAATATGACAGGCTCTCTGAGCTAGCGTAGGTTAACCACTGGTCTATAGAAACACCATTACCTTTAGACTTGGAAATTTTTTCACCATTCTCATCTAAAAATAATTCATAGAAAAAATGTGATGGGGCTGGGGCCCCTAAGATACGGCAAATTTTATCATAGATATGTGTATTAGTTGAATGGTCTTTTCCATACATTTCAAAGTCTACATTTAATGCAGACCACCGAGCTCCAAAATCTGGCTTCCATTGTAATTTTACATTACCACCTGTCACCGGCAAAATTGTTTCAGTACCATCCTCGTCATCAAAGGTGATAGTCCCGTCTTCTTTATTTATTGACTTCAATGGAACATAAAGAACTCGACCCGTTTTTGGTGAAATTGGTAAAAATATTGAATAACTACTTTGACGTTCTTCTCGCAAAGAAGCCAACATAACTTCCATAATTTCATCGTACTTTTCAACCGCGCGCAATAGTACCTCATCAAATGCTCCAGATCGGTAATATTCCGTTGATGAATAAAAATCATACTCAAAGCCAAAGGTATCCAAAAATCTGCACAACATTGCATTGTTGTGAGCACCAAAACTTTCATGCGTACCAAATGGGTCTGGTACATCACTTAGTGGTCGCTGCAAATATTCATGCATCATATCCTGATTAGGGACATTACCTGGAACTTTACGCATTCCATCAAGATCATCAGAAAATGAAACTAGCTTTGTTGGCATTCCACTTATTACTTCAAAAGCATATTGTATCATTGCGGTTCGCGCAACTTCACCAAAAGTACCAATATGGGGTAACCCAGAAGGCCCATATCCTGTTTCAAAGAGCACGTATCCCTTTTCTGGCAAATGACCTTTTAATCGTTTTAACACTTTGCGTGCTTCATCAAAAGGCCAAGCTTTAGATTTTAGGGCTTCTTCGTGCAAATTAGACATGTTTTTTCCAATTAAAAAAGGTTATAATAATACTTCCTATTGCTCGAACGTCAGTTGGTCAATATTCTGTTCATAACAAACTAAAGAAACTAAATGACACACGATGAAACAAACCCATGGTCACCACAAGATGCGCTCATTGCAATGATGGTCGCAGTCTCAGTATCTGACCAAGACATTAAAACAATTGAACTGCTATCAATTGAACGCACAGTTAACCATCTGCCAATTTTTGCAGACTACAATGTCGATCACTTGCGAAGCGTGTGTAATGCGGTATTTGATCTACTAGTCGAAGAGGAAGGATTGGACGCTCTATTCGGTTTAGTTACTTATGCTTTACCTGAAAAGCTTTATGAAACGGCCTATGCCTTGTGTTGTGATTTAGCCGCTGCTGATGGCCGCTTGCGCGACGAAGAACTACGATTTTTGCAAGAAACTCGGTATGTATTAAACATTTCACGATTAAATACTGCTGCAATAGAACGCGGCGCTCGCGCACGTCATATGGTATTATAAGAAATAGTATTTAATTCAGAATTTTATATTAAGTTTAAATTAAATGTTTTAACGGATCCAACGCCCACTAGCGCGAATTTGTGATGATGACACATCAACCATTGGTCCATTTAATAAACTCCATGCTGGAGCTTGCTTAAATGGAAGAGCATTTGATAATAATGGTGGTAAGCGATTACGCCTAAATATTTGTGCTGCTGGAGAACAGCTAGCAGCCAATTGTTGACTAGGTCGCGCCAAAACACCAATTGGGAACATATGCATAATATCTTGCCATCGGTCCCAGTGGTGAAAAGTTGCTAAATTATCTGCACCCATGAGCCAAACAAACCTAACGCCAAGATACTGTGATTTAAGTTCTACTAAAGTTTCTGCCGTATAATGAGTTTCAAATGTACGCTCTAAATCAGTTACAATAATTCGAGGATGGTTGTTTAATTTATTACATGCAGATAAACGACGGCTCATATTTGCAGGACTGTTAACTTTTAGTGGGTTACCAGGACTTACCAGCCACCACACACGGTCAAGGCCAAATTCCTTCATAGCCCATTTTGAAATATGCAAATGCCCTTCATGGGGCGGATCAAAAGATCCACCTAATAATCCTATGCGCAACCCTGGGGTTGCAATGGGCATATTATACTTCATGTTTCCAATCGCTTTTGAGCTTGGTGCTCATCCTCAATTAATCCAATTTTCCAATACCCACTAATGTAAATATCTTCTTTAAGTATTTCAGTTTCATTTGTCAAAAACCCACGTATAGATTTTATGAGACCACTTTCTCCCGCAATACAGGTTTGAATTACCCCTGAAGGTAGTTTGATTGCACGAATAAAGGTTTCCTGAGCAAGTGATGCAATGTGTGGATCATCTTGGATTAACCAATTTAGCTCAATGCCATCTGGTGCATAAATATTTTGAATATCATCTTTTGTTTGTACTTCAAATACGGCTATGCCCACAGCGTCATCAGGCATCTTTTCTAAAGTGGCCGATGCCACAGGCAAAGCAGACATATCAGCCGCCAGTAAATACCAATCAGCATAATAGTCTTTAATCTTCACTTCGCTTGGCCCTCTAAATGCAAGAAAGTCTCCAACTTTTGCATTCATTGCAAAAGCGGAAGCTGGCCCTTCGTCTCCATGCGCTACAAAATCAATATCTAACTCTAAAGTGTTCTTGCGAAAATTACGAACAGTGTAAGTGCGAACAGTTGGGCGTGGTCCATTATCAATCTGGTCTAGAAGTTCTTTTTGAGTTTGATCTTTACTAGGTAAAAAGATTTTACAGTTAGCACCTTCACAGCCTTCTGTTCGGCTTTCTAAATCTGGTGAAGTGAAAACTATACGGATCATATGTGGTGTTATCTGCAGCACTTTTTTAACTGTTAAAATACAAGGCTTTGGTTTTCTAGATTTTAACATTGAAGTATCCAAATTTTATTACCAAGTTTAGCATTTTTTATTTATCTTTTAATATCTTAAACTTTGGAAGATGCCAACAAGTATGGAAACTTCATATCCCTACTTAATTTCTTAACTCACCGATTGCACCATTGCCTCCACTCATATAAAACGCATCAACTTATCAATTTTCTGGAGTGAAGCAAATGGCCTCTTACCAATACGTTTACCATATGGACGGTGTATCTAAGACTTACCCTGGTGGGAAGAAATGCTTTGAAAACGTTCGTCTTTCATTTCTTCCTGGTGTGAAAATAGGTGTCGTTGGCGTAAATGGTACGGGTAAATCAACCCTTATGCGCATCATGGCTGGGCTGGATACTGACTATACTGGAGAGGCATGGCGTGCTGAAGGTGCAACAGTTGGATATCTTGAGCAAGAGCCTGTTTTAGATTCAACCATATCTGTACGCGATAACGTGATGCTTGCAGTTGCTGGGAAAAAAGCAATTTTAGACAAATATAATGAATTAGCCATGAATTATTCAGACGCAATAGCGGATGAAATGGCATCACTGCAAGATCAAATTGATGCCGATGACCTTTGGAATTTAGATGCTTCAATAGATATCGCAATGGAGGCATTACGCTGTCCAGCAGATGATGCAGACGTATCAACGCTGTCAGGTGGCGAAGCGCGGCGTGTAGCTTTATGTAAGCTCTTACTTGAAAAGCCGGATATGTTACTGCTCGATGAGCCAACTAATCACTTAGATGCAGAAACTATCGCTTGGTTACAAAACCATCTCAAAGAATACAAAGGCACTATTTTAATAGTTACCCATGATAGATACTTCTTAGATAATATTACAACTTGGATCCTTGAACTAGATCGTGGCCGAGGACTTCCATACGAAGGCAATTATTCAGCTTGGGTAGAGCAAAAGGCAAAGCGTCTAGCTCATGAGTCTAAGGATGATAAGACACGCCAAAAGACATTAGAACGCGAATTGAAATGGATGCGCCAAGGCGCTAAGGCACGCCAAGCTAAATCAAAAGCACGTATTTCTGCATATAATGAGATGGCAGATCAATCGGAACGTGAAAAAGTGGGCACAGCTCAAATTGTCATTCCAAATGGTCCTCGCTTAGGTAACAAAGTAATCGAAGTGGAAAGCATTTCAAAAGCATTTGGTGATAATCTACTAATTGATAATCTCTCATTCAGTTTGCCTCCAGGAGGCATCGTTGGTGTTATCGGCCCTAACGGAGCTGGAAAGTCTACTTTATTCCGAATGCTCACAGGGCAAGAACACCCAGATAGTGGAACTGTAGAGTTTGGTGATACAGTTCAACTATCTTATGTAGATCAATCACGCGCAGATCTAGATGGTAAGAAAACTGTGTGGGAAGAAATTTCTGGTGGCCAAGAAATCATAGCGTTAGGTGACGCTGAAATGAATAGCCGCGCATATTGTGGTGCATTTAATTTTAAGGGTGGCGATCAACAAAAGCCATTGAACCTTTTATCTGGTGGTGAAAGAAATCGCGTTCACATGGCAAAGCTACTTCGCGAAGGTGGAAATGTCCTACTCCTCGACGAACCTACAAATGATTTGGATGTAGAAACATTGCGAGCATTAGAGGACGCTATCGAAGATTTTGCAGGGTGTGCTGTAATTATATCGCACGACCGTTTCTTTTTAGACCGCTTGTGTACACATATGTTAGCATTTGAAGGAGACAGCCACGTCGAATGGTTTGAAGGTAATTTTCAAGAATATGAAGAAGACAAGAAACGTCGCTTAGGGCCAGATGCTTTAGAGCCAAAGCGCGTTAAATACAAAAAATTTACACGATAAAATATTTAAGTTTATAAAATTAAGGCCCCAAAATTTATTATGGGGCCTTATTCTTAATATAAAAATATCGATCAGAGTGGCCTATCCAATAAACTTTGGTACACCTTATGAATACCAATAACCTCTTGCTCGACTGAATGATTGTGGATTATGAATTTTCTAGCCTCTTTCATAAATGTATCTAATTGATCATTTTTTGAAAGCCACGACTTTACAGCCCTAACCGCTCCAGCTACATCTTCAAGATCAACAATACTTCCATATTTTTCATTTGCAGAAAATGCACTAAAATAACCTGTGGCACTTCCAACAAAGGGAGTTCCACATGACAATGCTTCTAGTGGGGTTATACCATAACCTTCATACCTTGGGAGTGCAATTAATAGTGAAATTGCTGACATTATTTCTGGCATTCTTGACGCATCAATTTCACCAATAAATAAAATTCTATCTGACAAACCTGTTGCCTCTATTTTATCAAGAAGATCTTGTTTGTATTTATAATGCTTGCGTGTGGCTTTGCCTATAACCAAGGCTACCATTTCGGGGTGATGGGGTAAGATCTCTAACATCGTTTCGATAAAGATATCTGTACCTTTTTCAGGTCGAATTCGGCCTACACAAGCCACGCCAAAATGCCCACCATATCCCAGTGAACTCCATACCTTTGAACGGTTCTGCGCTGGCATAAATTTTTGTGTCAATACTCCGTGGGGAACTACTGTACTAACATTTTCAAGAAATGATGCTGCTTCTACAGTTGTTGCTATCACTGCATCCATTTTTGAAATCAGCCAACGTGGATATAGTGAATGCCGGCGCTGTGCCGCAGAGGTAAAAACAATCTTTATTGGTTTTTTAAGAATATCTCGCACCCAAATTGCAGTTCGCATTTCTTGATTGCGACGTACATGCCAAATTGAAAGCCCCGTTTCTTTGAGGTTTTTGGAGTACATTTCTATAGCTTTTTTTGAAGAGATAGGCTCAGGACAATTTGGCAGCCTAACACCAACTAAATCTATATTTATCTGATCTTTTTGCAAAGCAACCACTGCAGCAGCTGTCGCTGAAACACCTGTAAAATTTTTGTTAAAATTTGTGACAAAAACTTTAGGAGCTGCCATTTTTAAACCCTTGTGTATACAATTGTTACTATAAGTCGCGTAATTATAAATTGCACTAAAAGAAAATCACAGTTTCCATATCTAAGTTTCATCAAGTATACTTCTTAAAAAGAGTGGCGCACTGTGTTTAAATACAACTTATTTCTTTTGTTTACATGGGGGTTAATTTTACCAGCTGCACTTATTCGCTTGTGTACAGGAAAAGACACGACACATTCACTCAAAGCTCGGTTTTCATTATTCCAGAACCAGAGGCCTAAGAATAAAATAATATGGTGCCACGCTGCTAGTGTTGGAGAATTCAATACATTAGAAATTCTTATCCCTGAGATGAAAGAAAAGTTTTCAAATTACGACATACTTATAACCGTATCTAACATTACAGCATATAAACAAGCTGAATCTTGGATAGATAATCAGTTATATGTTGCTGTAGCACCACTTGATTTCAAAACAGTTTTAAAGAGATTCATCAAGACTTGGGCTCCAGTAGTATTAATCACCATGGAAAATGAATTGTTTCCAAACCGCATTATGCTCGCTAAAAAATATAACTGTAAAGTTATATGGGTAAATGCCAGACTATCTAAAAAAAGCATGAAGTTTTGGCAAAAGAATTCAACTTTAACTAATCATCTCATTAAGAATATTGATCATGTATTTGCTCAAGATAATATTGCATTTGATCGCTTTCATACTCTTGGCTTTAATAGACAGAACTTAACAGAAACTGAAAACCTCAAAAAATTTCGTTCTTTTCCAATAGCTCCAATAGATGATGTGAAGCGCGTGAATGATATATTCCCATATAATAAAACTATTTGCGCAGCTTCGACACATTCAGGAGAAGATGAAATTTTAATTGCTGCTTTCAATGAAGCATTAATTGCTGAACCCCAGCTAAAAATGATTATAGTCCCTCGGCACCCTAAACGAATGTCCGAAATCACAAAGCTTATTGAAAAACAAGATTTGAAATATTCAATCCGTTCAATCAATAACCTACCAACAAAAAATGATCAAATATTTTTAGCTGATACGATGGGCGAACTTACACTATGGTATTCAGCCTCTGCTACTACATTTGTTGCAGGATCACTTCTGCCAATTGGTGGTCATACTCCTTTTGAACCTGCAGCCTACGGTTCAGCCATCATACATGGACAACATTTTTCAAACTTCCAAAAAATCTATACTGAATTAGATCAAAAAGAAGGGGCATTTATTGCATCATCTGCCACAGAAATTTCATCCACGTGGGCACAATTACGTAATGATAAAAAGAGACTTAAAACTTTAAATTTAGCACAAGATATCTTGTTTAAAACTAATTATAAAATTCAAATCATTAATACAATAATAGATAAAATAACCAATCAGATCACACAGTAAATTTAACTGTGCCCCCAACGATTATGCAACCAATACCACTGTTCTGGGTTTTGCTTAATACGTGCACCAATGCGTTCATTAATTTGATTAGTCATTGTAATAGCATCACTATGGTCAATTGGGGTTTCATATTCTAATTTGATATTTTGACCGTCAGGTTGGCGAGTGGCAAAAACAGGAACTAGTGGTAAATTATATCTTAATGCCATTTCAGCAGGAGCAGTTGTCGTTTTTGCATCATGACCCAAGAAGTCTAGATCTTCACCAGAGCTGTACTTTTGATCAACTAAGAGTGCAAAAAAGCCCCCTTTCTTCAAATGGCGCACCATTGCAATATTACCACGGTTTCCTCGGGCTACAATTGGCAAACCACCTTGCTTTATCGATCTTAAAAAACGTTTTTCATACCATGGGTTGTTATTTTTACGATAAACGGCACCAGTTTCCATATTATTTAATGCAAGATGATGTCGAATGGCTTCCCATTGGCCAAAATGAGCAGAAACAATAATTGCACCACAGCCTTGCGCCTTCGCATCGCACAAAACCTCAAAGCCGTTACCACTTGCTGAAATTAATCCAGTACGTTTTTTATAGTCATCATTCATCAAAATCTCTGATAAAGTCCGAGCTGTATTTCTGCCCACTTCTTTAGTTATTAAATCTATTCTCTTTTTAGACAGATTAGGAAAGGCAATATTGAGCCCATTATACACACGATTTCGTGCCCTAGGGAGATGCATTACAATCAAACTTCCAAAAACAGAAAATATTTTACCCCTAAGCCGAAACGGTATATATCGCCCTAAACTTAGCGCTACCCATATAGGAGCAAACTCTAAAGCATGTATTATTTTTGATTTTACTTTTTGAAACATATAAAACATCTAATCTGCCTTAACGCATTCAACAATGGGCTTAATAAGAATGCACAGAATTATTCCTAAATAGAGCGGATAATATCTGACGCTTGAGCTAAATCTTTAGCTTCAAAATAACGCTCATGCTCAGTCATCGGCTCGGCCAACTCAAGGTCCCAAGTAACTTCATACGGCACGTGTATACCCCAAGATCCAGCTAGAACAGCTGGTACTACATCAGATTTTATTGAATTTCCAATCATAGCACTTTGATTCATACTACCAAAACGATTAAAAATTGTTTGATAAGTCATAGGCTGTTTTTCACTAACTATTTCAATATGTTTAAACCATCGTCCAAGATCTGACATATTCACTTTTCGCTCTTGATCTATTAAGTCTCCTTTAGTTATCAAAACCAACTCATAATCACTACTCAACTCGTCCAAAACGTCAGTTACACCCGGCAAGAAATCTACAGGGTGCGCCATCATGTTACGACCTATACTAATCACTTCAGTCATAGATTTTGCATCTAACTTTCCATTACTAAGATTCAATGCAACTTCCATCATGGAAATGGTAAATGATTTAATCCCATACCCCATCGTCACCACATTCTCCCGTTGCATCTCCAATACAGCATCTGAAACTATTTTCTCATCAGCATATTTTTGCAACAAAATCTTTAGTGCTGTTTGCGCTTCGCCAAAAAACCTTTCATTATACCAAAGTGTATCATCTGCATCAAAACCTATTGTTTTTATCTGCTTCATACTTGGCTGATCCTTGGTCGGCCCGAAGCGATTGCTACTATAGTTCCTTCAACAAACACTTTTCGTCCCTCAATCATCGCTTCTTGTGTATCTTCTTCGTATCGTAATCTAATATTGTCAGCACCAGCCTTTTTTGCTGTAAATGTCACTTTATGTGCAAGTGCTTCACGAAGTGCATTATATGCACTTTCCTGTGAATTAAAGCTTTTGGGCCCTTCTCCAATAAATGTTCGCCAAACCCCATCGCCTGCACTTTCTATTTTACCCATTTCACGCATAATTATTTGCCCTACAACCGCACCAATGGCGTTCGCAACACCACCATGTTTAGGCAATATCATTTTTGCTGATAATCGATGCCCTACAACATTATAATAAGTATTAGCTGATGCACCCAATCCAATAATTGGTAAATTTATTCCTGCATCAAGAGAAACTATATTGCGGTGATGTGTCAAACCTATTTTTGTAAGAGAATGCCGAGCTAAATCCTTCGCTAGGCCTTCAATTTTTTCTTCAGAAAATGCAGTTTCTAATAAAGATTCTACAGTTTGTTCTGTTAGTTGGGTAATTATTTTTTCAGCCAATTCATTAATATCTTTTGATAAGATTTCACCACCACCAGTTCGCATACGGCCAAAAAGTAATAATGCTTTTTTAGCGGCAAGTTTATCCCATGCATCAGTATACCCCAAGACATGGCTTGCATCAGAAGGAGTAATGGCTGAGTGCATTATAATACCACGCGCTAATAATCGATCAATTGAATCTAAATCAATTCGGCTTTTCACCACTTGAGCCATGGGAACTGGTCCATGCTTTATCCGGTCAAAGATTACTTGATCCCGTTCACTTAATTCAACTACACTACCTACCAATGGAACTAGAAATTGACCTGAAAAATCTTGGCTACGTTCTGCTCCCAAAGCACTATCTAATGCATCATGTACAATTTTATGATGATCCACGGCCAGTAAAGAAATCGGCATAACGCGTCGTGGCCCAAGGTGCAGATCCCCAGAAAGACCATCACGAGCCAAATGTACTTGGCTATCCCCTCCCAAACCAAATGTTCTTATAGCAACAGCCTCAACCATTGTTCGAAAACCACCAACCATTGCTCCATTTGGGTCAATCATTGGTCGCCCATTACGTAAGATGGCAACATCTGTTGTCGTGCCACCAATATCAGAAACTAGTGCATCTGTTTCTTCAGTTAGCCAGCGCGCACCAACAATACTAGCAGCTGGGCCAGATAGAATAGTTTCTATTGGTTTTTCTCGTGCTTGGCTTGCACTAATCAATGCGCCATCGCCACGCACCACCATCATATTTGCTGTAATTCCAATACTTTGAAAGTATGCTTCAGTGGCACCAATCAAGTGATCGATCATACCAATTAGCCGCGCGTTTAGAACAGCCGTCATTGCTCGCTTTGGGCCACCCAGTTTAGAAGATAGTTCGTGTGAACACGAAACTGGCGTATTTTTTATTTCACAAATAGTATTACGTACAATGTTTTCATGAGCAGGATTACGTGTCGCAAATTTTCCAGCCACTGCAAATCCAGATACAACGCCAAGTTTATAAAGTGCTGTACGTAAAGAATTTTTATCTAGAGCAACAACTTCACTTCCAGTGTGATCGTGCTCTCCTTTTAGGAAGATTACAGGATCACCATTCAAAGCTTCATCTAGTCCTTGGCGCGTAATATCTTTCTCAGAAAAGCCAATGCAAACCAGGCATATTTTTCCACCTTTTCCTTCTACCAACGCATTTGTAGCCAATGTTGTGGAAAGTGAAGTCATAACGATATCTGCTGGGGCAATACCACTTTGATTTAGCACAGCAGAAACGGCATTAGATACACCAATTTCCAAATCAGAGTGAGTAGTCAGAGCTTTGGAACTAGCAATAACTTCAGTCTCATTTCTGATTAGTACAGCATCAGTATAGGTTCCACCCGTGTCTACACCTAACATTATTGCCATATTTTATCCTAAAAGTATTTTCTAAAATTTAGCTCAATTTTTTAAGTTTCGGTAAAATCGACATAGAATTTTAAATACTTAATTAATTATAATATTTATATATTTTAGTGCAGAATAATAAAAACTCTCTCAAAGTTATAAATCCCACCTAATTCTCGTTCATATCCCAACCAAGTGCCCGAGCAACAGTAAATATATCCTTATCACCACGTCCACACATATTCATGACCATAATATGATCCTTTGGTAAATCGCCTGCAATTTTACGTACATGCGCTAACGCATGAGATGGTTCCAATGCTGGAATAATACCTTCTGTACGGCAAGAAAACTGGAATGCATCCAATGCCTCTTGATCAGTTACGGACACATATTCAACACGCCCTGTTTCGTGTAACCAGCTATGTTCAGGACCAATTCCTGGATAGTCTAACCCAGCAGAAATAGAATGCCCTTCCAAAATTTGACCATCCTCATCTTGCAGTAAGTAAGTTCGGTTGCCGTGTAGTACTCCTGGCCGCCCACCCGTTAACGAAGCACAGTGCTCCATCTTATCATTCACACCTTTTCCGCCAGCTTCAACGCCAATAATACGGACAGTTCTTTCATCCAAAAATGGATGAAATAGACCAATAGCATTTGATCCACCACCAATACATGCGATAAGACTATCAGGAAGGCGTCCTTCTGCTTCCATCATTTGCTCTTTAGTTTCTTTGCCAATAATTGATTGAAAATCACGCACCATTGCAGGATAAGGATGAGGACCAGCTACAGTACCTATACAGTAGAAGGTTTCATCAACATAAGTTACCCAATCGCGTAGTGCATCATTCATAGCGTCTTTTAATGTCCCTCGTCCACTCGTTACAGGAATAACTTCTGCACCCAGCAACTTCATGCGAAAGACGTTTGGTGCTTGGCGTTCAACGTCGTGTGCACCCATGTAAACAATACATTTTAGACCAAATTTTGCACAAACAGTTGCGGTAGCCACACCATGTTGCCCAGCTCCTGTTTCAGCAATAATACGGGTTTTTCCCATTCGGCGCGCCAACAATATTTGGCCCAACACATTATTGATCTTATGTGCACCAGTATGATTTAATTCATCTCTTTTATAATAAATCTTTGCGCCACCAAGCTCAGCAGTTACACGATCTGCAAAATATAATGGAGAGGGTCGACCAACATAATATTTCCACAAATAATTCATCTCATCCCAAAAGGACTGATCAGTTTTTGCTTTTTCATATTCAGCTTCAAGGTCTAAGATCAAAGGCATTAGCGTTTCAGATACAAACCTCCCACCAAAATCTCCAAAACGGCCCTTTTCGTCAGGTACGTTCATGAAAGAATTAAACATGTCGTCAGCCATTATGTATCTCCATTAGTAGCTTGGATAAAATCAGAAATTAGTTGTATATCTTTAACCCCAGTTAATGTCTCTACACCAGAGGAAACATCAAATTGGCGTGCGCCCGTAAGTCGTGCTGCTTCAGCAACATTTTTATTAGTTAATCCTCCTGCTAACATCCATGGAGTTGGCCACCTACGACCTGCAATCAAACGCCAATCAAACGCAAGGCCATTACCGCCAGGTATATTTGCATCTTTAGGAGGTTTTGCATCTACCAAAATTTGATCAGAAACACGGCTATATTCGTTTAGTTGGTTCAAATCAGTTTCATCAGAAATACCTACTGCTTTCATTACAGGCAAACCAAAACGCTGTTTAACCTCAGATACTCTCTCAGCAGTTTCATGACCGTGAAGTTGTATCATATCAATTGGAACTGCACCCAACAGAGTATCTAACTCTTGATCTGTTGGATCAACAACAAGTGCAGTTTTGCAAATACCCGTAGGCACAGATTTTGCCATAATGCTTGCTTGCTTTATCCTAAGATGACGTGGAGATTTTTCAAAGAAAACAAACCCAACATATGATGCACCAGAAGCAACGGCTGCACTTAGTGTTCCGAGAGTAGTCAAACCACAGATTTTAACACGCATAATTTAATCTCATAAAAATTTAATATAAA
>CAJWNQ010000028.1 GCA_913043905.1 uncultured Paracoccaceae bacterium | reverse complement strand
GTGGAACCTGTAATAAGTGCAGAAGCCGAAGCTACAATTAGCCCGGATGTGGAACTTGTAATAAGTGCAGAAGCCGAAGCTACAATTAGCCCGGATGTGGAACCTGTAATAAGTGCAGAAGCCGAAGCTACAGTGAGCCCGGATGTGGAACCTGTAGTAAGTGCAGAACTAGAAGCTACAATTAGCTCGGATAGGGGACCTGTAATAAGTTTAGAATCAGAAGTTACAACAAGCCTAGCACAGGAGCCTATAATAAAGGAGGAAGCTGTAGTTAGCCTGAAAGACACATCTGCAGCGCCAGTTATTAATAATTTAACTCAAGAAACCGGTCTACCAGCAGTTGTAAAGGTTCCAAAATTTGATTTGGTACGAGTAGAAAATGATGGAGCTGCAATTATTGCAGGTTCAGCAAAACCGAATAGTGAAGTACGATTAATGATAGACGGCAAAGAGTTAGATATTATGAAATCTGATTCAAAAGGCACCTTTGCATTTATAACCACTATTCCAAAAGGTGATCAACCAATGGAGTTGCAGCTTGAGGAAGTGGGTAATACTGGATTGAAATCTTTAGAGACTGTTTTAATTATGCCTACTAAGGCAGATGAACTAGTAAGCCCAAAGATTATTATTGCAGAAGCGAATGGTCAAATTTTAATTCAGGAGCAAGCAGGAGTAGGGCCAGACATTCAACCCTTATCTTTAGATACAATAAATTATTCTGCCAGTGGGGACGTAATATTAGCAGGCCGTGCTTCATCTAATCAGGTAGTCCGTGTTTATGTTGATAATACGCCTGTAGTTTTGGGAGAAGTAAGCGATGGAAAATGGCTTTTTGAAATCCCAAATATTAAAGAAGGTTTATATACGTTAAGAGTAGATGCTCTTGATGATACTGGCAAAGTAGTAGATCGTGTTGAAAGCCCGTTTCAGCGTGTAATTCGTGAAATGGAAACAGGCCAGGCAACTATTCAACCTGGTTTCACATTATGGAAATTAGCAGAATTAAAATATGGGTTCGGTTATAGATATGTTCAAATATTTGAAGCTAATCGTGACACAATTAAAGATCCAGATTTGATTTACCCAGGGCAAATATTTCAGATTCCAGATAGCTAAAGTTTTACAAATCCAAGATTTTTTAAGCTGGTCAATTTGTGGGTGGGGTACTACATCTAATCTTCAAGGAGATTATCCATAGTGAAACCAACAACATCATCAGTAAAATTAAAACGTGGACAAGGAATGAGAGTTATTAAATCCATTCTTCCTTATCTCTGGCCAAAATCACGTAATGACATAAAGTTACGAGTTATTTTAGCTATGCTTGCATTGGTTGTTGGTGAAATATTAGGTGTTATGGCTCCATACTTTTACGGGGTTTCTGTTGATGCGCTTGCTCCAGGAGCCGGTGAAGATCAAACAATTTTTATGCTTACTGCAGGTGCGCTGGGTATGGTTGTTGCATATGGAGTTATGCGTTTGATGGCGGTTGGCTTTAGTCAACTGAGGGATGTTATATTTGCACGAGTTGGACAACGCGCATTGCGGCAATTAGCCTTAGAAACTTTTAGGCATATGCACCGGCTATCATTGCGCTTTCATATAACTCGAAAAACTGGTGGATTAAGCCGAATTATGGAGCGAGGAGTGAAAGGAGTCGAATTTCTTTTACGGTTCATGCTTTTTTCAATAGGTCCATTAATTCTAAAGCTATTAATTGTAGCTGGCATATTTTATTTTGAATTTGGGCCACAATACATGACAATTGTATTAGTAACTATTGTTATGTATATTTGGTTCACTTTTTCTGTTACTGAGTGGCGTGTAAAAGTCCGAAAAGAAATGAATGACAAAGATACAGACGCTAATCAGAAAGCAATTGATAGTTTGTTGAATTTTGAAACAGTTAAATATTTTGGAGCAGAAGAGCGTGAGGCATTGCGTTACGATGAAAGTATGCGTGGATACGAAGCTGCAGCATTAAAGACTAATTATTCGTTAGCATTTTTAAACTTTGGTCAATCTGTATTAATAACAATAGGGCTTGTTGGAGTTATGATATTAGCTGCCATGGGCGTTCAACGCGGTGAGTTTAGTGTTGGTGATTTTGTAATGGCAAATGCATATATGATTCAAATAACAATGCCATTAGGTTTTCTTGGAACGGTATATCGTGAAATTCGCCAAGCTTTAGTTGATATGGGAGAGATGTTTGATTTACTTGGCCAGCCACAGGAAGTTGTAGATAAATTGGGTGCTAAAAATTTAACTGTAAAAGGTGGGCTAATTGAATTTGATAATGTCACCTTTGGGTATGACGCTGAACGTGTAATTCTTAGTGGTTTAAATTTGCGTGTTGGGAAAGGGGAGACTGTTGCTATCGTTGGGCCGTCTGGTTCTGGAAAGTCTACAATCTGTCGCTTGTTGTTTCGTTTTTATGACGTAGGAAATGGTTCGTTAAAGATTGATGGGCAAGACATACGTGATGTTACCCAGAGTTCAGTTCATGATGCAATTGGTATTGTGCCTCAAGATACTGTCTTATTTAATGATACCATAGGCTATAATATTGCTTATGGGCGTGAAGGTGCATCAGAAAACGAAATTATCAATGCTGCAAAAGCTGCTAAAATCCATGATTTTATAATAAGCTTGGCTGATGGGTATAATACTACTGTGGGTGAACGTGGCTTGAAGTTATCTGGTGGTGAGAAACAACGTGTTGGTATTGCTCGTACTTTGTTAAAAAACCCACCAATTTTAGTTTTGGATGAAGCAACGTCAGCTTTGGATACAGAAACTGAACGAGATATCCAAGAAAGTTTACGCCGGCTTGGAACTGGCCGATCAGTGATTACTATTGCTCACCGACTATCAACTGTAGTGGATGCTGATAAGATTGTGGTTTTGGAAAAAGGCGTAGTCGTTGAAGAAGGCACGCATGATGATTTACTAAAGCATAATGGGCGTTATGCACATATGTGGCATATGCAAGAGACTGAAGCAGAAGCTGTATAAACTTCTTTTATTTTTATCAAAATACTTTAGATGACCAAAATTTAATACTAAGTCAAAACTAATATTGAAAAATATGATGAAGCATCAAAAAATAAAAAATCCTTAACCTCAACTATTATTAGTTGAGGTTTTAAGATGTCTATCTAAATACTCTTATCAATCCTGCATAAGCACCCCTGCTTATCCATACTCTTAAAGCTAACAGTGATGGCGTAAGGACTAGGGTCAGAATTGTAGCAACACCCAAGCCAAACACAACAGCAGTAGCCAATTGCTTCCACCATAAGGCTGTGGGTTGATCGATTGAATATCCTCCATTGACGAAATCAATTGAAATACCCAACATCATTGGCGTCAGGCCTGCCATAGTAGTGATAGTAGTTAAAAGTACTGGTCGAATACGAGCTTGTGCAGTTTTTGAAATGGCTTCTAGTGAGGGCATTGTACGGGTATATTCTTGATATGTGTCAATTAGCACAATATTATTATTCACTACAATTCCTGCTAGAGCGACAATTCCTGTACCTGTCATAATAACACTAAAGGCTTGGTTCATTACGAGCATACCAATTAAAACACCAGCTGTGGATAGAATTACTGCAATTAATACCAAGGCTGAATTAAAAAAAGAGTTAAATTGTGCTAATAAGATTACAAACATTAAGCCCAAGGCACCAAGAAAGGCTTTACCTAGAAACGCAGAGCTTTCGGATTGCTCTTCCTGATCGCCTTTCCATTCCCATTCGATACCATTTGGCAAGCGTTGCTCTGCTTCTAACCATTTGGTAATTTCCGCAATTTTTTCTGCAGCATTTACGCCTTCAGCAACGTCTGCTTTAATATCAAAATAGCGTTTTCCATCAGCACGATCGATTTGGCCAAGTTTATCGACGGGGCTTAGAGTTATGAAATTTGATATGGGAACTAAGCCAGAGTTTGTACGCACTCGTAAAGTTTCTAATGTAGATAATAACCGATCCTTTTTGGGTAAACGTACTCTAATATCAATATCTTCATCAGAAGTGTCTACCGTCATATCACCAAGCTTAAGACCACGTGTAATTAGTTGAACCATGGCGCCAACTTGTGCAACGTCAGCCTTATATCGGCCAGCTTTTTCTACATCTACGTTGATTTGCCAGTCTATACCTGGAAGAGGACGTGTATCTTCTATTTTAACTGGTCCATTAATTGTTTCATAATGGTCACGTATGATACCAGCTGAAGCCTTTAATTTATCAAAATCAGAGCCTTTTACTCTTAATGTTAATGGTTTTCCTGATGCTGGGCCCTGAGTGAGTGCCAGGATTTCAACTTGAACTCCTGGGATATCAGTTATACGAAATTCTATTTCACGTAAAATATCAAAACCTGAAGGCGAGCCCCGACGGTCTTCCCATGGAGTTGTTTCAATTTGAATTTGCCCTACAGTATCAAGTGGAACAGTTGCACCACCGGTGTTATTATTTAAACCACCATCGCCTGCGAATGCAAATGCACTTTGAACACCGTCTATTCCTTGTATTAGACTTTCAACATTTTTAACCATTTCATCTTTTTCAACTAGTGAGAGGTTTCCACGTGCTCGCACGTATATAATGGCATTTTCTGGCTCTGTCGTAACAAAAAACTCTACTCCATTATTATTTTTAATAAATGTTGAAAATACTGTAATTAAAAAAACAACTGTTAGCACAACTATCACAGCGGGCATGTACCAATTGCTAACTATAAATTCTATCAACTTTGAATATACATTTGGCTTTGAGCTCACATTAAACCTTGGTGGTGAGCGAAGAGAGCTGGCTGTTGATGACACAGCCATACATCCTGCAAAAAATAAAATTGCACCAATTATGCCAATTCCATTTACTAATTGTAGTACACCTGTAAAAATTATACTTACGGAAATTAAAATTAATAATACACGAATAGAAACTTTAGTATTGTTGCGCAGGTATTCAGAAACTTTTTCTAAAGTACGTGTTAGACGACCTGCCACTCCACCTACAACTGGAAGATAGATTAGCGCCACAAGTAAAGATGCGGATAAAACATAAATTAATGTTATTGGAAGCATCTTCATAAATTCACCAGGAATTCCAGGCCAAAATAGCATGGGAAGGAAAGCACAAAGCGTTGTTGCTGTAGATGATATAATTGGCCAAAACATACGCTTTGCCGCTGAGCCGTAGGCTTCCATTGGTCCAACACCCTCAGCAATGCGTTTGTCAGCATATTCTACTACAACGATGGCTCCATCAACTAACATACCTACTGCTAGGATTAGACCAAACATCACCATATTAGAAATTGTTATTCCAGATACCCCCATCAAAGCGAAAGCAAGCAGAAACGATGTTGGTATTGCAAAGCCTACTAATAATGCAGAGCGAATGCCAAGAGAAGCCAATACCACGATCATTACCAATGCAATAGCAGTTAAAACTGAGCCTTCAAGTTGGCTAACCATACCAGAGACTTGGCGCGATTGGTCTGAAGAATAATTGATAGTGATTGCATCGCGTAATTCTGGCTCCCACTCTAGAATTATCTTTTCAACTTCTGCTTTAACCAAACTAACTGTACTTATTAAATTTACACCTTTTCGTTTAATGATTTGTAAGGTCACCGTAGTCTCGCCATTAAATCTTGCCGTTCCAATGCGATCTTCAAATGTTAGCCTGATATCCGCTAAATCTTGTAAAGTAATAACTCTATTGCCGTTTACTTTTACTGGCAGGCTATAAACATCTTTAGGCTCACTGAACGAAGATGGAATTTTTATTGCAAAGGCACCGGAATCATTTTCTATTTCACCAGCAGCAATCAAAAGATTATTATTGGTTACAACATTAATTAATTCACCTGCCGTCACATTATATGCTTCTAGCTTCAGTGGATCGATTAAAACCTCCAACATTTCATCACGTTGGCCAGCAAGCCCTACTTCTAGAACTTCAGTCATGGCCTCAATACGATCTTGTAGATTTTTTGCTGCCCGTGTCATAGTCCGTTCAGGTAATTGACCTGACATGGACACTACTAGAATTGGAAATCTTGAAAAATTAATTTCATTTATGGAATATTGGTCAGCCCCATCGGGGAATTCAGCTTGAGCTTGATTTGCTTTGTCGCGAACATCTGCAATCGTGGCAGTCTTATCCCACCCAAATTCAAATTCTAATGCCACACCTCCATAGCCTTCAGCTGCAGTGGATGACATGGTCTTTAGCCCATTAATGTCTTTGAGTTTGTTTTCTAGAGGCTTTACTATTAGTTTTTCGCTATCTTCAGCAGAAATTCCTGGAAAAGGCACAGATACGAAAAGTGCTGGGATATCAATGTCAGGTTCACCTTCCTTAGGTAAACTTGTATATGCTAAAATACCTGCAACCAATGACATGATTACAAACACTAATATCATTCGGGCCCTATCTGTTGCCCAATCAATCATACTTGTCATTGTTGAGCACCCTTATAGGATATTTTTATGTTAGAGTTATCAGTAACATACTCTTGGCCAACAACTATTACATCTACAGATTGTGGTAGGCCTGTTACCCATATACCTTCTTCAGAATCTCGAATGATTTGTATGGGCGCAAATTTAGCTTTACTATCTTCAGCAATTCTAACGCCTAATTCACCAGCCTCGCTTAATGTAAGGGATGATTGAGGCAGCAAATGTCCTTTAACTCCAGCAAGTGCGATATATATGTCTGCAGTTGAGCCTTCTCTTATAGCCAAGTCTTCATTGGCAACGGTTGTTTCTACTAAAAATGTACGTGTTGTCGGATCTGCTGAACGTGAAATAAATGTTACCTTCCCAACTACTTCATCACCGTTTATCAATTTTGCACCAGCTGTTGTGCCAACCTTTATGCGTGAAACTTGCGTCTCTGTCGCATAGCCTACAAGTTTAATAGGATTAAGTGCTAAGACTGTTCCACATGAAGCACCAGTTTGCATAAAATCACCTAATTCCGCAGTATCAGACTCTAAAAGGCCATTAAATGGTGCAATAATTTTTGTGTTGTCTAAATCTGTTTGTGCTCGATCAACACTTGCAATGGCTGCTTCTAGGGTAGCCTGGCGCCCAATTGCTTGAGTTTCCGTGGCAAAACCTTTTTTTACTAAGTTTGCTGAAGCTTTATTATTAGTATCAGCCTCAGCAAGTTTTGCTTTAGCTTCTGCTAATGCTGCAGTTTTAGTGCCAACTTCTAATTCACAAAGTAATTCACCTTTTTCTACAAATGTACCTTTTCGAATAGGTTGAGAAATTACAGATCCTGATGTTTCTGCCTTAACTTGAACAGATTTAAATGCAGAAGTTTGGCCACGCAATAAAATGCCGTTCGTGACTTCTTGCTCAGTAGATTTTTGAACTAAAACAGAGACAGCTTTTATAACCTTAGTTGGAGTATCTATTTTTATTTCAGGAGAGGATAAGGTTTGAGCGTCTTTTATTTCATTTCTGAATATAAATCCTGCAATCCCAATACAAACTATGATAGCAATTATGATTGATGAAAGGCGCATAATAATCTCCAATTGAACTAGTCGGATAAAAAGGTAAATTTTAAACTCATATTTGTGAGTTACTTACGCTTAAAACTATATGCTTACAACTAAAGGTATATCACAATAATGTAATTATAAACGCATTTTTTAATTAGACTTTCTATCATTCATCCTCGTAATTTTTATTTTAATACCTTAACTATATAATGAATATAAGCGCGCAAGGACGCTGATGAAATGTCAACAACATCTACTCTTTCAGAAAAAATGGCTGAAACTGATTCTGAGCAATCAAGCAGTGCTATTGTTACACGTAAAAAGATGACTGTACCTAATTTTAGAGCACGTAAAGGTGGAGAACCTCTTGTGTGTTTGACTGCTTATACTGCTCATGTGGCACGTTTGATTGATGCTGAGGCTGATATGATACTGGTAGGTGATAGTTTAGGAATGGTTATCCATGGAATGCCAAACACTTTAGGTGTTACCATTGAACACATGATTATGCACGGTCAGGCTGTTATGCGAGGTTCAGAAAAATCACTGGTTGTGGTTGATATGCCATTTGGAAGTTATGAAGAAAGCCCTGAAGTTGCCTTTCGGAATGCAAGCCGAATTATTAAAGAAACCGGGTGTACTGCTATAAAATTAGAAGGTGGCAGTGAAATGGCCAAGACAATTCATCACTTATCAGCGCGTGGGATTCCAGTAATGGCTCATGTCGGATTGATGCCTCAGCAAATGAATACAGCTGGAGGTTTTAAGGCCATTCGTGATGAAGGTGTATGGGAGGATGTCATTTCAGATGCTAAAGCTGTTGAAGCGGCTGGTGCCTTTTCTATTGTTGTTGAGGGAGTTGCTGAAAAACTAGCACAAAAAATTACTGAAAGTGTAAATATACCAACTATTGGAATCGGAGCTTCCGTGCATTGTGATGGTCAAATATTAGTTTTTGAGGATATGATAGGTTTATTTCCTAGTGTGCCAACTTTTGTTAAACGTTATGGTAACATGCAAGAGATGATGATTGATGCTATAACTCGCTATTCTTCTGAAGTTAGGGATCGAAGCTTTCCAGCAGAGCAGCATACATATAAAGTAAAAAAAGACTAATCTTACTGGTATTAACATTATATTCAGTTTAAATAAATTCCATAAATGAATTTGGAGGCTTTCGGGTGAGTAATACAGACGGTTTTATTGAAGAAGTATCAGAAGAAGTCCGTAAAGATAAATTATTTGCTTTATATAAAAGATATGGCTGGATTGCTGTACTTATTATATTTGGTTTGGTTGGTGGTGCTGGTTTTCTTGAATACCAAAAGTCAGCATCTGCTAATGCTGCCGCTGCACGTGGTGATGCATTGATAGCTGCTTTAGAGCAAGATGATGCTACTTTAAGGGCGTTGGCGCTAAATAATATATCAAATTTGGGCGGTGCGGAAGTTCCAATAGCAGAATTACATCGAGCGGGAGTATTATTAGAGCAAGATGATACTAAGGGGGCTTTAAAGATATATGATTCTTTAAATTCAGGAACTGATATTTATGCTCAAATCGCAACTTTAAAAGCTATTATGGTTCGTGGTAATACTATGAATATTGATGATCGACTTAAAACTCTTGAAAGAATGTCTACAGCGGGAAATCCTTTCAGAACAATAGCGCTGGAACAAAAAGCGATTGCCCATATTGATTTGGGTGATAAAAAAGAGGCACTGTCAGTTCTAGTGTCTTTAATTAATGAATCCGGAGTTTCTCAAGCTTTGTTGTCCCGTAGCCAACAAATGATTATTGCTCTTGGTGGCAAAATACCTGAAAAAACAAATCTACTTTCAAATGATGGAGTGGCACAATAGTTGAAGTAATGTTTAATCTATTTTTGTGTCTGCTGATTAAGAGGTGAAGCTTATGTTGTATAAGTCAAAAATTATTATGCTAATTGGGCTTTTAATTTTAGTAGCATGTGGAGAAAAAGAGGATATTGTTGAAGGTATCCGTTTAGATTTAAGATCTAAAGCAGTATCATCATCTGTAGCCAGTACTAATTTGAGGCTACCATCAGTATCAGTGAATTCTAGTTGGACGCAACGCAATGGCAGTAAGTCCCATTATTTAAAACATCCAGCATTGTCGGACATGCCTCGTAAGATTTGGTCAGCAAAAATTGGTGTTGGAAATAAAAAGCGGTTGCGAATATCTGCTGAGCCTATTGTTGCTGAGAATCATATTTTCACATTAGATGCAGATGCAAATATTACTGCATTTAATAATAGTGGAAAAAAGGTTTGGTCACTAAAATTAAATAAAAGTCCTAAAGACAAAGTATCAGGAGGTGGCTTGGCCTATTCCACTGGAATGATAGCTGCAACGATTGGAACTGGTGAAGTTATTTTGATTAATGCTTCATCTGGTGAGGTCAAATGGCGACATAGTGTCTTGGGAACAATATCTGCTCCACCTGCATTTGATGGTAAAAAAGTTATAGTGATGACTGGTGGTAATCAGGCAGTAGCTTTGGAGGCAAGTAATGGGCGTATTGCTTGGCAACAGAGCTCAAATACAACAGGTACTGGAATTTTGGGTGTAGGAACCCCTGCCATAAGTGGTAATATTGTGATCTTGCCATATAGCTCGGGCGAGGTTCAGGGTATTTTTCTTGATAATGGTTTGCAAATTTGGAGTCATATTATGAGTGGGAAACGGACTGGCTCAGCGGCTAGTTACGTCAAGGCAGTGTCCGGTGACCCGGTTGTGTTTAATGATGTAGTTTATGTAGGAACTAGCTCTGGTCGTTTAGCTGCAATTAATATTACTTCTGGTAGGCCAAATTGGACGATAAAAGAGGGTATAATTGGTCCAGCGTGGCTATCTGGAAATGCCTTATTTCTAATTACTGATCAGCAAAGTCTTAAACGTTTAGATCGAAAAAATGGTTCGGAGGTTTGGTCTGTTAGTTTACCTATTTACAAAAATGCTAAGCGTGAAACAGGAAAGTTTTCCCACTTTAGCCCTGTATTAGCTGGAAAGCGTATTTATGTGGCCGGGACTGATGGCTTGATTCGAGTATTTGATCCAACCACAGGAAGTTTGATTAATTCGATTGCTATTAAAGGCAAGGCGGCATCACAAGTGGCTGTTGCTAATGAAAAAATGTATGTTCTATCTGGTTCGGGAAAACTCATCGCTTTCCAATAAGGATTTAATTCGCTAAAGAAATTGTCACATAGTTGTGCGCCCAAATGAATTGTGCGTATTCAAACGAAAGCCCTTTTAAAATGACTTTTACCGTCGCACTTGTCGGACGTCCAAATGTTGGAAAATCTACCTTATTTAACCGTTTGGTTGGGAGACGTTTGGCTCTAGTAGATGATCAGCCTGGGGTTACGCGTGATTTACGTGAGGGTGATGCAAAAATGGGCCCAATAAAGTTTACTGTAATTGATACTGCCGGATTAGAAGAGGCGACTGATGAAAGCTTACAGGGGCGGATGCGCATGTTAACTGAGCGTGCGGTAGATATGGCTGATGTTTGTATTTTCATGATGGATGCTCGTGCTGGTGTTTTACCCGCAGACCGAGTGTTTGGTGAAATTTTGCGTAAAAAATCTGCACGAGTTGTATTAGTTGCAAACAAGGCAGAAGGAAATTCGGGTGAAGTTGGATTTTTTGATGCTTTTAGTCTTGGGCTAGGTGAGCCTGTCCGTCTGTCAGGTGAACATGGAGAGGGCATGGTTGATTTACAACACGTTTTGATGCCAATTGCCAAGGAATTTGAAGATAAAGAAGATGTCTTAGAGCCTGAAACTGATGTTGAAATAGAAGAGCTGGATGAAGACGAAAGTGGGTTGGAAATAACCTATTCTTCAGAACGGCCATTGCAGATTTCAATCATAGGTCGGCCAAATTCTGGAAAATCTACATTAATTAATCAAATCTTAGGCCATGAGCGAATGCTTACTGGGCCAGAAGCCGGAATTACACGTGACAGTATTTCAATCAATCATGAATGGGACAATGTCCCAATGCGATTATGGGATACTGCCGGAATAAGGAAGAAAGCAAAAGTACAAGAAAAATTAGAAAAACTTTCAGTATCAGATGGTCTGCGGGCTGTGAAGTTTTCAGAAGTAGTTGTTGTGTTGCTTGATGCTGCTATTCCTTTTGAGCAACAAGACTTACGTATTGCAGATTTAGCAGAGCGTGAAGGTCGAGCTGTTGTTGTTGCTGTTAACAAGTGGGATGTCGAAAGTGAAAAACAAGATAAACTAAAAGATATCCGTGAAAAATTTACACGTCTATTGCCGCAATTGCGTGGAGCGCCTCTGGTTACTATTTCAGCAAAAACTGGTCGCGGTTTAGATCGTTTACATGCAGCTATCTTATCAGCGCATATGGTATGGAATAAACGTCTATCAACATCACAATGTAACCGTTGGTTAATGGAAATGACCAATTCGCACCCACCACCGGCACCTGGTGGCCGCCGTATTAGGTTGCGCTATATGACTCAAGTTAAAGCTAGACCACCAAGCTTCGTCGTAATGTGTAGTCACCCAGATTTATTGCCGACTAGTTACAGTAGGTATCTAGTTAATGGCTTAAGAGAAGATTTTGATATGCCTGGTACGCCAATTCGTATTTTTATGCGCTCTCAGTCAGATAAAAACCCGTATGCAGACAAAAAAGAAAAGAAGGTTACTAAATTAAATAAGCACCAAGAAGGTCGCTTTGTAAAAGCGTTAGGCCGTGGTGCGAAGAAAAAGCGAATTTAATATTCTCTTTTTTAGTAATAGGCAGCATAAATATTTTATAGTTTAGTTTTGGACTAGATCTAAATATACACGACTAAATTACATATTTTAAAAGTCTTGATCTCGCGTACTAGATTGCCATGGTTTCACTAAATTACCAAAACGTGTAAATTGGCCCTCAAAGGATAAGTCTACTGTACCAATTGGCCCATGGCGTTGTTTGCCAATAATTATTTCTGCTTTGCCATGTAAAGCTTCCATTTCCTCTTGCCACATCATCATTTTGTCTGCTTCATGATCTCCAGGTTTTTCACGTTCTTTGTAATACTCTTCTCTATAAACAAACATTACAACGTCTGCGTCTTGCTCAATTGATCCAGATTCACGCAAATCTGATAATTGTGGGCGTTTGTCGTCACGGTTTTCAACAGCTCGGGAAAGCTGGGATAATGCTATCACAGGAATATCAAGTTCTTTCGCTATTGCCTTCATGCCTTGTGTTATCTCGGAGACCTCATTTACTCGACTGTCTTTGGCAGAAGCTGGTCGAACAAGCTGTAGGTAGTCTATTATTAATATATCTAACCCATGGGTACGCTTTAAACGACGTGCTCGAGCGGCCAATTGGCTAATTGGTAGGGCTGGAGTATCATCGATATATAGGGGGCAATTTTCTAATTGCTTTGCTGCCTCTACAAATCGGCGAAATTCAGTTTCAGTCATGTCGCCTGAACGAATTTGGTTTGATGGGACTTCGGATGCTTCCGACAAAATTCGACCTGCAAGCTGTTCTGCTGACATCTCTAGTGAGTAAAATCCAACAACGCCACCCTCTACAGCGCCTTCTGTTCCATCGTCGCGCTGACCTTTTTTATATGCTTTTGCTATGTTGAATGCAATATTTGTTGCAAGGGCTGTCTTTCCCATAGACGGACGCCCTGCGAGAATAAGTAAATCAGATGGATGGAGACCACCTAGCTTTTTATCCATGTCAGGAAGGCCAGTTGAAATACCTGCCATTCCTCCATCACGTTGATATGCTCGATTAGCCATATTCACCGCACCGGTAACAGCTTTCAAAAAAGATTGAAAACCACTGTCAATTTGGCCTTGTTCTGACAAAGCATAAAGGCTCTGCTCTGCTTCTACAATTTGTTCAGAGGGTTCTGATGATATTTCAACATGGCGTGCTTTGTCTGCAATTTCTTCACCTATAGCCATAAGATCTCTGCGAATTGCCATATCGTATATCATCTTTGCGTAGTCGCGTGCAGCAAACACTGATACAGACGCACCAGCAAGGCGTGCTAAATACGCTGAACCACCAAGTTCTGCTAAACCTGCATCATCTTCAAAAAAAGCTTTAATCGTTACGGGAGATGCGAGAGCATTTTTGTGTATTCGGGTGGCAATAGTTTCGAAAAT
The DNA here is from genome assembly GCA_913043905.1 of uncultured Paracoccaceae bacterium. Taxonomy (GTDB): domain Bacteria; phylum Pseudomonadota; class Alphaproteobacteria; order Rhodobacterales; family Rhodobacteraceae; genus Amylibacter. The sequence goes on along the minus strand of CAJWNQ010000028.1, from coordinate 9,833 downwards.
ACGGGCATGAACAGGGTCATAAAAGTGAATGTCTTTCACTATAGATGCAATTTTATCATAAACGTCATTATTTACTAATAAAGCACCTAATAGCGCTTGTTCAGCTTCGATATTGTGGGGCTGTTGATTTGATTCTATTTTTTCAGAGGCTTGTGAATTGCCTAAAGGACTAATCTCATTCATAAATTCACTCACCTATCAGCATTAAATTGTCATTTATGATTATACTTATGTCACAGGTTTGACATGTTTTCTATCTGGATATCTTGTGGATAAGTATCTTATTTATTTCGATATTTTCATATCAAAATAAATTCTACTTTTACTCAATAACATGCCAGTAAATATCATGTCCTGGATTAAAAACAGTTACTGGACCTTCTGTCGTCTCAATTTTCTTAGGATATAAAAGAGGTGCGCCAGATTTTTTTAAGGTAATCGTGTCTGTATTTGGTAAAAGACCATAATGTTTTGGACCATTTATTGAAGTAAATTTTTCAAGTTTATTTAATGCATCATCTTCTTCAAACACATGAGCTAATAAAGCCATAGTATTAGTGGCTGTAAAGCATCCAGCGCAACCGCAACCTGACTCTTTATTTGGATCCGTATGTGGTGCACTATCAGTCCCTAAGAAAAACCTTATGTCCCCAGATGTTGCCGCAGCGCGCACAGCCAAACGATGCTCTTCACGCTTGGCAATTGGTAAGCAATAATAATGAGGTTTAATGCCACCTACTAGAAGGTGATTTCTATTTATCATTAAGTGGTGAGTTGTAATTGTTGCGCAATGATTTTTAGATTGGCTTTTCACATAATCAACTCCATCTTTTGTTGTAATATGTTCTGATGTAGTTTTTAATTCTGGCAACGCACGCCTTAATGGATCTAATATTGTTTCAATGAAAACTGCTTCACGATCAAAAATATCTATATTTGGATCGGTTACTTCGCCATGAATGCACAATGGCAAACCAATCTGGGCCATTTTTTCAAGAACAGGCATTACGTTTTTAATATCTGTTACTCCACTATTTGAATTTGTAGTAGCTCCGGCAGGGTAATATTTTACTGCATTAATTATGCCATCAGAAAAAGCTGTAGCAACATCGTTTGGATCTGTCTTATCCGTTAGGTAAAGTGTCATTAGAGGGGTAAAATTTGAATTTGGGGGGCGAGCTGAAAGAATACGGGTTCGATAGGCCATTGCATCAGCAGCTGTTACCACTGGTGGTACTAAATTTGGCATAATCATTGCTCTATCAAAGTGGCGGGTACTTTCTGGCGTTATAGCTTTCAGCATGGCACCGTCACGCAAGTGAAGGTGCCAATCGTCGGGACGGATTATTGTGATGGAATTATTCATACTTTTTAAATAACTTCTTTTACAATTTTTTTCTAGTCAAGAATCCTTCTGGACGTCTGTTATTTTCGGGTCTATATTTGTCATATTCTCAGGGCGGGGTGTAATTCCCCACCGGCGGTGATAGCCCGCGAGCGCTCTTATTATAAGAGGTCAGCAGAGACAGGTGAAACTCCTGCGCCGACAGTTAAAGTCTGGATGGTAGAGAAAGGGAAGGCGGAGTTAATCTGTTTTCTTAACGCTCTGGGGCTTTGTCTATTAACAGGAGACCCGAAATGACAAGACCCCTTAAAATTGCATTTGTAAAAGCGCGCTGGCATGACCAAATAGTTGATCAAGTGCAAGTTGGATTTGAGGCTGAAATTAAACGCCAGGGGCGTGTATGTAATTTGCGAGAAGTGCATGTTCCAGGCGCGTTAGAAATGCCCCTTGTAGCTAAAAAATTAGCAGAAACTGGAAATTATGATGGGGTTGTTTGTGCTGCTCTTGTTGTTAACGGTGGAATTTATAAGCATGAATTTGTTGCCCAAGCTGTAGTTGATGGCTTAGTTCGTGCAAGTATGGATACTGGTATTCCCATTTATTCAGTTTCGTTGACACCACACGAATTTCAGGAGAGTACTGATCACATTGAGTTTTACTCTAAACATTTTGTTAAAAAAGGCGCAGAAGTAGCGAATGCTGTCGTGATGATGGATGCCTTAGAAATCTAAAACTATAGGTATAGGCTATACCTAAACCAATAGTTTAATTATTCTATTAAAATAGGTAATATGTCGTTAATCATTATACTATTTGTTATTGGCCCAGCATGCCTCAATAGCACTTTTCCGTCTCCACTAATCACAAATGTTTCTGGGACACCATATAATCCCCAGTCTAACCCTGTTCGACCTTCATCAGTACCAATACTTTTATATGGATTTCCAAGGGTTTCTAAAAATTGAAGTGCTTGGGATGTTTCATCTTTGTAATTAATACCATGAACTGGGAATCCAAGATCTGCCAGTTGTTGAATATTAGGATGTTCAACTCTGCATGGAGCACACCAACTAGCCCAAAAGTTAATAATTTTTATACTAGGTTCTTTTAAATCCTCCATTTTAAGAAATGGAAGGTCAGATAATTGTTTAAGAGTTAAATTAGGAACGTCTCGCCCAATCATCTGGCTGGGTAATTCATTTGGATTTGTACGACCTAACCCAAGGTACATTACTGTGATAAAGCCAATGAAAATAATTGGTGGGATGAGATAAAAAGGTTTAACGCTTATCATCAGTTTTTTGTTCCTGTGCGTCTAGAGCGCGCTTTATACGCTTTGATTTTGATAGTGTTGCCCAAATCAAAGTACCTAATAATATTATTGAAACGGTGTAAGCAAGTAAAACAGTGTCAGTATATTTATCTAGTTCAAACATATTAAATACCCCTTAAGCGAAGGGCTATTAAACGCCGCGATCGGATTTCAGTTCGGGTTCGTATTAGTACTAATGTTAAAAATAATAAAACCATTCCTACAATGCAAACTAACAATGGCAAATAGAAAGTATTATCGACGTGCTGTTCTTTGTCGAGTGACAACGATGCACCTTGGTGTAAACCTTGTGACCAAAAATTTACTGCGTAACGTGACAACAATGCAAAAATTGAGCCTACTATACATAATATTGATGTTAAATCAGCAGCAGTGTCTTTATCTTCTATTGCTTCCCATAGTGCTAGATAGCCAAAGTAAAATACCAATAATATCATGAATGATGTAAGCCGTGGATCCCATGCCCAATAAGTTCCCCACATAGGTTTACCCCAGATAGCGCCTGTTGCAATTGCAATGAGCGTCATCGTAATGCCAATTGGTGCTGCAGCTTTGGCAGCCAATGCTGATACGTGATGTCTACGAATTAACCATACCAAAGATGTAACTAACATCATAAGCCACGCATTTATTGCCATTAATGCTGCTGGAACATGCAAAAAAATAATTTTTACTGTTGAGCCTTGTTTGTAATCTGCAGGTGTTAAAAAGAAGCCCCAAAATAGCCCTGCTAATAACAAACATGAAGACGCAATTGCCAAATATGGCAGAATGCGGGCTGAAAGTGCCATAAATTTGGCTGGATTTGCATATTCCCATAAAGACATTTATTTTTGTATCCTATTTTGTACTAAAAAAAGCGAATAGTTCATCACGCCTTGGCTATTTAAGGTTTGCACGAAGTGCTATGGCACAGGCAAATGGTATTAAGGCAATGCAAAATAATGATATGGCAGCAACCAATGCCAATAATTTGATAGGCGTTTCTGAACCTATAGTAACACACTGTGCCCCTAACATTAAAGTTGGAATATAAAGGGGTAAAACTAATAAAGATAGAAGTAGCCCTCCTCTTTTAATCCCAACAGTAATTGCTGCGCCGAAGGCCCCTATGAACGAGAGAGCAGGCGTCCCAACGCTCAGTGAAGCAACAAGCCAAATATAAGCTTCAGTTTCTAGGTTTAATAGGTAGCCTAATGGTATTGCTGCTATTGTTATTGGTAGTCCTGTTATAATCCAATGTGCTGTTGCTTTGGCTGTGGCTATTCCTGATAAAGGAATAGGAGATGTAGCCAGTGCCTCTAAAGTTCCATCTTCCCAATCTAGTTGAAAAATTCTATCAAGAGATAGAAGGCAGGAAAGTAATGCCCCTATCCACAAAACTCCTGGTGCGATGCGAGCTAATAAATCTAAATTTGCGCCGACACCGAATGGTACCATCATTACGACAATTAAAAAAAATGATAGTGTTAGTGCGAAGCCGCCACCTGAACGAACGGCTAACCTTAGATCACGTAGTATTAAAGATTTCATTGAAATGATCCCTTTAGGAATGGGTCATCTTCATCTTCTCTTTTTACTGCAAAATCTTCCATGTTTAATACGCGTGATTTTGGTATATTCAAGTTAATATGAGTAGAAATTATTGCAGCACCGTCATTCTTACAATGTAAGTTTATTGCTTCAAAAATTAATGATGATGTTGATGTATCCAATGATGAAGTTGGTTCATCCATTAGCCAAATTTTTGCATTTGAAATAAGCATGCGTGCTAATCCTAGGCGACGTTTCTGCCCAGTAGAAAGTTCGCCTACCAAATTATTGGACAAATCTTCAAGGTTGAGTTTTTTGATAACTTTATCTAAATTATTAGTTGCGTATATCCCGGCCCAGAAGCTTAAGTTTTCATTAACAGTTAATGTGGACTTAACCCCATCTAGGTGTCCAGAGTAGGCAATAGAATTATTATATGTTTTTATACCAGCATTATCGGAAAGTCCTGCAAGGAAGCGTAATAGAGTTGTTTTACCAGATCCATTTGGCCCGCGTAATATAATGCACTCGCCGGCAGTTACACTCAGTGAGACATTTGCAATAATTAACTTAGGTCCACGCCGACAGTTTAAATTGGTAACATTTAATAACATATTAAAAGCTGTACCTTAAACTTTCGGTGGAGGGAAGTGTGCTGGGTAGGGGTAAATAGGCTTGGAATTGTTATAAATTATATTTATTATCAACATTAAATTAACTAATATTTATACTAATAATATTTTGATTTAGATATAACTTAATAAGATTGACACTAGTCAGTAATACTTATGTATAATGTAAATATGAAAAATTTAAATATCCCACCAATTTGGACTTTATTAGCAATTTTTTTTGCAGTCATATTACATTTTGTCTATCCTTTTGTTTTATTCGAATTCCGCGCAATTGATTTAGGTGTAATAGCAATTGGAATTTATCTAATTTTAGTTACTCCGATTTGGTTCAAGCGCAATAGTACAACAATTATTCCACGAAGAAAGCCAACAGCTTTAATTGTTGAGGGGCCGTTCAAGCTATCTCGAAACCCTATGTATTTAGGCATGGTTTTAGTAACTTTTGGAGTTGGCATGACATTAGGATCTATTCAGGCCCTTTTACCATCAGTTTGGTTGCTTTTATTTTTAAAGAAAAATTATATTATTCCTGAAGAGCGTAAGTTAATTGAAGCAATGGGTTCAGGCGCACAAAAATACTTCATAGAAACTGGGCGATGGATTTGGTTTTTGTAACAATAACCTCTCAATCTTTTTATTAGTATTTGAGCAGTTGGGTTCTTAATATGTGATTATTCTATATTAGGGATTCGCAATGAAATACGTAAATGCATTAGTAATGCTTATGTTTACTGTTATAGCTAATTCAACTCATGCAGATGGGTCAAATAAGCCAATTATTGTAGTTGAGTTATTTACGTCACAAGGCTGTTATGCATGTCCAGCTGCTGATAAACTTCTCTCTACACTTGCCAATCAAGAAGATATTTTAGCTTTTGGACTACATGTAGATTATTGGGATTACCTTGGCTGGAAGGATACATTTGCAATCTCAAAGTTTAGTGAACGTCAGGCTAAGTATAATATGCACATCACTAATCGCGCTCGACGTGTGACGCCCCAAATGATTTTTAATGGTGTTGCTGAAGTAGCAGGTGGTGTTGGTGAGGCAGAATTATTAATAAACGAAAACCTTAATAGTATGCGCAAAAATAAAGAATTAGTTTCTATTGAAGTGAAACGAAATAAAGAAATTGTAAACCTAATGCTAGTCTCTAGTCAAAAAAACCTTGGTTTTTTAGATATTAATTTAATTAGATACTTTCCTCGGAAAACTGTACAAATTAAATATGGTGAAAACACTGGTAAGACAATTGAATATATCAACATTGTCAAAAGTCTTGAAACTGTTGCCAGGTGGGATAGTGGCAAATTGGGTGAAATAGAATTTAAATTGCCTACTAATGGACAATACGCCGTTATTATTCAGGGAAAAAATTATGGGCCAATTTATATTGCACGCAGAGTGCCAAAGTTTTGAATTAAGATAAAAAAGACCGCCAGAAAGGCGGTCTAAATACAATGATTTATCGTTTTTATTTAGTGATTGGCCCAATAAGCATTGTCATTTGACGACCTTCTGTTTTTGGGTGGTTTTCAACTTTGCCAGTCTCAGCCGCAAGTACTACTGCTTGAACGCGCTTTAACAATGCTAAACCCAGATTCTGGTGTGCCATTTCACGGCCGCGAAAGCGCATGGTAATTTTTACTTTATCGCCATTCTCTAGAAATTTAAACACACTGCGCATTTTTACATCAAAATCGTGAGTATCCGTATTCGGACGGAATTTAATCTCTTTAATTTCAATAGTTTTTTGTTTTTTTCTAGCTTCAGCTTCACGTTTTTGTTGTTCAAACTTGAACTTTCCCAAATCCATGATCTTGCAAACTGGAGGTTGTGCATTTGGAGAGATTACTACCAAATCTAATCCTGCAACACGCGCTAATTCATTTCCGCGCAATGGGGTTACAACGCCAACGTTTTCACCGTCTGCGCCAATCAATCTGATTTCGGGGGAGATTACGCGTTCGTTCGCGAGGGGTCCTGTGTCGCGCTGTGGTGGCGCGTTATGTGGTCTACGAGCTATGGTCTTTGGTCCTTTTATTGTCCAAATATATTTTTAAACAAAAGGAAAACCCCTTTTGTCTAAGTGGGACTGTCTTGAAGTGGGAAAGCGGCTACGTCAAGCAAATTACGAGTTCTGTATGAAAAATCATACAATATCGCTCAGTTTTCTAATAATCCACACTTACATTGTACATTTTTCATAAAGATGGACAAAATAAATTAAAGCTTGTTTTAATATTATAAAAAAATAATAATTTTTATTATTTATTAGAATCTATTAACAATAATTAATAATGTAGATTAAATTTTTCTTTTGTTAAAATTAAAAACTTGATTAGAATTCTTAAAATAGTTTTGAAGGATATAAAAATGCAGAATTTATAATTTTTATTCTCTTGACCTAAATACTCGAAGCCTACGAATTTGTGAAAACAGTACCGATTATGCCTTGGCTAATGCCCTACCTAAATTATTTGTGAAACTTTGATATGACAGACTTGATAAAAACTATTGAAATTATGGATAAACTAATTGGTTTCCCAACAATTTCTAGTGAAAGTAATCTAGATTGTATCGATTGGATTGGTGGTTATTTAAAATCATTTGGTGCAAGATGTGAAATTACTTCTGAGACAAAAGGAAAAGCGAATATTTTTGCAACTTTAGGCCCAGATACTGATGGGGGAATAATTTTATCTGGCCATACAGATGTTGTTCCAGTTGAGGGACAGAACTGGTCTAGTGACCCATTCAAGATGAAGCGAAAAAATAACGCATTATTTGGGCGAGGTACTTGCGATATGAAAGGGTTTATTGCTGCAGCCATGGCAATGGTTCCAAAATACAGTAAACTGGACTTAAAGCGACCTATTCATTTTGCGTTTACTTATGACGAAGAGGTCGGGTGCTTAGGCGCACGAGTTTTAGTTAACCAATTAATAGCTTCTGGGTTGAAGCCAAGTGCCTGTATCGTAGGGGAACCTACTTCGATGCGAATAATTGAGGGGCACAAGGGCATGTGTGAATACACGACTGAATTTCGTGGTGTTGAAGGACATTCTAGTCAACCTGATCGTTGTGTTAATGCACTGGAGTATGCACATCGGTTTATTAATAAACTAATGGAAGTTCGCTTAGAGCTTCCTGAGATGGCACCAGAAGGGTCACGTTTTGATCCACCTCATTCCACATCCTCAATTTGTGCCTGTCATTCTGGAACCACCCACAATGTAATTCCAAGTCAAGCAGAAGTAGAATGGGAAATGCGTGTTGTTCAACGTAGTGACCGCGAGTGGTTGCGAGGCCAAATGGAATGTTATGTTGACGAAGTTCTACGTCCTGAAATGAAAGAAAAATCAATAATTGCTGACATTTTTGAAACAGTTTGCATCGAAACAGATGGATTAGAGCCCGAACCAGATAGTGAAGCTGTAAAAATTGTACAAGAACTGACGGGTGGTAATTCAACTGAAGTAGTGGCATTTGGTACTGAGGCGGGACTTTTTAGCAGAGCAGGTATTAGCTCTGTTTTATGTGGGCCTGGAAGCATTGAACAAGCGCACAAACCAGATGAATATGTTACTGAAGAACAAATGTTTTCTTGTTTGAATATGCTTGAGCGATTGGGAAGCGAACTTACTTAAATTTAAAATTAACTGGAATAATTAATAAATATTTATTATTATTTTAGTATAATATTATGATTATAAAAATTAAAAGTTTACCCTATTGGTCAAAGCAGAAAGAAAAAAATGTATAATATATTAAAAGTATTTCGTTTGTTTATAGTTGGTATCTTTGGTTTAATCACAACTGTTACTGCTGGAACTGCTGACATAAAAGGTTCAATTATTTCATTTAACGGGACAGCTCGGGAAGCTTATGTTGGAGAGTTTGTAAGAGGGCTCAGAGCTACAGCTAAATTAAAAGGGTTTGATATTAAAGTGTTGGAAAACCAATTCAATCAAATTGAACAAGATCAGCAAGTACAACAGATTTTAGCTTTGGATGAGTTGCCTGACGCATTTATTTGGTGGCCAGTAGATGACGCCAATGGACTGGTATCTTTGCAGGCATTAGCTGAAACGGGTGTGCCTATTTTGAAAATTAATCAACTACCTAACGATCTAGATAAGCAATATATTATTGGATTTGCTGGCTCAAATGACAGCCTTCGTGCCCGTAATGCTGGGTATATGATGCGCGAAGCAGCTGCTGCAAGAAAAGCTGCCGGCTTTACAGGTTTTAACGTATTAGTTTTATCCTACCCCCACAGTTATGATGGGTATGGCCGTTCTATAGATGCTTTTAAAGAAGCGATTGCAGGTTCAGAATTAAAAATTATTTGGGATTTTGATGAAGGCTTTGGCCCGGAAAATGGCTATAAAAGTGCAACAAAATTTATTATGGCAAAACAAGATCAAAGTATTGATTTTGTTTACGGTATGGATGATGGGATTTTAGCTGGTGGGATAAAAGCATTGGAAGAAAGTGGGATTATAATAGGAAAAGATGTTATCGCAGTTGGTACAGTTTGTAACGGTGATAAGAAATTAATTGAGAATGGTAAGCAGTTTGGTACTACATTGCAGTCACCATTGCTTGAAGGTCAATTAGCAATAAAATTAATTGAAGAATATTTAGATACTGGTAAATTGGCTGACTTTATTAATTTCACTCCAAATCCTCCTATTACAAAAAAAACTATAGAGACAGCAGCGTTGCGAGGCTTTGATGGCAAGCTGTATTCAATAGAAGAGCTTTGCTCAGGAATTTGGTAAATTTATACCTTCAATAACACTTAATCTCTAATATATGATTTATGATTACATCATATATTATGCTTCAATATAAATCCTTTAATACGATATGTTCTATTTTATTAAAAAACATTTTTATGTGTAGTATTTCCAAATTATTTTCTTAAATTGAAGAACTAGCTTCTTGACGATCTCTGGTGATTGAAATAATAGATAATTT
>CAJWNQ010000027.1 GCA_913043905.1 uncultured Paracoccaceae bacterium | reverse complement strand
TTTCTTTAAATATTCTAATATTTTAAGAAATATTACTTTTTTTATTTAAGATTCTTTTGTGACATGCCTTTAAAGCTCTATAGCCTAGCAAACCAATCAAAATAATAGAATAGATCACAGGCTCTATTTGCCATGTTTTAGTAAGTAAGAGAAAATGCATTACAGCACCGACACTCACTAAATACACCAACTGGTGGAGCCTTTTCCAATAGATAGGGCCAAGTTTTTTTATAGATAAATTATTAGATGTAAGTGACAAAAAAAACATTATGCCAGCAGACATTATTCCAAAGGTTATATAAGGTCTCTTTACAATATCTTTCCAAACTTCATTAAAGTTTAAACTTTGGTCTAAAATCAAATAAGATAAAAAATGTAGACACACATACAAAAACGCTACTAACCCAATACATCTACGGAACTTGAAAAAATTTATATTAATCAAATCTCGCAAGGGCGTAACAAATAAACCTATTATAATTAGCTTCAGTCCAAACTCGCCAACTTTATGTTGATAGGTGCGAATAGGGTCAGGGCCTAATTGGTTGCCTAACAATGAAAAAGTCAAATAAACAGCTGGTAATACCAAAATAATGTAGACCACCCAATTAGGCAATTTACGCATCAAAGAATTAATTACTTTAGCAACACCCATAATTATTTCCCAAAGTTATCCTTATCAACCCTACCCCACAATGGTTACACTCAACCGATGTGATAAGCCGTATTTTATTTTAATAATTTTTGTTAAGATTCATGCCTGTGTATAAATTAGCTACTTCTTCGCCATATCCATTAAACATCGGTGTATCTCGTTTAAAAATACCACCCCCAATTATACGCTCCCGCGCCTGGCTCCAACGGGGATGATCAACACCAGGATTTACATTAGAATAAAATCCATACTCTTTTGGTGCTAATATATTCCAAGTAGTTTGAGGCTGAGCTTCAGTAAGCGTAATTTTCACAATCGATTTTATAGACTTAAAACCGTATTTCCAAGGTACAACCAATCGCAATGGTGCACCATTTTGATTTGGAAGACTTTCTCCATACATACCAGTGGCAATCATACTTAAAGGGTTCATCGCCTCATCTAATCGTAAGCCTTCGACATATGGCCAGGGAAATTTTGGATTTCTTTTTATACCAATCATTTCTGAAGGACGGATTAAAGTTTGAAATGCGACATATTTTGCTGAAGACTGCACACCAGCTTTCTTCAATATATCTGACAAAGAAAAGCCGATCCATGGAACTACCATTGACCAAGCCTCAACACATCTAAAGCGATAGATCCGCTCTTCCAACGCAATTCCTGATAATAAATCTTCTAAACTATAATTTCCTGGATTATCAACCAAACCGCTAATCTGAACAGCCCACGGATCAATTTTCATGCGGCTAGCGTTCTCACTTGGGTCATTTTTTCCCGTACCAAATTCGTAAAAATTATTAAAACTAGTAGCATCCTTTTTTGGAGTAATATCTGCGTTAACAGCATAATCAGTCGTGGAATATTCAAGGTCACGAGCTTGAACAGGTCCCCCAACAAAGGATGCTGCTCCCAAACCTGTGGCACCAGCAATAATTTGACGTCGGTTCAAAAAATCAGCTTTTGCAGTTATCTCAGAATATTTTATATTTCCGCGGAATAAAGTCATATTTTTGCCCTTTTTTTATTATTGCAATATAAAATATAAATATTAAACAAAAATAGATCCTGTTCACAAATTTTTGAGATTATCGTGGGTAAATATTTAAATTTCTATTTTTTATTCTGAAAATAACAACAGGCAATTATATCTTCAAATTCTTTAATTCTCTAAATGCCCGATTTAGATTTAAAATAAAAATAAAGTAACGCACCAACTAGAAGTATTCCTGGGAGGCCTAAAAAGCGCTTGGCTAAACCCCATATAATTGTACGTACAAAAAAACTCATAGCTCTAATTAGGCAAAAGATATGCATATTTAAAGCATAAAAATAAATATAGACCCAAAAAAAGAGTATAATTACCATTGGATTGACACTAGCAGCCTAATTGACCAAAGAGCAGAAAATACAAACGGAACTTCAAAATGAATGCAGATGATCGCTTAATTGTAGCGCTAGATGTCCCAAACCTTTTAGATGGTTGGAAAATTGTTGATGCCTTAGGTGATACAGTGTCATTCTATAAAATTGGACTTGGCATGTTAACAGGAGGCGGGCTAGCTCTTGCAAATGAACTAAAAGAAAGAGGTTTTAAGGTTTTTCTAGATATGAAATTTTTTGATATTGGAGCAACTGTCGAAAAAGCAGTGGCTGGAATTTCACAATATAACTTTGACTTTTTGACTGTTCATGGTGATCCTCATGTGGTCCGCGCAGCCGTTGCTGGGCGCGGAAATAGTTGTACTAAAATTCTTGCTGTAACAATTCTTACATCTCTTGATCGTGAGGATTTAGATGATGCGCTAATTAAAGACGGCAATCTTAGCGACCTAGTAATAGAGCGTGCACAGAATGCATTTAAAGCTGGTGCTGATGGAATTATTGCAAGCCCGCAAGAAGCAGCGCTGATACGCCCCCTTCCTGAAGCAGTTGGAAAACTTATTATTACGCCAGGCGTACGTCCGCTAGGATCAGTGCTTGATGATCAGAAGCGAGTAACAACTCCAGCTGAAGCAATAAAAAATGGAGCTGATCATATTGTAATTGGCCGCCCAATATGGGATTCAAAAAATCCACGCAATGCTGCATTGAAAATTTTAAATGAGATCAAAATAGTCTAAAATTTTGCAGGTATTTTATAGCTAAATAAAACTGTGCCTAAAAATTAAAAACAACCCTGTTCCTATTTTCATCAAAAAAGTAATAATATGGTATTATCATGCAAACTTTATGCCGAGACTGTCTGACAAAAGTAATTCCCATTTCTTTACGATGTGCGAATTGTGCAAGCCCTCGTATCTTATCCCATCCTGAGCTTTTTTCTCTAAGTACAGCACATATGGATTGTGATGCATTTTATGCTAGTGTTGAAAAAAGAGACAACCCAAGCCTACGCGACAAACCTGTAATAATTGGTGGCGGTCGAAGAGGCGTCGTTTCTACGGCTTGCTACATTGCTAGAATTAAAGGTGTTCGCTCTGCGATGCCAATGTTTAAAGCACTAAAACTTTGCCCAGAAGCTGTTGTGGTAGCACCCCGCATGGAAGCTTATGTAAATGTATCTAAAGAAATACAACAGATGATGAGTGAGCTATCGCCCCGTATAGAACCTCTATCTTTAGATGAAGCCTTCATTGATCTTAACGGTACAGAAAAGCTGCATGGTGAACCACCAGCATTATCAATGGCAAGACTTGTAAAGCGCATTGAAAATGAACTCCAAATCTCAGGATCAATTGGCCTATCATACAATAAGTTTCTGGCTAAACTTGCCTCAGACTTAGACAAACCTCGTGGGTTTTCTGTTATCGGCCAGAAAGGTATTAAAGAGTTTCTTGCTCCAAAAAATATTAACTTAATTTGGGGTGTGGGCAAAGTCACTCAAAACACTTTGGAGCATGACGGTATTCGGACATTCGCTGACCTTCAACATCGTGAACTTAAAGATTTAGTGGACAAATACCAAAACATGGGTGGTCATCTGTGGCACCTGTGTCGAGGATTAGATGACCGTAGTATCAATCCACAAACTAAAATTAAAAGTATATCAAAAGAAACCACATTTAATGAAGACATAAGTGATATTGAGAAATTGGATGGTTACGTTTGGAGGCTTGCAGAGGAAGTATCTGAAAAGGCTAAAAAGCAGAAAAAATCTGGCCATGTTGTTACACTAAAAGTAAAAACTAAAAACTTTAAATCTATGACGCGCCGAATAACACAAAGAGAACCAACGCAGATTGCTGAACGCATTTATGGACAAGCACGCAGAATGTTAAATGAGGTTATTAATCAAGCTCCATTCAGATTGATTGGCGTAGGAATCAGCAATTTGGACAATTCAGATAATGCTGATCAATTTAATGACCTTTTAAAAGCTGACGAAGCTAAAAAAGCAGAGGCAGAGCGTGCGACTGACACAATAAAAAATCGTTTTGGTAAAAATGCCATTATGAAAGGTCGAAGTTTACGATAATTATTTTAAGTTGTGTAAAATTCTTATTTACCAATTAAAACTATTTCTTCAACAACTTTTTGTAGCCTATTACGAATACTATGATAGTTTTCAGATTTTTCCACAGTTTCTTCAATCATGTACAAACTACGATTTATTTCAATCTGAATGGCGTGCTGATTTAATGAGGGGCAACCATAATTCTGCAAAATATAGGCGCCTGAAAAAGGGATATTACGAGACACAGTGAAACCTTGATTAGTGAAGGCATTCTCAACCTGATCAGTAATATTTTTAGAACAGGATGCACCAAAACGATCTCCTAAAATTACATCAGGACCAAGGCCCTCTCCCACAACGATATGTGACGTTGCCTTACAAGGCATGGAGTGACAATCAATCAGAACAGATTTCCCAAAAATTAAATATGTTTGGTTAATAACTTTCTTTAATTTCTGATGATATGGATAATATACAGTATCTAAACGCTCTTGTGCTTGTTCCATACTCATTTTACCAGATTGAATGATACTCCCTTTCGCAACAACACGCGGGATAACACCTAAGCCAGATAGTATTCTGGCATTAGTTAAGCCTCGATTAATACCACTAATCGCAGCCCTGTCTAATTCATCTGGATGACGGTTCAGGTCAACATAAGCGCGCGGTGCAACTGCAGCCAATAAGGACGCCCCAAAATTTGTTACACAGGAAAATAAGTCATCCACAAAAGCGTCTTCTGATGTACGTATTTGTGGTGACGCTAATAAAGAATTTTTCAAAAATGATTCTGAATAATTGCAACCACTATGCGGTGAACTAAACACTACACATGTTGTTTGATGCTTGGGCGCATTAAATATATAAGATTCGTTAACCATTAGAGCAATTTAGCCATAAAATGCAAAAAATCAAAAGCCCTTTAACAAGGCTCTTGAACACCTTCGATTTACCTTCTATAGAAACAACTCGCAGGAAGTATTTTTAAAGTACTTCTTGATCTTTTGGGGCGTATAGCTCAGCGGGAGAGCACTTCGTTGACATCGAAGGGGTCACTGGTTCAATCCCAGTTACGCCCACCATACCCTCCCAAAGGGGTAAATATAAACTGGCGCATCATTTTTGTGATGTGCGAAAAAGGAGAAGGCCCATGAAGGTCAAAAGCTCACTTCGCTCGCTAAAAGCGCGCCACCGCGACTGTCGTGTCGTGCGCCGTAAGGGCCGTGTATATGTTATAAATAAAACCCAGCCTCGCTTTAAAGCAAGACAAGGTTAACATATATCGAATACGAGATTTTAAAGCCGCTTATTAAGCGGCTTTTTTCGTTTTGTAACACAATATATAAATGATTATTGATACATAATTCTTTATCCGCTAGAATCATAACATGACACAATGTTTAATGTTTAAACCTACCACACAAAAAACCAGCCCACGCTATTATCGCTTGGAAATACTCACTAATTTATTTGAAGAGTTTTCAGTTTTACGAGAATGGGGCATGCGCGGTGGAAAAGGTTGTCAAAATATAAAACTATTTCCTGACTTGATAAGCGCATCACTTGCAGCAGATCAAATACGTGAGAAGAAACTAAATAAAGGATATTGCCGTGCCATTTAGTAAAATGTTAAAAATCATTAGTTTTAAAACTCTATTTTAAACTAACTCAAGCATTTTTTCGGCTTTCACTGCTGAAAATTTAAATTCAGGTATTTTACCATAGGGATCTAGTGCAGAGTTTGTTAAAATATTTGCGGCTGCCTCAACAAAAGCAAATGGTAGGAAAACCATTTCCTCAGATATTGCACGGTCAGCGCGCGCCATCACATCAATTGTTCCACGTTTAGTTGTTAATGTTATCATACCACCTGGCTCTACCCCAAGTTTTCGAAGTGTCCGTGGGTGTAGTGAACAATTTGCTTCAGGCTCTACAGCATCTAAAACTGTAGCACGGCGCGTCATTGAACCCGTATGCCAATGCTCTAGCTGGCGACCAGTTGTTAGGATCATTGGATATTCAGCGTCAGGTACATCATCCGGAGCAATAATAGAGGCGGGAGTAAATTTGCCACGACCATCTTCTCTAGGGAAGCCATCCCCAAATACAATTGCTTGGCCTGGATCAGTTGGAGATAAACTAGGATATGTCACTACATTTTCTGCTTCTAAACGATCCCATGTAATATTATCTAATGATGCCATATTAAGTTTCATTTCTGCAAAAACTTGTTTGGGATGGGAATAGTTCCAATCTAATCCACAGCGTTGCGCCAAATCAACGGTAATGGCCCAGTCTTCACGCGCTTCACCTGGTGGTGATACCGCAGTACGCCCCATTTGAACCTGTCGGTTTGTGTTAGTTACGGTTCCAGTTTTCTCTGCAAACGCAGATGCAGGTAGGATTACATCAGCGTAATTAGCTGTTTCAGTGAGGAAAATATCTTGGACGACAAGGTGATCCAATTTTGCTAACGCGGCTCGCGCATGTTCCACATCAGGATCTGACATTGCAGGATTCTCGCCAAGAATATACATAGCTTTGATACTATCTTGATGAATTGCCTCTATGATTTCAACAACAGTTAACCCTCGTTCAGAACTAAAATCTTCTGACTTCCATACTTCTGTAAATGCCGAACGCACGCCATCATCACTAACAGGTTGGTAATCAGGTAAAAACATTGGAATCATGCCCGCATCAGAAGCACCTTGAACATTATTTTGACCGCGGAGAGGATGCAGGCCAGCACCAGATTTACCAACATTTCCGGTCATAAATGCCAGTGAAATCAGACAGCGTGAATTATCAGTTCCATGAATGTGTTGGGAAACGCCCATCCCCCAAAAAATCATACCTGCTTTGGCATTTGCAAAAGTACGCGCTACATCACGAAGCATTTCTGCATCAATACCACAAATAGGCGCCATTTTTTCAGGGCTAAAATCTTTAAGGTGCTCTTTCTGAGCTTCCCAATTCTCAGTATATTTAGCGACATAATCACTATCATAAAGACCTTCTTCAACTATCACATGCATAATAGCATTTAGCATTGATACATCAGCACCAGGTTTAAATTGCAACATATGGGATGAGTGTCGTTTTAATGCTTGGCCACGTGGGTCCATTACTATTAATTTACCACCACGCTTAGTAAACTGTTTGAAATAAGTTGCCGCAACAGGATGGTTTTCTGTAGGGTTTGCACCGATAATAATTGCTACATCAGCATTTTCAATTTCATTAAACGTAGCAGTTACAGCAGCTGACCCAACATTTTCCATCAAAGCTGCAACTGACGACGCGTGGCACAAACGTGTGCAATGGTCGACATTATTATGGCCAAAACCCTGCCTTATAAATTTTTGAAACAAATAAGCTTCTTCATTTGTACATTTAGCAGATCCAAACCCTGCTACCTCACGCCCACGCCCGCGGAACCCATTAGCCGCAAATGTCATAGCTTCTTCCCACGACGCTTCTCTGAAATGGCTCATTGGATTAGAAGGGTCAACATTTAGACCTTTTGGTGCATTTTCTAGCCTAATTAATGGTTTAGTTAGGCGGTGGCTATGATCTATATAATCAAAACCAAAACGCCCCTTTACACACAAACGATTTTGGTTGGCTGGACCGTCAATGCCATCAACCCATTTTACTTTATCATCTTTAATTTTTAAACTTATCTGGCAACCAACACCACAAAAAGGACATACGGATTTAACTTCACGGTCAAAATCCATACTGTCACCAACCTGAACTGCATCAACAACTGTAGCGGGCATGAGGGCGCCGGTTGGACACGCTTGGACACATTCACCACACGCAACACAAGATGACTCACCCATTGGATCATCCATATCAAAGACAATTTTTGCATCATGGCCACGGCCAGCCAATCCAATAACATCATTTACCTGTACTTCACGACACGCACGTACACACAGGTTACATTGAATACAGGCATCTAAATTTACACTCATTGCAACATGGCTATCATCTAATAATGGAATACGATTTGGCTCAATGGCAGGAAACCGGCTATCAGAAACACCCTCTAATTCGGCCATATTCCATAAATGTGACGATTTATCATGTGCTTTTTCCTGTATAGGTTGATCAGCAACTAATAATTCCATAACCATTTTACGCGCTGATTTTGCACGATGACTTTCAGATTTAACAACCATATTAGGACTAGGTGTTCGGATGCATGATGCAGCTAATGTGCGTTCACCATCAACCTCCACCATACACGCTCGACAATTACCATCTGAACGATAGCCTTTTTCACCCGAATGGCACAAATGCGGGATAGTTGTACCTTCACGTTTAGCAACTTCCCAGATTGTCTCACCAGGCTCTGCTGTTACGGATTTGCCATCTAAACTAAATATAATTTTATCGGCCATGGAGAATCCTAATATTAACTTCAGTTAAATAAACCACACTGCAACTAGAATCTCACGGAAAGAACCGACATAGAGCGTGGTTTTTGCGCCTCATAATACATTAGATACTGCTTATATCACGTGAAAGTAACATAAAAATTATTTGAATCTATTACCTTTTATCACGCTTTGCCCCAAATAACTTATAATATAAAATAGCTGGTAAAAAATTAGCGCCACGAAATACCCATGAAAAAATTCGTGGAAAATTAGTCTGGAACCTATCACTCAACATTGCGTTTATTACATTTTTTGCAGCCTCTTCTGCAGACATGATAAAAGGCATCTTGAAATCATTTTTATCAGTAAGTCGCGTCTTTATAAAGCCAGGGTTTATCAGTTGAACCTTGACGCCACTGGAATACAAATCAGCATGAATATTTTCTGCTAGATGCATTATTCCTGCTTTTGACGCTCCATAGCCAAGCGCTCCTGACAAACCTCGGAAACCTGATAAACTTCCAATTATTACAATGTGACCTTTGCCAAACTCCACAAATCTAGGAACTACAGCTGCTAAAACCCGAACTGCGCCTGTAAAATTAATATCAATCATTTGCTCAACTTCATTAGCGTTCCAAGCGGTAGCGTTTACTGGAGTGTAAACACCAGCAGCATAAATAACACCATCTAGGGGGCCAATACTTTCACCCGCTAATTTAACAGCCTTTTTATTTGTAACATCCAGCGTCAAAACTTTTGCGCCTGTAATAGAAGCCAGTTCAGTCAGTCTGTCTTCATTTCTTGCACTAATAACAAGTTCAACACCTAGTTTTGAAAGGGCCACGACAAGTTCACGCCCCAATCCCTCAGATGCACCCACAATCCAATACTTTTTTCCACGTAATGACATCAATTCGCCTGGCGCATATTGGCAACCAACTCTCCAACCTTGAATCCAAACTTTCGGAATTGTGATCGATTAATAATAGTTCCGTTTTCCATCAAGTACATCCAGTCCGTAGTATTTAAAACGTAACCACCAGCAGACACAGGCAATTTAATATTATAGCATAACCGCACGCCAGATCCTGACTGTTGCCCTATTCCAATACCAATAATATCAGGTGCTTTAGCTTCGAAAAATTCACCATTATCCTTAAAAATTAAATCCCATTCACGATCTAGTGTATCACCATTATCATACAAAAAAGATTCAGTCATATGACCTTTATCACCATCCCAATTTGCATGCATGTGGGCTACAAACCTTGTATTTACTCGACCAAATGGGCCATATATTACACCTTCACAAATCATATGCCCAATCAATCGTTCGCGTATATCAAAAACTGTTCCTTGCTTCGTATAATCGCTAGGGCGTTGAGCTAAAAAACCTAATTTATTAGTAAAAATCCAACTAATAATTATTGAAAAAAAACATCCGAAAAATAACGCTAAAAAAAGTAAAGTCATATTAGATCTCCCTTAGGTGGCTAGATGATAAAACTAGCATAGCCCCTAGTTTTAAAATGCAGGGTAAGCCTGCATAAAGTAATGTTAATACCCAAATAGCAGCATCCGTATTAGGTTCATTGGTCAAAAATCCGACCCAATCTAGCAAAGGCAAAACAAAAGCTGCTGCTAATGCTAATGTGAATTTAGCGCAAAAACTCCAGGCACCAAAAGCTTGCCCCCCACTAATTCCCATTTGATCAATTCTACGGGCGAATGCAGCAGGTAATAAAGTCATATCAGCACCTAAAGTAAAGCCAGATACGGCACAAACGATAGCAAAAAGAAAGATGTCTCCTGCTCCTAAACTAAATACAAAACTAAATGAAATTATAGATAAAACCATTGCAAACAAAAGCGTTTTTCGTGTTGAATAGAGTGTGACTAATTTTCCCCAAATAGGTGTCGATAAAGCTGCGCAAAGGAAAAATATTAGCAGTAGTGGCCCAGTTGCAGTTTGAGATCCCAAGCAAGCTTCTACATAGAACAAAAATAATGTAGTAGTAATGGCCAAAGGGGCTGCATTTAAAAGTGCTAGAAAAAGAAGATAGCGCAATGTTGGATCTATCAAAATAAGCCGTAAATTACTTTTAGGTAGTGAAACAGTTTTCCATTCTCTTGCCATAAAATAGGTAGATATTAATGCAATTAAAACGAACGAAATTGCAAACCCAGCCATAGGGTTGATTACACCTAGGATAGCAAATATTGTTGGTATAAGAGCCGCAAAACAAACCCCAACTAAGCCACCAGCTTCACGCCAAATTGCTAAACGAACATGTCCTTGGCCACCAAGAGATTTTGCTTTTTCAATACCCTGTGAATAAAATAAAATCGATAAAATCGAAAAACTAGAAAATAAGACTATCATAAAAGTTATGAACCAAATCAGCGGACTACCTATTGCTGGAACAGCAAATAATGCGAACATAGAACCTGACATCATCACTCCCATTACTGCGGCAAAAAGTTCATGACCCGTCTTCATATTATCCAACCACCAGCCAATTATTGGATCTTGAATAAAATCTAATAGTCTGAGGCCCAACAAGGTGAAGCCTATTGCAGTTAGCGATATATCATAAGTATCAACAAAATATTTTGGTGCATGTAAATAGATTGGCAATCCGGCAAAAGCTAGCATACCAGAAAATAAGCTATATTTGGCTAAACCGTTAAACATTAAGGCATTCCCTTAAGACGAGCCGAACCTTTAGCATCACGTGTTTTATCACCAAGCCAAATGCCAAAAAATTGATTACGAACATTTATTTGTTCAAGATCACAACGTTTTGTCCCATTATAAAAAATAGCTATTTTGTTTGCATTTTGTGCAATTGCAGTAATGCGGTCCCCAGCCTTAACGTTAACAAAACATTTCATTAATTTAAGCGTTAAACCTTTAGAAACCTCAGCAGATAAACCTTCAGTTCTTTTAATTTCCTTAACAGTAGATTTTACTAAAGTTGCTGCCTTTAACGCCCGCAAATATTCAAGAGATAATGCATACTTACTATTTTTGTGAAACGCTTTAGAGCTTGGTGTATATAAGGTACCTCTATATAATGGGAAACCAAACAACACCGTTGTTGCTTTTCCTCTTTCTTGCCAACCTACTGGAATCTCTGAAGGTTGAGCACCATATGCCGCTGATGAACAGCAAATAAACAAAAATGTAAAAATTTTATTCATCTTGATATATCTTTTGAAGGTGGATCAGGCCGTTTGTTGAAAATAGCCCCTTTAAATTTTAATTTAATAGCCTGCCAATAAATAAGTGTATAAATTCTCTTTGAACCAAATGGGCGGCGAATAACAGATGCAAGAATAGATGTATTAGTTAGGGGCTGGCGCCGACCTGCAAAGGTTGCCAAAACACCCTTACTCCCATCTCGAAAATTAATCCAAATACCAACAGATTTATCTGAAATATCAAATTGAAATTCATACTTACCAGAGATTTTTTGAAACGGCGACACATGAAATACTTTACGGGCAGTCAAAGTTTGATCTCGTTTAATTTCAGACATATCATCATTGTGACAAAGATAGCTGTGGCGGTCCCCAAAAGTGTTACTTACTTCAGCTATAACTAAGCGTAACTTTTTGAATTGATCGTAAATTATCCAAAAACTAACAGGATTAAACACATGATTAAATACACGAGGTTGCGCAAGCAACAATACCTTACCCAAAATGAAGTTATCAAATCCAGCTTCAAATAAAATATCATTTACCCACTTTATCCTAGTTTTAGAAGAATAAATGCTGCCATAATCATTGTCAAAAAGTGCAATTATATTTCGCTTATTTCTTGAAAATAATAGTGGCCCCTTGCAGAGGCTTAAATCAGAAATAATATAGTCAACATTATAAGAAAATTTATTCTTAATTGTTCCATGCCGGCCATGGAAAGTACGCCCATGAATGTGATCTAAGATTGCAGTCACCCTGCGATCACTCCCATATTTTCTAAAATATCAACAGCGCTAGAGTATCCATCCTCATGAAAGCCATTGCGCAACCAAGCCCCACAAAACCATGTATTATTATGGCCTTGTATTCCTTTAATTTCTTGCTGCGCGGCTAAAGCTGCACGATCAAAAACTGGATGCATAAACATATTTTGGTCATGAATAAGTTCTTGCTTAATTTCGCGCGTTGGATTTAAAGATTGGAAAAAGTTTTCTGCCTCTGGAATTGATTGCAATCTGTTCATCCAATAGCTTACACCAACCGGATTAGCACTGTCAGCTTGATCAGAAGCATAGACCCAAGAAGACCAACATCTTTTTCGTTTGGGCATTACTACTGGATCTGAGTGCAGTATAGCCTGATTAGGCTGATATTTAATGGCTGATAGTAATCGAACTTCATCTGTACTTGGATCTTCCAATAGATTTAATGATTGATCAGAATGACTTGCCATAACAACACTATCAAAACTTTGCCAATCTCCACCGTATACACGTATATCAACTCCTAAAGAGGTGCGTCGAACACCTTTCACAGGAGAACCACTTCGAATTACAACACTGCGCTTCTTCATATCTTTCTCAAGAAGCTTTACATATTCAATCGAGCCTCCTTTAACAGTATACCATTGATGGTGCCCCGACGTTGCCAATAAATTGTGATTCTTAAAAAATTTAATGAGAGCTTCTGCTGGAAAATCTAACATCTGACCCAACGGGGTAGACCAAATTGCACCACCAAATGGAAGAATGTAGTAATCGCGAAACCAATCCCCAGTACCTATTTTAACAAGTAAATCACGTAGTGTCATCTCAGGGCCTTCAAGTGCACTTTCTGCATTTTTATTAAATTTTATAATATCCATTATCATTTGGTGATATTTGGGACGTATTAAATTTAAACGCTGCCCATATAATGAATTTAGTGTTCTCAACGCATATTCTATACTCCCAGAATTAGCTGAAACACCAAAACTCATATCACTCTTAATCACTGGTACATTTAATGCATCAAATAGCTGCGTCATTCGAGGATAGTTGGCATAATTAAAAACAATAAAACCTGTATCGACTGGCTGGTCCATATTTTTACCTGCAATTACAGTGCGAGCGTGCCCTCCCAGGCGTTTATTAGATTCAAATAGTGTAATATTGTGAGATTTCGCTAATAAGTGTGCTGCACCCATGCCTGATATACCAGCACCTATCACAGCAATATTTTTTGGACGGGAGGAAGTAAATTCAAAAGGCACTAATTTAATATCCATTTATTGTTATTTTTATTCTTACGCATCTACATCTTTGTCAGATCAATAATAATATAAATATAAACTTGATCCAAAATGACAACTACTTCGTAATAATTATATGTTTATTACTACGCCACTTGTTAATCAGGACTTTGATCTACTCATACGATCCTTTAGACTATTAGTAACCTCCAAAAGGATGCTAGGCAAAGTGGTAAGAAATATTGTGAAATCTACCTCTGATTTATGGGCACAGCGTATTATCTCAATATCCAAAGATCAGGATAAAGAATCATTTTCTGACCTTTTCGCACACTTTGCTCCACGCATTAAATCATTTCTTATGAAAGGTGGCGCTGATCCAGTAACTGCAGAAGACTGCGCACAAGAGACAATGGTTACTGTTTGGCACAAAGCTCATTTATTTGATCCGACAAGGGCGGCAGCATCTACTTGGATATTTACAATTGCAAGAAATAAACGAATTGATTCTGCAAGACGCCAGAACCGTCCAGAACCTGAGGATTTACCTTGGGGTTGCAACCCTGAGCCAGATGCGTCTGAAATAATATCAATGCAACAAGAGACATCCCGATTAGCTGAAGCGGTAAAAAGCCTGCCTGAAAAACAAAGGTTTATTGTAGAGCGCGCATTTTATAGCGATTTGTCGCATCAAGAAATTGCCGCCGAAACCGGTTTACCCCTTGGCACAATTAAGTCTCGAATTAGATTAGCCTTACAACGACTACGACATAACATGAAATGAAATGAAATATGACAGTTAAACATCACCTCAACGAGCAGCTTTTAATGGGCTATGCGGCTGGTATTTTACCAGAAGCTTTTAGCCTTGTGGTCGCAACTCAAATGTCTATTAGCGATGAAGCTCGCGCGCGTCTAGCTAGCTACGAAGCTATAGGTGGAGGTATTTTAGAAGATTCTGATGAGGCTGAAATGAAACCTAATGCATTCAAACAAACATTGAAAGAAATTGATATACCAACAAAAAAGCGCCCCCTTCCCCCAATGGTTGAGGGTATTTTCCCAAAACCACTCCAAAAGTATGTCGGCAATGATTTAAATGCAATTAAGTGGAAAAATATAGGTCGTGGGGTACGGCAAGCTATTTTAAAAACTGACAAACACGCAACAGCTCGGCTAATTTATATTCCTGCAGGTACTGCCATGCCTAACCATGGCCATAATGGCCTTGAAATGACACTTGTTTTACAAGGTGAATTTCATGATAAAGAGGATTGTTTTGCGCGAGGGGATATTGAGATTGGTGATGAAAATCTTCATCATACTCCAACCGCAAGCGGTAATGGGCCATGCATTTGTTTGGCAGCTTCTGATGCACCTTTAAAGTTTACATCACTTTTACCTCGCTTATTGCAGCCCCTTTTCAAGATTTAGAAATACCACCTCTAATTTTTCGGACCATAAACATCACAGAAAGTACTACAGGTAATACTAAAGCTGATGCTACATAATATTTTTCCCAATTTTGAATCTCAGCAAGAGGTATAAATAAATAGGTTAAAAGGTTTACTGCATAATAACTAATTGCGACCACTGAGAGGCCTTCAACCGTTTGCTGTAACCGCAATTGTAATTCTGACCGCTTGTCCATTTGCTCTAACAATGCTCTGTTTTGTTCTGCAGTTCGAACATTAACTCGGGTACTTAGTAAATCTGCAGCACGCGCAGCACGATCAGAAATATCCTGCAATCGCTTATGGGCCGCCTTACAAGTGCGCACAGTAGGGCTGAATCGACGCATCATAAATTCTGAAAATGTTTGACGCCCTAAAAATCGTTCCTCACGTAAAACAAAAATACGTTGATCTACTATTGCAGCGTAAGCATCCGCTGCACTAAATCGGAATGCATTTTCGGCATTTAAATATTCAATTTCTGCCGCAATAGTCATTAAAGTATTCAAATTTTCTTGATATGTTCCTTCACGTCCTGAAATAGATTGAACCGTAATTGCAAGATCATGCTCTAATTCTGTCAAACGGCTAAAAACTTTTTTTGCTATTGGTAAAGTCATCATAGACATTGCCCGATATGTTTCAATTTCTAATAAACGTTGAACAATACGGCCCAAGCGATGGCGCCCAACCTGACCAATTGGCAATACAGCAAAACGAATGTATCCATTTTCATCCATTTTAAAATCACTGGCTACGATAGTATTTTTGTCTAAGACATAAGATATGGCTAAGCTTTCTGATTGGAAAGCTGTATGAAAGTTTGTTAAAATCTCATTCTCAACTTGTTTTGTAGAGGCCGGCGCCACAACGCGTAACTTTACAGAAGTTAAAACTTGGCTATCTAATGAAGCTAGCCAGGTGTCTGGAAAATAGCTTGCAGCTTTATCAGAAAACGGGTGATCATCTTCTCCATCAAGTAAAATAGTATAGGTAACAAATTCGCTATGACGTTCCCACTTTAGTGAATAACCTCCTAAATCTTGATAATAATGCCCTGATCCTATAATATAATCTAGGCCTCCAAATTTTTTTGCTAAATTTTGAATATGCAATTCATCATTATCACTACATGTTAATGCTAGGTATATGACCTGACTTGGTGCATCAACAATTGGAAAAGGGCGCGCATGCAGCTCTTTGGATAGGCTTTCACGCAAGGGGTGGTTTTGGATGTTTAACATGACAGCACCTTATAAATTAACTCATACTTAAATTGATTACATACAGTATGTAATCATAGTTGGTGAATTGTCGCAGTTATAATATCTACAGCTTACTCAGGCTTTAGACTTTAACCTAAGTGTTCATGCAAATCCATCAATTACCCACTGATTAGAATCAAAATTTTCTTTGATGTAGCGTGATTATCAATTTATTATGTACGACCAAATAACTTTTCAATATCGCTTAACTTTAACTCAATGTACGTTGGCCGCCCATGATTACATTGCCCTGAATGGGGAGTTACTTCCATTTCACGCAAAAGTGCATTCATTTCCTCACCACGCATTATTCGTCCAGACCTAATTGATCCATGGCAGGCAACTCGGCTTAAAATGGCTTCTAAATTATCTTGTATTAATTGAGTCTGTGACCAGTCTAGTAATTCATCAAGAATATCTAGAACCATAGCTTTTGCATTTACTTCGCCCAAAATTGCAGGAGTTTCACGTACTGCAATAGCATTTCCACCAAAGTTTTCTATAACTAAACCTAATTCAGCTAATTCTGAAGCAATACTCATTAATGTTACGCAGTCCTTTTCTGATAACTCAATAATTTCAGGGATTAGTAAAGCCTGAGCAGCAACACCATTAGCACTCATTTGTTTTTTTAATTTTTCATAGACTAACCGTTCATGAGCTGCATGTTGATCAACCACAACAATACCATCAGTTGTTTGAGCAATTATATAATTTTCATGAACTTGCGCACGAGCAGCTCCAAGCGGCTTATGAAATGGCTCTTCATTAAATATTTGCGCTTCAACACGCGCAGAAAAATTATTTTGTACATCTGTAAATCCAGCTTGGCGGTCATGACCTGTAAAAGTGGCAAAAGATCTTTTATTGTCCATTTGATACTGACCAAGTTGCTTCATTGAATCAGAAGACCTAAAAGCACCTAAAGCTGAATCTGCTACGGTCGTAGAGGCACGATGGCCAGCTTCAGCTAAAGCATGTCGCAAGCCTGATATAATTAAACCACGCGCAACACCTGGCTCGCGAAAGCGAACTTCAGCTTTTGCAGGATGAACATTTACGTCAACACGTTCCAAATCACATTCTATATACAGTGCAACTATAGGATATCGTCCATTATGCAGAAAATCAGAATAAGCGGCGCGCAATGCGGTTAATAGATTCCTATCTTTTACCGGCCGACCATTTACAAAAATATACTGCGCAACTGCCGAACCACGAGAATACGTTGGTAAACTTGCAAAACCCGTTAAAGTCATGCCCTCACGTTCAGCATCAATTCGTATACAATTATTTGCAAAATCTGCCCCCAAAATCTTGCGTAGGCGTCCATGCAATGCATTAAATAAATCACCAGTTTCTGGATCTGCACGAAATACAATACGGCCTTCACCCTCCCCTGAAACATCACGTAGAGTAAAGCCAATATAAGGTTCAGCCATTGCCAAACGTTTTACTACATCAGAAATTGCACCCGCTTCAGCACGATCCGTTCGAAGAAATTTTAGCCGAGCAGGAGTTGCATGGAATAGATCACGCAGCTCTACAACTGTTCCAACACTAGCCGACGCAGGGCGCACTTTTTCTATTTCTCCACCATTAACAACAATCTTAGCACCTACCGATGCTTCACTCACTCGACTAGTCATAGTAAGGCGCCCAACTGCACCCATAGAAGGTAAAGCCTCACCGCGAAATCCAAATGTATGAATGTTTAAGAGATCAGAACCGTCTATTTTACTGGTTGCATGACGACACAAGGCTAAATACAATTCACCTTCTGCAATACCATGCCCATCATCCTTTACACGGATTAATGTCTTTCCACCGTCACTATATGAAATATCGATCCTTGTAGATGCCGCATCAATAGAATTCTCAACCAGCTCTTTAATTGCAGAACTTGGTCGCTCAACAACTTCACCAGCTGCAATACGATTTGCAGCAGCGTCATCTAACTGTCGGATAATTGGGCGGTCATGAGCTATTTTGGGTTTTTGTACATCCATATAATAATACTTACCATGAACCTCGCCGATTCTGCCATAACTGGATTATAGCAGAGACTACTCAGTTGCCACCAATCCAGTTGGACTGCCAACTACAACAAAATGGATGTCTTCAGCCTTCAGAATTCGATTTGCAACACGGGCAATATCTTTTTTTGTTACTGCCTCTACATAACTGTTACGATTTTGTGGATAATTAATGGGGAAGTCATTTGTTTGGCTATAAGTTAAAATACCTGCAATTTGCCCATTCCCATCGAATCGTAATGGATAAGACCCAGTTATATATTTTTTTGCAGCAATCAGCTCCTCTTCAGTAACTCCACTATTAGCCATACGAGCCCATTCCTCTTTAATAACATCCAATGCTTCTTCAATGCGGTCATTCGCTGATGATACTGATCCACCATAAAAATTAGCATAATCCATATTGGCTATATAAGAGTATACACCGTAAGTTAAGCCACGCTTTTCTCGCACCTCATCAGTTAAACGTGATGTAAAACTTCCACCACCTAGTATGTGATTCATTACAAATGCTGCAAAAAAATCTGGATCGTTTTGTGAGATCCCAGAATGACCCCACAACGCTGTAGATTGTGTAGTATCAAAGTCTATAATTGTGTTACCACCTAATGCTTTAAAATTTACAACATTAGGAAATAAGGCACCTTTCTCAGGCAACCCACCAAATAAATCATCTAGAATAATTAATAATTCATCAGCCGTAATATCGCCAACCACACTCACAAATAAGCGATCTTTGGTTAAATTTTGGCGATGAGCTTCGAACATGTCATCTTGGGTTAAACTAGAAATAGTGTTTGCAGTACCTTGGTACGGTCGGCCATATGGATGGCTTTCAAACGCAATCTTATTAAATGCATTTGATGCAATTTTCCGTGGATCTGTTTGATTGCGCGAAATAATTGATAGAACCTGAGCTTTAGTTCGTTCAAAAGCAGCATCATTAAACGCAGGTTGCGTAATAGCAGCCTTTAATAATGCTATACTTTGGTTTGTAGTTTCTTTAAGAAATTCTGCTGAAATAGAAATTCGTTCGCGAGAACTATTAAAACTTAATGATGTTGCTAACTCTTCTGCTGCAAGACTAAAAGCAGTAGCGTCCATATTTCCAGCGCCCTCTTCAAGCAAACCTGCCATTAAATATGTGGCACCCAGTTTGTCATCTAGCTCAGTGGATGCACCCCCTTTAAAAGCTATATCAAATGATATTATAGGAATAGAATTATCACTTACTAACCATGCTGTTATTCCACCCTTAGATTTTACCTCATGAATGATCAGTTCGGCGTTAACAGGTAACCCTGATAATAAAATCATAATAAATGCACTTAAAAATTTATTCATTCTGCAATCTCCTGCGAACCACGAATCCAACCCGTAACTGATGACTTAGGGTTCAATACTTTACGCGCAGCAATCATAATATCTTCTGCAGACACGGCAGCCAAAATATTAGGCCACTCTTTTACATCATTCACAGATAGTCCACTCGTCAAGGCAGTGCCATAAGCTCGCGCAATGCCTTCTTGATTATCTAATGCAAAAATTTCAGAAGCTTTAATTTGCGTTTTTATGCGTTTTAAATGATCCTGATCAATGCCAACCTCAAAGAAATTATCTAGAGCTAAATCTAATGCATCCTCTACAACTTGTAAGCTTACGTCCGGAACAGGCACCACATATAGCCCAAATTTATTTGGATCGTATGAAGTAGCAGAATGCCATGCTGATACATTTAAGGCTATCTTTTCATCAAGCTGCAAGCGTTTTCCTAAGAAAGAAGTCTTACCTGATCCTCCCAATAAATGGGCAAATATAGTTAATGCTGCTGCTTCTAATTGGTCACCAGGTTTTCGATTTTCAGCTAAATATTCACGGATAATATAAGGTTGCCTTACCCTTGGATCTTCATAAATTGTATGGATTGCAGCTCTTTTAGGCGGCTCTTGTGGTCGAACACGCTTAACTATTTTTTTGGATGCAATTCGAATGCCATAATGTTTCTGAGCTAAATCTAAAACTGCTTGAGGCTCCACATCCCCAGCAACAATCAAAATAGCATTATTAGGAGCATAATATCTTTCATAGAAATCAATAGCATCTTCACGTGTAAGCTTTTCTATTTCGTGCATCCAGCCTATAACTGGAACACCATAAGGATGATTCTGGTACATTAAGGCTGAACGATGTTCACTAAATAGTGAATTGGGATTGTTTTCTGTTCGTGAATTACGCTCTTCAATTATCACGCCACGCTCAGGCAATATGTCCTCAATGGTAAGCCGCAGATTTTGCATACGATCAGATTCGATTTCCATCATAAGGTTTAATCGATCAGCTGCTACACGCTGAAAATAACCAGTATAATCATAAGAAGTGAATGCATTTTCTGATCCCCCATTTTCTGCAACAATCTTTGAAAATTCTCCTGTTTTTAAATTTTCAGTACCCTTAAATAGTAGGTGTTCCAAATAATGTGCTATACCTGATTTACCTGGAGGCTCATCTGCCGATCCAACTTTGTACCAGACCATGTGAGTCACAATGGGAGCGCGGTGGTCTTCAATTACAATAATATCCATACCATTTTTTAGAGTAAATGTACTTACTTCACCGATTGCTAAGCTTGCTGAATAGCTTGAACAAAGAAAAAAGATTGCGACATAAAAATATTTCATGAAATTTTACTATATTGAGATAAGAATGATCTAACTCTCTGCGCTAAATATACAAGTGTACTAACGTAAACGTGAGAAAATGGAGTGTCACTATTTAGAGATTACTGTTGGAGTAAGAACACCTAAAGCAGTTAATCTCTTTGCTTCTGAAACCGCATCTAAACGTTCACTACGATAACGAATTTGATATATATTGCCAGAAATCAAACGTTCTAAAACCTTACCTTTGTTTTTCTCACGGAATGAGACGTCTTCAATCGCAGTAATTGTGCGTATGTCGGGTGTTATACCAAAACGACCCACCACTTTTAATAAAGCTTTTTCACTATTACGGATCTGAGTATTTTTTTGGTAATTAGCGTCCCCGCCTAATGCATTAATTACATCATCCAGTGGTTGTTTATCGGCTAGATTTTTTCCAGCTAGATTTGGTTCAGGCAGCTCAGTCATATTAGATGGATACTTTAATGCTTTTGTTGGCATAACGCCAAATTCATCTGGGCCTTTCTTATTTCCACCCGTACAAGCAGAAACACTAAGGACGGTGACAACAATCAAAGAAATTTTCAAACCAAAGTTCATTTATGTATTTACTCGCATTTTGTGTAATTCTGTTTAGCTTAATTATTTTATCTCGTCACGCGCGTTTCTGAAATCTGTCAGAAAACAATACCAATGGAATTAACCCTATAAAAATAAAAATATCAGCAAGATTAAAAATATAAGGGTTTTTTATTCCACAACATGACATGTTTAGGAAATCAATTACAGCACCAAAACGAATACGGTCAAAGACATTTCCCATGGCACCACCAATAATCAATCCGATAAGTATTGGTACAAACCGTCCTGAAAGGTTTCGAGACCAATAAAGTAATGTAGCACATATTCCAGTGGCCAATATTATTAATACCCATTGCATTATTTCAGGACTACTAGAAAGTAATCCAAAATTTATTCCTTTATTCCAACCCATTTTAAAAACTAAATAAGGCTGAAAAACCTCATAAACACCTATTGTATTTAAAAGTAATTTTTCCAATATCAACCATTTACTAATCTGGTCGATAGCAAAGAATAAACTAGAATATGTGAGAGTTTTAATCATGTCAGTGCTTAAAATGACGCATACCGGTATATACCATGGCCAAACCCAATTCGTTAGCAGTTTCAATAACTTCTTCATCACGCATTGAACCTCCCGGTTGAATCACAGCAGTTGCACCTGCTTTTGCAGCAGCCAGCAATCCATCAGAAAATGGAAAGAATGCATCTGAAGCAACAACAGAACCAATTGTTAGCAGCTTCTCTAAATTAATAGCTTCCCCCATGTCTTGAGCCTTGCGTGCAGCTATACGAGTACTGTCTATGCGGCTCATTTGGCCTGCACCAACACCAACTGTTGCGCCATCTTTAACATAAACAATTGCATTTGATTTTACGTGTTTAGCTACTTTCCATGCAAATAGCATATCACGCATCTCAATATCAGTTGGTGTACGTTTGGTTACAACCCTTATGTCATCTAGACTTATATATCCATTATCACGGTCTTGTATCAAATATCCCCCTGCAACTTGACGCCACGTCTGACCCCCTTCACGCACATCAGGTAAACCACCAGTTGTTAACAACCGCAAATTTTTCTTAGCCACAAAAACAGCTTTAGCTTCGTCTGTTGCATGTGGGGCAATCACAACCTCTGTAAAGATTTTACAAATTTGTTCTGCAGTTTCGCCATCAAGTGTACCGTTTAATGCAATGATGCCCCCAAAAGCTGACGTTTGATCGCATCGAAATGCTTTATCATAAGCATCTAAAAATGATGAACCAAGCGCAACTCCACACGGGTTTGCGTGCTTAATAATAGCAATAGCTGGACCATCTATTGGATTAAATTCTGATACTAATTCAAAGGCAGCATCAGTATCATTAATATTATTATAAGATAGTGACTTACCTTGATGTTGTTTTGCGGTAGACACCCCTGAGCGCTTTGAGCGGTTAGAATAAAAACTGGCTGATTGATGTGGATTTTCTCCATAACGCATTTCTTGCACAAATGTCCCAGCAATAACTCTTCGGCGTGGAGCAGATTCTCCAATTTCTCTTGCCATCCAAGTAGATACTGCCGCATCGTAAGCACCCGTAAGCGCATATGCATTTTGTGCTAATTTTTGCCGAAAATTTAGGGGAGTTGCCCCATCATTAGCATCCATTTGCTTCAACAAAGCTTGGTAATCTTCAACATCCACAACCACAGAGACGAACCCATGATTTTTGGCAGCTGCACGAATCATGGCAGGGCCACCAATATCAATATTTTCTATACAATCTTTGTAATCACCGCCCTTAGCCACTGTCTCTTCAAACGGGTACAAGTTAACAACTAATAAGTCGATTTCCTCAATTCCATGCTTTCTCATAGCATTTATATGATCTTCATTGTTACGTAGAGCAAGCAAGCCACCATGAACCATGGGGTGTAAGGTTTTTACACGCCCATCCATCATTTCAGGAAATCCAGTAATTTCAGAAACATCCCGGACAGGCAGGCCTGCATCTCGAATAGCTTTTGCTGTCCCACCCGTGGAAAGTAACTCAACACCTTTTCTATCCAAAGCAGTCGCCAATTCAATCAAACCTGTTTTGTTAGAAACAGATAAAAGTGCACGGCGGATCTTTATATAATCAAGAGACATTTGCATTCCTTTAGCAACTATTGTCAGTGGTCCATAACTTCTAACCGAGACAGCGTCCATTCAATGACGCCCTGATAATCCACGGCACTCCCAGATACCACAACTTGTTTTGCCGCACGTGGATTTAAGCGTCCATATTGCATGTAAGCACTTTCCTGTATGCTTATTTTAGCATTTTTTGAGCGTAAAATCCAAATATCACCTTTTGGGGTTGTCATACTTACTACTGTATCGTGTATGCCAAATTCTAAATTAACATCAGGAGAAATATGAAATCGTGCATTAAAAGGCATAAATTTTGCATTCTTACGTTTAAGCCACCCATCAAAAATTCCACAATGGCTGACACCATCAGCTAAGATAGTATCCCTCCCACTGATTATAGAGCCTTTGCGGTTCATTTCTATTTTTCTATAGTGAAGAACCCCATGCGATAAAGCAAATCCATCATGAGAACTATTTAGTTCTACAACATCAGCACTTTCTTTGCGTTCAGCTTTTGGCACCACATCAGTGCGACCAACAGATGGTGTAGTTTCATCAATGCACACACCACTATGAGCATACAAGGTCCGGCTAGCGTCCAACCAATTATTCCCAAAAAGCATACCAGGGCCAGTATTTACGATTAGTTCTTCATGGCCAATAGATAATTCAAAGGCTAGTGCACTAAAACTGGGTTCAT
>CAJWNQ010000026.1 GCA_913043905.1 uncultured Paracoccaceae bacterium | reverse complement strand
ATCATTAGCCGCATCTTCTTTAGTTTGTTTATCAAATAGTTTTTTCTTTTTTCTTTCTACTGAAATTAAACGCCAAGGATTAAATTTTGGAACAGTTTCTAATTCTTTTTTTGCATTAACAACAAAATCAGACAATGGGATTTCTTGGTATTGCGAGGAAAACCCATAACCAAGTTTTCTAGATGCGAGTTTACTATCCATATGAAAATGTACTTTCAAATAGTGATGAAACAAAGAATAGTATTATAATAACAAAAAATTAAAAAATTAGCAAAAAAACTAAATTTTAATGATATTTAATTAATGCGCATCTGCTTAATTGCTACCGAAATTTGCTGAATATAAGCTAAGCTATTATTTTAATTGGATCCGGCGGTAGAGATCGAACCTACGACCAATTGATTAACAGTCAAATGCTTTACCACTGAACTACACCGAACTTCTATACTTGATAAAACTGATGAAAAATAGAAAGATAACAAAGTAGAAATGACGATTTCAAGGCTAATAAAATTGTTAATACTAAATAAACCAAGGCTTATAATAAATTTTTACGCAGCTCACCTTTTTAATTTTTTTAAACAGTATTTTTATTTAAACTTCCAGACAGCAGCCTCACCAAGAGACTCAACAAAAGCATTATGCGCTTTAGTTTCTTCTTCTGTTAATAAACTTTCTAGGGCCATTGGACGAGAGGTTGCTAACCACGCATTGTCGGATATCATACCTGAATTATCACTACCAACTATACTAAGAGAAAAATCGGGTTGTCGCCCACCTATTAACTCTAAATAAACTTCGGCTAGTATTTCACTATCTAATAATGCACCATGCTTTTGACGCGCAGAATTATCAATGCCAAATCTGCGGCATAAAGCATCTAAAGAATTTTGAGCTCCAGGGAATTTTTTTCGTGCTATTTCTAAAGTATCTAATGCTTGATTAGCGGGAATCTGAGGTAAGCCTGCCCAATTCAATTCAGCATTAATAAACCGCATATCAAAACTTGCATTATGTGCAATTAAGGTTGCATCACCAACAAAGTCTAAAAATTCTTGAGCAACTGTTTTAAAGACTGGGTAATCCTTGAGAAAATCAATTGAAAGACCATGCACTTCGAATGCTCCCGTTGGTATATCACGCTCAGGATTGATGTATTGATGATATACACGTCCAGTTGGTATATGTTGTTCTAATTCAACAGCACCTATTTCAACCAATCGATCACCAGCTTTAGGATCAAACCCTGTTGTTTCTGTATCCCAAACAATTTCACGCATTTGGCAAATTACCTATTATTTCTTTTATAATCTTATGAACTTCATTACTCACATGTTCCAGTGATTTAGTCTCTATTATATATTTTGCGTATTTGCGTTTTTCTGTATCAGGTGTTTGGCGGGATAGTATCATTTGAAAAATATCCTCAGTCATTCCAGGTCGCGCCATCACTCTTTGGCGCTGTGTGTTAGGATCTATAGATACCACTAAGACCGCATCAAGCCAATCATTTGCACTTGTTTCATATAGCAACGGAATATCTAACACAGCTAACTTTTGATTAGTTAACTTACATGCTTCAATGAAAGCTAATCTGTGATCCTTAATAGCTGGATGTACTATAGCCTCTATCTTGGAAAATAACGCCTTATCTGCCTGTAAAATATTACCTAATTTTTTACGGTCAACACCGTCACCAGATACAGAAGCTGGTGCTACATCAAAAACTTTTTCAATCGTAGGAGTATCACTTGTATACAGTTCATGTACTGCTGCGTCAGCATCCCACACTGCTATTAAAGCATCACGAAATATTTCTGCGGTAGTGGTTTTTCCCATTCCTATTGAGCCTGTTAATCCCAGGAGAAATAAACCACTCATAACTTTAACAATACCTTTGATCGTAAAACATTATCAACTTTAGGACGCACGCCAAACCAGGCCTCAAATCCAGACACAGCTTGATGTAACAACATTCCCAAACCATCAACCGTCACACAGCCACGGGCTTGTGCGTTTAAAAGAA
The DNA here is from genome assembly GCA_913043905.1 of uncultured Paracoccaceae bacterium. Classification (GTDB taxonomy): domain Bacteria; phylum Pseudomonadota; class Alphaproteobacteria; order Rhodobacterales; family Rhodobacteraceae; genus Amylibacter. The sequence continues at coordinate 22,788 of CAJWNQ010000026.1, read as the reverse complement.
GCTCCGTTTTTAGTGGGTTATAAACTATATCTGTAACTAAAGTAGAATGATGCAGTCTTGAACAGTCAAATTTTAAAGGATCTTTTCCAATCATACCAAGTGCAGTTGTATTTATTAATATTTTTACATTTGAACTTATCAAAAATGCTTCTTTCCAGTCAGCAACAACAACACGAGGTCCAAATACGTTAGCTAAATTTTCCGCTCTACTCCTCGTCCTGTTTATCAAAATAATTTCTGGAACCCCAAAATCTATTAATGATGATAAAATAGCTCGAGCTGCGCCCCCAGCACCCATTACCAGTGCTGGACCCATTCCTGCATTCCAATCAGGCGCACCATGCATCAAGTTATTAATAAAACCTTCTCCATCAGTATTATCTGCGTGAACTTTTCCACTTTTAAAAACCAATGTATTAGCAGCACCAATAGTGGCGGCTCTATCTGTCATAGTATCAGCTAAAAAAAGAGCAGCTTCCTTGTGTGGGATCGTTACGTTAACTCCTGCATACCCTTTTTGTATTAATTCTATTATTTTATTGGAAAAGTTTTCTGGTGATACACTTATCTTATCATATGATCCCTTTATATCATGCACTTTTAACCAATGCGTGTGAATAATGGGGGATTTACTTTGTTCAATAGGCCAACCAATAACTCCTGCTTTAATCATGACGGTATAACCCCTCGGTTTCGTAAAAATTCAAGTACATCAAGTAAAGGAAACCCTAAAACAGTAAAATAATCTCCTTGAATTCTGCTGAATAAATTAACACCTTTATCTTCAAGAAAATAACACCCTACTGATGACAATATATCTGATCCACAATACTCTAAGTAATCGTCTAAATATTCATCAGAATAATTACGCATAAATAGTTGGGCCCGTGAAACAGTTCGCCAAACTGGTTTACCATCTTCAAATATTACAGCTGCTGACAGAAGTTGATGTGATTTACCTCTAAGCTCTTTTAATGTGGTTTTAGCTTGCTCCATATTTTGAGCTTTAGAGTAAATTTTTTTTTCACAAACTAATATTTGATCACTCCCAATAATTAATCCATCAGGGTTACTTCCGGCTACTCTTAAAGCTTTATACTCTGCTAAAGCGTCTACAATATCATTTGTAGTTGCTCCATCAGTTAGTAAGGATTTAATAATAGCTTCTTCGTCAATTCGAGCAGGCTTTACGTCAAACTCAACTCCCGCCTGTCGTAATATACTTTGGCGTGTCTTGGATTCTGATGCTAATACTATTCTTTTTTTCATATATTTCAGCTTATATCTTTAATGTGAGTACCGCTAACATTTAACATATTACCTGTGTAAATCATGTGGATAATATAGGAAGTTTTTTAACTTATAAACATTAAGGTCTTAAATCAGAATTTTTATCAACAACAATTCTTTTCAATTAACAATCTATCCCATGTGTCTTAAATAAAAACTTATTTTTATTTTCTGTGGATAAAACTTATATTTTTTTTTGATAGTAATTAGTCCACAAAAACAATATTTTTTTATTTATAAATATCAGGAGGTTATAATTTTTACACAAGCTGTGGACTATTTTATGTACATTTTATTACCTTTTTATTTTCTGTGGGTAAAGTTGTTACTTAAATTTAATCCTCGATACTCACAACACCCACTACAAACAACTATTCTTTCTTAATATATATATTATAGTTATAGAGTATGTATAAGAATAAAGGATTAAATAATGGATTTGCTAATATTACTTTATCCTTGGATAAAAACGATACATATCCTTGCTGTTATATCTTGGATGGCAGGCATGCTATATTTACCTAGATTATTTGTTTATCATGTTGAAACTGATTCAAAAAATCTAAATTATAGTGAGACTATAGTTAGATGGGAATTTCTTTTAATAAAAAGAATAATGGGTCCAGCTATGATTGTTACATGGTTATTTGGTCTTTTATTAATAATAGTGCCTAATATTATCGACTGGTCCCAAGGTTGGATTTGGGTAAAACTTTTATGTGTGATTGGTATGACTGGTTTCCATGGATTTTTATCCAAGCAACGAAAGTTATTGGAAAAAAATGAACGCCCATATACTGGAAAACAATATAGATTTTTAAATGAAGTACCCACAATATTAATGATAATAATTGTTATTATGGTAGTTGTGCGTCCCTTTTGAAATTGACAGGACTCATTATTTTACTATAAATAATAAATGAACGATCTGGTGACACACACTACTATAGGTCGCAGCCAATATATAAATAAATCTTATGTCCCGCCAACGGTGGGTTAATTCTGTGGTGATATTATGGAAACTGAAAAAGTTAATCTTTCTGAACTGAAAGCAAAATCAGCTGCTGATTTATTAAAAATGGCAGAAATTTTAGAAATCGAAAATGCGTCTACAATGCGCAAAGGCGAAATGATGTTTGCCATTCTTAAAGAGAAATCTGAAGATGGAGCAGAAGTTTCTGGTGAAGGTGTTATGGAAGTAATGTCAGATGGCTTTGGCTTCTTACGCTCTCCTCAAGCAAATTATTTACCTGGACCTGAAGACATTTATGTATCTCCAGAGATGATACGTAAGCACTCACTAAGAACTGGAGACACAGTCGAGGGTTGGATATCACAACCACAAGATGGGGAACGATATTTTGCAATGACTAATGTAACACTTATTAATTTTGCTGATCCTGAGCATGCAAAACATAAGGTACATTTTGATAATTTAACACCACTTTATCCAGATGAGCGCCTTAAAATGGAAATAGAAGACCCTACAATAAAAGATAAATCAGCTCGATTAATAGATTTAGTTTCACCTATAGGAAAAGGGCAACGATCATTGATTGTTGCTCCGCCTCGCACAGGTAAAACAGTTGTACTTCAAAATATAGCAAAATCATTAGAAGCAAATCATCCAGAATGCTTTTTAATTGTATTGTTAATTGATGAACGACCAGAAGAAGTTACAGATATGCAACGGACTGTTAAAGGTGAAGTTGTATCTTCTACGTTCGACGAGCCAGCAACTCGACATGTTGCAGTTTCTGAAATGGTAATTGAAAAAGCTAAGCGATTAGTAGAGCATGGAAGAGATGTTGTTATATTATTAGACTCAATTACACGCCTAGGACGCGCTTTTAACACTGTTGTACCCTCATCGGGCAAAGTTTTGACAGGTGGTGTAGATGCGAATGCTTTACAGCGCCCTAAGCGCTTCTTTGGAGCTGCACGTAATATTGAGGAAGGCGGTTCTTTAACGATAATTGCTACAGCTCTAATCGAAACAGGTTCCCGTATGGATGAGGTAATTTTTGAAGAATTTAAAGGTACAGGTAATTCTGAAATAGTATTAGACAGAAAGATTGCTGATAAGCGAGTTTTCCCAGCTATAGATATCTTAAAATCTGGTACACGTAAGGAAGAGTTATTGGTTGATCCTACAGATCTGGCAAAAACATTTGTACTACGTCGTATATTAAACCCAATGGGAACAACAGATGCAGTTGAATTTCTCCTTGGTAAACTTAAAGGTACAAAAACTAATTCAGAGTTTTTTGATTCTATGAATACGTAAATAACTATTTTATTTCAGAGGCTTAGGTATGTCTAATCTTATCTTTGCACTTGCTAGCGCAAAGGGTCGAGCGGGTGTATCCGTAATTCGTATTTCTGGGTCAAACGCGATTCTTACAATTGAGAATTTTGTTGGACCTAAATTACCCATGGCAGGTCGTAGCTTGCGAAAAATTCGTGATTTAAACAGTGTTTTCATAGATGAAGTTCTAGTTTTGACCTTTCAAAAAAATTCTAGTTTTACTGGAGAAGAAGTAGTTGAAATTCATTGCCATGGAAGTGTCGCTGTTGTTGCATATATTCTTAAAATACTTGGTGAACTAGAGCATGTAAGACTTGCAGAACCTGGTGAATTTACGAAGCGAGCGTTAGAGAACGGTGAGCTTGATTTAGTGCAAGTAGAAGGGTTAGCAGATTTAATTGAAGCAGAAACGGAAGCGCAACGTCGTTTGGCTGCTCGAGCAATGGAGGGCGCTTTATCAGCTAAGGTTGCAATATGGCGTTCAGACTTAATACGCGCTGTAAGCTTAATAGAGGCCACTATTGATTTTGCAGATGAAGATATACCAACAAACGTTACTCCAGAAGTACTAGAATTAGTAAATAGGACACAGACCGATTTAGAAGCTGAAATTGCTGGCACTTTTGCGGCTGAACGTATCAGAGAAGGTTTTGAGGTTGCTATTGTTGGGCCACCAAATATTGGAAAATCTACACTTCTTAATGCATTGGCTGGGCGCGAAGCCGCAATTACATCAGAAATTGCGGGAACAACACGCGATATAATTGAAGTAAGGATGGATATTGGTGGGTTGGCAGTTACCCTGCTTGATACAGCTGGACTGCGTGAAACCATTGATACAGTTGAAAAAATTGGTGTTGACCGTGCTCGGTCTCGCGCTGAATCAGCAGATTTAAGAGTTTTTCTTACAGAAAGTGGCGTTGTTACAGATATAAAAATGAAGCCAAAATTAGAAGACATTATTTTAATTGGAAAGTCTGATTTAATAAAATTTAATAAGATTTCGTCTATATCGGGTAAATCAGGTGCTGGATTAGATGAACTTATTTCCAAAATATCGTCAAAATTAGAATTACGTTCTCAAGGGGCACAAACAGCAACTCGTGAACGGCACCGAATCGCAATGGTACAGGCTCAGAAATATCTAAATGCAGGAAAAAATTTAATGTTGGAGAAATCTGAGTTATCAGAACTGGCATCAGCAGAGTTTCACCAAGGTATTTCAATGTTAAGTTCTTTAATTGGCGTGGTGGGAGTAGAAGACTTGCTTGATGAAATTTTTTCTAGTTTTTGCCTTGGAAAGTAAATTAGATATATGTTCGCCTAAAAAGAATTCTAACCAAGAATTCTAAGCTTCCCCTTTCCTAGTTAATTAAAGTATAAGTGGTTAAATTGTTAAACAGGAATGTTCCACGTGAAACACTATGATGTAATTGTAATTGGTGGTGGGCATGCAGGCGCTGATGCAGCGCAGGCGGCATGGCGTGTGGGCGCTAGAACAGCACTTGTTACTCATAAATTTGAAACTATTGGTGAAATGTCATGTAACCCAGCAATAGGTGGTCTTGGTAAAGGGCACTTGGTACGAGAAATTGATGCGCTAGATGGTGTTATGGGTAGGGTTGCTGATAAGTCTGGAATTCAATTTCGACTCCTCAACCGAAAAAAAGGTCCTGCAGTTCAGGGGCCAAGAACTCAAGCTGATCGAGCACTATATAGATCAGCTATGCACGCTGAATTTAGAAACTGTGATGGCTTAGATGTGATTGAAGCTGAAGTATCAGACTTAATTATGGATGGTGACAAGGTTAACGGGGTAATTCTCTTAGACTCTAGTAAAATAAAGGCATCTAGTGTTGTTTTAACCACGGGAACGTTTCTTCGTGGCATTATTCATATAGGAAATGTAAGTCGTCCCGGTGGACGTATGGGCGATAAACCTGCTGTACCCTTGGCAGAAAGATTAGATAGTTTTGGTTTACCTTTGGGCAGGCTAAAAACGGGCACTCCCCCAAGGTTAGATGGCCGAACTATAAATTGGGATATTCTTGAAACACAGGCAGCAGATCCTGAACCAAGTTTGTTTTCATTCCTATCCTCACAGTCAATAATTCCGCGGCAAATTGAGTGTGGGATCACGCATACCAACGCAAAAACGCATGAAATAATTCAAAATAATCTTTCACGCTCAGCAATGTATGGTGGGAAAATTGATGGTGTTGGGCCAAGGTATTGTCCTTCGATTGAAGATAAAATCGTTAGGTTTGCTGAAAAAGATAGCCATCAAGTTTTTTTAGAGCCGGAAGGTTTAAACGATCACACAATTTACCCAAATGGCATATCAACTAGTTTACCTGAAGATGTGCAGCGAGAGTATGTCCACTCAATGCTTGGTCTTGAAGAGGCTAAAATTTTGCAACCTGGTTATGCTATTGAATATGATTATGTTGATCCACGCGCGCTTCGCCACACTTTAGAGTTAAAAGACATCAAAGGCTTATATCTTGCAGGACAAATAAATGGAACAACAGGATATGAGGAAGCTGCTGCACAAGGTTTAGTTGCTGGATTAAACGCTGCAAAAGCTGCGCTAGGGCAAGAAATGGTTATTTTCGACCGTGCGCAAGCCTATATAGGCGTAATGATTGATGATCTAGTTACTCGTGGTGTGAGTGAGCCCTATAGAATGTTCACAAGTCGAGCAGAATATAGACTTTCACTTCGTGCAGATAATGCTGATCAGCGCTTAACTCCGCTTGGGATTTCCTGTGGGTTAGTTGGGCTAAGAAGAAAAAAAATATTTGATGCTAAAATTGAAAAATTAGAAACAGCAAAAACGCTTCTTCGTTCACTTAAGATTACACCATCGGAAGCAAAAAAGACTGGTATTTCAATAAAACAAGATGGAGTGCGTCGTTCAGCTATGGATTTGTTGTCTCATAAGGACATAACAACATCAAAACTAGTTGACATATGGCCAGAGCTTTCAGTGTTAAATAGTGAAATACGTGAGCAAGTTGAAAAAGATGCAGTTTACGTAAATTATATAGATCGCCAGCAATCGGCAGTGAACGCTATGCGTAAAGACGAAAAATTAGCAATACCGGATAGCTTTAATTTTACCAATATTTCAGGAATTTCTAATGAAATTAAACAAAAACTTTTGCAGGCGCGACCCACGACTTTGGCCCAAGCTGGTCGTATAGAGGGTATGACACCTGCAGCTTTAGCTCTAATTTTAACGACAATTAGACGTTTTGATACAAAGAAAAGTGCATGAATGAAATTACCGCAAAACAAAAAATAGAAACACTATGTTTTGTTTCACGTGAAACAATTTCTAGATTAGAGGTTTATGCTGAACTACTTGAAAAGTGGAATCCAAAAATAAATCTAGTGTCTAAGTCAACGCTTGGCTCAAAATGGGAACGGCATTTTTTAGACTCTGCTCAAGTTTGGCCATTAATACCAAAAACCGTAAAGAGTTTGGTAGATATAGGTTCTGGAGCAGGATTTGCGGGTCTAGTTATAGCTTTGATTGGAATGGAGAAGAGACCTGAGTTATCGGTTACTCTAATTGAAAGCGACGCAAGAAAGTGTGCGTTTATGCGTAATGTTTCACGTGAAACGGGCCTGCGTATAGATATTCAAACAAAAAGAATAGAAGATGTCACAAACTTTAATGCAGATATCGTTACTGCACGTGCATTAGCTACAGTTTCACAACTTTTAAAATATTCTGAAAATTTATTAGCAAAAAATGGATCTTGTTTGTTTTTGAAGGGCGATGCTTGTGCTATTGAGTTGGCAGAAGCGCAAAAATCATGGATATTCAGCGCAAAAGAAACACAGAGCGTAACACATTCAACGGGACGCTTATTATACCTTACAGGAATTAAACGTGCCAACTAACATCAAGCGAATTGTTTCTATAGCCAACCAAAAAGGTGGTGTTGGAAAAACTACGACTGCTATAAATATGGCTGCGGCAATAGCTAAAAAGGGCCACAAAGTATTACTAATTGACCTTGACCCACAGGGAAATGCCTCTACTGGACTGGGGATTGAGCCTGAGGCGCGAGAAATTACGGCATATGATGTGTTAGTTGATGGTTCCAGTATAGAGGATGCTGCGGTTAACACGCAGGTACAAAACCTATCAGTTTTACCATCGAATACTGATTTAAGCTCTGCAGATGCAGAATTGATGTCTGACAAAGGAAGACTACTTAGGTTGCGAAACGCTTTAGCTTCTACTGAAGGTTATAAATATGTTTTTATTGATTGTCCGCCGTCATTAAATTTACTTACTATTAATGCCTTTGCTGCAAGTGACTCTGTATTAGTTCCATTACAATCTGAATTTTATGCTCTAGAGGGTTTGTCACAGTTAATATTAACAGTGCGAGAGGTTCGTGAGGCATTGGATACTGAGTTATTTATTGATGGTGTGGTTTTAACGATGTTTGATCGTCGAGTTAAGTTGGCACAACAAGTGGAGGCTGATGTACGGGAAAATTTGGGTAATCTAGTGTATGAAACAATAATTCCCCGTAGTGTTCGACTTTCTGAAGCGCCATCGTATGGTGAGACTATACTCCAGTATGATGCATCAGGGCGAGGAGCCCAAGCATACCTAGATCTTGGAAGTGAATTTTTAAAACGTGATAAATCAAGAAAAATAAAAGCTAAACCATTGGAAAATAAGTAAAATGAGCAAAAAAAAGGATCGCAAAGGTTTGGGCCGTGGACTATCAGCTTTGATGGCAGATATTGATAGTGGACCAAGTAAACCTTCAGAGATAGAAGTAATTACTTCTAATACTGTTCTGCCAATTGAAAAAATCATCGCTAACAAAGATCAGCCACGACAAGATTTTAATAAAGATGAGTTAGATGACTTAGCAAAATCAATCGCTGCGCGTGGAATCATTCAACCTATTATCGTTCGAGCTGCACCCGATCAAAATGGTTTCTTTCAAATTGTAGCAGGTGAACGACGTTGGCGTGCCGCGCAACAAGCCAAGTTACATGAAGTCCCAGTAGTAATACGTGAATTTAACGATGAAGAATTGCTAGAAGTTGCAATTATTGAAAATGTTCAACGTGCAAATCTAAATGCAATAGAAGAGGCGTTGGGGTACAAAGCTCTGATGGACCAGTTTGATCATACACAAGAACAAGTATCATCTGGATTAGGTAAAAGCCGTAGTTATATAGCTAACATTCTGCGTTTATTAAACCTCCCTGTCTCAGTACAAAATTTTATCCGTGATGGAATTTTATCAGCTGGTCATGCTCGCACTTTAATAGGAAATGATCGAGCATTAGAACTTGCAAACATAATGATTAAAGAAAAAATGTCTGTTAGGCAGGCAGAAATTCTTGCAAAACAAGGAGTTATAAGAAATAAATTACAAAGCGTGAAGGCCTCTTCAAAAGATTCAGATACTCGTGCAATTGAAGCTGACTTATCTGCAAACTTAGCTTTACGAGTCTCTATAGAACATAAAGATGTGGTTGGTTCGGGAAAGGTTATTGTTTCATATAAAAATCTTGATGATTTAGACCGAATTTGCTCTATTTTGACGGGCGCGTCCAAATAAATAACATTACACAAGATAAAACAACTGCTTGAATTAGTAAAATTTTCCAACCCAAGTCTAGTATAATTGATAAAGAAAAGGCAGCAGCTATACAAACTGTAGCCATTTTCTTTGATTGTGAGCTTATAGCACCATTATTTTGCCAATCTTTTATGGGTGGCCCTAACTGCGGATGATTTATTAACCACTTATGAGTACGTTCAGATGATCTAGCAAAACAAAATGCAGCCAATAGTAAAAAAGGAACTGTAGGTAGTAGTGGTAAAATTACTCCCAAACAAGCCAATATTAGGGTAATAGTTCCAGAGATAAACCATATAATTTTCATTGAATAAACCTATTGATGTTAATTGTTATACTAATAAATCCTTTAGAATTGTATTTAATATAATGCGCCCACGCGGTGTTGCTATTAAATGATTTTTATTAACAGTAAGTAATTTATTTTCTATATTATTATCAATGACTTGACTGTTTAATTTTTTACCTGATAGGTTTTGATACCTCCTCATGTCACTGCCCTCTGACAATCTTAGGGACATCATCAGATACTCTGAGCCTTGATCAACTGGTGCAATTATTTCATCGTCAGACGTTGCTGTCCCATGAAGCTCAACACTACGTAGCCAGTCTTCTGGGTTTTGTGTCGTTGATGTAGCTATTTTCTGCTCATTAAAACTAATTCGCCCGTGAGCACCAGGACCAACACCAACATAGTCACCGTAACGCCAATAAATTAGATTGTGCTGTGACTGCGCTCCCTTACGTGCATGATTTGAGACTTCATAGGCAGGCATATCGTAAAGCATACTCAGATCTTGTGTTACATCATACATGTCAGCAGCTAACCCATCGTCTGGTAAGTCTCGAAGATTACCTCGGTCATAGAGTTCACCAAAACGGGTTCCCGCTTCAATTGTGAGTTGATACAGAGATAGGTGGTCTACAGCCATTGCAGAAGCTTCGTGTAATTCAGCTTTCCAGCTTTCAATTGACTGGCCTTGTCGAGCATAAATTAAGTCAAAACTGACTTTTTTGAAGGAATCCTTGGCAATTTCAAACGCCTCACGTGCTTCTGAGACGGAATGCATGCGTCCAAGTGCCTTAAGGTCGACGTCTCGCAACGACTGAATGCCCATCGAGACACGATTTATGCCTGCTTCTCCAAAATCTGAAAACTTTTTTGCCTCTACAGACGTTGGATTAGCTTCTAATGTTATTTCCGCATTTGGTGCTAGAGACCACAATTTGGTAATTTCTTCAACTATTCCCGCTACTGTTTCAGGATTCATCAAGCTTGGAGTGCCACCGCCAAAAAATATTGTATTTACTATCCGACCTGACGTTCGTTTAGCGTTATTCTGTAGTTCAAACTTTAATGCAGACAACCATCTACTTTGATTTACAGATTTACGAACGTGAGAGTTGAAATCACAGTATGGGCATTTTGCTGCGCAAAATGGCCAGTGAATATATATTCCAAACCCACCATTTTCCCAATCTTCCATTAATGCTTAAACACTGTTAATCTAATCAGTAACTTTGGTTTAATTAAGCTTGCCATAATATTTGTAACAGAGCGAATATCTACTATTTTTTCCTTAAAACATGAGATATTTAAAATTGCTTGAAGTTTATACATGTCAACTACCAAGGCAATATCTTGTAAATTTATTAAATGCACTCGCTCGGTGACTTATTAGATGTTTTTCTTGAGGTTCTATTTCAGCAAATGTTTGCGCCATCCCATCAGCTATAAACATTGGATCATATCCAAAGCCAAGAGTTCCTCGAGGAGGCCATACAATCTCACCTGCTACTGATCCTTCAAAAATTTCATCATGCCCATCAGGCCAAGCAATGCAAAGCGTGCAGCAAAACTTTGCTTTACGAGGAATAGGAGAGTGTTGAATTTTATTCCAAACCTTTGTCATTGCCATAGGGAAATCCCGACCATGAGCCGTCTCTGCCCAGTTAGCACTATATACACCTGGTGCCCCATCTAACGCATGAACAGAAAACCCACTATCATCAGATAATGCAGGTAAATTAGAACTTTTTGCAGCAAAATGTGCTTTAATGCGTGCATTCCCCGCATAGGTATTCTCAGTTTCCTCAGGCTCTTTTAAGTCTAAGTCAGCTGCTGATACTACTGAAATACCAAAAGGGTTTAATAGCTCAGATATTTCACTTAATTTGCCTTTGTTATGGCTGGCCAGAACAATTTTTCTCTCAGTTAGTTTTCGCATTATAAGATGGCTGCTTTTTGTGCTAATACTAGCTCAGCAACGCCTTTTTCTGCTAAATCCATTAATTTATCAAACTCAGAACGACTAAAGGTTGCGCCTTCAGCAGATCCTTGAAGTTCAATTAAGCTACCACTCCCAGTCATTACAAAATTTGCATCTGTTCCTGCTTCACTATCCTCTGCATAATCTAAATCTAAAATAGGTTGGCCCCCATAAATGCCGCAAGAGACTGCAGCAACGTGATCAACTAACGGATCCTCTTTTACATCACCTGCTTTTATCATAGCATTGATTGCTAACCTTAATGCAATCCAGCCGCCTGTGATTGAAGCGCAACGCGTTCCACCATCTGCTTGCAATACATCACAATCAACTGTGATTTGACGTTCACCTAGTGCTAGACGATCTACTCCAGCACGAAGTGACCTTCCTATAAGTCTTTGGATTTCTTGTGTTCTACCAGACTGCTTACCAGAAGCTGCTTCACGTCGGTTACGAGAGCCTGTTGCTCTTGGTAACATTCCATATTCTGCAGTTACCCAACCCAAACCAGTGTTGCGTAACCAAGGTGGAGTACGATCTTCTACACTTGCCGTGCACAAAATGTGCGTATCGCCACACTTTATTAAGCAAGAACCCTCCGCGTGCTTTGTAAAACCAACTTCAACTTGAATGGAACGCATTGTGTCAATAGCTCTGCCTGATGGGCGCATGTGAATTCTCCTGTTTGATTGTAATGGTGATACAAGTATTGCGCATTATGCGCAAACCAAGATTGACCCCACTGTGAAAGGTTTTTAAAGTGTTCCCTGACCAAAGGAAAAGGTGGACGTGGAACAACCTAAGCCACACACTATTGATGATCTAACTGGGCGTAGCAAAGAAGTATTTCGATTGCTGGTTGAATCATACCTTAATACTGGCGATCCTGTCGGATCGCGAACCTTGACGCGTAGCTTATCGGAAAATGTTTCAGCGGCAACAATTCGAAACGTTATGAATGATTTAGAATTCTTAGGCCTTTTAAATGCACCGCATATTTCTGCAGGGCGAATTCCAACAGAAAGTGGTTTGAGGCTTTTTGTTGACGGTTTATTGGAAGTTGGAGATATAAATACGCAAGAGCGAAAAGAAATTGATGCATCTCTTGATTCCCCAGACGACATGTCTGCAGTTTTAAATAAGGCAGGCACTATGCTTTCAGGTCTAACCCAGGGTGCTAGTGTTGTATTAGCACCTAAATCTGAAGCCCCAATAAAACATATTGAATTTGTCTCTTTAGCTCCCGATCGAGCTTTAGTAGTTTTAGTTACAGAAGATGGAAATGTAGAAAATCGTATGTTTACTCCGCCCCTTGGTCAGACACCATCATCTATGAGGGAGGCTGCAAATTTTTTAAATGCTATTGTAGCTGGCCATACTATCAGTGATTTACGTCACGTAGTTGAAATGCATGTTGAAAAGCATCAACGTGATCTTGACGTTCTCTCTCAGCAAATGATTAAAGATGGTGTAGCTGTTTGGGCTAAAGATCATGGATCTGAAGCACGATTAATTGTACGTGGACGATCAAACTTATTAGATGATGGACAGTCTGATGAAGATATGGAACGCATTAAGTCACTATTTGATGACTTAGAACAAAAAAAAGATATTAGTGAATTTTTAGATCTTGCAGAGCAAGGAGAAGGCGTAAAGATATTTATTGGGTCAGAAAATAAATTATTTTCACTTTCGGGGTCGTCATTAGTTGTTTCCCCGTATATGAACGCTGATCGAAAAGTAATTGGTGCAGTCGGTGTTATTGGACCAAAAAGATTAAATTATGGGCGTGTTGTGCCCATTGTAGATTATACAGCCCAGCTTATTGGGCGCATACTAAGGACCTGAATGAATGTCAGATGAAGAAAAGCCAAAAGTATCCCTATCAGAACCTGAGGTTCAGATTAATGATGAAGAGTTGGTCAATATTGAAGAATTAAGTGGTGAGTTAGAAGTTGAAATTAGCGAAGAAGAAGAGCTGCGCACTGAAAATGCAGCACTTAATGATCGTTTAATGCGAGCACTGGCTGAAGCTGAAAATCAACGTAAGCGTGGTGAGCGCGATCGTAGGGATGCTGAAATTTACGGTGGACGCAAATTGGCGCGTGATTTGTTGTCTGTTTATGACAATATGAAGCGGGCATTAGAAATGGCAACTGATGAACAGCGAGAAACAAATAAAAGTTTGTTCGAGGGAATTGATTTGACCCAGCGGGAGCTTATTAATACATTTGCTAAACATCACATCACGCCAATTGTACCAGAAATTGGCGATAAGTTTGATCCAGAGTTGCATCAAGCTATGTTTGAAGCCCCTATGCCAACAGTTAAGGCTGGTCATATCCTACAAGTTATGGATGAAGGATTTATGATCTCAGACCGCTTATTACGCCCAGCTAGTGTTGGGGTTTCTTCTGGAGGATAAGTTTAATATTTAATGATGGCAGGATTAATCTTGCCATCATTAAAATTGATTATGCTGACTGATTTATGACTTATATTCGTTTAATTTAGCCTTTAGCTCATAAATTATAGCTAAAGCATCTTTCGGTGTTAGTTCATCTGGATAAATATCTGCTAATGCGACTTCTATGTTTGAGGGACTTTTTACTAGAACTGGTGGGGTTTGCATTGCATTAAATAGCGGCAATTCATTGATTAATGCTTGGGTTTTCCCACCTTGATCATTACTTTCTAGCTTTTCTAATACCTCAGTAGCACGGGCTATAACTGTGTTAGGTAAGCCAGCTAATTTGGCAACCTGTACGCCATAGCTTCGATCTGCCGCCCCCTTTTTAACTTCATGAAGAAAGATAATATCTCCATCCCATTCACGAACGCAAACTGTTGCGTTAACCAAGCCAGCTAAATTCTCAGTTAATCCAGTTAGTTCATGATAATGCGTAGCAAATAAAGTCCGACACTTATTTACATCATGCAAGTTTTCTAAAGTTGCCCATGCAATTGATAAACCATCATACGTTGCCGTTCCTCGACCAATTTCATCTAGAATTACTAATGCATGTTCACCAGCCTGATTTAAGATGGCTGCTGTCTCCACCATCTCCACCATAAATGTTGAGCGACCCCTTGCCAAATCATCTGATGCACCAACTCTTGAGAATAATTGCGTGACGATACCAATGTCTGCACTTGTTGCAGGCACAAAACTTCCAATTTGTGCTAGGAGCGCTATCAATGCATTTTGACGTAAGAACGTTGATTTACCAGCCATGTTTGGGCCAGTTAGTAGCCAAACGGGTTTATCTTTATCGGCTCCTGCAGATAGATCACAATCATTTGCAATAAAGGTGCCTGATGCTTCTTTTCTTAATGCAGCCTCTACTACTGGATGGCGACCACCAATTATCTTAAATTTTCGAGAATTATCTAATCTAGGCCTACACCAGTTTTCTGACATTGCAATGTCTGCAAGACTAACTGCTAAATCAATTTCAGCTAATGCTTTAGCAGCAGCTGAAATTGCGGCAGCTACTTTTAGAATAGCTGTGCTGATTTCACTAAATATATTACTTTCTATCGTTAATGCTCTCCCACCAGCATTTAAGATTTTAGTCTCCATTTCAGAGAGTTCAATTGTTGTAAAGCGAACCGCGTTTGCAGTTGTTTGGCGGTGGATAAAGGTTTTGGAATACGGCTCATCCAACATCTTTTTAGCATGAGTGGCAGGCGTTTCAATAAAGTAACCCAATACGTTGTTATGCTTAATTTTTAGTGATGAAATTCCTGTTATTGAAACAAATTCTGTTTGCATGGTAGAAATTACTTTTCGACCTTCGTCACGTAGTTTTCTAGCTTCGTCTAAAGGTTGATTAAAGCCAGGACGCACAAAGCCACCGTCTCGCGCCAATAATGGAACTTCATCTGCTAATACACTAAGTAAAAACTCTGAAACTTCGTGATTACCCTCGAGGCTATTTTTGGCTGATTGTATTAAAAGCGCATCCATATTATCAATTAAACTAGCTAAATCACGACCTTTATCAAGGCCTTGGCGAATGGCTAAAAAGTCACGAGGACCTGCGCGTTCTAATGAAATTCGGGACAATGCGCGATCCATATCAGCAGTTTGGCGTAAAATATCTTGGGCATTAGTGCGTAAAGAATTGTCTAATTTGAATGTCTCAACTGCATCTAAACGCTCTGTAATTACATCCAAACGTGTTGAGGGACTGTTTAACCTAGTCTCTAATAACCTAGCGCCCGCACCTGTAACGGTAGTGTCAATAACACGTAATAATGAGCCATTTTTTGCACCAGACAAAGTTTGAGTTAGCTCAAGGTTTCGCCGGGTTGATGCATCAATTTGCATAAAACTTTCAGTGGCTTCTTTAATGGGTGCTTTTAATAGTGGTAGCTTTCCTTTTTGGGTAATTTCTAAGTAATCAATAATTGCACCTAACGCTGCAGTCTCGGCACGCGTAAAGGTACCAAATCCATCAAGTGATTTTACTTTGAATAGGCGGCATAACCTGTCTAATCCAGCCGTACTGTCAAAGCTAGCTGGGGAAAGAGGTGTTAGTGTTGCATTGGCTTCTTGTGTTTGCTCAATGCATTCCTCATAATTTGCTTCAGTAATTAATACCTCTGCTGGATTAAGGCGTGCAAGCATTGGCCCAAATGTAACACGTGGACAACTTTGTACGTGAAAATCACCCGTAGAGACATCAACCCAAGCAAAAGCAGAATCAGAACGCAATGTTGAAAAAGCGCCTAAGTAGTTGTGTTCTCGTGCAGATAGAAGGGTGTCTTCAGTTAATGTTCCAGATGTAACCAACCGTACGACTCCACGGTTAACTACAGATTTTGATCCTCGGGCTCGGGCTTCTGCAGGTGTCTCTAGTTGCTCACAAACGGCTACACGGAAACCCTTGCGAATTAATGTTAATAAATAATTTTCCGCAGCATGATGAGGAACACCACACATTGGTATATCTTGCCCTAGATGCTTACCACGTTTAGTTAGTGAAATATCTAATGCAGCAGCTGCTGCAACAGCGTCATCAAAAAACAATTCGTAAAAATCACCCATACGGTAAAAAAGTAACGCATTGGGGTATTCAGATTTTATTTCTAAAAACTGAACCATCATGGGCGTTATAGAAGATTTTGATACGGACATATTATTTTCCAATAGGTTTGGTAAAGATAGCCGTCATATCCAAACAGGAAAAGCAAAAACGACAAGTTTGTTGCCTACTAACTTTAAAGAGGATACCAAGCTATACTAAATTAGTAATAGCTTAAAATATAAGTGTGAGAACAGCTGTGGAGACAAGTTTATCAATAGTAGCATTTTTGCTAACTATAGTGGCAACAGCCGTTATGGCTGTTACGGCTGCAATTCAAGGTGTGCGACAAGGATTCGACCCCTTTGGTGTAGTTGTTCTAGCAATTGTTACTTCAATCGGGGGTGGAACATTGCGTGACTTACTAATGGGAACAACACCTGTTTTCTGGCTCATAGATACGACCTATTTAGTAACCGCTGTACCCGTAGCCTTGATGACTTATTTTTTGTCAAAAACTTATGGCGAAAGAGATGGTAAAAGATTGCGGTTCTTGCTGTATTTAGATGGTATTGGGTTGGCATTATTCACGCTTGTTGGCATTCAAAGTGCTTTGGTGGGTAGTTTACCAATGTTGAGTGTTATTGTTTTAGGATGCCTAACGGGCGTTGCGGGGGGTATGTTTCGTGACATGCTTTGTGGGTTGCAGCCAGCTATATTAAAGCAAGATTTATATGCAACAGTATCTTTAATTGGAGGCACTATCTACATTGTTTCGAGAGAATGGATTGATGAGACTACAAGTCTTATTTTAGCATTTATATTTATGATAACATTACGTTCGTTTGTAGTTTTTAAAAATGGTCAAAGAAAAAATTGATTCCAGCCTAAACTGGAACCAACACTAGGCTTTCAAAAAGGCTTTAACTATATCAAAGAAATTTTTAGCTCCTGGATTACTATCTTCTGATAATTCGTCGAACTCTTTTAATAGTTCTTTTTGTTTAGCCGATAAATTAATAGGGGTTTCAACAGCAATTTCTAGATATAAATCACCTTTCCCACTGCCACGAAGTGCTGGCATACCTTTACCTTTTAGGCGCATTTGCTTACCTGCTTGTGCGCCCATAGGAATTTTTACTCTAGAGGTATTACCATCAATATTTGGTACATCAATTTCACCTCCAAGAGCTGCAGTTGCCATGGATACTGGTACGCGTAAAAATAAGTTATTTGCCTCGCGCTCAAACAATTCGTGATCTTCAACATCAATAAATATGTAAAGATCACCTGACGGTCCACTGCGTTGACCTGCTTCACCCTCACCAGTCAACCGTATTCGTGTGCCTTGTTCAACTCCCGCTGGAATATTTACGGATAAAGACCTATCGCGTTGTGTTGCGCCAGATCCATTACATATATCACACGGGTTAGTAATTGTTTCACCGCGTCCTGAACACGTTGGACATGCACGTTCGACAGTAAAGAAGCCCTGTTGCGCACGAACCTTACCCATACCTGAACATGTTGGACACCTAGCAGGTTTAGATCCCGCTGCTGCACCTGTCCCAGAACAACCATCACAAGAGACAGATGAATTGACAGAAACTTTTTCTTGTTTGCCATTATAGGCATCATTTAAAGAAACTTTGAGATTATAGCGTAGGTCTGAACCGCGAGATGCACCAGCAGGACCGCCGCGCTGACCGCCTCCAAAATTTCCAAATAAGTCATCAAATACATCTGAGAACGCAGAGTTAAAATCACCACCTCCGCCTCCACCAAATGGGCTACGACCGCCGCCGCCTCCCATACCACCTTCAAATGCAGCATGACCATACTGGTCATACGCAGCTTTCTTATCACCATCTTTTAAGACATCATAAGCTTCATTGGCTTCTTTAAACTTATCTTCTGCAGTGGGATCGTCTTGATTGCGATCTGGATGCAGTTCCATAGCTTTTTTTCTAAAGCCTTTTTTAATTTCGGCCTCAGATGCACCTTTAGATAAACCTAAGGTTTCGTAATAATCACGTTTTGACATTAGTATCTCCTGCGCGAAGCGGATTAACCCCACATTCCTGTGGGGTTAAGTTTAGATAAAGTAAGAGGACCGGTATTATTGGTCGTCTTTGCCTAAGTCTTCAAAATCTGCGTCGACAATGTCTTCATCTACACCGCGAGGCTCTCCAGCATCGTCATCACCCATTCCTTCAGGTGCTTCAGGTGCTTCTGCTTGTGCCTTGTAGATGGCTTCGCCGAGCTTCATGGCTGCTTCTGTTAAATCTTGTGCGCGTGCATTAATTTTAGAAGCATCTTCTGTTTCCAAGCTTTCAGTTAAGTTAGCCATTGCCATTTCAATAACTTCAACCGTGGTTGGGTCAACTTTATCACTATGTTCGGTAACAGACTTTTCTGTGCTGTGTAATAAGCTCTCGGCACTATTTTTTGCTTCAACTAACTCTTTGCGCTCTTTGTCTGACTCAGCATTTTCTTCTGCGTCTTTAACCATTTGCTCAATATCGTCGTCACTTAAGCCTCCAGAGGCTTGGATCGTGATTTTGTGCTCTTTATTTGTACCTTTATCTTTAGCTGATACGGAGACAATTCCGTTAGCATCGATATCAAAGGCTACTTCGATTTGTGGCAAACCACGCGGTGCTGGTGGAATATCTTCTAAATTAAATTGTCCCAACACTTTATTATCAGCAGCCATTTCGCGTTCACCTTGGAAAACACGAATTGTAACAGCATTCTGATTATCTTCTGCAGTCGAGAAAACTTGCGATTTTTTTGTTGGGATTGTTGTGTTGCGATCAATCAGGCGTGTAAAAACACCACCTAATGTTTCGATACCTAAAGATAGTGGTGTAACGTCTAATAAAACAACGTCTTTAATATCACCTTGTAAAATGCCAGCTTGAATTGCTGCACCTAAAGCAACAACTTCATCTGGATTCACACCTTTATGTGGCTCCTTACCAAAAAACTCAGTTACTGCTTCAATAACTTTTGGCATACGCGTCATGCCACCAACCAAAACAATCTCATCAATGTCTGATTTTGATAAACCCGCATCTTTTAAGGCTGCAGCACATGGCTTTAATGAGCGTTTAATTAAGTCAATAACAAGACTTTCTAGCTTTGCACGTGTTAGCTTTAATACAAGGTGCAATGGTTGCCCACCATTTGGGTCCATAGAAATAAACGGTTGGTTAATCTCTGTTTGTGCAGCAGAAGATAATTCTATCTTCGCCTTTTCAGCGGCCTCTTTTAAGCGCTGAAGAGCCATTTTATCTTTAGTTAGATCTACACCGTTTTCTTTTTTGAATTCGTTTGCTAAATATTCAACAATACGCATATCGAAGTCTTCGCCACCAAGAGCTGTATCACCGTTCGTTGACTTAACTTCAAACAAACCATCATCGATTTCCATTACTGATACATCAAACGTTCCGCCGCCAAGATCATAAACAGCAATAGTTTTGCCGCCTTCTTTATCTAGGCCATAAGCTAAAGCAGCAGCAGTTGGTTCATTAATAATCCGTAGGACATTTAAGCCTGCAATTTTACCTGCATCTTTTGTAGCTTGGCGCTGTGCATCGTTAAAATATGCAGGAACTGTAATTACAGCTTCTGTTACAGTTTCTCCTAGATAACTTTCAGCAGTTTCTTTCATTTTTTGCAAAATAAAAGCAGAGACTTGAGAAGGAGAGTATTTTTCACCCTCAACTTGTACCCATGCAGCACCATTGCCACCATCAACTACGTTAAATGGAAGATGCTTCATTTCTTTTTTGATTAGGGGGTCATTTATTGAACGACCAATCAAACGCTTTACAGCAAATAATGTGTTTTCTGGATTTGTAACCGCTTGCCGCTTTGCTGCTTGGCCAACTAAACGTTCATCATTTTTAAATGCAACAAGTGATGGCGTTGTACGCGCGCCTTCTGCGTTTTCTACGATCTTTGGTTGAGAACCATCCATGATGGCAACGCAGGAGTTCGTTGTTCCTAAATCAATACCAATGACTTTAGCCATAATTTTCTTCCTTCTGTGGCGATGTTAAGGTCAAGCCCATAAGGCGCCTGACCAAGATCCCGTATCCACCCACGCGAATACTCAATTGGCTATATAAAGCTGAAACTTAAAGCCTGCAAGAGCGAGTTATATGTATTTACTTACTCTTTTACGTAGCTATTTTAATAATATGCATAAATTTAATACGCCAACCTTAACTGTTCGTAACTTTAAAATCTTTAAAGAGATAATAGAACCAGCACGGCAAAGCGAAATAGTTAGCAGCTTGCGTGAAGTAGTACGGCAGGCCCCTATGTTTTCGCCCTTAACGCCAAGTGGACATAAAATGACTGTGAGAATGACCTCCGCTGGGAAGTATGGGTGGTATTCAGATGCTTTGGGGTATCGATATGTTGATTGTCATCCAGGGGGAAAGCCTTGGCCTGCCATACCACCATTAATATTAGATTTATGGCGTAAACTAGTTTCTGATACACGAGACCCAGACTGTTGTTTGGTTAATTATTACCAAGATGGTGCAAAAATGGGGTTGCATCAAGATAAAGATGAGGCTGATTTTCAATGGCCAGTATTATCTATTTCTTTAGGTGATGATGCACTTTTTAGAATTGGTAATATTGAACGTACTGGAAAAACAGAATCAGTCTGGCTGAATTCAGGCGATGTAGTTATTATGGGCGAAGCTGCTAGGCTGGCACATCATGGAATAGATCGTATTAAAATGGGCACTTCTAGATTATTAGATAAAGGTGGCCGAATAAATTTAACTTTGCGTGTTGTTGATGCTTAAGAATTTGGCTTAGGGCTTTTTAATTTTAAAAAGTAATTGTTGTTTTGTATATTTAAACATAATCCTTAGCGAGTGAGTGCCAGGCAATAAATATTATAAGGAACTATTTATGAATAAAGCAAAAATTTGCACTGTTATTCGAAAGCTTGCAATTGAAGCTGGTAAAGAAATCATGGAAATCTATAATGACAATGATTTTAAAGTGAAACTCAAAGAAGATGAAAGTCCTGTAACTATTGCTGATGAAACGGCTGATAAGCTAATATTTGCTGGTTTACGTGAAGCATTTCCGAACATTCCAATTGTGACTGAAGAGCAAGCAGAAACACATAATGAGCAAGCAAGTACGTTTTTTATTGTTGATCCACTTGATGGCACTAAAGAGTTTATTCACCGTCGGGGCGAGTTCACTGTTAATATTGCCTATGTTGTTGATGGCCACCCATTGATGGGAGTAGTTTATGCACCAGCTAAAGGCCGTTTATTTTATACAGACAAAGAAGGTAAATCTATTGAAGAGTTGGGAACTCATAATATAGATGAAGTTGGCGATATTAAATATATTTCTGTGTCTATTCCTAATTCGGATGGATTAATTGTTGTTGCGTCTAAATCTCATCGCGACCAAGCGTTAGAAGATTATATTGCAAAATATACTGTACTGAATAGTCGTGCAGCAGGATCATCTTTAAAGTTTTGTTTAATTGCTACTGGTGAGGCTGATTTTTATCCTCGAGTTGGGCGCACAATGGAGTGGGATACTGCTGCAGGGCATGCTATTTTAACTGGAGCAGGCGGACATGTTGTTCGCTTTGATAACCATAAGCCATTAATTTATGGGAAGCCACTCTTTGAAAATCCATTTTTTATTGCCTCAGTTCCGGGTATTAATTTGCAAAAGGCATAAGCTATGAAAACTTTAATTGTTGTTCCTGCGCGTTACGAATCGTCTCGATTTCCTGGAAAGCCATTAATTCAATTAACTGGTGTAGATGGGAAAAAAAAACCCCTAATTCAACGAAGTTGGGAAGCTGCAATAGCTGTTAAAAACGTAGATGTAATTGTTGCTACTGATGATGATAGAATTAGAATTGTTGCTGAAGGGTTTGGTGCAAAAGTTGTTATGACATCTCAAAAATGTGCAAACGGTACAGAGCGTTGTGCTGATGCAATTGCAAATATTGATATAAAATATGATCTAATTGTTAATCTTCAAGGAGATGCACCATTAAGTCCTGCATGGTTTGTTCAGGATTTGATTGACAGCTTTGAAAATAATGTGATTACAGATATGGCAACTCCTGTCTTGCGGTGTGATCCAGACACTGTACTAGCCTTTAAGGATGACAGATCTGCAGGCCGTGTTGGTGGGACAACTGCTGTTTTTGATCATAATAATAAAGCATTGTATTTCTCTAAAGAGGTACTTCC
>CAJWNQ010000025.1 GCA_913043905.1 uncultured Paracoccaceae bacterium | reverse complement strand
TTATTTATATTTTTGTTATTAAACCAAAAGACATAATATGGCGAAGTTTATATACTATAATTATATTATGTGGGTTAATTTCTATTTTTGACTTAAGGATAAACATTGGTTTAAATGAAACTATATGGGTAATTTCGTGTGTAATTTCTGCTGATATTGGAGGGTATTTCATAGGCCGTACTATTGGTGGGCATAAGCTCTGGCCAAAAGTAAGCCCTAATAAGACATGGTCAGGAACGTTAGGGGGCTGGGGGTTAGCTGCTCTAGTAACACTTATTTTTATTAATATAACTAATGAAATTTTATACATAAATATATTTTGGGCGGTAATGATTGCAATATTTGCCCAATTGGGTGATCTTGCAGAAAGTGCTTTAAAGCGTAAGGCTGGAATTAAGGATAGTAGTAATCTTATTCCAGGTCATGGCGGTTTTTTGGATCGTTTTGATGGTATGATTGGCGCCTTCTTTTTGTTGTTTATATTATCTATTTTAAATATTCAGCATTGGATGTTTTAATGCGTACTATATCAATTTTTGGAATTACGGGTTCAATCGGGCAAACTGCTGCTAATATCTTAGTAGAGCAATCAAATAAATTTATACTTACAGTAATTACAGGAGGGGACAATGTTGCTGAATTAGCAAAGCAGGCAATTAGATTATCTCCTAAATATGTAGTTATTGCTAATGAAGCACATTTATACGAATTACGTAGCCTCTTAATGGGTTATAATTTTGAAATTAGTGCGGGAAGACAAGCACTAATGGATGCAGCATCAATTCCAGTAGATGTTTCACTTCAAGCTATTGTTGGTTTTCCCGGTGTTCAGTGTAGCTTAATTGCTGCAAAGTTTTCAAAAACTTTGGCACTAGCAAATAAAGAAAGTTTAGTTTGTGCTGGTCCATTGCTCCAAAAAATCTGTACTACAAATAATACTAAACTAGTTCCCGTTGATAGTGAACACTCGGCTATTTTTCAATGTATGCTTGGAGAAAGTATTCTTTCTGTTGAGCGAATTATTTTAACTGGATCAGGGGGACCATTTTTTAATACTGCAATAGAAAATTTAAAACATGTAAACTCAAAACAAGCTGCATCACATCCTAGATGGTCAATGGGGCAACGAATATCAATAGATAGTGCCTCTATGTTTAATAAAGCTATGGAACTTATTGAAACTAAAGAATTATTTGATGTATCAATTGATAAATTAGAAGTAATAATTCAGCCCCAATCTATTATACATTCTATGGTAGGATTTAATGATGGATCAATTAAGGCTCAGTTGGGGCCTGCTGATATGTCGGGTGCAATTGGTTATGCTATAAACTTTCCCAAAAGAGAATCTTTATTAGTTGAACGACTTAACTTCGCAAAATTGAGGCAACTTGATTTTCTACCAGTTGATCAGCTAAAATTTCCTGCAATTAACTTAGCTACAAGAGCAATGAACATTGGCGGCATGGCTGGAGCCGTTTTTAATGCGGCTAAAGAACAAGCCTTAGATTTGTTTTTAATAGATAACATAGGGTTTTTAGATATGGCAATATGTGTCGAATTCGCTTTAAACGAATATGAGTTAAATCAGATAAAACATAATTATATATTTGAAGATATAATGGAACAAGATACTCACACACGAGTTCGCGTAAAAGAAATGGCAAAAGGTTTATAATATGATGGATTTTTTATCCTCAATTCCCATAATTGGTGGAACATTTTCATTAGTTATCCCATTTTTAATTGTTATTTCAATAGTGGTATTTATACATGAATATGGCCATTATATTGTGGGCCGTTGGTGTGGGATCCACGCAGAAGTATTTTCAGTTGGAATGGGGCGCCCAATATTTTCAAGGATTGATAAAAAAGGTACGAAATGGCAACTTTCATTAATACCACTTGGTGGATATGTAAAATTTCTTGGAGATATTAATGCTTCTAGTATTTCTTCAAAAGATACGTCAGAAATTATTGATGAGCATGAAAAATTGCGTCATTTTTCTGAAGCAAGACTGCATCATCGTATTTTAACTGTTGCGGCAGGTCCTTTTGCAAATTTTATTTTATCATTTATAATATTTTCATTTTTAATACTTTGGAGCGGAAAACCATCTGAAGAACCCATAATTGGAACAATACATCCAACAATAGAGCAAAATTTTGACTTACAGGTTGGTGATTTAATTGAAAGCATTCATGGTCTAAAAATAGATAATTTTTCTGATTTTAGCTCATTTTTGAATATTAAGAATCCAGCTCAATCAATGAAATACACAATTGTACGTAATAATAAAAAAATGATGGTAGATGGACCATTTCCATTACTGGCAATAGTTGGATCTGTAATGCCTGTTTCACCAGCAAGTCAGGCTGGTTTGAAAACTAATGATTTAATTGTGAGCTTTGATAACTTGCCCATTACATCATTCAACGATTTACGAACAATTATTTTTGCTTCAGAACCTGCTGAGCGTGAATTAACAGTTGTTCGCAATGGCGAAAAAATAAAATTAAAAATCTTTCCTCGAATAAGAGAGTTTCAATCGGGAAATGGTACTTTATCAAAGGAGGTCTCAATTGGTGTATCGTCTGGAATTGCTTTTAGGCCTGCAATTAAAGCAATAAGTATTATTGAATCACTTAAGTTTGGTGTATTAAAGACGTTCCAAGTAATACGGGGATCATTAGAATCAATTTCCTTGATATTTACTGGCCAGATTAGTGTAAAAAATCTTCAAGGTCCTATTGGTATAGCCCATGTATCTAGCGATATCGCTAAATCTGGAATAATGGATTTTATTTCACTTATTGCTATCATATCAACATCCATTGGGTTTCTTAACCTGTTACCTCTGCCAGTATTAGATGGGGGGCATTTATTATCATTTGCTTATGAAGCTATCACGCGTCGAAAGCCTAATAAATTATTTGTTCATTATAGTGCCTTGTTAGCAATATCGGCACTCTTAACATTGATGGTTTTTGTATCATTTAATGATATAGTTAGAATAATGTTATTTTGGAAGTGATTTAAAACTAATTTTATGAGAATAAAACAATCGTACTTTAAATTTATTCTTAACTAGCTTAACTATATGAAAAAGGAAATTATTATGTGTTATTTGAACATAACAAAGTTATTAAAGCATATTTTTATATATAGTGCTCCTAAAAGAAATATTGCACTAATTATATTTGTAATTTCCTTTATTGGATTTAGCCCAACTAAAGTCGTAGCAGAAATGATAAATATTTCTAATATTGTTGTTGAGGGTAATAAACGTATTGAAACTAATACAATTCTAAATCTAGCAGAACTAAAATCTGGGGAAGCATATGAATATGAAAAAATTAATTCAGCTGTACAACGTTTAATTAAATCAACTTTTTTCAAAACAGTTGACATAGCTATTATTGAACAAAATGTAATAATTAAAGTATCTGAACATCCCACTATTAATACTATTTCATTCGAAGGAAATACTGTCTTAAAGGATGAAAATTTAATTAAGATTGTATCATCACAACAAAGACAAACATTATTGGCAAAGAAAATAGAAAGTGACGCTGAAGAAATTGCGAAAGTCTATTTTTCTCAAGGGCGCATATCAGCCCAAATAACTCCAAAAATAATTGAAAGGAGTAATAATCGAGTTGATTTAATTTTTGAGATAGTAGAAGGACGTATAACAGAAATTGAAAAAATAACTTTTGTTGGAAACCGACTATTTTCAGATACGCGCTTACGTGGTATTTTAGCCACTAAACAAGCGGGGATTTTTAGGCGTCTTATTTCTTCTGATACATTCGTTGAAGATCGTCTTAATCTAGACAAACAAAATCTAAGAAATTTCTATCTCAATCGTGGATATATTGATTTTGAAATTTATTCTCATTCAGTTGAACTTACACGAGCTAAAAATGCATTTTTACTTTCATTTTCTGTAAAAGAGGGGCAAAAATATAATTTTGGAAAAATAAATATTATTTCATCTGAAAAAGATATAGATTTAAGTGAATATATTAATTTGAACTTAATCCATGAAAACAAAACATATGACTCACGTAAATTAGAAAATTTACTTCAAAAAATAGATTCAAAGTTGTCCAAGAATGATTTAAACTTTGTCTCGGCACGTCCTAACATATCAAGAGATGATGAAAACTTATTAATAAACGTAGATATAAACTTAATTCGCGGTAAAAGAATTTTTGTAGAGCGAATTGATGTCACCGGAAATTCTACGACATTAGACGAAGTGATCCGTCATAAATTTGATTTTGCAGAAGGGGACGGTTTTAATGCTGGTAAGATTCAAAAAGCGACTGATCGCATTCGAGCACTTGGTTTTTTTAGTAGTGTAGATGTAAAAACCAAGCAGGGGTCAACAGCTGATCAAATTATAATTCTTGTCAGTTTAGTTGAGAAACCTACTGGTAGTCTGGGTATTGGTGCAGGTTATAATTCTTCGGATGGAACTCAGTTAACTTTAAATTTAAATGAGCGAAATTTTTTAGGGAGAGGTCAAACAGTTAATTTTGGATTATCAAACAGTTCAGATAAAAAAGAAATCTCACTTTCTGTTGCAGATCCAACATTTTTAAGTAGAGATCTTTATCTTAGTTTTGATGTTGGGCAAATATCAACCACACCTGCTTCATTACCATTACAAACAGATAAAGTATATTTTTCGCCAAGTATTGGGTATCCATTAAGTAGTGATTCAAGTATTATTTTTACTTATAAACTTGAGAAAGATGAAGTAAAACTTTCAAAAACTGGGATTGCCGCTTCACCTATAATTAAATCTGATGTGGGGAATAATGTAAAAAGTGGTATTATTTTAGCTTATAAGTTGGATAAAACTAATTCTGTAATAGCTCCAACTGCTGGATTTAAATTAGGAATAAACCAAGAATTTAACGGTTTACTTGGAGACATTCATTATTCAAAATCATCTATTAATTTAAAGAAATACACCGCTTTTTTTAATGATGATTTTATTTTGAAAAGTGAGGTAAGTGCTGGAGCTATTATTGGCTCAGATTCTACTGTTTCAAACAGATTTTCTCTCGGTGGCGACAAATTGCGTGGATTTAATAGTTATGGAATTGGGCCTCGAGATACTGCCTATACTGGAGCAGATGCAGATGGAGACCCTTTAGGGGGTAAGATGTTTGCAGCTGCCAATATTGAAGCATCCTTCCCTATTGGTGTTCCAGAAGAATACGGTATTTTGGGGGGTATGTTTTTAGATGCAGGGTCAGTCTGGGGATTGGATAATACTTTATCCGATAATTCCATTACAGTTGATGATTCAGCCAAGATAAGAGTAGCTGCAGGTGTATCATTATTTTGGGATACGGCTATTGGACCATTGCGCTTCAATTTCTCGCGTCCATTACAAAAAGAAGCAAATGATGTTACAGAAAATTTCCGTTTTACAGTTGATACTCGGTTTTAATCATGTTTTTATCAAAAGTAATTATTTTACTAATTCCCATTTTCTACTTTTGCTCTACAAATAGTTCTATTTCCCAAACCTATCCAATTTATAATGAAATACCATCAATTGCAGTAGTTGACCAAGAGGCACTATTTGCAAAATCTAAATGGGGTAAGAATATATTAAATCAAGTAGAATTATTAGTATCTTCTTTGGCTACAGAAAATAGATCTATTGAAAAAGGTCTTGAAAATGAAGAACTTTTCTTAACTGAGAAACGAAAATTAATTTCAAAAAAAGAATTCAATGTATTTGCACTTGAATTTGATTTAAAAGTGCAAAATATTAGAAAGCAACAGGGTGAAAAACAGAAAAATATTAACTTTTTATTGAATGATAAAAGAACACAGTTTTTTGAAAGAATTACTCCTATACTTCTCATGCTAATTAATGATTTGGGTGTAGAGGTTTTATTAAAAAAAGATACAGTTGCTCTTGCTAGCCTGGGTAGTGATATAACTCTAATTGCTATAAAATGGATTGATGAAACATTAAAAGATTAATATCTGTAATTACTACTAATAAAAAGAGGAATAAAAATGTTAGATGTAAATCCAGAACTACTAAATGCAGATATTCAAGATATCAAGCGAATGATACCACATCGGTATCCATTTTTATTAATAGACGCTGTTCGAGATATTAAATTAAATAAGAGTGCTATTGGTATCAAAAATGTAACTTTTAACGAACCACACTTTCAAGGTCATTTCCCTGAACGTCCAGTAATGCCAGGCGTAACAATCATTGAATCTATGGCACAAACTGCAGCTGTCTTAGTTGTTAAAACATTAAATATGATTGACAATAAAATGTTAGTTTATTTTTTAACAATAGATAAATGTAAGTTTCGGCATGTTGTGTCTCCTCCAGACCAATTGGAGCTTCATGTAAAAGTATTACGGGGGCGAGGTAAGCTTTGGAAATTCTACGGCGAAGCAAAAGTTGCTGGTAAAATAGTTGCTGAAGCTGAATTTACTGCAATGATGGTTCCACCAGAAGAGGCATAATCATA
This sequence comes from uncultured Paracoccaceae bacterium, assembly GCA_913043905.1. Lineage (GTDB taxonomy): Bacteria > Pseudomonadota > Alphaproteobacteria > Rhodobacterales > Rhodobacteraceae > Amylibacter. Next base: position 18,471 of record CAJWNQ010000025.1, on the reverse strand, counting down.
TGTTGATTGATCCAACTGCAAATATACATACAAACAGTGTGATTGAAGAGGGTGCTAAAATAGGCGCTAATGTTATTATTGGTCCATTTTGTCACATAGGTTCAGATGTTACTCTTGGAGCAGGTGTAGAGCTTAAATCCCATGTAGTAATAAGTGGATGGACTGACATTGGTAACGATACAGTTATATTTCCATTCTCATCAATTGGTCATATGCCACAAGATTTAAAATTTAATGGTGAAGTAACAAAATTAGAATTAGGTGAACGTAACCGTATTCGTGAGTACGTAACTATAAATCCTGGTACTCTTGGTGGTGGTGAACTTACGAAAGTTGGCAATGATTGTTTATTTATGATGGGCGCCCATATTGGTCATGATTGTATAGTAGGTAACAGGGTCATATTAGCAAATAATGCTTCTTTGGGTGGCCACTGCGTAATAGAGGATAACGTTGTTATTGGAGCCTTAGCAGGTGTGCACCAATTCTGCCGCGTCGGTCGTGGAGCTATGATAGGCGGTTTATCTGCGGTTGTTGCAGATGTAATTCCAATGGGTATGGTTTTGGGAAACAGAGCTTCACTTGACGGATTAAACCTTGTTGGATTAAAACGAGCAGGAGCAGACAAGGCAGATATTAATGGGCTGCGTGCGGCATTTAAATCAATATTCATGAGTGGCACTACCGTTAAAGAATCTATCACTCCAACTTTGAAATTACATGCTGGAAACCCATTAGTAGAAGAATTGATTGAATTTATTACTTCTGAAACATCACGTTCACTTACAATACCAAATAAGGATTAAATATGGGATTGCCCAATCTAGCAATAGTGGCGGGTTCTGGTGCTTTACCATTACAATTGGCAGAGCACTGCCAGTCCATTGGGCGTAGCTATAAAATTATAAGATTTAATGGCACCCAATTAGATTGGGCTTCTAATCATCCAGTTATTTCTGCCGAATTTGAAAAACCTAAAAGCTTATTTTCTGCAATTCGTAAAGCCGGATGTAAGCAAATTGTTTTTGCAGGTGCAATTCAACGCCCCAAACTTAACCCATTGAAGTTTGATTTAGCATTTTTAAAATTTGCGCCAACTTTATTACCTGCCTTAAAAAAAGGTGATGACACAACTTTGCGTATGATTGCTAGTTTATTTGAATCTGAAGGCTTTAAAATTATATCAGCGCATCAAATATTAGATCAATTGATGGTGCCAAAAGGTATATTAACTAGAATACATCCTAGTTTAGGCTCTCAGTTGGATATAGAACGTGGTTTCTCAATTTTAAATATAATGGCAGAAGCAGATGTCGGCCAAGCTTGTATCGTCGGGCAGGGTTTATGCCTTGGCATTGAGACTGTGCAAGGATCCGATTATTTAATATCTAATGTTGGAACAGCAAAAGGTAATTATTTAGAGGATATTAAAGGTTGTAATGGTGTTTTTATTAAAGCCCCAAAGGTTGGCCAAGATACTCGTCTAGACACTCCAACTATAGGACCTGTAACAATACAAAGTGTTTATGATGCAGGCCTATCTGGAATAGCAATTAAAGCAAATAGTGTACAAATTTTAGAAAAAGACGCATGTGTTAAACTAGCAAACAATCTAGAATTGTTCATAGTATCTGTTCCTGATATATGAACAAAATGAACCATTTGAATTTTTTTATGATAGCGGGTGAAATGTCAGGAGACATTTTAGGCGCGTCTTTAATGTCTGGTTTAATTACTGAAACTAAAGGAAAAGTTGCATTTTCTGGTGTTGGTGGCCCTTTGATGACAGATGTTGGATTGGATAGCATATTCAATATGTCTGATCTTTCAGTCATGGGAGTATTTGAAGTTATACCTAAAATACCTATGCTTTTATCGCGAATAAAAAAAACTGCCCGAGCTGTAATCGATGAGCAACCAGATGCTTTAATAACAATCGATAGTCCTGATTTTTGCTTGCGGGTAGCTAAGATTGTTCGTTTAGCATTGCCTAACATTAAAATAATTCATTATGTAGCGCCTTCTGTTTGGGCTTGGCGACCAGAACGGGCTTTAAAAATGGCTAAGAATATAGATCATGTCCTAGCTTTATTACCATTCGAAGCTCCATATATGGAAGATGCAGGGATGACTTGCGATTTTGTAGGGCACCCTGTAATTTCAAATGCTGTGATCCAACCCGAAGCAGTAGAAAAGCTCAGAGCAGATTTAGATTTACACGCTGGTCCTATTGTAACTGTTCTGCCTGGATCACGTACTGGTGAAATAAAACGTATGTGTCCAATATTTAAAGATGTTTTAATAAATACCCGAGAAAAAAATCCTGAAGTTCAATTTATATTGCCTGTTGCTTCAGCAGTCGAAGACTTAGTTGTGAATATGGTTGAAAAATGGGATGTGAAGCCTAAGTTATTATTAAATAAAAATTATTCTATATCTGAAGTTACTAATAGAAAGTATACTGCATATGCAGTTAGCTCTGCTGCTCTAGCCACTTCTGGCACTGTTGCATTAGAATTAGCCTCTCAGAACTGTCCAATGGTAGTAGCTTATAAAGCAAATTGGATCACAACAAGAATGGTTAAGAAGTTTGCAAAAATTGATACTGCCAATCTTATAAATATAATAACTAATACTCGCAAAATACCGGAACATCTTTTTGATAATTGTACTGCAGAGAATATAACAAAAAGTTTATGTAATTTGCTGTTTAATAAAGGCATGCAAGATAATGTTATGGTGGAAGCAATGGATTTACTAGGATTAGGTAACAAAAATTCTAATTTGTGGGCAGCTAAATCAGTATTACGTGCTATTCGGTAAAGTTGTATAAAACTGCACCAGAAGACATATGTAGTTTTTGTGGATCTATACAAAACATGGATTTTGGAGTGCCAGCGGCTGCCCATATAATATTAAATTCTAATAATCTTGGGTCCATAAATTTTTCAATACTGTTTAAGTGACCGATTGGTGATACACCACCAATAGCAAACCCTGTTTGTTTTCTAATAATATTAGCATTGGCGTGAGATAATGGCGCACCTACACATCTACTAGCCTTTGAAAGGTCAACACGGTTACCTCCAGAGGTCATAAATAGTATGCATTTTCCAGTATTTTCATTTAAAAAAATAATTGATTTTAATATTTGATCAATTTCACATTCTAGTGCTTCTGCAGCAGCATTAGCTGTCTTAGTCTCAGCTGTTAATTCAATTATATTTATATTTAGTTTTAATTCGGCGGCTTCCATAAAAACGCGCTTTAAGCTCTTACTCATTATTTAACTCCAAAAAATAAAGTTACGCAAAAATGTTATAATGTGGCGTGATTAGGTTATAATCGTTATAAATTTATAGTAGTTATTACATTGAATTAGTAGGGTAAAAAAATGGTTTTCAAAGGAAATTTAGGCATTGATCCTCGAGGTATGATATATGAGTCATATAATATACAGGGTATTTCTATAGAAGAATGCCGTATGATTTTTCTAGATTGGGCATTGGAAGCTGCAAAAATTGATATGACTAATGATTTAATGAATCTTCTTAAAGAATATGAATATAAAAACTTAAGCCACCCCATGACTTTAGTAATTAAAGAGGGCTTGAAAAAGGTAAATAATACAGGGCGAAGAGGAGGGCGTTCAGCCCGAATTAATCAAATAAAGTAGATCTATATGTTGAAATATTTATATTAATAATAAGATCATATTTATAAGTATCATATAATTATTTTATTTATGCTATAAAAAAAATTACTTAAATATCTAAGCTAATGCATCTAATATTCTAACCCAAGATCTAATTCCTTTATGAAAACTTCTTATGTCGTATTTCTCATTTGGTGAATGAATTGAATCATCATCTTGCGCAAATCCAATTAGCATAGATTCTAATCCAACAATTTTTTGGAAATGTCCTGCAATTGGTATTGACCCACCACAACCGACATAAACACCTGAGTTGTCCCATTCATTAGACAAAGCATTTCGTGCAATTTCGAAAGCTGGATTATCTATTGCCATATTAGCAGCCATCGAAGAGCCATGAAGTTTATATTCTAATGAACAATCAGTTGGTAAAAAACTTTCTAAGTGTTTTTTGAATGAAGCCTGAATTTTATCTGGGTCTTGTTGTCCTACTAATCGAAAGCTTACTTTTGCGTGTGCTTCACATGGTATAACTGTTTTAAATCCTTCGCCCGTATATCCACCCCAAATTCCATTCACTTCAGCAGTTGGGCGTGACCAAATTTGTTCTAATATAGATCTACCTTTTTCACCTGCAGGTATTGATAAACCAACTTCTGATAAAAATTGATTTTCATCAAAATCAAGATTGTTCCATTGGTTAATAATTTGTTCAGGTAATTCTGGTACAGCGTCATAAAAACCATCTAAAGTAACCGCTCCATTATCATCATGTAAAGATGCAAGAGCTTTTGTTAGTACTCGTATTGGGTTAATTGATGGCCCACCATACATACCAGAATGCAAATCCTTATTTGGGCCTTTAATAGTAATTTCTTGGCTGACCATCCCGCGCAACATTGTTACAATAGAAGGTGTGTTTCTCTCAACCATCCCAGTATCGCATATAAGTGCAATATCAGCTTTTAATTCTTCAGCATATTCTGTCATATAGGGTATTAATGATGGAGAACCGCTCTCTTCTTCACCTTCAAAAAAGATCGAAATTTTTAATGGAAGGGCGCCTTTTACCGCTTTAAATGCACGACAAGCTTCAATAAATGTCATTAATTGACCCTTGTCGTCGGATGCTCCACGCCCGCGGATTACTGAGCCATTTTTATTTTCTTCCAAGCTAGGCTCAAATGGAGGATTGTCCCATAATGATAATGGATCAACTGGCTGTACATCGTAGTGCCCATAAAACAATGTATGTGTAGTTCCAGCTCCACCTGTTGCCATAATCATAGGATGACCCGAAGTAACACGTATTTCAGCATCAAACCCAATTGAATTAAGATCATTAACCAGCCATTCTGCAGCAGCTTTGCAATCTTCTGCATAGTCAGGATCTGTAGATATACTTTCTATCCTCATCAGATCCATTAAGCGAGCAATTGAATTTTCTAGATCATTATCAATGTGATCAAGTATGGCATCTAATGACATTTTTACTCTCCATTTTTATTTATTTTGGGCGTTTATATATTTAGGATCAAGATTAAAATATCAATAATCAAATTTAATGTTGCAAAACCTGTTAAAAAGAGTAGCGGAAGTTATCTAATTCATTTGGTATAATAGTGTTTCTTATAGATTTTTTTCCTGCACGTCATTGGCTTTCTAAAGTTAATGCACAATCTCTTCATTCAGATGCGTTTGCAGGTTTTACAAATGCAGCAATTGTGCTTCCACAAGGTGTAGCTTTTGCAACAATTGCAGGATTACCTCCTGAATATGGTTTATACACAGCAATGATAACAGCCATTATTGCTGCCATATTCGGGTCTTCCATGATAATGATTTCGGGCCCAACCACTGCAATTTCAGCAGTATTATTTGCAACCCTAAGTGACGTAGCTGTACCTGGTACATCCCGTTATGTTGAATTGGCACTATTGGTTACGGTAATGGTTGGGATATTTCAGATGGCTGGTGGTATTGGTAGGCTTGGGGGCATTGTTTCTTTTGTTTCACACTCTGTGATGACAGCATTTACAGCTGCCGCAGCCTTACTAATTATGGTTAGCCAATTGGCAGGGGCTTTAGGCGTAAATGTAGAGCGAGGTGGTAACGTTATTGAACGTACATTGCGTCTAAGTGAACACTTTATTGAAATGAATCTAACAGCAGTGATTATATCGTTAGTAACATTAACTAGTGCAGTTTTATTAGCAAATTTTTTTCCAAAACTTCCTGGGTTTCTAATAGCTTTAATTATAGGATCAGGGTTAGCGTATTATCTTGATGCGCCTTCCCTTGGAGTTGAGATGGTAGGTGGAATACCCAATCAGTTACCGTCACTACACATACCAGACGTAGCCTTTAGTGACATCGGTGCTTTAGCTCCAGGCGCTGCTGCTATTGCGTTAGTTGGTTTGTTAGAGGCAATTTCTATTGGTCGGGCATTCGCCGTTCGGCGTAAAGAAGAGTTTGATGCAAATCAAGAAATGGTTGGACAGGGGTTGTCTAATGCTGTTGGTGGCCTGTTCCAATGTTATGCGGGTTCTGGATCATTTACTCGAAGTGGTGTAAATTTTACTGCTGGCGCTGTGACACCAATTTCTGGTATTTTTGCTAGTTTCTTTCTTGCATTAATATTATTGTTTATAGGCTCCTGGGTTGCCCATATTCCTGTACCAGCAATGTCTGGATTGATTTTATTTGTAGCTTGGAAGCTAATCGATATAAAAGAGTTACGACACATATTAGGAACACGCTGTCCCGAAACTGTCATTCTATGTCTTACATTAGCAGCTGGTTTATTAATAGAATTAGATTTTGCTATTTATGTTGGTGTAATAGCTTCACTTTGTGTATTTATATACGATAGTGCTACGCCACAAATTCCAATTATAGCGCCTATTCAACAAGGTAATGGACAACGTAAATTCCGAGATATTGGTACGTTAGCATCTGACTTGTGTCCCCAAGTCTTAATAATGCGTTTAGATGGCCCTCTATTTTTTGGATCAGTTGAACATGTTGAAAAACGATTAAAACAAATTTATAGCCAAAATCTTCGTCAAAAACATTGGGTATTAGCTCTTAAAGCAGTTGGGAAAATTGATCTTGCTGGTGCTGATCTTCTTATAAAGACTATTCGTGATGTAAAAGAGCGCGGCGGTAGTTTTAGGATTGTTGCACACTTTGAACCACTAATTAAATCATTGGAACGTCTTCATGTTTTAGATGAGTTAGGCAAAGGAATGTTATATAGCTCAAAGTTTGAAGCCATAAATGCAGCTACAAAGGATTTTGATAATCACGTCTGCAAAGGCTGTTTGCGCGAGATGTTTGTAGAATGTGATAGATTAAGAGATACTACAGAATGATATATCTATTTAGTTCTTAGTTATCCAGCCACCACCATATATTCGTGTTCCATTAACGTCATAAAATACACAGGCTTGACCGGGCGCAATACCTTCCTCGGCAGCAAAAAGCTCAACTGTGGCCGTAGTTGCCGATGTGGGTCGGATTGTTGCTTCTTTAGGCGTACGAGTAGATCGCACACGCACGGCTACAACGCGTTCTGTTAAATCTGTGAAATGATCATCACCTAACCAATTAACTTCTTTTATTGTAATTGTGCGAGTTGCTAATGCATCTTTAGGACCAACTATTACCTGTTTATTGTTAGCATCTAATTTAACAACATATAATGGATCACCTCCACCAATACCAAGTCCGCGACGTTGCCCAATTGTATAATTTATGATGCCCTTATGGTTTCCTAAGATACTGCCATCTAAATGAACAATATCTCCTGGGCTGGCGGCTTCTGGCCGTAATTTTTCAATTACTGCGGCATATGATCCATTTGGGACAAAACATATATCTTGACTGTCTGGCTTATCCGCAACCGGTAAACCATACTTTCGAGCTAAATCACGGGTTTCGGATTTTGATTTTAAATGGCCTAGAGGAAACCTTAGGTAATCTAATTGCTCTTGTTTTGTTGAGAATAAAAAATAACTTTGATCGCGATCTCCGTCTGCAGCTTTATGTAACTCTGCTTTATCAGTTCCCATAAAACGTTGTATGTAGTGGCCTGTAGCCATACAGTCTGCGTCAAGATCTTTTGCCGTCTCTAAAAGATCACGGAATTTAACACGCTCATTGCAACGAATGCAAGGTACAGGAGTAGCCCCAGCTAAATAAGCATCTGCAAACTCGTCTATAACGCTTTCTTTAAACTTATTTTCATAATCTAATACGTAATGTGGGAAACCCATCTCATCTGCAACACGCCGTGCATCATGTATATCACGGCCAGCGCAACATGCGCCTTTTTTTGCCAATGCTGCTCCATGATCATATAATTGCAAAGTAACTCCAACAACGTCATAGCCTTCATCAGCAAGCACAGCCGCTACTACTGAACTATCGACACCACCAGACATTGCAACCAAGACACGTGTATCTTTAGGTGCTTTAGCAAATCCCATTGAGTTTAATTCTGGAGTTTTGAGTGACATAGTAAATTCCATTTTATAGACACTTATATTAAAAATATTCATACTCTCAAGTCTAATGCAGTATTTTTTGTAGTCTAATCTAGTTCATATCCCTAAATATAATAAATTAACTTAAATATCGTAGTTTTTGCTTTACGCATGACTAAGTAGTGCTTAAATTTTAAAAAATATTCTCGTAATTCAGGCCATAAATATGTCAGAAGAAATTTCTGTTGATAATTTAGATCGTGTACAAGCTGCAGCAGAGTTATTGCGTTTAAACGATATTCTTAAAATAGCAAACATAGACTATCACAGTTTAGATTCACCTATTTTATTAGATTCCGAATATGATAAACTTAAACAGCGTAATTTAAGTATTGAGATAAACTTTCCAGATCTAGTATTAGATAATACTGTTTCAAATCAAGTTGGCGCTAGTCCACTAGAGACTTTTTCTAAAACTAAGCATGCTGTAAAGATGTTATCTCTTGGAAATGCTTTTAATGACGGTGACGTAAATAATTTTGATGTTCGAATACGCAAATTTTTAGGATTAGGGACTAATAAGTTAACTTACACAGCAGAACCTAAAATTGATGGATTGTCGCTCTCACTTAAATACGTTGATGGCAAGCTGGTTCAAGCCACAACACGTGGCGATGGAAGTGTCGGTGAAAATGTAACTAAAAATGCGAAAACAATAACTAATATCCCTAAGGAAATCTTTAATGCGCCTAATATTTTAGAAGTTCGCGGTGAGGTTTATATGAGCCATGAAGATTTTAAAAAATTAAATAAACGCCAACTTGATAAAAATGCAAAACTATTTGCAAATCCTCGTAACGCTGCAGCGGGCTCACTGAGACAACTAGATTCACGTATTACTGCATCTAGGCCACTAAAGTTTTTTGCATATGCTTGGGGGGAAATATCAACTTCTATTTCTAACAACCAAATAGATACAATGCAGAAATTTTCTGAATTTGGATTTTCAACTAATGAACTTACAAAAGTTTGTGATGGCCCAGCAGAATTAATTGAACATTATAAAATAATACAAAGTCAGCGTGGGCTATTAGGTTATGATATTGATGGTGTGGTTTACAAAGTAAATGATTTAACTTTGCAAGAAAAGCTAGGATTTAGATCAACCACGCCTCGCTGGGCAATTGCACATAAATTTCCAGCTGAAATTGCTCAAACACAGATTAAGTCTATAGATATTCAAGTGGGAAGAACAGGTGCCCTATCACCTGTTGCACGCTTGAAGCCTGTAAACGTGGGTGGAGTTATTGTATCAAACGCAACATTACATAATGAAGATTATATTGAAGGCAGAGATTCTAAGGGTAATCAAATACGTAAAGGTAGTGATATTAGGGTAGGTGATTGGGTGGAAGTTTACCGAGCTGGAGACGTTATACCAAAAATAAGAAATGTAGATTTAAGTAAACGTTCTTTAAATAGCAAACCATATATATTCCCTAAACTTTGCCCGGAATGTAAAAGCCTAAGTGAACGCTTGATTGGTGACAGCGTTGCTAGATGCACTGGTGGCCTTGTCTGTCCGGCACAAGCGGTTCAGGGGTTAATCCATTTTGTTTCTAGAGGTGCGTTTGATATAGATGGACTGGGTGCTAAACAAATTGAGCAGTTCTATGAGCTAGGTTGGATAAAAGAACCGGCTGATATTTTTACTCTACAAAAACGATATAGTTCTGGCATACAACAATTACAAAATAGAGAAGGGTGGGGAGAGACTTCTGCAAATAATTTATTTTATGCTATAAACATAAAACGTAAAATTTCTCTTAATAAGGTGCTTTTTGGTTTGGGAATTCGTCATGTGGGCGAGACTACGGCAACTTTATTAGCAAAACATTATGGTTCAATTAATAAATTAAAAATAGCTATGGATCTTGCAGTAAATTTAAATGGAAATAGTTGGGACGACTTACTATCGATCGATGGAGTGGGAGATGTTTTGGCAAATGCAGTTGTTTCAACATTTAAAGATTCGGCGCAACGTGCTGTCATTGAACGTTTAGTTTTACAATTAGATATTCAAGATGAAATTATTTATGAAAATATGAACAGTATAGTTTATGGAAAAACTGTAGTTTTTACTGGTAGCTTGGAATTGATGACTAGAGCCGAAGCAAAAGTACGTGCAGAAAGTTTAGGCGCTAAGGTTTCTGGATCAGTTTCTCAAAAAACAGATATTGTTATTGCTGGACCTGGGGCTGGGTCAAAGGCAGTAAAGGCAAAAGAATTAGATATTCAGATATTATCAGAACAAAATTGGTTAGATTTAATAAAAATAGATAAGTTTTGAAATGGTAAATCGGCCTGAAATCTTATTTCCGTTGTTTAGACAAATAACTCATTTAAAGGGAATAGGTCCTAAAATTGCCATAAATCTGTCTAAACTTCGCATTATATCGCCTCGAGATTTATTATTTTCATTACCAAACTCTATTTTAATTCGAAATCCAATTGAAACAGTTTATGGCGCTGCACTCCATGATTTTATAACTGTTGAGATCACGGTTGATGAACACATCGAAAACCAACGCAAAGACAGGCCATATCGCATTAATGTAAGTGATGTAAAAAATACCTTTCAATTAGTTTTTTTTCATCCACGAAAGAGTTGGCTACGCGAAACCTTTCCTCTTGGTCAGCGTAGATTAGTTTCTGGAAAAATTGAGTTTTTCGATGGAAAAGCACAAATGACACACCCTGATTTTGTTTGCTTTCCTGATGAAAGAAATAAAATACCATTATCAGAACCAATATATCCATTAACGGCGGGAGTTACTCAAAAAAACTTTTTCAAAGCTAATCAGCAAATTTTAAATACCTTACCAAGCTTACCTGAATGGATTTCAATTCCAATAATAGAAAAATATAAATGGCCAAATTGGACAGAAGCATTGCATGCTGGACACTCACCTATCAAATTAGAAGATATATTAGATAATTCGCCAGCCAGACAACGCTTAGCATATGATGAAATGCTCTCACATCAATTGACGCTTTCTATAGCTCGAGCGTCACTACGGAAATCTAAAGGTATAGCGAATACTGGTAATGGAAATATGACTAAAAAAGTCTTAGATGTGCTTCCTTTCAAAATTACTGGAGCGCAGAGACGTGTCATTTTAGAAATTGAAAAAGATTTAACTGAACCCTTGCGGATGAATCGATTACTTCAAGGTGATGTGGGCTCAGGTAAAACTTTGGTTGCTATGATAGCAATGATAAAAGCTGTCGAAGCAGGAGGGCAAGCCGTTATTATGGCTCCAACTGAAATACTCACCAAACAACATGAGGCAAATCTAAAGCCAATGGCGGAGTGTGCTGGTATAGTTCTAGAAAGCCTTACAGGTAGAGATAAGGGTAAGGAACGTGATGCAAAATTAGAAGCATTAGCTGCTGGAAAAATTCAAATATTAGTAGGTACACATGCTGTATTCCAGAAAAAGGTAGAGTTTAACGATCTTCGTTTGGCAGTGATCGACGAGCAACATCGTTTTGGCGTTCGTCAACGTATGGATTTAGGTTCAAAAGGAGATGCTGTTGATATTCTTGTAATGACAGCGACACCAATCCCAAGATCTCTTGCATTAACAAATTATGGAGATATGGAGCTTTCTGAACTTGATGAAAAACCTAAAGGGCGACAAACTATTGATACTGTTTTAGTTGCTAATACACGCTTAAAGCAAGTTATTGAACGATTACGTATAGCTATAAATGATGGACGACAAGCATACTGGGTGTGCCCATTAGTTGAAGAAAGCAATTATTTAGACTTAGCCGCTGCTGAAAATAGGGCGATCGACTTAAAGAAAGAATTAGGTGTTGAAAACGTTGGGTTAGTGCATGGAAAAATGTCTGGTTCAGAAAAAGATAAAGTTATGGCTGACTTTATAAATAAAAGAATAAAAGTGCTGGTTGCAACAACCGTCATTGAAGTAGGAGTAGATGTACCAAATGCATCTATAATTGTAATTGAACATGCTGAGCGGTTTGGATTAAGTCAACTTCATCAGTTACGCGGCCGCGTAGGACGTGGTTCTGATGCATCAACATGTTTATTACTTTATGCACCGCCTTTAGGTAAAACAGCTCAAAAGCGTTTGGAAGCTATACGAGAAACTAATGATGGATTTAAAATTGCAGATGTTGATCTAAAGTTGAGGGGTGCCGGTGATGTTTTAGGTGTTGCTCAATCTGGATTGCCTCAATTTCGAATAGCTAATTTAGAAACACAGTCTGAATTGATGAAATTAGCGCAGGATGACGCCCGTATGATAATATCTTCGGATCCAGATTTGACGGGTTCGCGTGGAAAAGCAGTTCGAAACCTATTATACCTTATGGGAGCAGACGAATATATACACTTACTTTCAGTGGGTTAGCGGGTGATATGAATGTAATTTCAGAAGTTAAAGGTTAAATAAATTATTTTTAAGTAGCGTTATTTAATGCATCTAGAGTTGCTTCAAAACACAGCATAATCGAAGCATGACGATTTCTATATGCTACTGCTGGTAATAATACTTCTAAATTACTAAATGGAATATCTGGGAAAGGACCATTATTTGTAAGCATTTCAAATAATTGGTCGCGTCCCTTTAGTACTAAATCTTTTTTTAACCCAATAATCTTTGATGCAAATATAGATGCAGATGCTTGACCTAAAGCACAAGTTTTTACATCATGCGAGTATTTAACAATCTGATTATCTTTAACCTTTATCCAAACTTGGAGATTTGATCCACATAATGGTGATCGACGGGTCGCAGACCCATTGAAATCATCTAACGGTTCAGTGAGGGGGATATTACCCGCAAACTCTAAAATGCGTTTAGAGTAGAGATTAATCATATCAGAATTATTAGACATGTTATTTTTGCCTTTAAACACAGTTATATTAATCCTATCTAGGTCAAGAATGATAAAGTGCAAAGGGAAAGAATTAACAAATGGCAAAATTTGATGTTACCTCACTAAAACTTGATGATAGAGGACTCATCCCCACAATCGTTCAGGATTTTTCTACTGGTGAAGTACTTATGATGGCTTGGATGAACGAAGATGCTATATTGCAAACCCTAGAAACTGGTACAGCCACTTTTTGGTCACGTTCTCGTCAGTGTATATGGGTTAAAGGATTAACTTCTGGAAACACTCAAAAAATAAGAAAAATTCGTATAGATTGTGATAGAGATTGCCTACTATTATTAGTAACTCCAAATGGGCCGGCATGTCATACAAACCGTAGACATTGCTTTTATACAGAGATCCAAAATGGACACGAAAGTATATTAATTAAGCCAGAAACTTAATCAAACATTGAAATTATATCTTTTGGAGTAAATCCTGCTTCACGATATGATTTAATCGATTTTGATTCATCTCTTTTAGCGAGACGTCGGCCAGTATTGTCTCGAATTAACCTATGGTGGCGGTAGATAGGTGTTGGTAACCCTAATAAATGTTGTAAAATAACATGAATTTTAGTAGCTTCTAATAGATCAGCACCTCGCGTTACATGAGTAATCCCTTGAAATGCATCATCTAAAACAACAGATAAATGATATGAAATACCAATATCTTTGCGTGCTATGACAACGGAACCTATATTATCAATAACATCTTTTTTAGTAAAAGATACTTTACCAAACTCTATATCATCAAAGAAGAATTCGTTTTTTTTAATATTATGCATATTTAATCTTAATGCATCTTGAGGCATATCCAGGGGTTGATGATTACCTAAACAAGTACCTGGATAAATTATACCGTCAGGACCAGCTAAGGGTACTCCATTCTCTTGTGGAGCTGCAGCAATTACAATGTCTTTACGAGTGCAATTGCAAGCAAAAAGATGTTGAGATTTCCAAAGCTGTTTCAAATTTTTATTATAAATATTTAGGCGAGTTGATTGCAGGAGGACAGGCTCTTCATATTTTATACCAAGCCAATGTAAATCATTATAAATCTGGTTCTCATATTTTTTCTTTGATCTATTCAAATCAATGTCTTCAATTCGTAATAAGAACTTATCTTCTACATTTTGTGCTGATTTATAGCCCAAATAGGCAGAGTAGGCATGGCCTAAATGTAAAAAACCAGTTGGTGATGGCGCAAAGCGTTCGATTATCATTTAAGGTTTACCCCTATTTAATCAATTTAAATGGCACTTAACCAATTTGTCCAATCGTCTTTAGCTCTATCTGTATAAGCTTTGTAACGATCTTTTCTATTACGTCGCCCACCTTTAACGTTATCAATTGGAGGGAACAATCCAAAGTTAACATTCATAGGCTGAAAGTTTTTTGCATCTGCACCACCTGTTATATGGCTGATTAGAGCACCCATTGCAGTTGTATTTGGTGGGCTAATACAGGTTTTTTCGCAGTATTCAGCAATCGCTAATCTTCCTGCTAGTAATCCCATTGCAGCACTTTCAACATATCCTTCAACACCAGTGATTTGTCCTGCAAACCTAACGTCAGGCCGTGATTTAAGCCTCATTTGGTTATCTAACAGCAATGGTGAATTAATAAAAGTATTTCTATGTATACCACCAAGGCGTGCAAACTGTGCATTTTCCAAACCAGGTATCATTGATAAAACCCGCGCTTGTTCACTATATTTCATCTTAGTTTGAAACCCAACAATGTTAAATAACGTTCCTAAAGCATTGTCCCGACGCAATTGAACAACTGCATGTGCTTTTATCTGAGGTTGATGAGGGTTGGTTAAACCCACAGGCTTCATTGGGCCCCAGCGTAGTGTTTCACGCCCGCGTTCAGCCATAACTTCAATTGGCAAACATCCATCGAAATATGGTGTGTCTTTTTCCCATTCTTTAAACTCAGTTTTTTCTGCTAGCAACAAAGCATCTATGAAATTTTCATACGTATCTTTATCCATTGGACAATTAAGATAAGCTGTACGTTCTTCTTCTGTATCGCCTTTATCATAACGAGATTGCATCCAAGCCTTAGACATATCGATACTATCAGCATATACAATTGGTGCAATTGCGTCAAAAAATGCTAAAGATTTCTGATCTGTCTTAGCCAGAATATCATTTGCCATATCTTTAGATGTTAATGGACCTGTGGCAATAATGGTACTGCCCCATTCTTTAGGGGGTAGCCCATGAACTTCATTTCGATCCACAGTTAATAAAGGGTGTTTCATAAGCATTTTTGTTACAGCACAAGAAAAAGCTTCTCTATCTACAGCTAATGCCGATCCAGCGGGTAGGGCGTGTTTATCTCCCATTTCCATAATAATTGAATTTGCTGCACGCATTTCCCAATGCAGTAAACCAACGGCATTAGCTTCATCATCATCCGATCTAAATGAATTAGAGCAAACCATTTCAGCTAAATCTTGTGTCTGATGGGCAAACGTCTCAACTTTAGGGCGCATTTCGTGCAAAATAACAGGTATTCCAGCATTGATTATTTGCCATGCTGCTTCTGATCCGGCCATTCCGCCGCCAATAATATGAATAGGTTTTGTCATGTGTGCGGTTTACGATTACAAATGGGAAAAGAAAAGAGCCAGAATTATACTGGCTCTAATTAATGTGTCATTTTTTTTGATTATTCACTATCAGATAGAACTTTTTCATGTTCATCTTGTTCGTCAGTATCAGCTATATAAGCAACCGATACTACTTTTTCAGCATCTTTAGTATTAAAAACTCTCACTCCAGAAGATGATCGACCTTGTAGTGAAATGCCGGAAACAGGACAACGGATCGATTGACCAGTAGAAGTTGCTAACATTATTTGATCTTCTTCGTGTACTGTAAATGCAGCAACTACAGTATCGTCTCTACGATCTAAATTAGCTGCAGCAACACCTTGCCCTCCCCGTCCAGAGACACGGTACTCATGTGCGGATGATCTTTTACCATACCCACCAGATGTTATAATCAAAATCCAATCTTCTAAGGCTGCTAATTCATCATATCGTTCATTATTTATATCATTTTCAGGTGTTTCACTCTCAGTTAATGCACGTCTCATCTTAAAAAATGCTGTTCGCTCCTCAGACGTAGCCTCAACATGGCGAATTACAGCCATCGATACTACACTATCCTCTTTGGCTAATTTTATTCCCCTGACACCAGTAGAATCTCTACCTTTGAATACACGCACATCAGTTGTTGGGAAGCGAATTGCTTTACCTAATGATGTAGTTAATAGAAAATCATCAGATTCTGTGGCTATTCGTACATTAACAATAGAAACACTCTCCGGTAGTTTCATTGCAATTTTACCATTTGATTTCACATTTGTGAAGTCTGACAAAGCATTCCGACGAACACCACCATCATCGGTAGCAAATACTATCTGAAGATTACCCCACTCATCATCAGGTGCATCTATTGGCATTAGTGCCGCTATAGAAACACCTGGATCAATAGGCAGAATATTCACAATTGCTTTACCTTTAGCATTACGGCCACCAAGTGGTAAACGCCATGTCTTTAGCTTATATACCATGCCATCAGTTGTAAAAAACAATAGTGCTGTGTGCGTATTCGCAACAAACATGTTTGTGACAAAATCTTCATCTTTTGTAGACATACCCTGAATGCCTTTACCGCCACGTTTTTGTTCCCTGAATTCTGCAAGATTTGTACGTTTTATATAGCCAGAGTTAGTTATAGTGACGACCATATCTTCTTTTTCGATAAGATCCTCATCATCCATATCACCAGCCCATTCTATAATTTCAGTTCGGCGAGGAACAGCAAATTTTTCCCGCACTTCAAGCAATTCAGCAGAAATAATAGCCATAATTCGTTCTCGTGAGCGAAGAATATCTAAATAATCTTGAATTTTGCTGGCCAAATCTTCTAATTCGTCAGTGACCTCTTTTACACCCATGGCCGTCAAACGTTGTAGCCTTAGTTCCAAAATTGCTCGTGCCTGTGTTTCTGATAAATTATAGGTCTTATCTTCATTCAAAGTATGACTCGGATCATCAATTAGTGTTATATATTGAGCTATTTCAGCTGCAGGCCACAGGCGTGTCATTAATTTTTCGCGGGCTTCTGCTGGATCATTTGATCCTCTAATAGTTGCAACAATTTCATCAACATTTGATACAGCTACTGCTAAGCCACATAATATATGACTGCGTTCACGAGCTTTATTTAATTCAAAAGCTGTTCTACGAGCAACTACTTCCTCACGAAACCCAACAAAGTAATTAAGGAATTTAAATAATGTTAACTGTTCAGGTTTGCCGCCATTTAAAGCAAGCATGTTACAGCCAAATGAAGTCTGTAAAGGAGTAAATCGGAATAATTGGTTCAAAACAACTTCAGCAGTAGCATCACGTTTTAATTCAACTACAACGCGAACACCAACACGATCAGATTCATCCTGTACGTGTGATATACCTTCAATCTTTTTATCTCTGGACAACTCAGCAATTTTTTCGATCATTGTAGCTTTGTTTACCTGATAAGGAATCTCATCAATAACAATAGCATAACGATCTTTGCGTATTTCTTCGACACGAGTTTTGGCTCTTATTATTACAGATCCCCTGCCTTCATTATATGCTTTAATTGCACCTGCGCGTCCTAAAATCATAGCACCTGTAGGGAAGTCAGGTGCAGGAACGTATTTCATCAAATCAATACTAGACATATCAGGGTTTTCTATAAGTGCTAAGGTAGCATCGATTACTTCGCCCAAATTATGAGGTGGAATATTAGTAGCCATACCAACAGCTATTCCGCCCGCGCCATTTACCAACATATTTGGATAACGTGCAGGTAGAACAGTAGGTTCTGACTCCTTGCCATCATAATTATCTTGGAAATTTACAGTATTTTTATCAATATCTAATAAGAGATATTCTGATGGCTTGTCTAATCGCGCTTCAGTGTAACGCATAGCAGCAGCGTTATCACCATCCATAGAGCCAAAATTTCCCTGTCCATCAATTAATGGCAGAGACATTGAAAAATCTTGAGCCATACGTACTAAAGCATCATAAATAGCACTATCACCATGTGGATGATAACTTCCCATAACATCACCTACTGATTTAGCAGATTTACGATATGATTTTGAATGAGTATATCCGTTTTCATGCATTGCGTATAAAATTCGTCTATGGACAGGCTTCAGGCCATCTCTAAGATCAGGAATGGCACGACTTACAATAACCGACATGGCATAATCTAAGTAAGAGGTTTTCATTTCCTCTTCTATAGAAATCTGTGGACCATCATATGATGGTGTTTTTGGTGTATCG
>CAJWNQ010000024.1 GCA_913043905.1 uncultured Paracoccaceae bacterium | reverse complement strand
GTGGTGCGGGTGAAAGGACTTGAACCTTCACGCCTTGCGGCGCCAGAACCTAAATCTGGTGCGTCTACCATTCCGCCACACCCGCACTTAGAAAATCAATATTAATGATTTTTTCGAGTTCTAGCTTAAGGCGTAATCTGTTACCAGTAGAAAATGCATATAAATTATAAAAAATATAAGTCTAAAAAAGTTCTGCTGAAAATAATAAAATAATAAAAATTACTAACTAAAAATTAACAAACAGCCTTAATAATAATAAATAATTTTTATTATTATTAATGATAAAATCTATAATTAACTGTATTTATTATCAAAATTATTTATGCTAATTAAAAATAATGATATTATGAATTATATTCTACTGCAATAATAGTAACCAATAAATCTTTGTTTATTTAATGATTAAATATTAGCCATTATGCTTAATATTTATACACCATCGTTATAAAGATTAAATAAATACATGTATTGTATTCATCTCGAATTGCACAAATTATTTAAAAATGATGGACAGGTTAAAAGATTATTAAACAGGTTAAAAGATTATTAATCAGAAGGTATTTAAATGAAAAAGATCGAAGCTATAATCAAGCCCTTTAAGCTTGATGAAGTCAAAGAAGCGCTTCAAGAAGTTGGCGTTCAAGGTCTTTCAGTTATAGAAGCTAAAGGATTTGGACGTCAAAAAGGTCACACAGAATTATATCGTGGTGCAGAGTATGTTGTAGATTTTCTCCCAAAAGTAAAAATTGAAGTTGTTATTTCTGACGAACAGTTAGACTCTGTAATCGAAGCAATAATTAATGCCGCTCGCACGGATAAAATAGGAGATGGAAAGATTTTTGTCTCTACAATTGAACAAGCAATTCGCATCCGCACCGGTGAAAATGGTGTAGACGCTCTTTAATTTAAGAACAGTCAGAAAGGAACTCACAATGAGTGCTAAAGATCTCGTAAAACGCATAGCAGACGAGGATATTAAATATGTGGATATTCGCTTCACAGACCCCCGAGGTCGCCTACAACATGTAACAGTCATCAATGACGAAGTCGATGAAGATTTTCTTGAAGGCGGCTTCATGTTTGACGGATCTTCAATAGCGGGTTGGAAATCAATTGAAGAATCTGACATGAAATTGATACCAGACTGCGAAAGTGCATATCTGGATCCATTCTATGCAGAAAAAACAATTTGTGTTCATTGTCACGTAGTTGAACCAGATACAGGTGAAACTTACGAACGTTGCCCTCGATCAACAGCAATGCGTGCAGAAGAATATTTAATAGCTTCGGGCATTGGCGATACATCATTTTGGGGTCCAGAAGCAGAATTCTTTTTGTTTGATGATGTTCGTTATTCAAACTCTATCAATAAAGTTTCTTACGAAGTTGATGCAGCAGATGCTTCATGGAATACAGACACTGAATTTGAAATGGGTAATATGGGGCATCGTCCAGGAATTAAGGGCGGTTACTTCCCCGTAAATCCAACAGATGCAGCACAAGATTTGCGTGGTGAAATGCTTTCTACTATGAAAAATATTGGTATGAAAGTAGACAAACATCATCATGAAGTTGCATCTTGCCAGCACGAATTGGGTTTAGTTTTTGGCACATTAGTAAAGCAAGCCGACGAACTTCAAAAATACAAATACATCATACATAATGTTGCTCATGCTTACGGGAAGTCCGCCACATTTATGCCAAAGCCTATATATGGTGATAATGGCACTGGCATGCATGTAAACATGTCAATCTGGAAAGAAGGCAAACCATTGTTTGCAGGGGATAAATATGCTGACCTGTCTGATGATGCATTATATTTCATTGGCGGTATATTGAAGCATGCTAAATCACTAAATGCATTCACTAATCCATCCACAAATAGCTATAAACGTCTAATTCCTGGCTTTGAAGCACCCGTATTACGTGCATATTCAGCACGTAACCGCTCTGGATGCGTGAGAATTCCATGGGCTGAATCTCCAAAAGCAAAACGTGTTGAAGCTCGCTTCCCTGATCCAGCAGCAAACCCTTACCTTTGCTTTTCAGCTTTGCTAATGGCAGGCCTGGATGGAATACGGAATAAAATTGATCCGGGGCCAGCCTCTGACAAGGATTTATATGACTTACCCGCTGAAGAGTTAGCAGGAATTCCTACAGTATGTGGTTCACTTCGCGAAGCTTTAGAAGAACTAAAAGCAGACCATGATTATTTGGTTGAAGGTGGTGTATTCACTAAATCTCAAATTGACGGATACATTGAGCTCAAAGAAGAAGAAAATACATTGTACGAACATACACCCCACCCAGTGGAATTTCAGATGTACTATAGCTGTTAATAAATTACATATATTTAATAATAAAAACCCTCGCAATTTGCGGGGGTTTTTATTATGTAACAGCCTTTAGTGTCATTTTTTGAATATCAGTTAGTTCAAAAAATGGGATAACAGATGTATGAATACCGAATATTATAGCTTGAGTATTGGGTAATTTACATAATGACTGGCGTTCAACTCTCACCCATTGCTGCTTAGACACATTACGTGGCCTAATCTCATGTCTTTTACGAGGCTGATGCAAGTCTGGGTCGTCATAAACCAACCAATTAGCTCTCCACATATCTTGTTCAGGGCGCATTAACTTAAATATACGGTCTATGCGCTTAGCAAGATCAGCAGAATATTCTTCAACAGGTTCATGAATACTAGTCATTGGGCGCATAAACTTCTCTGATAACGTCCAACTAGCCGGAAAACACATAGCAGCTCCAACTAAAACATATTCATCACCTGAGGGTAACATTATACAAAGATCTTGCTGAACTAATGATCTTGCAGTTTTAAGCGCTTGATCCCAATCTATTTTCACTATCACACTATCTGGCCGCTGAACTGTGCTTGAATTCACTAAATAGCCATCAAGGCCCATTAATGCTTTTAAAACATGTGATAACAATTCACGAGCAGAATCTTCTGCACAAATATCAATTAATAAAACAGAATTGAGATTATTGCGTAATAAGTAATCAGCATAAGCCATTTGTTTATCAAATGCATTGTCAACCAAGATCCAGTCTTTTCGATCTAATGGATTAATACCTGGAAGTCTTTTTAAGTGTAATTCATGCCAAGGTGAAATTGGTAAATTATTTTGGAAAATATGGCTAAAATTATGTTTCATTATCCAAACATCGCATTTTAAAAATAAAACTCAATCTAAAAAAATAATATCGTGTTTATAGCTTACACTTCAAAACATCAAATAAAACAGACCATGAAAACCAATCTCAGTGTCGTTTATGAGCAAGCAAAGATTGCATTTATTGTTTTCCATAATTGTGGAGGTATTAAAATGAAGTCAAATTATTCAAATATTCGCAAAATAGACCCATTAAAAGGTACACACCTTCCCGATGGAACACCTAATAATTCTGACCGTATTGAAATAGGACCATCACTTTTAGCAATAAGAGAGTGGGAAACTGCTGGCCTAATATTCCCTAACCTTGAGCGTATGCGCGAATACCGTTGGAAACGTTTAACTCAAAATATTGTGGAACGAGATTGGGGCGGTCTATTAATGTTTGATCCATTAAACATTAGATATGCAACCGACAGCACTAATATGCAACTTTGGAATACTCATAATCCATTTAGAGCAGTATTGATTTGTGCAGATGGATATATGGTTATTTGGGATTATAAAAACTCTCCCTTCTTATCTAAATTTAATCCATTAGTACGTGAGCAACGCTCAGGGGCCGATCTTTTCTACTTTGATCGCGGTGATAAGGTCGATATTGCTGCAGATTCATTTTCTAAGGAAGTAGCTGAACTAATATCAACTCATGGCGATGGCAATATGCGCTTAGGTCTAGACAAAGGAATGCTACATGGGATCCGTGCTTTAGAAACCCAAGGCTTTGCAATAATGGAAGGAGAGGAATGCACAGAAAAGTCAAGATCCATAAAAGGTCCAGATGAAATTTTAGCGATGCGCTGTGCTAACTTCGCATGTGAAACTGCAGTAAAAAAGATGGAAAACTCTTTAAGTATTGGAATGTCTGAAAATGAAATATGGGCAGAGCTACATCGAGCCAACATCTCAAGAGGTGGCGAATGGATAGAAACACGTCTGCTAACAACTGGACCCCGAACAAACCCATGGTTTCAAGAATGTGGTCCACGTCAATTACAGAATAATGAAATTTTAGCCTTCGATACAGATTTAATTGGATGTTACGGTATCTGTATCGACATATCACGCACCTGGTGGATTGGTGATGATAAACCAAGACATGACATGGTTTATGCAATGCGGCATGCCCATGAACATATTATGACAAACATAGAAATGCTAAAACCAGGTGTGCCACTAAGTGACTTGACGTTTAAAGGGCATCAATTAGATCAAAAGTATGTAACGGGCCAATATGGGTGCCGCTTCCACGGCGTTGGATTATGTGATGAATGGCCTCTAATTACATATTCAAAAGAATATGTTGAAGGTGCGTTTGATTACGAATTACAACCTGGTATGGTTTTATGTGCCGAAGCATTAGTTTCGCCTGAGGGTGGCGATTTTTCTATAAAATTAGAAGATCAAGTTTTAATTACAGAAAATGGGCATGAAAACTTGACTACTTATCCATTTTGCCCACACCTAATGGGGGAGGCTTATTAATTTCTGTATATAAATTGCGGAATGCATTAAAAATATCAACTAAATATAGAATATCTAAAAACTATTGGGTTCAAATTATTATCTATTTTTCTTTCAAGCCTATACCCAAACTCTTTGAACTCCTGTATTGATATAAAAATAAACAAACATGGAATCAAAGAGCCCAAAATGGCCGATAACCTATTTACTGACGAAATCCCCTTAGATAAATCTTATGATGCTTCTTCTATTCAAGTATTAGAAGATATGGAGCATGTACGATTACGACCAGGTATGTATATTGGCGGTACAGACGACCGTGCCTTGCACCATATGGTTGCTGAAATTATTGATAATTCTATGGACGAAGCTGTTGCTGGACACGCAACTTGGATTGAAGTCGAACTACACGAAAATTTTCATGTTACAGTTAGAGACAACGGCCGTGGTATACCGGTTGATATGCACCCAAAATTTCCGGAAAAATCTGCACTTGAAATCATTTTTTGCACACTTAATGCTGGTGGAAAATTTTCAGGTGATAACTATGAAACATCTGGTGGCCTTCACGGAGTAGGATCTTCTGTTGTAAACGCACTTTCAGATTATGTGCGTGTCGAAGTTGCAAAAAATCGTGAATTGTACGCCCTAGAGTTTTCTCGTGGATTACCTCAAGGATCACTACAGAACCTTGGCCCTACTCAAAATCGTCGCGGCACGTCTGTATCATTTCATCCTGATCCTGAAATATTTGGAAATTCAATTAAATTTAAGCCAAAACGCCTTTATGATATGGCTAAATCAAAAGCATATTTATTTTCTGGTGTTGAAATCAGATGGAGAGTTGCCAGAGAGTGTCTAACAATGGGTGATGACACGCCCCTAACAGATACCTTCAAATTTCCAAACGGCCTTGCGGATTATTTAAATGAACGTTTAGAAGGCGCATCCGTATACTCTGAGATACCGTTTGCTGGTAAAGTTAAATTTTCTGAAAAATTTGGTCGTGAAGTTGTTGGTAACGTGGAATGGGCCATAAACTGGACGCCCTCACGCGATAGTTTTACACAATCTTATTGTAATACAGTCCCAACACCTGAAGGTGGTACGCATGAAAGTGGATTTTGGTCAGCTGTATTAAAGGGTATTAAAGCTTACGGTGAACTAGTAAATAACAAAAAAGCTGCATCCATAACACGAGACGATGTTATGGGAGGTGGCTGTGCGCTTGTATCTTGTTTCATTTCAGAACCAAAATTTGTTGGTCAAACAAAAGATCGCCTAGCAACTACTGAAGCCGTAAAGTGGATTGAAAACTCTGTACGAGACCATTTTGATAATTGGTTAGCATCAAACAATAAATCAGCAGGTGCAATTCTTGACTATATGGTACTTAAAGCTGAGGAACGTTTACGGAGAAAACAAGAAAAAGATACAGCAAGAAAGTCAGCAACAAAAAAGCTAAGGTTGCCGGGAAAGCTTACAGATTGTTCAAAAAATACGCGTGAAGGGACTGAATTATTTATTGTTGAAGGTGACTCTGCTGGAGGCTCAGCAAAAATGGCTCGAGACCGTAAAACACAAGCGCTTTTGCCTTTACGAGGTAAAATTCTTAATGTTTTAGGTGCGGCCAGTAACAAAATGTCCGCTAACAATGAAATTAATGATTTATGCCAAGCGTTGGGTGTTCAAACAGGCACTAAATTTAACATTGATGACCTACGGTATGAAAAAATTATAATAATGACTGATGCGGATGTAGATGGCGCCCACATTGCATCTCTTTTGATGACTTTTTTCTTTACCCAAATGCGCCCTTTAATTGATAACGGTCATCTCTATATGGCTTGCCCACCATTATTCCGCCTCACCCAAGGCGCACGTCGCGTATACTGCATGGATGAAGTTGAAAAAAATACAATGATAGATAAAGGCTTAGGTGGTAGAGGTAAAATAGACATTTCTCGCTTCAAAGGGCTTGGTGAAATGGATGCTAAAGACTTAAAAGAAACCACCATGAATAAAATATCTCGCCAATTAATCCGCATAAATATTGATGAGGATGAGCCTGGACAAACAGATGATCTTGTCGAAAGATTAATGGGCA
This sequence comes from uncultured Paracoccaceae bacterium, assembly GCA_913043905.1. GTDB lineage: Bacteria > Pseudomonadota > Alphaproteobacteria > Rhodobacterales > Rhodobacteraceae > Amylibacter. Next base: position 19,362 of record CAJWNQ010000024.1, on the reverse strand, counting down.
AAAAACCCGAATTAAGGTTCCAGTACATTCAAGAAAATGCAAAGTTTGTTGAAGATTTAGACGTTTAAAATATTTTTAAATGTTCCACTTATAACTAATATTTAGTTATAACTTAAATAAACTATATTTAAATGGTGCTACTATTTAGCACGAAGTAGCAATACAAATAAATCATGAGGATTATCAGGGTACGCTAACATGTCTAGCCACTCAAAGAACTCTGCTTCCTGAATATTTTTAATACATGGCGCAAAGACGTAAAATCTTCAGTTGCAAAGCCAACTGAATCAACTAGCATTATTTTCTGATCATTTTTTAGCCCAACAATAGTACCGGCCTCAACCTTCCAAATTTCAGTAACAGGGTGATCTTCAGGAAGATATTGTATTTCACCCTTAATACGCGTTTCAGGTGGGTACTCTACAAAAATATTATAACGCCGCAAGATATTGCTATGTAATATAGTCTTACCAAGGCAACCTCCACCAATAGCATTAATATGTACACCTGCACCGATCATATTATCACTAAAAATAATCGCGCATTGCTTACCTGCAGAATAGGTTATAATAATTTCTGCTCCGGAAATAGCCTCCACTGGCGTTGTGCAGGCTATTACGTCTAAACCTAAGCCTGTCAAATTTGACATAACCTTATTTATTGCTTCTGTATCTATGCCGTAAAGGCATACTTTGTTTATGCCACAATCAACTTTAAATGTTATGCATTGAAACTCAGATTGTGCTCCAGTGCGTGGTCTAGTGATGCAACAAATAGAAGGAACTGGTGCACATATAATTCGTCAAAAACTACTTTTATTACAACAAGTTTATACTATTCACACAACTAACGTAAAATGGGATATGATTGTTGACGTGGGTGCACAAAGCCTAGCTGAACTCAATGAAATACTTTCAAAAATTCGAAAATTTTCTGGAGTGAACGGTTCTGAAACAAGTTATTACGGTCAAAAAAGTACGCTTAAATCAAGAAATGTCAGATAAAGCTTCTAATTCAATCCACTCATTTTCTAATTTAGCTAATATTTCGTGTCGCTCAATTAGTGCATCCGTAGCTTTTTGGAATCTCTCAGGATATTCAGTAAATAGATTGGGTTGAGATAAAAATTCTTCTAGTTTTAATATTTCTGCTTCTGTACGCTCAATTATGTTTGGTAACTTACTTAACCTATCTGTTTGAGCAAAAGTCATAACATCACTAACTAATTTTGATGTTATAATATTTTCTTTTTTTTGAGACTTTTTCTTATTAGGTTTCATTTCAACATCAATATTACCATTCAATTTTTTTTGAATTTGATAATCAGTCCAACCACCTGCATAAGGTATAACAATTCCATTTCCCTCAAAAGCCAAAGTTGTAGTTGCTACCCTATCTAAAAAATCTCGATCGTGGCTTACTAATAATACAGTACCGTCATAACTGTCTAAAATTTCTTGCAATAGATCTAAAGTCTCAACGTCGAGATCGTTTGTCGGCTCATCCATAACTAACAAATTGCTTTCACGCGCCATTATACGTGACAATAATAAGCGCGCTTTTTCACCACCTGACAATACAGATACTGGGCCTCTAGCTTGGTTTTCATCAAAAAGAAATTCCTTTAAATATCCAACAACATGTCTAGGCATACCACGTACCATAATTTGGTCATTCTTGCCAGAAACACCTAGATCTTTATCTTCAGTTAAACTTTCCCAAAGCGTTTGTTTTGGATTTAAAGCCGAACGGTTTTGATCAAATATTGCTGGTAAAAGATTTACACCCATCTTAGCAGTACCACTATCGGGCTGTAATGCCCCAGTAAGAATATTTAAAACTGTAGTTTTTCCAATCCCATTAGGGCCAACCAACGCAATACGCTCACCACGAGTAACTTTAAGTGTAAGCTTTTCAACAATTACTTTATCATCAAATGCCTTAGATACATCAACAATATCGACCACTAATTTACCAGATTTAGGCCCATCAGCAAAAGCCATTGCCGCAGCACCTTGCCGCTTTATTTGGCCAGACTTTTCATCTTTTAAATCATGCAGACGTCTAACACGGCCTTGATTACGTTTTCTACGCGCAGAAATACCCTCGACAGCCCAACGAGCTTCTGCTTTTATTAATCGATTTAATTTATGGCGCTGCTGATCTTCCTCTTCAAAGGTTTTGTCGCGCCAATCTTCAAATACTTCAAAACCTTTTGGATTTTGACGTACTTTACCACGATCTACCCATAATGTTGCTCGTGTTAAATTACGCAGAAATGCTCGGTCATGTGAAATCAAAATGAAAGCTTGTTTAGTTTGGCGTAATTCTGTCTCAAGCCATTGAATAGCTTCAATATCTAAGTGGTTTGTAGGCTCATCTAATAACATCAATTCAGGCTCTTCAGCCATAATTTTAACCAAAGCAGAACGACGGCGTTCACCACCAGAGGCAGTTTTTGGAGATGAATTTAAATCTAATTTCAACCCTTCAGCTATAATATCAACTCTATATGCATCCATTTCGTCAAGTTCAGAACGGGCATAATCTCCCAAAGTTTCAAATGAACTGAGATCTGGGTGTTGGTCCATATATCCCACAGTTTGACCAGGGCGTAAAAATATGTTTCCTTGATCTGGTTCAATTATTCCAGCAATAACTTTCATTAAAGTAGATTTACCAGATCCGTTTCTGCCTACTAAACAAACCCTATCACTTTCTTGGACTGTCATACCAAGACCATCAAATACGGGATTTCCACCAAAAGAAAGCGTAATATCGGATAAAGTAAGAATAGGAGGTTTTGCCATGATGCCCTATTCCAGTAAATTACGCTCCTCGTCAAGGCGTCAAAATTACATGATATATCAGTCTTAACTTGCCTCCTGCCAGACAGTTGCTTAAAACATCTTAACTTATGCTTTCAAAGGTCTAGATTTATGCTTTCTTCAATGCGATCCAGTAAAAAAAATCAACCATTTGTTTATGGCCTTATGGGTCTATTAGCCTTGGGGCTCGTTGGCTTTGCGTCAGGCGGTGTTGGGGGAGCGCGAGTCAATTCAATCGGCTCAGTAGGCGAAGAGCCAATTCCTGTGACATCCTATGCGCAAAGTCTCCGAAATACTGTTCAAAATATATCTCGCCAAATTGGACGCCAGGTAACGGCTCAAGAGGTTCTTAATTATGGTTTACAAGCAGAAGCGTTGGAAAATGTAGTTTCAAGTGCGGCTTTATCAAATGAAGCTGCTAGACTAGGATTAAGCGTTGGAGACGCGTTAGTAGCTAAAGAAATTGTGGCTGCACCAGCGTTTAGCAGTATTACTGGAAAGTTCGACAAGGAAGCTTACGAATTTGCTCTTAAGCGGAGTGGTTTAAACACTAAAGAATATGAATTACAGACGCGAAAAGCGATAGCACGTGGCTTAATTGAAGGCGCGATTTCTTCAGGAGCAAAAACACCTAATTCTCACGCTTTAACTTTAATAAAGCATGCGCGAGAAGAGCGTAGCTTTGAATGGGCGAACATTGAAACAACATTATTAACCGAGCGTTCTACAAATCCTAATGAATTGCAGCTAACTACGCATTACAATGATAATCCAGCATCCTATACAACATTGTTAACAAGAAAAATGACCTATGTAATGCTAAGTCCTGAAATGTTAACTGGCGCAGTTAAAGTACCAGAAGGATCAATTGAGGAAAGTTATAATAATCAGCCAGATAGATTCAATAAACCGGAAAGACGTTCTGTTGATAGAATTATTTTTGAAACTATAAATTCTGCGAAAGACGCAAAAAATCAAATTTCTAAAAAAATTACAACATTTGACCAAATAGTAGCCAGTCGAGGTCTTACAATAGAAGATATTGACTTAGGCGATGTTGAAAAAGGACAATTAAGTTCCAGTGTTGATGCATTATTATTTGAAGCCAACGAAATTGGCATCTATGGTCCAGTCGACACTGATTTAGGCCCAGCATTATTTCGTATTAATGCAATTACTTTAGCACAACATATTAAATATAGCGATGCACGTGAAGAACTAACTGCAGAGTTTGTGGGTGAAGAAAGCCGCCTATTAATAAATGAAATGGTAACCGACATTGATGATCTTTTAGCTCAAGGATTAACTTTAGAAGAAATTGCTGAAGAAACTGATATGACGCTAAATACTATTTCTATTGATACAAATTCAGAAGAAGGTATTGCTGCATATGATGGATTCCGAATTGAAGCTTTTTCTGCAATTAAAGGTGGGTATCCCGAATTAAAAGAACTTTCAGATGGTGGCATTTTTGCATTACGTTTAGACGAATTAATTCAGCCAAGTTTACGTCCCTTTAACGATGTAAAACAAAAAGTGGCACAAGATTGGGCCATTACAGAAGATAACAAATCTTTAGTGGCTTTGGCGGCTAATATTACTAAGAAACTAGATGATGGAGCTTCCTTTAAATCATTAGAATTAAAAGTTTTTCAAGTAAAATCAATTGCACGGAATGCATATATTGATGGCGTCCCAACAACACTTATAAAAGATGTCTTTGAAAGTAAGGTAGATAAAACTATGCAAGCTAAATCAGGCAATTCAATTATTATTGCTCGATTAAACAAAGTTATACCATTTGATGAAACATCAGATATTGGCAAAAATTTGCTTTCACAGGTAAGACTACAGCTATCTAAACAAGTCACTGGTGATTTAGTAAGGCTATTTGCCTCTGCCCTAAAAACTCGTGACGGTGTTTCCTTAAACCAGGTTGCCGTAAACCAAATTAATACACAAATATTAGGTGGTTCAGGTTTTTAAACATGGAAGTTATTCCTAATCTTGAAAACTTTACTAGTGTTTACGCAACGGGGGCCAACCATTTAGTTTATACTCGGCTCGCTGCTGATTTGGATACACCTGTTTCTTTGATGCTTAAGTTAACTCAGGCAAAAAAAAATAGCTTTATGCTCGAAAGTGTAACTGGCGGGGACGTTAAAGGACGTTATTCTATAATTGGGATGAACCCTGACTTAATTTGGCGTTGTGATGGGAAAACTGCTTCTATTAACCGCTCTGTTCTGGATAATAGTGAAACATTCATCGACCAATCTGAAGATCCTCTAGCCTCCTTACGGATTGTGTTAGAAGAGACGTCAATTGATTTACCACACGATCTGCCGCCAATGGCTGCCGGTTTATTTGGTTACCTTGGATATGATATGATCCGTTTGGTTGAACACTTGCCAAACATTAATCCAGATAAACTCAAACTGCCCGATGCTATTATGATGCGACCGTCAGTTATAATAATAGTAGATGGCGTCAAGGATGAACTTACAATAGTTAGTCCTGTTTGGAATGCTGGAAAACAAGACGCCAAATTTGAGTATTCTAAAGCCAAAAAACGGGTTTCAAATGCCTTGAAAGACCTTGACCGGCCATTATCACGAAATACTCAATTAAAGGCAGATCAAAAAGTTGGTGAACCTAAATCAAATGTGAGTAAAGATGAATATTTAGGAATGGTTGAAAATGCTAAAAATTATATTAAATCTGGTGATATTTTTCAGGTAGTTCCCAGTCAAAGGTGGACATTAGATTTCCCACTGCCCCCATTTTCATTATATCGGGCTCTTCGCCGTACCAATCCATCCCCTTATATGTTCTTCTTTAATTTTGGCGAGTTCCAAGTAACTGGTGCAAGTCCTGAAATTTTAGTCCGTGTCAAAGGTGATGAAGTCACAATTCGCCCCATAGCTGGGACGCGTCCTCGTGGCAAGACACCCGAGCAAGACAAAGCACTCGAACTTGACTTACTTGCAGATAAAAAAGAATTAGCAGAACATCTAATGTTATTAGATTTGGGTCGTAACGACGTTGGTCGCGTAGCAAAAATTGGTACAATAAATCCAAACGAAAAATTTATTATAGAGCGATACAGCCACGTTATGCATATTGTATCAAATGTTATTGGCACTTTATCAGCTGATAACGATGCGTTATCAGCTTTACTTGCTGGATTACCTGCAGGAACAGTTTCTGGAGCACCCAAAGTGCGCGCAATGGAAGTAATTGACGAACTAGAAATAGAAAAACGTGGAGTTTATGGTGGCGGAGTAGGCTATTTCTCAAGTAATGGAGATATGGATATTTGTATAGCTTTACGAACAGCCGTTACTAAAAGTGACAAACTATATATTCAGGCAGGTGGTGGCGTTGTTTATGACAGCGATCCAGAAGCTGAATTTCAAGAAACTATCAGTAAATCTCAAGCGCTACAAGCTGCAGCAAAGATGGCAAGTCAGTACAGTAATTAGAATATAAATATCAAAATATTAAAAAGTACCTATGTAATATACTTACAAAAACAGTTTTTATATAAAGATTATACTTTTCAACTGTTTTGTTAACAATATTTTTTTATATTTTAACCTATTTAATATTTAAAACACAAAATAATACTACTCTAATAATTTAATAATTTTAGAAATACTTTCTATTATTTAAAAAAAGAATTAATTAAATAAAATTTGATATTAGCAGCATAATCAATGTTACATGTAGCAAGTATAAGTTAATGTATGATTTGTACTTTTATAATTTTCAATTTTAATTTCAAATTTACTTATTAATGTTGCTTTAGTGTCATATTCAGTCAAAATTGGATAACAGACTATAATTATTATTAATAAAATTACACATACAGCTACACCTATCAAAAAGCCAAAAAACCAATTAAAAAATGACATATCGTATATTTCCAAAATATTTGAAGCGAACAGCACTTGACCATTTCGCTCTAGTTTGCGCATTTATAATTTAAAAACAAGGGATAATAGTTTCCCTTATTTATGAAAGTTTGAATAACAAATGTTACTACTTATAGATAATTACGATAGTTTCACATATAATCTTGTTCATTACCTTGGAGAGCTCGGTGAAGATGTGCTAGTGAAGCGTAATGATGAGCTATCAGTAAAAGAAGCATTAGATTTGGAACCAACAGCAATTATGCTTTCGCCAGGCCCTTGCGACCCAATTCAAGCAGGGATTTGTTTAGATTTGACAGCCGCAGCAGCAAAGATACAAACACCATTAATTGGAGTTTGCTTAGGTCATCAGACAATAGGGCAAGCATTTGGAGGTAACGTTGTACGATGCCACGAAATAGTTCACGGAAAAATGGGGAAAATGCATCATACAGGAAAAGGTTTATTTAAAGGCCTACCTAGCCCATTCGAAGCAACACGTTATCATTCGTTAGTTGTTGATCGTCAGACCTTACCAGATTGCCTCGAGGTAACTGCCGAATTGGAAGATGGAACCATTATGGGTCTACAACATAAAACGTTACCAATTCATGGGTGTCAATTTCACCCCGAAAGTATTGCATCTGAACATGGGCATAAAATACTCCAAAACTTTCTTGATTACATAAAGGTACTAGTATGAGTGAAGCATTAAAGCCTCTTATTTCTGCAGCCGCTGATGGCCCCCTAACCCGAATACAAGCTGAATTAGCATTCAATATTATTATGGATGGAGAAGCTACGCCTGCCCAGACAGGTGGACTACTAATGGCACTACGCTCTCGGGGCGAGAGCATAGATGAATACACAGCAGCAGCCTTCGTAATGCGTTCGAAATGTCACAAAGTTAATGCCCCAGATGGGTCAATAGATATTGTTGGAACTGGTGGTGATGGAAAATCAACACTAAATATTTCCACAGCTACGGCAATTGTTACAGCTGGAACAGGGGTAGTTGTTGCTAAACATGGCAATCGCAACCTGTCATCTAAATCAGGAGCTTCTGATGCATTAAGTCAAAGTGGTGTTAATGTAATGGTCGAGCCAGAAGTCGTAGAACGTGCTATTAACGAAGCTGGCATTGGCTTTATGATGGCTCCAATGCATCATCCTGCCGTAAAGCATGTTATGCCAGCACGAATGGAGCTGGGGACAAGAACTATATTTAATATACTGGGACCTTTGACAAACCCAGCCAGTGTTAAACGACAGTTAACAGGTGTGTATAGCAGAGCTTTGATCAATCCAATGGCTGAAGTGTTACTTGAATTAGGTTCTCAAAAAGCATGGTTAGTGCACGGATCAGATGGCACTGATGAAATTTCGATAGCTGGTATTACTTGGGTTGCAGCACTTGAAAATGGTATAATAAAAAATCTTGAAATAAATCCAGAAGATGCTGGTTTGCCCGTTCATCCTTTCGAAGCCATCATTGGTGGCACGCCAGAATATAATGCGGCTGCAATGGCAACATTATTAGATGGCAAAAAATCAGCTTACCGTGATGCAGTCATTCTAAATACTGCCGCAGCATTAATAGTTGCAGATAAGGCAAATTCATTAACTGAAGGTGCAGAAATGGCTGCTGATAGTATTGACTCAGGGGCAGCAAAAGCTAAACTTGAAGCCCTTGTGGCTATTACTTCAGGAGCTTGAAAATATGGTAGATATTCTACATAAAATAAAAGAGTATAAGCTTAATGAAATACGAAAAGCTAAAAAAGCAATACCTATTAAAGATCTTGAAGATATAGCTAAAGAAGCCGCCAAGATCCGCAACTTTGGCCATGCACTTTCTGTTGCATGTAAAACAGGTTACGGACTGATTGCAGAAATTAAGAAAGCTAGCCCATCCAAAGGTTTAATCCGTCCAAATTTCAATCCATCTGAACTTGCAAAAGCGTACCAAACTGGTGGCGCAACATGTTTATCAGTATTAACAGACACTCCATCATTTCAAGGTGCCCCAGAATTTTTAATTCAAGCCCGCGCAGCTTGCGATTTACCAGCATTGCGCAAAGACTTTATGTACGACACTTATCAAGTTGTACAAGCTCGTGCATGGGACGCAGACTGTATTTTAATTATCCTTGCATCTGTTTCAGATGCTCAAGCGGAAGAATTAGAGGCCTGTGCCTTTGAATTGGGTATGGATGTCCTATTAGAGGTCCATAATTACAAAGAGTTAGAACGTGCCCTAAAATGTAGATCACAGCTCTTAGGAATAAATAATCGAAATTTAAAAACTTTTGACGTATCCCTAGATACTACAAGAGAATTATCAAAACATGTTCCAGACGATCGACATATGGTGACAGAGAGTGGTATTTTTTCCTCTGATGATATGGCTGAAATGGCAGCAGTTGGCGCTCGAAGTTTTCTTATTGGTGAGAGTTTAATGCGCAAGGATGATGTTGCATCTGCGACAAAGGCATTATTAGCAAGTCCAGAAAAGGCAACATGATGCCAAAATTAAGCCACTTTAATGATCAAGGTCAGGCTCATATGGTTGATGTATCAGCCAAAGATATAACTTCGCGTGTTGCAATGGCAAAAGGTCGTATTACGATGAAACCTGAAACATTAGCCATTATTATGGATGGATCTGCAAAAAAAGGTGATGTTTTAGGCGTCGCTCGCTTAGCAGGAATAATGGCGGCAAAAAAAACCTCTGAATTAATACCGTTATGCCATCCTCTACCAATTAGCAAAGTTACCATCGACATTAAACCTATAACCTCTAAAAATGCTATTGAAATTCAGTCAACGGTAAAGACAACTGGACAAACAGGTGTTGAAATGGAAGCATTAACTGCCGTGAATATTGCCGCACTTACTGTTTATGATATGGTCAAAGCTGTTGATAAAACCATGCAAATTACTGACATAAGAGTAATATTAAAAGATGGTGGGAAATCGGGACGATTAATAGCCGAATGATAACAGTTGAACAGGCCCTATCTCATATTTTGAACCTAGTAGATCCTTTAGATATGGAAATGGTCAGCTTGGATCAAGCAGCAGGTAGAATATTAGCTAAAGACGCTGTTGCATGTCGTGATCAACCCCCTTTTGCATCATCTGCAATGGATGGATATGCTGTAAAATCAGAAGATATGAGTGATGGCGCCATATTAAATATTATTGGTGAGTCTGCAGCGGGTTCTCGCTTTGATGGGATAGTGACTTCAGGAAGTGCAGTTCGTATATTTACAGGTGCTCCAGTACCAGAAGGTGCTGATCAAATTTTAATACAAGAAGATTGCACTTTTTTAAATAAAACAATTATTGTTAATAAAAACTTAGACACAAATTATTATATTCGCCCGAGTGGTGGTGATTTTAAAGTTGGTAGCATTATCAGTGCACCACTTAAATTAGGGCCATCAGAAATTTCATTACTGGCATCAATGAACATACCAAATATTACAGTATATAGAAAGCCGGTCATTGCTTTAATTGCAACAGGTGATGAATTGGTGAGTGTTGGAGAAACACCCAATAGAGACCAAATAATTTCATCAAATAATCATGGACTAAAAGCACTTATCGAGGCGGCAGGAGGCATTGCACGTCTACTACCAATCGCACGAGATACGCGTGAGGAATTACAAACAGTTTTAGGGCTTTGCATTGATGTAGATATGATTGTTACACTTGGGGGTGCATCAGTTGGCGATTATGATTTAGTTCATTCTGTTGCAGAAGATATGGGTATGAATACATCATTTTACAAGGTTTCTATGCGCCCTGGAAAGCCATTAATGGCAGGAAAGTTAAACGGTATACCTATAGTAGGATTACCTGGAAATCCTGTATCAGCACTTGTATGTGGTACAGTTTTTATTACGCCAGCAATAAACGCAATGCTTGGGAAACACAAAGGGCCGACGCCAACGTATAATGCTATACTGAATACAGATTTACCCAAAAATGGTTTGCGCACACATTACATGCGAGCAGTTACAAACTTAAAGGACGGCGACTTGATGGTTTCTGTATTTGAATATCAAGATAGTTCGTTATTATCGATCCTATCAAAAGCGACGGCTCTAGTAATACGTCCCCAGAATGATTCTGCAAAGGTCAAAGGCGATAAAGTAAAAATTATTCCATTATAAAATTAAACACTTTACCCTTTTTTAATATAAGCGCTAATAACTAAGTTAGTATTTCTCAGATCAATTTAATATTATTATAATCTTAATATTATGTTTAGTTATTTTAGAAATTATTTAACAAGAAAAATTAGCCATTACTAAATTATCAAATAATATTTGACACAAAACAAGAACAGATGTAGAACTAAAGTGTACATTATTAAAATATTATAAGGTAGGGAGTATCATGCTGACACGTAAACAACTGGACTTGCTAGAATTCATTCACAGGCGACTGCAAAAAGATGGAGTTCCACCTAGCTTTGATGAAATGAAAGAAGCCCTTAATTTACGTTCTAAATCTGGCATTCATAGGCTGATTACAGCTTTAGAAGAGCGTGGGTTTATTCGTCGTCTAGCCCACCGCGCTCGTGCTATTGAAATTTTACGCTTACCAGAAAGTATACAAGGTGGTGGATTTCATCCACGGATAATCGAAGGTTCTTTAACACCACCTCCTGAAGCTGCTTTACCAATAGAAGCTGCAAATGCAATAACTTTACCACTAATGGGTAGGATTGCAGCTGGAACACCCATCGAAGCAATACAACAAGTTTCTAATAACGTTTCGGTGCCAGGTGAGATGTTAAAAAATTCTGGTCGGCACTATGCATTAGAGGTTAAAGGTGATTCAATGATCGAGGCCGGCATTAATGATGGTGATATAGTGGTTATTAATGAGCAAAATGATGCAGACAACGGTGATATTGTTGTAGCATTAGTTGAGGGAAATGAGGCAACACTAAAACGGCTTCGCAAACGAGGTTCAGTTGTTGCTTTAGAAGCTGCAAATCCAGCTTATGAAACACGTGTATATCGTGATGATCAAGTTAAAGTTCAAGGTAAGTTGGTTGGTTTAATTCGCACCTATTAGTTTAAAACATAATCAAATTTATCTTTTAACTATTAATAGATTAAGCTTATCTATTAGATATTGTAAATTGATTTTATAAATATCATCATTTTGATATCTATAATTTCTTATGTTTCTTTGCTTAAAAAATTACTAAATGTTGGTCTCTTGCCTCGCGTTAATCTATTGCCTAATAGATGATATCAATTATCTCCTATAATATAAATTAGGTTTATTACAATGTCAGATCAACAAATAGTCACGCGCTTTGCGCCCTCGCCCACAGGTTACTTACACATAGGCGGCGCTAGAACTGCACTATTTAATTGGCTTTTTGCAAAAGCAAATTCAGGTAAATTTTTATTGCGCATTGAAGATACAGATCGTGATAGATCTACACCTGAAGCAACTGATGCGTTGCTTAAAGGCTTAAGATGGTTGGGTCTTGATTATGACGGGGAAGTATATAGCCAACACAAGCGAGCTGATCGGCATAGAGAAATTGCCCTCAAGTTAATTGAACTTGGCCATGCATATAAATGCTTTTCAACAATAGAAGAAATAAATAATTACCGTAACCAAGCAATTGTTGATAAAAGCCCTCTCCCATTTCAAAGCCCATGGCGTGATGCAAAACCCTCAACACATTTAAATGCTCCATTTGTAATACGTCTTAAGTCTCCAAGGGAAGGTGGCGTAACAATTAAGGATAAAGTACAAAAAAAAGTTAGCTGGGCCGCCTCCACATTTGACGATTTAATAATGTTACGCTCTGATGGAAATCCAACATATATGCTTGCAGTAGTTGTGGACGATCACGATATGGGAGTAACCCACATAATTCGTGGCGATGATCATCTTATAAATGCAGGTCGCCAATCTTTAATTTATAAAGCTATGGGCTGGCCAATACCAGAATTTGCTCATATTCCACTTATTCATGGCGAAGATGGTAAAAAACTTTCAAAACGACACGGAGCCACAGGAATACATGAATATGCGGCATTAGGATATATGCCTGAAGCAGTTAGAAATTATCTTGCTCGCCTTGGGTGGAGCCATGGAAATGATGAATTGTTTTCAACCGATCAAGCCATCCAATGGTTTAACTTTGAAGGCATGGGAAAATCACCATCTAGATTAGACATTAAAAAATTAGATAATGTATCTGCTCATCATATAAAGAACTCTAACACAGAAGTTTTAGCCCAAGATTTATTTAGCTATGCCAATGAAATTGGAAGGTCGATACCAAAAGAAAGTATAACAAAAATTGTATCATCAATACCCATTGTTCGAGAAAAATCAAAATTGTTAGGCGATATACTGGATAAGTGTCACTTTATCTTAACCACACGACCTATTGATTTTGATATAAAATCTTCTGAAAACTTAAATTCGGTATCCATTGGTATACTAAAGCAATTGACCTTACTGTTATCAAATGCTAGCTGGTCAGCAAGTGAGTTAGAAGCATTAGCGAGAGACTTTGCTGCAGAACAAGGTATAAGCCTTGGCAAAGTTGGAATACCATTAAAAGCAGCTCTTTCAGGACGGGCTAATGCGCCCTCTGCCTTTGGAATGATGGAAATTTTGGGCCAAGATGAAAGTCTGGCACGTATTAAAGACGTAATTAAAAATTATAGATCAATTTGATCATAAATACATTTTGATTAAAGAAGACACTACACGCTAATAATCCAGCCTAATAAAAACACAAGGGAAACACATGTCAGATAGTAAGTTCGCAACATTAACAATTAATGATAAAAAAATTGAATTACCTATCCACTCCCCCTCTGCTGGTCCTGACGTTATAGATATTACAAAGCTTTACGCCGAGGCCGACGTCTTTACATACGATCCTGGCTTTACGTCGACTGCTTCTTGTGAAAGCACAATCACATATATTGCTGGCGCAAAGGGTGAATTATTATACCGCGGTTATCCAATTGATCAACTAGCCGAACAATCTCATTATTTAGAGGTTTGCTATTTGTTACTATACGGTGAATTACCCTCTGAAATAGAATTAGTAGATTTTGAGGCAAGAGTTACCAATCACACAATGTTACACGACCAAATGAACCACCTATTTAGAGGGTTTAGGCGAGATGCTCACCCAATGGCGATAATGTGTGGAGTTGTAGGCGCTCTCTCAGCGTTTTATCATGATAGCACAGATGTTTCTGATCCAGAGCAACGTGAAATTGCATCTATAAGAATGATAGCTAAAATACCAACTATTGCGGCATACGCTTTCAAATATTCTCAGGGACAGCCTTTTGTATACCCAGACAACAAACTTGATTATGCATCAAATTTTTTACGAATGTGTTTTGCAGTTCCTACCGAAGAATATGTAGTTAACCCCATTCTAGCAAAAGCAATGGATCGTATATTCACATTACATGCAGATCATGAACAAAATGCATCCACATCAACCGTTCGATTAGCCGGTTCATCTGGTGCAAATCCTTTTGCATGTATTGCAGCTGGTATTGCCTGCTTATGGGGTCCTGCTCACGGTGGGGCAAATGAGGCTTGTTTGAACATGTTACGTGAAATTGGAACCGTTGAAAGGATACCAGAATTCATAGAACGCGCAAAGGATAAATCTGATCCGTTCCGTTTGATGGGATTTGGGCATCGTGTATATAAAAACTTTGACCCTCGCGCGACAGTAATGAAAGAAAGTGCCGACGAGGTGCTAGAGTTAATGGGTATAGAGAATAACAAGACCTTACTCGTGGCTAAAGCTTTAGAAAAATTAGCTCTAGAAGATCCATATTTCATAGAGAAAAAACTCTACCCAAATGTTGATTTCTATTCTGGAATTATTTTGGATGCTATGGGCTTTCCAACATCTATGTTCACCCCTATTTTTGCAATGTCTCGTACTGTTGGATGGATAGCACAATGGAAAGAAATGATTGCGGATCCAAAACTAAAGATCGGCCGCCCACGTCAGCTCTACACGGGTGCAACAAATCGAGATTATGTAAATCTAAAAAAGCGATAAATAGACTACCCATCAGTTACCTCAAGTTTTTAGGTGATTGGTGGGTAATAAATACAAACATAATAGTCTGTCTAAAAATTATTAAAATAATTAGTTGTCCATTAGATTACTTAGTCTAGTTCTTTCATCTTCAGTTAATGCCTTTGGGTGTATATTTTTTTTTGACCGTATAAACCATGAGCTAAGTAACGCTCCTAGCAATAGGAATAATGGCCCAGATGCCCATAATATCAGGTTACTAAGTGATACCCTTGGATTTAGTAACACATACTCCCCATAACGATCAGTAATAAAACCTATTACCTCTTTATTGTCATCACCAGCTATAATCCGATCCCGAACCAAAAGCCGTAGGTCCTTAGCTATACCAGCATTTGAACTATCAATATTTTCATTGCGGCAAACTAAACAGCGTAGCTCCTTAGATATTTCTCGCGCACGTAATTCTTGGGCAGTGTTTGGTAGTATTTCATCTGGCTCTACTGCCCAAGCACTAGAACTCATAAATAATAAAATGAATATAACACGTATCATTAAGATAAACTTTTCAACCTAGACGTGGAAGCTATACGCAATCGACGATCTGACATGCTTAGAATACCCCCCATTGCCATTACCATACACCCAATCCATATCCAAACAGCAAAAGGTTTAACATAAGTTCGAATAGTCCAACCATCACCTTGAGCATCACCTAATGCTATATAGAGATCACGAGTTAAAGTGCTATTAATGCCTGCTTCCGTGGTTGGCATACGCTGGACTGGATAAAATCGCTTTTCAGGTTTTAACGTTGCAACCAATCTTCCATCAAAAAATACACTTATATTTCCTACATCCGCAGTATAGTTTTTGCCATTTATTTTCTTAATATCATCAAATTGGAATGTATAACCACTAACCTCAAAACGTTCACCCACCTTAGCAATACGAATATCTTCAGATTCCCACGCAGTAATAGCTGCTATGCCAAAAATAGTTAGACCAAGTCCAATGTGTGCAAACGCTTTACCCCAATCTGCTCGAGGTAGTTTACATAACCTTATTAGACCTGCAATAAATCCAAGTTGTAACATTCGAGTTCGAACAATTAAGTCAGTTAAAGTGCCTAAAATCACCCATCCAGCTAAACCTAACCCAATAGGTGCCATCATCCGCCCACCGGTTTGCAAACTCCAAACCAACAACCCTAAAGTTATACTAAGTATTATTGCACCAAATAAAGGTTTTCCAGAACGGCTCAGTTGAGCTCTTTTCCATGGTAAAATAGCACCTACTGGAAGTGCTAGTGCTAAAATAATCATAAATGGTGTAAATGCTAGTTCAAAGAATGGGGCCCCAACTGAAAGTTTACGACCCATTACTAACTCTGCTAAAAGCGGCCAAATAGTTCCCACAAATACAACTATAGTTGAGACAACTAATAGTAAATTATTTAGAATTAATCCACTCTCACGACTAACAGGACTAAAGACAACATTTGATCGGAAACTGTTTGCTCGCATTGCATATAATGTTAGTGCCCCACCTATAGCAATAACCAGAATTACAAGAATAAATACTCCTCTTTCAGGATCATTAGCAAAAGCATGTACAGATGTAATTACTCCAGAACGTACAATAAATGTGCCTATCAAAGAAAATGAAAACCCTAAGATTGCTAATAATACAGTCCAGCTTTTCAATGTTTCACGTTTTTCTACTACAATTGCAGAATGGAGCAGAGCTACAGCAATAAGCCATGGCATAAATGATGCATTTTCCACTGGATCCCAAAACCACCACCCCCCCCAGCCCAATTCATAATATGCCCACCAGGAGCCCAGAGCGATACCAATCGTTAATGTAATCCAAGCTAATAGTGCCCATGGCCGCACCCATCGCGCCCACGCAGCGTCAACAGAGCCCTGAATTAAAGCAGCTACAGCAAAGCTAAATGTCATAGATAGGCCAACGTAACCCAAGTATAAAAATGGCGGATGAAAGGCTAAGCCAGGGTCTTGAAGCAAAGGGTTTAGATCATTTCCATCAATAGGTGGAAAAATAAGACGTTCAAACGGGTTTGATGTAAATAAAAGAAAGGCAAGAAAAGCCACACCGATCATTGCTTGAACTGATAAAACACGTGCTTTTAATACAAGTGGTAAGCGCTTTCCAAATATTGAAACTAATGCTCCATAAAAAGCTAAAATCAATATCCACAACAACATGGAACCTTCATGATTTCCCCAAACTCCTGAGACCTTATATAACATAGGTTTTAGGGAATGCGAATTACTAGCAACTAATTTTACTGAAAAGTCTGATGTTACGAATGCAATCGTGAGCATTATAAATGCCAATAAAACTGCTAAAAATTGAACTACAGCAGCTGGAGCAGCTGCATCCATCCATCCACTGTAACCCTTTGCTGCTCCAATCATTGGAACAACTGACTGAATAATAGCCACCATAAATGCAACAATAACTGCAAGATGTCCAATTTCTGCTAACATTGAGACTTTCCTAATTATTTTAACATCATAAACTTATAATAAATTCCCTCAATGCGCTTATATGTCACTCAGTATATACAGTTAGATTTAATATTAATTATAAGGGAAAATATAATTAATATTTAGTCTTGGAAAACACCTTGTTCCTTTAGAGCATCGGCAACTTCCTTAGGCATGTAATTTTCATCGTGTTTAGCTAAAATTTCAACAGCTTGAAACTTTCCTTCATTTAACGTTCCAGTAGCAATCATACCAGTTCCTTCAGAAAATAAGTCAGGCAAAATACCATTAAAAACAACAGGTACGTCATTTGCTAAGTCAGTCACTATAAAACTTACATTATCACCATTTCTAATTAATGTTCCCTCTTTAACCAATCCACCAATACGAAAAACTTCTGACTCATTAATTTCTTCTGATAAAACTTGAGTTGGGCTTCTAAAAAATTCAATGCCATCTTTAAATGCAAATCCAATTAATATTGATGCACTTAATAAAAAAATACAAGCAATTATAATAAGTTGCACACGTCTTCTCTTTTTAAGCCCTATAGCCACTATGGAAATAAAGGAGCCATTTCTAACCCCATTTCCTCTTGCAAGTTTAGCATTAAGTTAGCATTTTGTAATGCTTGCCCCGAGGAACCTTTAGTAAGGTTATCAAGGGTAACAATTATCATAGCATGGCCACTTATGCGGTCACCAACAACACCTATATGACAGAAGTTAGATCCTCTTACATGTCGAGTACTTGGAGATTGCCCAAAAGGTAAAACCTCAATAAAGTATTCATCGTCATAAGCCTCTTTAATTGTCCAGTAAATTTCTTGAGAATCTCCCTTAACATAGACGTTGGCAATAATTCCTCGGTTTATTGGTAATAAGGTTGGAGTAAACTGCACCTTTACAGGTCGTCCTGCTATCTCAGAAAACTCTTGATCAAACTCTGCTAAATGACGGTGCGTGCCACCAATAGCATAAGGTTGAGCACCTTCGGATAGCTCAGCATGTAATAAAGGTTCTTTTAATGAGCGCCCTGCTCCACTTACCCCAGTTTTAAGATCTATAATAATATGATCTAGGTCAATTAAATCTGCAGCAATTATTGGGCGTAAAGCATATTGCCCTGCAGCAGCATTACAACCTGTTCCTGCAACTAAGCGAGCTGACTTAATTAACTCTCTGTTAAATTCAGTTAACCCATACACAGACTCAGCTTGACACTCTAATGCTTCATGCTCACCACCATACCATTTTTTATATTCGCGAGGATCGCGCAAACGAAAATCTGCTGATAAATCAACAATCTTTAATTTTTTTGGTAATTTTGATATAACAGTTTGGCTGGTAGCATGGGGAAGCGCACAAAAGCATAAATCGACATTACTAAATTCAATTTCATCAATTTTAACAAGTTTTGGAAGATCTAAATGCCGTAAATGTGGGAACACCTCAGACATCTCTAGACCAGCTTTTCTGTCAGCACTTAAAGCAACAATCTCCATCATAGGATGAGTTGCTATTAACCTTACTAATTCAGCTCCAGTATACCCAGAAGCCCCCAAAATCGCAATTTTTTTCAACAATGGCATTTTATGCTTCCTAAATCTTTAATCAGCTTCTATGGCATTTCTTGCTTGTATTCAATTAGGCAGACGTAAATTCGGTAGTTTTTGCTAAAAGTCTAGTTGCGGCTTCGCTTACTTTAGATATGTTTTCCGTTGTTAAAATTTTTACTTGACCCTTCTCAACAAAATTAGGGTGACGGGATAAGTAATCGACTAAACTTTCAGCCACAATCTTACATTGTGAATAAACCTGAACATTCAAGTCTAATACACTCTGGAAAAATCTTTTAAAATTGGTTAATGTGTACATCCCAAAACAGCAACATCAGACTTTGGCATACGGCGTAATAATACTGATACATGAGATTTAACTAAAACTTCAGCAAGTTCCAAATCATTTTATTCAATAACGTCAACTAATCCACCACAAGATTGCATATCAACACCAATAGCTCGATAT
>CAJWNQ010000023.1 GCA_913043905.1 uncultured Paracoccaceae bacterium | reverse complement strand
AATTTTTTTATTATAATATTTGTTAATATTTTACAAAGGAAGCAATAATGCCGTACGATGGAACGTCAATTGACGCGATAAATAACCTTAAGGCTGAAAATGGTAAGTCATGGGATGCTATTAATCCTGAGCACGTCCAGCGTATGAGAATGCAAAATCGTTTTAAAACTGGACTTGAAATAGCACAATATACTGCCGACATAATGCGAAAGGACATGGCGGCCTACGATGCTGACAGTTCTCAATACACACAATCACTTGGATGTTGGCATGGGTTTATCGGCCAACAAAAAATGATTGCAATCAAAAAACATTTTGGAACTACAAAGCGTAAATATCTATATTTATCAGGGTGGATGATTGCAGCATTACGTTCTGAATTTGGCCCACTACCAGATCAATCAATGCACGAAAAAACCTCAGTACCTGCACTAATTGAAGAATTATATACATTTTTACGTCAGGCAGATGCACGCGAACTTGCAGGTCTATTTAGGGAGTTAGACGATGCTCCTGATACAGTTTCTAAATCAATTATACAGTCAAAAATTGATAATTATGAAACACATGTTGTACCTATTATAGCTGATATCGATGCTGGTTTTGGCAACCCTGAGGCTACTTATTTATTAGCTAAAAAAATGATTGAAGCTGGTGCTTGTGCACTCCAAATCGAAAATCAAGTTTCAGATGAAAAGCAATGTGGCCATCAAGATGGCAAAGTTACAGTTCCTCACGAGGATTTTTTACAAAAAATCCGTGCTTGTAGACACGCATTTCTAGAGCTCGGCATTGATAATGGAATAATCGTAGCGCGAACAGATAGTTTGGGTGCAGGGCTCACAAAACAAATAGCAGTAACAAAAGAACAGGGTGACTTGGGCGACCAGTACAATAGCTTTTTAGATTGTGATGAAGTTACATTGGATACGATGAAAAACGGTGACATTGTGATTAAGCAAGATGGTAAACTAATGCGTCCAAAACGTTTGCTCTCAAATTTATTCCAATTTAAAGAAGGCACTGGGGTTGATCGCTGTGTCTTAGATTCAATCACTTCATTACAAAATGGAGCTGATATGATCTGGATCGAAACTGAAAAACCACATATTGGTCAAATAGGTGAGATGATAAATAGGGTTCGTAAAGTAGTTCCTAATGCAAAATTAGTATATAATAATTCACCATCATTTAACTGGACACTAAATTTTCGCCAACAAGTTTTTGATGCTTGGGTTGAAGAGGGCAAGGACACATCCTCTTATGATCGCGCAAAACTTATGTCTGTAGAATATGATGATACAGAATTATCAGAATTTGCTGATAATAAAATTCGTACATTCCAAGCAGATGCAGCTCGAGATGCTGGTATATTCCATCACCTCATCACACTTCCAACTTATCATACAGCAGCATTATCTACTGATAACCTGGCTAAAGATTATTTTGGAGCAGAAGGTATGTTAGGATACGTAGCTGGCGTTCAGCGAAAAGAAATTCGCCAAGGCATCGCCTGTGTCAGACACCAGAATATGTCAGGATCTGATATGGGAGACGATCATAAAGAATACTTTGCCGGTGAAGCCGCTTTGAAAGCAGCTGGTGAAGACAATACCATGAACCAATTTAACTAAGGAGAGAAAAATGACTGCACAAATTAAAGCTGTGGAACCAACTACATCAGAAAAAATTGACCAAGCGGACCAAGCTATTCGTATGTTAGCTAATGACCTACATCGCTTAAACCAATCGGTAGCCCGCGCAGTTGAAGCCGGTGTAACAGTTGAATTGATTAGATCGAGCCGCCACCATAATGGTGATGGTAACTGGGGCGATCTGTTGATCCCAGTGATCACAAAGAAGGGCTAGTACCCTAGGTTGGCGTAGGAATCATAACAATCCTCTAACAACCAGCCCCAGCCTACAAGCTGGGGCTTTTATATTGAATTCTTAAAAAGAGTTACTATAAAAAATTTAGAGCAATAGTATATTTAATTTAATTTTAGTTTAGATCAAATGCATGAGGTAAAAGCTCTGCAATAGTTAAGATTTTATAGTTTCCATCTTTATTTGAACAAATAACAGGTAGGTCTTGGCCAAACTCCCAGATAACTTGGCGGCAGATACCACAAGGTGTGACCATAGTATCGGTCATGTTAGTCACGCATATAGCTTTGATAGAAGTTTTACCTCTTGCAGCACCAGCACTTATAGCAGTTCTCTCAGCACAGATCGTTGCACCAAAAGATGCATTTTCGACATTGCACCCTGTTTCGATTGAACCATCATCATATAGTACACTAGCACCAACCCTAAAATTTGAGTAAGGTACATGGGCATTAGGCATAGCTAATTTTGCAGCATTTAATAGTTTTTCTATTATCTCTTTATCCAACATAAAATTATATATCTTTTATAGTTAATATTATTTCCGGTAAGGCAAACCAATTGCTGAAGGTGGGCTTGGCCGTCCAATAAATCCTGATAATAAAAGTATTGTCATTATATAAGGCAACGCCACCATTAGTTGTGAAGGTATCTCACCAATTATTGGTAGATCTACACCTTGTAATCTTGATGTAATCGCATCTAAAAATCCAAACATCAAACAAGCCCAGAAAGCACGAATAGGGCGCCAATTGCCAAAAATAACAGCTGCTAACGCTATGTATCCCTTACCAGCTGACATTTCACGAACAAAGTTTGCACCATGTGAAATAGATAAATAAGCACCAGCAATGCCACAAAACACACCGCCTACTATAAGCGCTCTGTATCTTAACCAGGTGACAGATACGCCAGCACTATCTACTGCAATTGGAGATTCCCCAACTGCACGCAACCGGAGTCCAAAACGTGTGCGATATAAAATGAATGAGGCTACAGGCACACAAATTAAGGCAACATACACTAATAAACTATGACCACTGATAAGCTCACGATAAACAGAGCCAAGTATGGGAATATTATCTAATATATCAACAAACCACAGTTCGATTGGCCTGAACCGCTCATCAGAACTTAAAGTAGGAGTTTGACCACCTCTTTTAAATATGGCGATACCTAAAATTACAGTAAGCCCTGATGCCAAAAAATTAATTGCAACTCCACTTACAACTTGATCACCCTTGTGTGTAATACAAGCGAAGCCATGTAAAAGCGACATCAATACAGATGCACATATAGCACCACCTAAGCCAAGCCACGCTGATCCAGTAAGGCTAGCAATTGTAGCAGCAACAAAAGCACCAGATAGTAACTTTCCCTCAAGTGATATATCAACAATGCCAGATCGCTCAGAGAAAATCCCCGCCATTGCACAAAGCATTAGAGGCGTCGCTACACGAAGCGTAGCATCCAGTGCCCAAAGAAATTGGAAAAAAAATTCAATCATCGTGTTCACCACCTTTCAGTACTCGAGTAAGGATCCGCGAAAGTGCAGGATTAAACATATAAGCTAGTGCTCCAGAGAATAAAATAATCATGCCTTGAATCAACAAAACCATATCACGTGTTATAGACTTAAATTCAAAATCTAATTCTGCACCACCCTGAAACAAGGCTCCAAAAAGTAAGCTCGCAAAGAAGATTCCTATAGGATGATTACGGCCCATTAATGCGACAGCAATACCAGTAAAGCCATACCCAGCAGTGAAATTAAGGATTGCACGATGTTGAACGCCCATAACTTCATTAATTGCTAACAGGCCCGCAAACGCTCCTGAAATTGTCATAGTAATAATAATAGTTCGAGAAACATTTATGCCGGCATAATTAGCAGCATCTTGATTTTTACCAACAGCACGAATTTCATACCCTAAACGGGTTTTCCAAATAAGTACCCAAAACACAAACAAAGCAATTAAAGCTACCAAGAAAGATAAATTTAACGGCGATGAAGCTACATCAATCCCAAACCATCCAAAAAAAGTTTCCGCCGATGGAAGGTGTGCATTTTTAGGTATCAGATCAGATTGAGGCGACTGCTGCCCGATCTGAATAAGTGGCCCAGCTAACAGCCATACCATTAAAGCTGATGCTAAAAAATTAAACATGATAGTGGTAATTACAACATGGCTACCTCGCTTGGCCTGAAGGTATCCTGGAATTAATGCCCAAGCAGCACCCATTAATGCTGAACAAACAATACACAGTAGAATAACAAAAATACCTGGTAAATAGGGTGCGAAGAGTGCCGTAGCTAATAATATCCCTAGGCTACCAACATAAGCCTGACCTTCACCCCCTATATTAAATAAGTTTGCATGAAAGGCTGTTGCAACAGCCAACCCTGTAAAAATAAAATTGGTAGTGTAATACAAGGTATAACCCAAGCTACCTGGATAAATAAATGCACCCTTGATCATAACAATCAGTGCATTCCAAGGATTTTCACCAATAATCCAAACCACAATGCCACATACAAAAAAAGCTGCACATAAATTAATAAACGGTAAAAGAATAAGATCTGCCCA
This sequence comes from uncultured Paracoccaceae bacterium, assembly GCA_913043905.1. GTDB lineage: Bacteria > Pseudomonadota > Alphaproteobacteria > Rhodobacterales > Rhodobacteraceae > Amylibacter. Next base: position 23,284 of record CAJWNQ010000023.1, on the reverse strand, counting down.
GCGTGGTAGTGGTTTTCTAACGCTCAATTTTTAGCCCCTTGAGAAATACCCGCCATCATAAGCCCAAGTTTTTGAGCATTAGCGTCTTCACCAGGTATTGTTTCTACCTCTTGGCCTTTATTCATAACCAATATTCTATCAGACAGCCCCATAATTTCATCTAATTCTACAGAAACTAAAATAATTGCACAGCCACGATCACGTAATGCAATTAATTGTTTATGTATAAATTCTATTGCACCAACGTCCACACCACGAGTTGGCTCACCAACAATTAACAATTTCGGGTTTTTATAAAGTTCACGTGCAACTACAATTTTCTGCTGATTGCCTCCTGAAAAACTGCTTGCTAAAAGTTTTGAATTTCTAGGGCGAATATCATACTCTTCCATACGCGCATTACAGTGTTCAAGCATATAATTTCTATCTAATGTTTTCTTTGTGCCAGTTAAATTTGAATTATGGAAGCCAAGAACCATATTTTCATAAGCTTCAAACGACAAAATCAAACCATGCTTATGCCGATCTTCAGGAATATGTCCAATAAAGTTCTCTCGCATAATATTTGGAGTTACTTCATTTTCTGGTGTAATTTTTTTTCCTAAAATTTCAAAACTACCTTCATCAGGTTTTCGCATACCACTCAGAATTTCCATTAAAGGTGTTTGGCCATTTCCAGATACTCCAGCTATGCCAAGAATTTCACCCGCTCGCACTTCAAAAGACAGATTGTCTAAAATTTTATGGCCCCGAGAAGAAAAGCATCCTAAATTGTTTACCGTTAATGCTACATCCATAGGCTTTGCCTCTGGTTTTTCTACATTTAATAAAACTTTGCGGCCAACCATCAATTCAGCCAACTCCTGAGGATTAGTCTCACTAGTTTTGCGATGCCCTACCATTTCGCCACCACGCATAATCGAAACATTATCAGTAATTGCCATAATCTCTGCCAATTTATGAGTTATCAGTAAAATAGTCACTCCTTTAGCACGTAACTTATTAAGTATATCAAATAGTTGAGTCGCCTCTTGGGGTGTCAAAACGCCTGTAGGCTCGTCTAATATCAAAATTTTTGCACCACCTTTAAGTGCCTTTAATATTTCAACTCTTTGGCGCATGCCAACATTTAAATCACTAACTAATAAATCCGGGTCAACTTCCATATCAAATGTTTGGCCAAGTTCTTTTAATTTGGCGATGGTTGCAGCTCGGCCTAACTTCAGTAATGCTCCACCTTCTGATCCCAGCATCACATTTTCCAAAACAGTGAAACGTGGAATTAACATGAAATGCTGATGAACCATTCCAATTCCTAGCAAGAGCGCATCCGCACTACTTTTTATTCTAGTTGGAGCTCCATCAATAAACATCCTGCCAGAATCAGCACGGTGCAAACCATATAAAATGTTCATCAAAGTTGATTTGCCTGCCCCATTTTCACCAATAATTCCATGAATAGTTCCAGGCTGAATTTGCAAATCTATATTCTTGTTGGCTTGAACCAATCCAAAAGATTTACATACTTTTTGTAATTCAAGAATGTAACAAGCGGCATTTCCACCGCTTGTTTCCTGTGTCATCTTAGACATCTTTTATAATATGACTTACATTGAGCATGTATTATCAGAACGATAATCATGTACATTGATTTCACCAGAGATGATTTTTGCTGATGCCGCATCAAGTGCAGACTTCATATCAGCCGTAATCAAACTTGCGTTATGCTCATCTAATGACCAGCCAACACCATCTTCAGCAAGACCAAGGGTTTGAACCCCAACATTAAAATCACCTGAAAGACCATCTATCATTGTATTATATGCTGCAACATCAACACGTTTCAGCATAGAAGTTAAAATTGATCCTGGTGCGATGTGGTTTTGATTTGAATCGACACCAATTGCTAATTTACCTGCATCAACTGCAGCTGAGATAACACCAGCGCCCGTACCGCCAGCAGCCTGATAAATAACATCTGCGCCACGGTCAATTTGACTTTGAGTAAGTTCTGAACCTTTTGCTGGGTCATTCCATGCAGATGGAGTTGTGCCCGTCATATTTTTCAAAACTGTGGCATTGGCGTTTACTGCCATAACACCTTGCTCATATCCACACTGGAATGCTCGAATTAATGGGATATCCATACCACCAACAAAACCAACTGTTCCAGTTTTAGAAGCCATAGCTGCGGCCATTCCAACTAAGTAAGAACCTTCTTCTTCTTTAAATGAATACTGACGAAGATTTGGGCGATCTAACCAGTTAACGTCAATGATCGAAAACATTTTATCTGGATTAGCCGCTGCAACTTTATCTATCGCGTCTGCTTGAGCAAAGCCTACGCCCAACACTAATGTAGCACCACGCTGTATCATTTTTTCCATTGCTTGCAGGCGTTGAGCTTCATTTGTAACTTCAAATTCCATCACTTCAATACCAGTTTCCGCCGTAAAACGCTTGATACCTGTGTAAACACCTTCGTTAAATGATTTATCGAACTTACCACCCATGTCGTAAATTACCGCTGGTTTAAAATCAGCAAAAGCCAAAGATCCCATCAAACTCATGATGGCAGCCATCACAATTATATAGATTTTTTTCATTGTATTCTCCTTGTTGTGTGCAGATGCACTTTATATAATAGTAAACAACAGCGTTTACTAACTTATTTCAACCCAATTTCCTTCAATCGTTCATCTAGAAACTCGCCTGCGGTCATCTTATCCAATAAAACATCAGGGCGAGGATGAACAAAAAGTGGCATTGAGTAACGTGAGCGATTTTCTTGCATTGGTGGGTTCACCACCCGGTGAGCCGTTGAAGGATAGTGTCCTTTACTAGCCATTGATAGCATATCCCCAGAGTTCACAGTGATATAACCCGGTTTGCATGGTACGTCATGCCAGTTCCCGTCAATATCTTTAGCCTGCAAACCCGGCTCAGTACCAGTAACCAGAAGTGTGATAAGGTTTATGTCTTCGTGTGCAGCAGCACGAACTTCACCTTGTTCAACATCCTTCGGTAGAGGCGGGTAATGAATAATGCGCAATAAATTCATATTACTACCATCAATCATATTTTCTAATGGTTCTGAAAATTTAATATCGTTTGGTGTCTCTTGACTTAACCAACCCAGTAAAGTGGCACCCAAAGTTACAAGTTTACTTTGAAATTCACGTGTTTCAGTTTCAGTTCCTTTAGGTAAGTCTTTATTTTCATAAGCATGAAAAAATTCCTTTAAGTCTTTGCTTGCACTTCCTTTTGCATTTTCAGATTTATAACCAAAATAGCCAGCAGATTCTCCTGGTTGAACAGCAAAACTGGGCCCCTCTTCGCTTGCAAAAAAATTAGTCCAGACACCATACATTCGATCAATTTCTTCAGCACTAATATTATGATCTTTCAAAATTGCGAATCCAGTTTCACGAAATGATTTAGCAAATCGCGCTGGCGCATCTGCTTCGTCTAGTCCAATTGCTAATATTTCGAATCCAGCCATGATATACCTCTCTAAAATCCAGTTCTAATAGTATTAAAAAACATTTTCTTCACTGCGTCTACATCTACATCAACTGCAATCTTAGCTGCGCGACGACTAGCATCATTACTTATTTGAGTTTCACCTACTCTATATGCATCAAGACAAACTTGAATTGGATGGTATTCATAGGTGAATAATTCAGGATATATTGTAGCAATAACTGTAATGGGATCGTGCATCTGGCAGCCATCAATGCCAACAACCTCTTTATAGAATTTTATATAAAAATCAGTTGCTTGCTCTAAAAATTTTCCGATTTTAGGAGCATCAAAGACTAACGCAGAAAAGTCAGAATGTGGACAAACTACTTTTTGTGTTACATCAAGACCAATTACTGTGACCTCCCAATCTGCGGCAAAAACTTCATCAGCAGCGTGAGGATCATTCCAAATATTTGCTTCAGCAAATTCAGTGACATTACCCCCCGAATGTAAACCACCACCCATAATAACAATTGATTTTACCTTGGAGACAATTGTGGGGTCATGACGCAAAGCTAGCGCTATATTTGTAAGTGGACCTACTGGGCATAAAATAATCTCACCAACATGATCGTTAATCATTTGGCAAATGTATTCATGTGCTGGAATATCCAAAGCTTTTGAGTTTGGCACTTTTACATCAATATCACCAAAGCCTCCAGAACCATGCACATAATCAGAAACCGGATTTGGAATTTGTATTAGAGGGCTTCCACATCCCTTAGCAACGGGAATATCTTGCTTAAGAATTTCAGCTAGAACCATTGCGTTACGGGTTGCTATTTCAACAGTGACATTCCCAAAAACACTAGTCATTGCAATTAAGTCTAATTTATCAGACAAACCTGCAAAAAAAACCGCCATCGCATCATCAATGCCGGGATCAGTATCAATTATAATTTTTTCAGTTATCATTATGTATTCACATTCAAAAATTCTTGGACTTGATTATAGGTTGGTATTGCAGGCGCAGCACCCATGCGGGTGATCTGAATTGCGGCTGCACCTGAAGCATACTGTAATGCACTTTGGACACTCTCTCCGCAGTCATATCGTGCAATAAAAGATCCTAAGAACGTATCCCCTGCTCCCGTTGTGTCAACTGGTTTAATATCAAAACTAGTCTGCTTAATCACTTCACCTTGTATATATAATTCTGCTCCTCGAGATCCTAACGTAACTAAAGTCATCGCAACATTAAAATCTGCAAGATTTTTACTTGAAGTATTTTGTAATTCCTTCATTTCTGTCTCATTCATGGCTAATAGGTCAACATATGGTAAAATTTTATTTACACATTCTGAAGAGAAAGGGGCAGCACTATAACAAACCTTAAAACCTAATTCTTTTGCTTTGATTGCAACTTCAAGAGATAGATTAATTTCATTTTGCAAAATAACCCAAGGCTTTTCAAGCTTGAATTGCTCTAATATTTCATCACATTGTTTGGATTTAAATTGTTCATTTGCACCTGCATGAATAACAATTTTATTCTCACCCAGATCATCAACATAAATAATTGCATGACCAGTTACTCCGGCACAGGAGTAAATAAATTTTTTATCTACCTCCATTTTTGATAATTGATCAAAAATCCATTCATCTTTGCCAACATGCCCGACATGGAAAATAGCAGCCCCAGCTCTCTGTACTGCTATAGTTTGATTAATACCTTTACCACCCAAGATTTTTTCTAGGCTTTTAGCAGAAATTGTTTCGCCAGCCCCTGGAAAGCGTGAAACTTGATAAACATTGTCTATGTTAATTGATCCAAAGTTAAGTATCATAAAAATACATGATACTAAATTTTAAATGCGACATTAGTATCTCCTAAAATTTATTATTTAATAAAACAGATTAGCTAATAAAAATATTTTAACAAATGGTAAATTTAATTAATCTTATATACCTTGAGTATAGACCTTTAGAAAATTATGTTCTCTCAATAATCATTAAATCAGCGTTAGAGCATGCACCTCGAAGTGTCTTTGCTAATTGGTATTCATCACTGTGATAAAAAGTCTCAGCAGCATCCACGCTTTCAAACTCTATCATCATGACAGTGCCACTTAGACTACCTCCATATCAGCTTGCATTTTGCCCTCTTGCAAGAACTATTCCACCATATTCTTTAATTATAGGAGTGGCTATTCCCGAAAATTTTTGAATTTTTCCTAATCTGAAATTCGAATATTAGCCAATAAATATTCTTTTAGCATTTTGGCCCCCTCTATTTTATTATTGAATTTATCTAAGATGTTAACTTTTTGATAACAGGTGTTATTTCCCAGTCCCCTAATTCCAAAACAGGCTCAAATAGCGCATCAACGTCTTCCATACTAATTGCTTCGATAATATAATAGTTAGTATGCTCCAATCTATTACCAAAATGACCGTGAATTGTAATATTATGTGTTGCAGCGCTTGTCACAATATCACCCATCGCCTGAATTGATTCAGGGTTGTGTGCGTGGCAAGTAGAGTAATCGTGTCTATGTTGTACTATAAAATACATTTGAATCTATCCTTCAAATTGATTTGTAAAAGCTAAGAATTTTAGCTTTAATCATTATTATTCATTAAAAAAATGTATAAATACAGTACAATTTATGTGCTAAATGCATAAATAATATAATTTTGATCCAGTCTTAACTTTGTTACGTAATAATTAGTATGAAATATAAAAATAAAAATTATTCAATTGATTTTATGAGGGCTTTAATGTCTTCGATTTTTATTAGTGGGTTTTCTAATATTGCAATTGCTGAGATTTCATACGTATCATTCCCCTCAATAGATGGCGGTATAATTGAGACCAATCAATGGCAGGGAAAACCATATTTAATAGTTAATACTGCATCTAGGTGCGGTTATACTCCCCAGTATGCATCACTCCAAAAACTATATGATCGTTACCGAGACCAAGGCTTTGGCATGATTGCAGTACCGTCAAATGACTTTAAACAAGAACTAGATACTAACCTTAAAGTTAAAGAGTTTTGCGAACTTAACTACGGTATTAATATGCCAATGAGTGAAACTTTATCTGTTAGAGGGCCAAATGCACATCCATTTTACAAGGCCATTAAATCGAGTATTGGATTTGTACCTTCTTGGAATTTTAACAAAGTCCTGATAGGTGCTAATGGAGAAGTTTTAGGTACATGGGGCTCTTCCATAAGGCCAACTTCAAGTAAAATTATCACTGCCATTGAAGCCACATTAAATAAAGGGCTTTAGTATTTTTTGTAACAGTCTGTATAAAATTTCTACATAAGTAGGTTTTGCGGAGTACATACTTTTATTTTATCTATAGTAACTTTATATTAAATAGTCTTAAAGAGAGACAAAATTGACTGAGAGTTACAGCGTATGAAAAAAGATGATTTAACAACAGGCTCAATGTCACAGCACTTTCGTAGACTTGCAATACCAGCTGCTTTGGGAATGCTTTTCGCAACACTCTACAATGTAGTCGATGTTTATTATGCTGGCCGCCTGTCAACTGATGCACAAGCTGGATTAGCTATTGGGTATCAAGCATTTTTTATCCTGATGGCACTCGGTTTTGGACTTAGCTCAGCACTTAGCGCGCTAGTTAGTAATGCAAAAGGAAGTGGAGATATTTCACAAGTTCAACGCTACATCGCGCAAGGGCTAACATTTGCAATAATCTTAACGTTATTATCTATGTTTATTGGGTGGTTTTTAGGGCCAAAGCTCATTGAACTAGTATCTATACCCGGAGCATATCGCGATGCTGGTTTGGGATACTTTCAATGGCTAATTTTTGCATTACCAGGCTTTTTAATAGCTTACGGTGGCAATGGCATTTTGCAAGCTCATGGAGATACTCTCAGTATGCAACGTGCACTTATGTTAGCATTTGTGGCCAATGTAGTACTTAACCCACTATTTATGTTTGGTTTGCCAGGCATCTGGTTAGGTATGGGCTTTAATGGCATAGCAGCAGCAACTATTGTAAGCCAAACCTGCGTTATGGCCTATATATTGTACCGCATATTTCAATTAGATATTATGCAATCTGTAAAACTGTCAGAATTCAAACCAACTGAAAAGATTTTTAAACAAATCATCAAACAACTATTACCTGCCAGTACAGCATTAATGGTCATGTTTATTTCTGGCTTTGTTGTTCAGTTTGCTCTTAAAGAATTTGGAGGTCATGCAGTAGCAGCATATGGCGTTGCATTAAGAATTGAACAGATTTTATTACTACCTGTTTTAGGAATGACTGGAGCGTTATTACCAATTGCAGGGCAAAATTTTGGTGCCAAAAACTATGATCGTGTACGATCAGCTTTAAAATATTGCTGGGGTGCCGGCTTCGTAATGGCGGCATTTGCAGTCCCAGCTCTATTGTTAGGCGCTAACTTTGCGATGTCACTCTTCACAAGCGATTCAGACGTAATTACTGCTGGCAGTAGCTATCTGCATGTTGACGCATTTTTATTCCCAATTTACATGATGCTTTTTTCAATTAACTCTCTCCTTCAAGCATTTAAGAAAGCGATTTGGACACTTTACATTAGTATATATCGACAAGGATTTGGCGTAGCTTTCTTTGTTTGGGTCTTCATCAGCGTATTAAATTTTGAGGTTCAAGGCGTTTGGTTAGGTATAGCAACAGCTGTTTCAACAGGCTGGGTATTATCATTAATAATAGCTTATAAGGTTGCTAAAAAAGAAATGGGCGGATTGCTATTCTCTAATGCACCAAAAGAATTCCAAAATGAAAATTTTTCATCATAAATGTATGAGAATTTTCACCCAACAATGGACTACTAAAATCAATTAAATTCTAATTTTTTTAATTGAGTTTGTGATTTGGGTCTTTTCATTATTTCCAGGTATCGACATTTATCAAAAAAATAAAGATTGATATATAAATTATTGAATGTGATATTCTTTAATATCAACTGGAGGATACAAAATGAAACGAAGAGCGCTACTAATTGGTTCTTTATTACTACCATTAGCATCGACCAAGTTATTGGCAGAACAAAGTGACGATGGAATTAAACGCTTGGCTATACAAATAAGCGATGGTGACCCAAAGACTTATACAAAAGCACTTAATGTTGCTGCAAACTTTGCTAGAGGTATGAGTAGTAAAGGTGAAATGTTTGAAATTGAAATTGTTGCATTTAATGCTGGTATAAACTTATTAAGAACAGATAAATCGCCTGTAATTGACAGAGTCAAAAGCCTTTCTGAAAGTATACCAGACATAACCTTTAGTGCTTGTGGAAACACAATTGCTGGAATTACTAGAAAAGAAGGTAAGGCACCCCCTATTTCAGAATATGCGCGTGTTGTACCAGGTGGCGTAGGGCGTTTAATGGTATTAGATAATGAAGGTTATTTTGTTATTCGACCATAAAATGAAATTTCTTATTTCACACCTAATAACCAATACTTTTAACTGCTACTAAATTTTTTTAAGTGGCAGTTAAAAAAGTTACTTTCGATACAAAGTATCAAAAAATGTTATTTAAGCTTTTAAGTTTTGTATCTTACATTTTAAAAATATTTTAATTTTATAATCGAACTTTTATATTAGCTTTTATATATAATATCGTACAAGTAATAATGAACGTGATAGTGGACTAATTATCAAGTTGAAATTTTATAGATAATATTAAATTACTCGCACACAAAGAAAGCCCTTCATGCAAACATCATCAAAGTCGCAACCTATAAAAGCGGTTATTTTAGCAGCTGGTCTTGGATCACGCATTAGTCCTTTGTCTAATGATTGCCCTAAAAGCTTACTACAGGTAGTTGGCATACCAATTATGGAACGTATTATTATTAACGCGCAAAATTGTGGGATAAATGAAGTCGTAATTGTGCTTGGCCACTTAGGAAAACAAATAAGATCGTTCGTATCAAAGCGCTTTCCCACACTTAAAGTCTCTTTTATTATGAATGATAAGTATTCAGAAACAGGCACTGCATATTCATTATGGCTTACAAAAAATGCGACTAAAGGTAAAGGATTTATAAAATTTGATGCTGATGTAGTATTTGATATAAAGATTTTAGAACAGCTCATATCTAGCGATACTGAGAATACGTTTTGTATCGATCGTAATATTGAATTAGGCGCCGAAGAAACCAAAGCTACAATAGATAAAGATTTATGTATCCTCCACGCAAGCAAATCTAGTGAGCAAGACAATGCAGTAGTAAGATCAATTGGTATAGAAAAAATTAGCGCCAACGCCGCAGAAAAATTATATGAAAACCTTGCCGACATGATGGCAAAAGAAGCAAATTTTCAAGCGAATTATAAAACTGCTTATGATAGCCTAATAGCCAATGGTATTACATTCCATGCAATTGATATCAGCAGTTTGAATTGGAAAGAAATTAACACTAGAGATGATTTTAAAGCAGCAAATCTTATGTTTAAAAAGCCTACTATTATTAATACCCGTGCCAAATCACATAATCACCTTCTAGACTCCAAATCAATTAAAGGGTTTAGGCGTAATTAGACTAAAAACTTATAAAAGCTATTATAAAGGCATACTAGATATATAAATGTTTGTTAATGATAGTTTAGAAATGTGTTAAATTTAATATATCAAAAAGGAAAAGATGATGGGAAAAGGTAATAATAATCGTGGTAATAAAGAAATTAAAAAACCCAAAAAAGTTAAAGCTAAAGATACTGCAACGGCCAATTCAAATATAACCAAAGCGCCCCTGAATGTAGGCTCAAAAAAAACATAAACAAGGTTTCCATATTAAGTGAAGATAGTGCTTATGCTAATTAGGTCGTTCTTATTTCCTAGCCTGAAAAATGCTATTATACTCACAATTACCTTCGTGGTGATTATCTGTTTGGGAACACTAACGCCCCTACCCCAAAAAATTGATGTACCGGGTTCAGATAAGTGGCACCACTTTGTCGCCTTTGCGGCTTTGGTTTATCCCCTAGCATCAGCAAGTAAACGTTATTGGCTAAAAATAATTATTTTTAGTTTGCTCCTTGGTGCATCAATCGAAATTATTCAACCATACGTTAATCGATTTGGCGAAATGAAAGATTTTTTTGCAGATTCTATAGGCGTCTTTATGGGTATTTTATTAGCAGCTATTGCACATAAATTTAGATTGTAATTTTATAAGGAAAATTAATAATCATTTTAAAATTATTATTTTAATTTAAGCTCTGTGCTTTCCACACGGTCAACTCGGAATCTATCATAGTAATATTTCATTATTGTAAATACAACAATGCTGAGCTGGTAGCGTTAAAAATACTTTATCTGTTGGAACTTCCGTTTCACGTTTAACTTTAATTTTTATAATATTTCCATCAAAATCAGCAGTAACTAATTTATGGTTACCCCAGTCATCAACACTTTGAATTGATGCAAGTATAGTATTTTCGCCAATAGAATCTGAAAATTGGATATATTCTGAACGAATACCGAGTTTGAGGTCTTTATTTTTGACACCACTTAAATCCGTTGTAGTAGCTATTTCAGTACCATTAAAGTTGATTACATTAGAATTAATCGCTTCGCAACCAAAGAAATTCATTGCTGGTGCGCCTATAAAATAGCCCACAAAAGTAGTTTTAGGACGGTCAAATAGTTCTGCTGGAGAACCTATCTGAACTATTTCACCATCATCCATAACAATAATATTTTCAGCAAAAGTCATTGCTTCATTTTGATCATGGGTAACATAAATCAACGTAGATTTATATTTCTGATTAATCTCTTTAAGTTTTCGGCGAAGCCTAAATTTTAAATCAGGATCTATTACAGTTAGAGGTTCATCCATTAAGACAGCTGCCACGTTATCTCGAACTAAACCGCGGCCTAATGATATTAACTGTTTTTGGTCAGCTGTCAGTTTACGTGCGGATTGAGTTAGAAAGCTTTCTAAGCTCAAGGCTTCAGCTACCTCGCTTACTTTGGCTTTAATAAACGATTTATCATAACCGCGACACACCAATGGAAATGCTAGATTATCATGAACAGTCATTGTTCCATATATAACAGGAAACTGAAAAACTTGTGCAATATTACGTTCTGATGTGGTTTTCTCTGTCACATCAACACCATCAAAAAGTAAGCGCCCCTCTGAAGGCGTTACGATCCCAGACATAATATTTAACATAGTTGACTTTCCACAGCCTGATGGGCCTAAAATTGCATAACGGCCACCATCTACCCAAGTCATATCAAAAGGTTTTAGAGCATATTTTTTATCTTTTGCATTGGCATTATAAGAATGAGCAATATTTTGAAGTTTAATCTGTGCCATTAATTTAATCCGCAATAAGGTGAAGACATAAGGTTACCGTCAGATCCAAATGCAAAAAGTTTTTCAATATCAAAACTCGCCGATACCGTTTCACCGATATCAAAGTTTTTTACAGCATCTAATAAGCCAACAACATGGATTTCTTCTTGCCCAAGATGCAAAAAAGTTTCTGAACCACTAATTTCCGCTAACTCTACTTGAAAAGGAAATCCAGATTTATTTAACGTGATACCAGAAGCACGAAGACCAAATGTATAAGCACCATCCGGCAACTCCAAGAAATGAGTTGGTAAGTTAAGCTGAATTGTGGAATTCAGTAAAACCTTTCCCTCCGCGATATTACCAGAAAATAAATTCATTGCCGGGTCATTAGTAATTTCTGCAACTTTAGTAGTTTTTGGGTTTTCATAAATTTCTTTAGCACTTGCTTGCTGAAGTATACGCCCTTCGTCCATAACTAATATCTCACCACCAAGCTGCATTGCTTCAACTGGATCTGTAGTTGAGTAAATTAAAATTGCATTTTCCGAAGCTTTTGAGCTAAATATTTTCTTAAATTCTTCACGTAATTGTTCGCGTAGCTTATAATCTAAATTTACTAGAGGCTCGTCTAGTAATAAGATATTAGCTTCTTTAACAAGCGAACGCGCTAATGCTACTCGCTGCTGTTGACCGCCAGAAAGAGCTTGGATTTTGCGTTTTTCAAAACCTATCAGCCCAACTTGATCTAAAGCTTGCTTTACACGTTTATCTATTTCTGTAGCCAAAATTTTGCGTTGCTTTAGAGGAAATGCAACATTTTCGTATACATTTAAATGTGGGTAATTAATAAATTGCTGATAGACCATGGCAACTTGGCGTTTCCATACTGGAATAACATCAAAATTTCCTCCATTAAATAATAACTCTCCACTGTCTTGAGTAATCAAACCAGCAATAGTCTTAAGTAAAGTAGTCTTACCAGATAAAGTACGCCCAATGATTGTATAAATTTTACCAGGTAACATCTCAAAAGAAACATCATTGAGGTAAAACTCATTCTCGCGATTTAAAGTTAAGTGAGATGCTCTCAATGACATATTACTTCAAAGCTCCTGATAGGTTGCCCTTTGATAAATATCGTTCAACAATAAAGGCAACGACTATTAATGGGGCGACAGAGACCAAGGCAGCTGCTGACAGGCTCCACCAAGGTGTGATGGATGAATTTAAGGAAACTATTGCAACTGGCAAAAGTTGTACTTCTGTAAAGGTTAAAATAAATGCAAAGAAAAAATCTGTCCAACCAAATATCATACAAAACAATCCTGCAACGACCATGCCAGGAATGGAATTTGGAAGTACTACCTTATAGAAGGCTTGGTAAGGATTACATCCATCAATCAATGCCGTTTCATCAATTTCTATTGGAACTTTATTAAAAAAATCAACCATAATCCAAACTGCAATCGGCATTAGTAATACAACGTAGACCATAACCAAACCGAACAAAGTATCCAATAAACCTAATTTCCCAAGCATAATAAAGAACGGAATGGCCAATACAACTGGTGGCATAATCCTCTGAGAGATGAAAAAAAATGTGATGTCATCATTTCGAATAAATCCAGCTTTAAATGTAAATCGTGACAGTGCATAGGCAGCCAAAGTACCCAACGCAATGCTAATTAAACTTGCAAAACAGGTCACAAAAATACTGTTTAAATAAGGCTCTACAATATTTACACCACCTTGTGCTGGTGAGCGCAATAAAACACGCCAACCTTCCAGAGTAGGTTCAAAATCAACCCAAGGAATATATGTTGCACCACTCGTAACTGAATTGAAATCTTTAAACGAAGTAGATAAAGCCCACAGAAAAGGAGCAATAACAAACATCGACCAAAGTGTGACAGCTATGTATTTTAATGTTACATAAAATGTACGCATTTTTTAACTCCTTATCATAAGTTTGACTAGCATTTTTGCAATGACAGTCAGGCTAATGATCATAATAATTAGGTAAGTTAAGGATAGTGCCGCAGAATATCCAAATTGGAATTCTCGAAGACCTTTAATAAATATATAAAAGCTTGAGGTCTCTGAGGAGGTACCGGGACCTCCAGATGTTAATACATAAACTGTATCCATTATTTTTGACGCTTCTATTAGCCTAATAATAATTGCTCCAATTGATATTGGTGCCATAAGTGGAAATGTTACATAAACAAATTTCCGAATTGGCCCAGCGCCATCAATTGATGCTGCTAAAAATGGTTCTTTTGGAAGTGATAATAAACCCGCCAAAAGTAACAAAAACATAAATGGTGTCCACTGCCATACTTCAACAATAATAACAGTTACTTTAGACAAGCCCTCGCTACTTAACCAAAGGGGCGTCATGCCAAAGAGACTAAAAAAGTCATTAACAGGCCCTAAAGATTCATGAAAAACTGTTTTCCAAATTACAGTCATAATTACAGGCGTTGTCATCATTGGAATTAAAAAGAGCACACGGAAAAATCTTTGAAAAACAATATCTTTCCATACCATTAAAGCTAATGAAAATCCCAGTATGTATTGTAAAAATACCGTTGTAATTGATAAGAAACTTAATCTTTGGAAAGACTCCCAAAATCTAGCATCATCTGTAAATAGTCGAACATAATTTTCTAGCCCAATAAAATCTAATCCTGGAAAAAAGCTATCCCAACTGGAAAGACTTAATCTGACTGTAAAGCCAATTGGAAAAATTAAAATCCCAAGTAATACAAGAAGTCCGGGAAGCAGAAACATATATTTGTGTTTAAAATTCATAATATTTCTTCCACTTTAAAAAGAACGCCCCAGAAACAAAGGGGCGTTCTAAATTTATTTTTTATACCTTCGTCAGCTTATTAGAGATTGTCTTCTAAAGCTACACCAACAGAGTAGGCTTCTCTTACTGTGTCTGCACCTATACGTTTTACAATCTTTTTCCACTCAGCAGCAACTTCATCTAAAGCTTCTTGTGGAGATAACTGTCCCGCCAGTGCTTTTGAAGTTCCAGTGGCAATTGCACTATTAAACTGGAAAACACCTGGTACACGCAGTGGGAATACACGGTTTGTACTGCCCTCTTCCATTTCCATCAAAGTATCAGCATATTGGTTTGCAATAATTGGATCCCAACCTTGGCGCTCAATATATATGTCTGCATCAAAATCAGATTTCTTGAATGGATTTACACCAAATCGTCCAATAGCTATGTCAGCTTGGTGGTTAGCATCGTTGGCAAAGAAACATAGGTAATCAAATGCCATATCATGCTTTTTACTTGCCTTTGCAACGGCTGCAGTCCAACCCCAAACAATATATGGCGCTTGGTTATACTCCATGTCCCAAGATTTGTTTGAACGATTCCAAACACGATCAGAGCCTGGCAATGGAGCAACTCCAACCTTATTCTTGATTGGGCTGTCATCTTGCATTGCAGCAACAAACGCATCATCCCATGAGAAGCTAAACAATGTCTGTCCACCCCCAAAAGAATTGATCTCATCACCTAAGCCAAAGTTAATTCCACCTGGCGGAACATACTTCGTCGCTTCAACCCAATCAGTTAAGGCTTCAACAAAACCAGGGCCATTTATCAACGGCTCCATTGTTTCTAGATCAAAGAAATATCCACCTGGTACTCTTGGGTTTTTAGCATATGCAACAGAACGACTAAAAAATGCTGCAAACATTAAGTCATCTTTTTTCATAACTTCTGCTGAACCATACTCTAGTTCACCATCATTATCCCAGTCCCAACCATTGAAGAAAGTGGCCATTTCAGCATACTCTTTCCAAGTGCGGGGTATGCGCAGTTCGTTACCAGTTTCAGCTTTGTATTTTGCCTGGTACTCAGGGTTATCAATAACGTCTTTTCTGTACTTTAAGTAGTGGCGGTCGCCATCAATTGGAAACTGGATCATTTCACCATCCCAAGAGTTTACATCAATATGACTTTGTGTGACGTCCTGCATTTGAGGCATATTTACATACTTTGCAGGAACTGGCTGAAGGTATTGCTTCCAGTCACGTATAAAGTTTGAAAAACCAAATACGATATCATAGGGTGCTTGTCCCGCTTGAAACGGGATCATTGCTTTTGAATACAAATCCCCAGCAGGTGTGTGAATTACATTTACTTCAGCACCAGTTAATTTGCTAAATTGTTGAGCATGTAGAGCAGTTGGCTCACCAATTACAGGAACAGCGTGCGTGTTAATGGTAAGTTTCTGTCCTGAATAATCTTTTTTAGACATTGATTCATACGAACATTCACCAGCAACATCACCAGTATTCTTTATGTGTGGGAATTGGTCGCTCCACTTGTCAGCTTGGGCAGTTGCAGCAAGTAAACTTGCTGTCACCACCATAGTGCTGATCCGAATTGTTTTATTCATACTTATTTCCTCCCAGGTTTTAGTATTTATTTATCAAATTTATTAGTCTTTTATTAAGGAATTAGGACTGCACGCCCCTTAATCTTCCCATTATTCAAATCTTGTAGAGCTTGATTTGCATTAGCTAAACTATATTCTTGAGTGGTCAGGTGAACCTTCCCCCTATCCGCTAATGCCATCAATTCAGTGAGTTCAGCCCAAGTGCCAACAAGATTTCCAACAATATTTTTTTCAGTAGTGATCATTTCAAAAGCACTGACATTAATATCTTCGCCATAGCCAACTACATAATAAGTTCCCATGTTTCTTGTCATTGCCAAACCTTTAGAGGTTGTGCCATGCTCAGCAACAAAATCTAAAACAGCTTCTGCTCCAAGTCCTTTTGTTAACTCAAGAACTCTTTCAACTTCGTTTCCATCAGCCTTTACCAGCTCGTCAGCCCCACAAGATTCGGCTAACGAAAGAGATAGATCTGATGGATCTACAACTATAATATCTGCTGCACACATTGCTCGCAAAACTTGAATAGCAATGTGACCTAAACCACCAGATCCAATAATTACGCATTTCTCACCTGGTAGTAAGTGGCGTGATGCCTTTTTAGCTACCCGATACGCGGTTAGACCTGCATCTGAATAAGCAGCTACTTCTTTTGGTATTAAGGTTTGTGGTAATTTAACAATATTTCTTACTGAAGTTTTCATAGCTTCAGCATATCCACCATCGCAATCTACTCCTGGGAAAGCACCATTTTCACCGTGCATGTCATGTCCTCTACGACAAGCTAGGCAAGTACCTCCAGTTATGTGAGGGTGAATGATAACAGGGTCCCCCTTCTTTAGGCCTTCGACTTCAGATCCCACTTCTTCAATCCAACCAGCATTTTCATGCCCCATTATCATTGGCAACAGCCCATTACCTGTTGGATCTGTTGCCACTCGCCAGACACCTTCAATAATGTGTAAGTCAGTACGACAAACTCCCGCTCCACCAATTCGAACAATCACATCGTTTGATTTTTCAATTTTTGGATCGGGTACATCTTGCAAATCAACCCACGACGAAGCTTTTAAGTCATCATCATATTTATTTAGTACTTGAGCTTTCATTTTACACCTATTGTTAACCTTTGCAGTCACCATAGTCGGCGACTTTCACGTCAAACAACCTGTATAACTGTTCAAATTTGATCACTTCCGTATAAAATGTGTTCAATTTATGAACACTTGTCGGCTTTGCATGGGAGAGGTAGTGTTATTATTCTGTTTTAAGGGAGCAGAATAAATATGGATAAGTTTGCAACAGCATTTACACAAGATGGTTTAATCCAGAATACTGCATCTCAGGAAGCAGGATTGCAGGAAAACTCAATCTCAAACAGTTGGGCCCGATGTTCAAGTTACGGATTAAAGCCCACAGGTAAACCTGTTGATGCAGTGACTTCAAATGTAGAACTATATAATATCCAACAAGAAAATGAGCGTGTAAGGCAATTCGTACTGCCAGAATTACAATTACTGTATAACCAAATTGCTGGTACAAACTTTATGGTAGCTTACGCAGAAACTAATGGTATAATTTTGGACGCTTTTTTGGATGAAGCGTTTAAGAAAAGTGATGCAGGGAGAGCCGTAATTCCAGGCTCTATTTGGACTGAAGACTATCGCGGTACAAACGCCCTTGGACTGGCTTTACATAGCGGTACTCCACAAATTGTTGCTGGCAAAGATCATTTCTTTAAAAAATTAGGTAATTTATCTTGTTTTGCAGCCCCAATATACGGGCAAAATAATGAAATAGTTGGAGTAATTGATGCCACATCAGATGCCGCTTCACGCCAGCAACACACATTAGCACTCGTAAAGCTTGCTAGTAAAAACGTAGAAAATAGACTTTTTATTGATCAATTTAGTGACTCTTCAATTCTTGTATTTCATGCACGCCATGAATATTTATCAACGACCAGCGCAGCACTGCTGGCAGTTGATGACCACGGCTTTATTGATGGTGCAAATACCAATGCAAAAATTATGCTTAATGGTTTAAATTTATATAACAAACAGCACTTTGGGGATATTTTTTCAGTACCATTTTCAGCTGTAATTAACCGTTTAAATTCAGATGAAATAATTAGAATTCAAGATGCAATGGGTTCAGTAGTGTTCATGTCTATGAAAGCAACTACGGCAAAGCGAATTGTACACTTGCCCGCTAAACCAAGCTTAAATAAAAATCCACAATACAAACAAAATACTTTAAATACAGCCCCCCAAAAAGAAGCCCAATATGAAGTTATTTCTCCTAAGTACATATCAGAAGATCCAATACTAAAGAGGCACCTTTCTATTGCAGAAAATGCATTAAAGCATAATCTTCCTGTATTCATAGAGGGCCAACGAGGGACTGGAAAGAATGCAACTGCGATCGAGCTTTCTCACCGTTTTCTACAAAAAAAAGCTTATATTGGGATTGATTGCACTCAATTAACTACTGAAAATTATGAAAGAATATTGTTTGGTGCAACAGGAAAGCGTGGGTATTTTAGTCAAGAAATACAAAGTCACCTATCAGGAAAATTAGGGCAAGCAAGTGGTGGGGTAGCAATAATGAGTAATATTGAAATTTTGCCAGAAATCATACAACATACAATAACTCAAGTAATAGAAGCTCATCAAGAAAACCGTTTTGATTATAAATTCAAATCAATAGGTGGGTTTTTATTTTCCAGCCAGCATTCCATGCATGATTTACAGTTAAATATGAATATGTCTGCTGCTTTTTTGGAAAGTTTAATTGGGGCACAGGTACAACTCCCCAACTTAAGCCACAGAACCGATTTTGATAAAATTACAATAGAACTATTACGACAAATTTCGCCAAGACACCAGCTTTCTAAGGCGTCAATGGATTCACTAAAATTACGCAATTGGCCAGGTCATATTGGTCAACTTAAGAAGGTTTTACGTGTGCTTGTTGCAACGTCAGAAGGCCAAATTATTCGAAATGCATCAATTCAAACTGACCAAACACTATCAGGCTCAGAAGTTACTGCATGCGACACCTGCGTACAATCCTCTGTTCGTAAAGAGAGCTGTATATTAATCAAAAAAACCTGGCTTGAAACTGGAGGCAATATTAGCCTTGTTTCTCGTCGTTTAGGTGTCTCACGCACCACAGTATATAAACACATTCAAAATATAGCCAAAGCATGTCCATAGTCTTTTAAAAATATTTATTAAAAGACTATTGATATAAAAAATCTCTCTGTTTAAATAATTATAAGTTGATACAAAAAATACGGATCCAGCCCTAAAGGGCTCAAAAAAGGAATTTTATACCTATGACTCATATTTTCAAGCACCCAGATATCTCCACTATTGAACCAATAACTAAAGATTTAGATGGCTGGGTTGTTACTGGAGGCAATCCAAATATGAAAACTTGGATACTATATACAAGTAACGATAAAAGTATGATTTCAGGCTATTGGGAAGCAACACCTGGAACATATCATGCTACTTATGCTGAGTACGAATTTGTGCATATCATTGAAGGTAAAATCATCATTACACCAGATGGAGAACAGCCAAACGAAGTAAATGCTGGTGATGCGTTTATTGTGGAGCCAGGCTTTAAGGGTACTTGGGAAATTTTAGAAACTGTTCGAAAACATTTTGATATTAAATTATAGTTAAATAATGATAGCGCACAGATGGAAACTTTTATGGTTTTGCTTTTTCAAGGTAAGAATTCATAGCTGGTAAATATGACGCAAGTTCTTCTTCCACTACCTTAAAGCCAAGCAATCGCTTATTATAATCTTCCACAATTTCTGGCCAATTAATTTGTAGATCTAGTGTCTGCTCAAAGGCTTTTATCCATGCAAAGGTTACTACAAAACCACAATCACAAATCCATAGCCTATTAGTATCTAATGGGTTTTGAGATAGTAGCAGAGCAAGTGAAGATAAGTGTTTTGAAATTATTATACCCCCTGCACCTATTGCATCAATATTTCGAGTTGAGTAGTTAACTTGCGGGTAAATAGATCTTACAGCAGGTTCAAGGCGAGTATCATGGGATCTACTGAGTTCACGAGCTTTGGCGCGAAGCCGCACTGTTTCAGGCAGCATTGGTGTCTCAGTGAACTCTTCATCAAGGTATTCAGCAATAGCTTCAGAATCTGAAAGCATAAAACCATTATGTATCATGGCAGGTAAATTCCCAGAAGGAACTATTGCGCGATACTCATCCGATCCGTAGCCACCTGGTGGAGAAAGCTCTGTAAAAGAAATAGATTTATATCTCATAACAATACGAAGTTTTGCGCAATAAGCAGCAACGGGCACTGAATAAATATTAAGCATAATAAATTTTCACTTATGTTTAAGGTTATCTGAATTTTGGAAACTGTTTAACCAGCTTTAGCATATATTGTTAAAAAATCTAACTAGATAGTATTGTAATTGTTAAAAGTACATTTCTAATACTTTAAATATTAGAAATAAAATTTCATATTTCTTTATTTTGTAATTTATATAAAGACGATTAATTATTTATTTCGATTATTTAAAAGATCAATATTCAAACCCTTCACAAAATATTTTTTTTTAAATTAGTGTTATTAAGCAAAAACTAAAGCATCTTAAATTTTAGATAAGAGTTCAAATTATAAGTATAAATTTTTAAAAATAATATGTGCTTTAAATATGTACCGTATTAATAAAAATACATCCAAAATCAACATAAAACCAATTGATAAATTCAAGCCTCAGAGTTAATTATCTTTATAATAAAACTTTAATATTTAAACTATAAGTGATTAATTAAATGCCTAAAAGTATTTCAGCAGGTCCAACGCAATTAACTGCCAGTATTGGTTTAGTAATTGGTGGCGCAATGTGGGGTGTCTATTGGATACCAGTTCGAGTAATTGCAGACATGGGCTTGCCTGGAGTATGGGCAGGAGTAGTTCTCTACTTAGCAGCATTAATTGTATTACTACCAATCATATGGATAAATCGTAAGTCTCTATTATCTAAATGGCAGACCTTATTATTTGTTGGTTTTTTAACTGGAGCGGCGTTTAGCCTTTTCACAACAAGTTTATCTATGACTGATGTAGTCAGAGCCATTTTACTATTTTATCTTACCCCCGTATGGGGAACACTACTTGGCCTTATGGTGCTTGGTGAACGCCTGACGATCACTAGGGTGTTAGCTTTAGTCCTTGGTTTATGTGGACTATTGGTTGTACTAGGCCTTGGTCAAAAATTTCCCTGGCCTCAAAATATAGGCGATTGGTTGGCCCTCAGCTCTGGAATGTTTTGGGCTTATGGTTCAATGAAACTTTATCAGATGGAAAAAATAGCAGCATCTGAACAAGTCCTAGCATTCCTATTTGGCAGCCTTCTTGTTTCAGGATTTATTCTTCTTGTAGGTGGCCCAGAGCTCGCTGCAAAAGTGGATATCAATGTTATTCTTAACGCAATGCCTTATGCATTATTATTAACTATTTATCTTTTACCAATGTTCTACTTAACAATTTGGCCTGCAACACTTTTAGCACCTGGCCGTGTTGGTGTATTATTAATGAGTGAAATAGTAGTTGGGGTAATTACAGCTGCAGTAATTTCTGGTGAACCTTTTGGCTTTCGAGAGGCTTTGGGAACAATAATGATTGTAAGTGCCGCATTATTAGAAATATTTGGAGCACGAAAGACGACATAACAATGCTAATACAGCGACGTATTGAAACAATATTAGAAAGTATTATAGTTCAGATATTACATTTAAACAAAATCTAATAAATGATCACCACTATAGAACCGTTAGGACATAACATGAAAACTTTTATAACAATAATCACATTATTAACATTAACAGCTTGTGGATTTGATATGCCGTTTATACCTGGAATTTAATGACACAAAATTTGACAGAAGCACAAATCAGTGACGTCATTCATATGGCGTTATCAGACCATATTTCATTTACTGACATTAAAAACCAATATGGGCTTGCCGAAAAAGATGTAAAAACTCTCATGAGAACCAACCTGAAAACTGGTTCTTATAAAGCTTGGCGCAAAAGGGTTCGAGATTTTGGCTCACGCCGTGAGCATTATAAATAGTGCATTGAGCCAGCTGTTAGTTAATTATAAATTTTCTGCTATTACATATTTATATAATTACTACTTAAAAAAATTGATTGGCGTCAGGAAAATATCAATTATTATTTTATACTAAGTTTACGTTAACAATCGAGATTAAAATGTCCCAAAACTTTGCAAATTTCCCCAGCTTGAAAAAAAAGACTGTTTTTGTAACCGGTGGGGCTTCTGGGATCGGGGCTGAAATAGTTTCTGCATTTGCTGCCCAGGGTGCAAAAGTAGGTTTTTTGGATTTAGATGCTTCTGCAAGTCAAAATATCTCCAATACGTTAGGAGAAAATGTTCATTTTGAAGTTTGCGATCTCCGCGATATTACTGCTTTAAAGAATGCTATGAGCCGATTATCTGAGCGATTAGGTACAGCAAATATTCTAGTAAACAATGCCGCAAACGATGACCGTCACGACTGGCAGGATGTGACACCAGATTACTGGGATGAGAGATTATCCACAAATCTTCGCCACCAGTTTTTTGCAATTCAACATGTTGCCCCTGGAATGATTAAAGCAGGTGGTGGGTCGATTATAAATATAGGTTCAAATTCTTGGTGGGAAGCTGGGGGTGGATTACCCGCTTATGCAACAGCTAAATCTGCTATTCATGGATTAACTCGAGCAATGGCTCGCGACCTTGGGGAACACAGAATTCGCGTAAATACTGTAGTTCCTGGCTGGATTATGACAGAGCGACAGAAAGATTTATGGGCTACGCCTGAGAGTTTAGAGGCTCACCGAAAGCGCCAATGCCTGCCAGATCTTATTGACCCTGTTTACGTGGCTCGAATGATTTTATTCTTAGCCTCAGACGATGCATCAATGTGCACAGCAAATAATTATATGGTCGAAGCTGGCTCTATCTAATAAAG
>CAJWNQ010000022.1 GCA_913043905.1 uncultured Paracoccaceae bacterium | reverse complement strand
AAAAACACGTGCAGTTGTTATGAATTCTAAAACACGACGCCCAGGTATTTGTGGCTCCGTAGAATGTCTTTTAATTGATCGTACTTTTTATGAAACTAAAGGTGCACCATTCATAACTGATTTAATAGATGCTGGGGTAGAGGTTCGAGGTGACAAAACTTTGCAATTAATAAGTGGTGTTGTTCCCGCTTTGGAAGATGACTGGGGTAAAGAATATTTAGATATGATAATCGCTGTGCGGATAGTTGATGGGTTAAGTGATGCCATCAATCATTTACAAAAGTATTCTTCTAATCACACTGACTGTATTATGACTGAAAACGACAAAACTGCCGTAGAATTTTTCCAGAAAGTTGATAGTGCTATTCTAATGCGAAATGCATCTACACAATTTGCCGATGGTGGTGAGTTTGGGATGGGGGCTGAAATTGGGATAGCCACAGGAAAAATGCATGCTCGAGGGCCTGTTGGTGTTGAACAACTTACAAGTTTTAAATATTTAGTAACTGGTGAAGGAACAACACGTAATTAGTTGTAATATTTTTTGTCTATAAAAAGCTGGACTAGCTATATGATAGTCATCAGGATAAATATTTATTAAATACCGACAAAGGCTTCGTTTTGACTGCAGGGATAAGAATGAAAAAGTTTACGATTGAACAAATTGCTAATACTTTAAACGCTGAGGCATTTGGTGATCTCAGTTTGATTATTGCAGGAGTGCATGCGCCTGCTAATGCCACAGTTGATCAATTGGCTTTAGCTATGGATCCAAGTTATGCAGAAGCATTAAAATACAGTGATGCTCAAGCTGGAATAGTTTGGCCAGGTGCTGATTGGGAAGGCATGGGTTTAAAGGCTGCAATTATAGCACCTCGTTCGCGGTATATTTTATCTGGTGTAACCTATTTATTTGAAAAATTACCTGAAATTGAATTAGGGATTCATCCTACGGCTATTGTTGCTAGCGATGCTAAAATTGGTGCAAACGTTGCCGTTGGCGCCTTCGTTATTATTGGTAAAAAAGTAAAGATTGGAGATAATACGCGTATTTTATCACATTCAACTGTTTCAGAATATGCAGTAATAGGTTCAGATTCACTTATATACTCTGGTGTTCGTATTGGTGCGCGTGTTCAAATTGGCAATGGTTTCATTTGCCAATCGAACGCTGTCATTGGAGTTGATGGATTTTCTTACGTGACACCACAACTTGGTGCAGTTGAAGAGGCCAAAAAAACTGGGAAAATTACCTCTACATCACGCACGGCTTCGTTTGAACGTATTAATTCTCTAGGAACAGTGATAATTGGTGATAATGTTGAGATAGGTGCTAATTGTACCATTGATCGAGGTACAATTGAAAATACTTTTATTGGAAATGGTAGTAAGTTGGATAACCTTGTACATATTGGACATAACGTAACTATTGGTTCGACTTGTCTCATTTGTGGCCAAGTGGGGGTTGCTGGAAGTTCTATTGTTGGAGATAGAGTTGTTTTAGGAGGTCAAGTTGGTGTTGCTGACCATATTAATATTGGTAGTGATGTTATTGTTGCTGGCAAATCTGGAGTTTCTTCGAATGTCCCCTCTGGTCGTGTTATGATGGGTAATCCTGCAATGCGTATGGACTTAAATGTAGAAACATATAAAGCAATCCGTCGCCTACCTCGTTTAGTGTCTAAGGTTACAAAGCTGGAGAAAATAGTTCTAAAGACAGATCAAATTAAGTAAATCAGCTTTAAAAGTTACAACTATAAGGTTTTTTATCATGACAAATGCAGTTCAAGACAAGGTCATAAAGATCATTGCTGAACAGGCAATGTTAGATACTTCTGAAGTTTCTATTGATATGTTGATAGAGGACATAGGTTTAGATAGCCTTGGTTTGGTTGAAGCAATATTTTCTATTGAAGAGTATTTTGAGATAGATATTCCGTTCAATGCAAATGACCCAGCTGCATCTGAATTTGATGTGAGCAAAGTTAAAACAATTATAAATGCTATTGAAGAGCTGGTTTCAGCCAAAGTTAATTAGAGAATGAAACGTGTAGTTGTCACAGGTCAGGGCACTATTAATGCCTTAGGCATTGATGTTGCATCTACTATTCAGGCGATGTCAGAATCTCGTTGTGCCATTGGTCAAATGGAATTTACTGATATAAATAGGCTAAATATAAGAATTGGTGGTCAAATCAAAAATTTTGACCCTAAAGAGTATTTTGAACGGCAAGAGTTATCTCTATACGATAGGTTTACACAGTTTGCTGTGTTTGCTGCTCGTGAAGCAATTTTGCAATCTGGATTAATATTTGAAGGAGAACTTTCACACTATTCTGGTGTTATTTTAGGTACTGCTGGCGGGGGGTTGCAAACACAAGATGAAAGCTATCGTGCGGTTTACCAAGAAGGAAAAAATCGTGTGCATCCTTTTATTGTTCCGCGGTTGATGAATAATGCAGCTGTTAGTCATGTTTCTATGGCTAATAATCTTAAAGGCCCTAGCTTTACAGTTTCAACAGCGTGTGCATCTTCTAATCACGCAATCGGGCAAGCTTTTCATTTAGTGCGTTCTGGTGCAGCACAGGTAATGATAACTGGTGGATCTGAAAGTATGTTATGCTTTGGAGGAATTAAAGCATGGGAAGGTTTACGGGTAATGTCTCATGATGGTTGTCGCCCGTTTTGTGCTACTCGAAATGGAATGGTTCAAGGTGAGGGCGCCGCAATATTTGTTTTTGAAGAGTATGAACATGCACGTGCTAGAGGTGCACTTATTTTGGCTGAAATTTCAGGTTTTGCAATGACTAGTGATGCTGCAGATATTGTAATGCCGTCAATAGGTGGTGCAAGGCGGGCTATTTTAGCGGCGTTAAAAGATGCTAAAATGAACCCAGAAGAAATTGGTTATATAAATGCTCATGGCACTGGCACTGTAGCTAATGATAAAACTGAAACATCTGCAATTAAAGAAGTGTTTAAAGGCCATGCAAAGAATTTAATGGTATCCTCTACTAAATCTATGCATGGGCATTTAATCGGTGGAACTGGTGCTGTCGAGCTAATAGCATGTATTGCTGCTCTTAAAGACGGCATGATTGCACCAACTGTAGGTTACGAAAAAGCAGACCCAAACTGTGATTTAGATATTATTCCAAATCATGCACGAGATAAAAAAGTTAGTGCTGTTATGAGTAATGCATTTGCCTTTGGTGGGCTTAACGCAGTTATTGCATTGCGTTCAATTTAATTAGTGGTGGCTGAATTCCAAGCGGCTGTGAATCCATTTAATGATAAAGTTAATTCAAATAGCTCTTCTGGATTGGAAATGGATACTACTGATACTTTACCGCTAGCACCTTTTTTCATCGATAACACATCTTCATTTGTTAATCCAAAACGTGCAACACATCCGCTTTGCTCACACCAGCTAAACGAATATTTTCGAACTCTATTCGCATCAATGCTCCAACCTAATTGTGCAGTTAATAATGTTCCAAGTGGCGTGATAACTGTAATTCCTGCAGCGGCTTGATTACCTTCAGGTAAAATTTCAATATTTATTTCTGCCACCGAAATGTCATTTTTATCTTTTAAAAGTTGATATAAAGTACAATTTTCTTTTTCGTCAGTTTTGATACAGCGTACTTCCCATATGCCATGTGTTTCACGAACATAAGGGCCTTCATTATTTTCCTGAGCTGGTTTCAATGGAAATTCAGTATCTAATATAATAGTGTCTGAAGCCATGGATGGGCCAGCTACAACTAATGCTACTAGTAAAAGCGAAGAAGTAAGAAAATTCATTTTATAACACTCATTTAATTAAATTTTTGTTTATAGTTTTTCAAGACTTTTGTCATCAAAAATAAGATGTTCAAAGTATGCGT
This sequence comes from uncultured Paracoccaceae bacterium, assembly GCA_913043905.1. GTDB lineage: Bacteria > Pseudomonadota > Alphaproteobacteria > Rhodobacterales > Rhodobacteraceae > Amylibacter. The sequence goes on along the minus strand of CAJWNQ010000022.1, from coordinate 24,749 downwards.
ACCTTTAACTTTGTAATTCGGTTTTGGTTTCGGCCTGCTATTTCAAATCTAAACCCATGAAAACTAAATACTTGCCCAGTTTTTGGAATCATCTGTGCTTCATGTATTACTAACCCGGCAATTGTATTTGCTTCATTATCTGGTAAGCTCCAATCATGCATGCGATTAATATCACGAATTGTGGCAGATCCCTCAATTTCAAAATTTCCCGATGTGTCCTTCCCATCTAAAATTTCAGCATCTTCATCATGCTCATCAGTTATTTCACCTACTATTTCTTCCAGAATATCTTCAAGTGTTATTAAGCCTTGTAAATCACCATATTCGTCTACAACCAATGCAAAGTGAGCCTTGCGACGCAAAAATTCTCTCATTTGGTCATCTAACGGTGTCGTTTCTGGTACGAAATATGGTTCCCGAGCAATCTTAAGGACATCAAGTTTTTTTAAAGCATTGGGGCCACCATCTTCTCCTCGAACAAGCCGATCAACTTCTCTTAACAAATCTTTGGTATGAATAATCCCAACAATATTTTCAGGTTCATCTTTAAATATTGGTAGACGAGTATACCGTGAAGCTAGGCTTTGACTGACAATACTTTGAGGATCTGAAGCCGCATCAATTATTTCAATGTTTGAGCGATGCAACATGATTTCCTCAACTTCACGGTCTTTTAAATCTAATACACCTAGGAGACGATCTCGATCATCTTTTTCAAAATCACCTTCTGAGTGGCCTAAAGCAATGGCACCTGCAATTTCTTTTTGAGCAGCGTCTCCTCTGCTAATTTCTGACATATTAGCGCCTAATATACGTAGCATAATGCGTACCATAAGGCGTACAGTTGCAACAATTGGTGATAATACTGTTACTAGTATGCGTATTGGTGCAGAAACCAAGCTTGCTGCACCTTCAGAATTAGTTAAAGCATATGTTTTGGGTAATACCTCAGCAAAAATTAAAACTAACAAAGTCATAACTAAAGTTGCCAGAGCAACTCCACTGTCACCAAATAGGCGAGTAAATAAACTTGTAGCTAAAGCCGCTGCTAAAATATTTACTAAGTTGTTCCCTAATAAAACAGCACCAATTAAGCGTTCAGTATCTTCTGTTAAGGCTAGTGCTCGCTTGGCACCACGTGATCCTTTATCTGCCATAGAATGCAATTTTCCGCGTTTTGCTGCAGTTAAGGCAGTTTCAGATCCTGAAAAAAAAGCGGATAAGCCTAATAAAACAAATATAGCTAAGACTGTTAGCCAGGACGTAGCGTCTAAACCTGTAATCATTGCATAAATAGTTTTCATTTGTTCAGATCTTTCATTATATTATTTATTATGGACTATATAGACGTCCTTGACCACTTGGGGAATAGCATGAAAAAAATAGATCTAGGTGTACTATCAGGGGATGTACTAGTTTTTGGGGGTGTATATTCAAATCTACATGCTCTTGATGCATTAATTGATAAAGCAAATAGTCTGAAAATTTTGCCTGAAAACATTATTTGCACTGGTGATGTGGTTGCGTACTGTGCTTATGCCCAAGATAGTGTTCAACGTATCAGAGATTTTGGGTGCCATGTTTTGGCAGGTAATTGTGAAAAACAATTAGCAGTTGATGCTGAGGATTGTGGTTGTGGATTTGAATTAGATTCTACATGTTCTCTATTGTCGAGAACATGGTATGCACATGCAAAATCACAAATAACTAAAACTTCTCGTATCTGGATGTCAAACTTGCCAGACAGAATTATTTTTTCTCATAATAATCTACGATTTGGCGTTTTACATGGTGGTGCATCTGATATTTCTAAATTTATTTGGCCTGTAGACAGTGATGAAATGATTCAAAATGAAATAGATTTACTTGAAATACAAATTAACTCTATTGATTGTGTATTAGCGGGTCATACTGGAATCCCAATGACACGTGATATTAATAACAAAAAATGGATTAATTCAGGTGCTATTGGATTACCCGCTAACGACGGCGAAATTGATACAAGATTTATTATTATAAGTGAAAATTCAATTAATAACATGAGATTAGAATATGATGTTAATTCTGCGTACCAGGCTATGCAAGCAACATCTCTCATACAGGGATATCACTCAACACTTAGGACTGGATATTGGCCGAGTGAAGAAATTTTGCCTAAAGAAATGTGGACTTAATTTGCTAGTGGATGGTTCTTGAACACTAAAGATTTTAGCTTCTCGTCTAATACATGTGTATAAATTTCAGTAGTTGCTATGTCTGCATGTCCCAATAACATTTGTATAACTCTTAAATCAGCACCATTTGCTAATAGATGTGATGCGAATGCATGACGTAATGTATGGGGCGACACCTTTTGAGGAGAAATTCCAGCAATCAAGCAGATTTCTTTTATTAAAACATAAAACCGGATGCGAGTGAGATGGCCAAGCTTAGAGTTTGATGGAAATAAAAACTTTGAAGCTAGCTTTCCTTTTAAGCGATTTTTTTCCTGATTAATTTCCCAATCTACTAAATATACTGCAATTGCCATTTTTGCAGGAGTTGAGAGGGGCACCAGTCGTTCTTTGTTACCTTTACCCTTTATTAGCAACATTTGGGGATCACCCCGTACAGAAGCAACTGGAAGAGAGACAAGTTCTGATACTCGCATTCCTGTAGCGTATAGAATTTGTATTAAGCAGCTACTCCGCCGTTTTTTTCCCGGAGAACGTCCTGCTTTTGTGGATGCCTCCAGTAGTCTGTTTACATCTTCTTCTGAGAGGTTGCTTGGCAATGTACGTTTAGTTTTTGGGCCTTTAATTTCTGATGCTGGGTTATTTACAATTATTGACTCTTCAAATCCATATCTATAGATTTGTTTGATTGCTGATAAGTGTCTTGCACGCGTAGCTTGTGCCAAACCATTAATTTCTAAATCTATTATGTATGCCTCAATATCAGTGCGTGTTGCCGTTATTAGTTTTTTACGCCTTTGTCTTAAAAACGTACTAAATGCTAATAAATCTCTTTTGTAGGCCAATAAAGTATTTTTTGAAGCATTACGCTCTGCATAAATTGTCTCTAAAAAACCTTCGATCCATATTGTGTCTTGTTTCATGTGTTAGTGAGCACAATAATGTAGCATAATTGATTTTCATACTCAAAAAAATTATATAAAAGTAGTGTTAATATAATATTAAAAGATGATGCTTTAATTTTCATTAGGTATTGGTATGTTTTCAATAATTAGTACTGTAGGAGATGAAAGATCGCCAAAAAACGAATATCCAAGAAGGAAAATTAAAGTTAAAATATTCAGATAAAAGAAATATTTAAAAATTTTACGCATTTTCCTACCTTCTTTAATTTGCATAGTGCTCCTGTAACGCTTACCAACACTGTTATCACAGGTAAAAGTAATTTAAATGGTTTTTAATGTAATGAAATTCAAGATAGGCAAGCTTAAGCCTAAAAAGGATTCTTAGGTGAATTATTATCTATCCAAAACACTAGTTTTAGTAGGTCTAATGGGTGCAGGGAAAACTGCTATTGGATCATTGATTGCGGATAGAATAGGTGTTGAATTTATTGATTCAGACGAACAAATTGTACAGGCTGCAAATATGTCTATTCCTGAAATTTTTGAACGTGATGGTGAGGATTTTTTTCGGTTAAAAGAAACTCAAGTAATTGGACGTTTATTAGATGCTGCGCCTCACGTTCTATCGACGGGTGGTGGAGCCTTTTTATTGGATGAAAATAAAGAAATGATTGCAGAATCTGGAGTTTCTATATGGCTTGATGCTGACTTTGATACTCTTTGGGATAGGGTTAAAGATAAAAAAACACGTCCGTTACTCATGATCGCTAATCCTAAAGAAAAATTTAAAGAGTTATATGAAACACGTAATCCTGAATATGCAAAAGCACAGTTTAGTGTTAAAGCGCTGCCAAGCCAGAATAAAGAGGCCATGGTTGAGAGGGTAATTGAACGATTATTAACTGATCCAGAATCTGGATTAACGAAAGTACAAGGTCATGCGTGATAATGTTGAAGTTAAATTAGATGACCGCTCTTATACGATTCATATTGGAACTGATTTATTACAGGAAACGGGTGTATTTATTCAACCGTTTCTACGGCGACAAAAAATAGCAGTTGTTACTGATGAAAATGTTGCTTCCTTACATTTGAATACGCTTAAAGCTAGTCTGAGTGCTGACGGGATTAAAGTATCTACTTTAATATTACCAGCAGGAGAAAGTACAAAGTCATGGATGCATGTTCAGAAAACTGTTGAATGGCTGTTGGCGGAACATATTGAACGAGATGATATTATAGTTGCATTTGGCGGAGGAGTAATAGGTGATTTGGTTGGCTTTGCGGCCTCAATATTACGCCGTGGCGTAAGGTTTGTGCAAATTCCAACCAGCTTATTAGCACAGGTTGATAGCTCTGTGGGTGGTAAAACGGGCATTAACTCTCTTCAGGGCAAGAATTTAATTGGTGCTTTTTATCAGCCTCAATTGGTACTAGCTGACATCAACATACTAGGCACTCTTTCTTCCCGTGACTTTTTGGCGGGATATGGTGAAGTAGTAAAATATGGCCTGCTAGGAGATTTCAACTTTTTTAAGTGGCTTGAGAAAAATGCACCTGCAATGGCTAGTGGCGATATTAAAAAGCGTATCTATGCAGTGAAACGCTCTTGTGAGATGAAAGCTAATATTGTTGCAAGGGATGAAAAAGAAAGAGGAGATCGTGCATTATTAAACCTTGGGCACACGTTTGGTCACGCATTAGAGGCTGCAACAGGCTTCTCGGATAGACTTCTCCATGGCGAAGGTGTTGCAATTGGGTGTGCCCTAGCATTTGAAACATCAATGCAGTTGGGTCTGTGCTCACAAGAGGCACCTAGTCGGGTTCGAGAACATTTAAAAATAATGGGTATGAAAGCTGATTTATCTGATATTATTGGTGAATTACCTAACGAAAATGTATTGGTTGATCTTATGCGGCAAGACAAAAAAGTACTTGATGGTAAAATTACATTTATTATGGCGCGTGGAATTGGTGATACTTTTGTGTCGCATGACGTTGAATTAGATATTGTTCGCAATGTATTACGTGAAGCTTTAATTTATTAATTTTTTTAATTCACTTAATAAAACTTTACGATTGTAACCTCGATACCAATCAACGCCATCTCGTTTTTTTTCCAAAGATTTTAGTTCGTGTGTACTTGGCATTTCCCGTAAAAATTGACCGTTTCTATCAGTAGTGAAGATGAAAGGTATCGAATCCTTAATGTATTTTTCTGCACCGATCTCGTAAAGTACGTCGTAGCCATCAAAAGAATACTGTGCTTCTATATTAGCCACTACAAACGTTTTTGCTGCGTATTGTCTAAGATCGTTTGCATTTAAGATGTCTTGATCGGTATGCTTCTCATTTAAGTTATACCCTGCCTGACCTTCCAGTTTGTAGTTAAATTCCCCAAACTTTCCCTTTATGTGTTCTTTAAAAACATGGCACCAGATGCACCATTCTGCGCCAAACACTACGAGAACTGTTTTATCAGTTTTATTTGCTTCACGCAGCGCGCTGTGAAGAATTTCACTCTGAAGCCCACATTCATCATATGATAGTGCTCTGCCTGCAAAGCAATCCTCACTTATAGTTTTTGGATAAATAGATAAGATTTCATCCGCTAATACTGAACCTGGAAAGAGTAAGGCAATTATTGATATTAGTTTGAAATTTATGCTGAACAACTCGCACCACCTAAAACGCAAAATTTTGAGCAGTGAGGGTGGTTTAGCTTCACTGGACGTTCAGCTTCCTCAAGTGTTGAACCCATTTCAAACTCTTTGCTGTACGGTAGTAATGTGCAAGCTAATACCGCTAGTTTTTTTGCACCTTTACGCTTTACTACCATGCGAGATGAAGAACACATAATGTCCCTAGGAGACTTATTAAGGATACCCCAACAATCAGTTGTGATTTCAGGTACGTCAACCGTTTCGTCCATTTCTGGAAATAGAACAGTTATAGCAGGGTCGTATGCGTCAATAGAAAATTCAAACTTTTCAAATAATGCAGCATATCCAGCACGGCTATCTGTATCACTGTCGCCCCAAACTGTACGGCCTGCAATTGCCATTTTAAATTTATTATCACGAAGCCATTGCATACCTTTTATAGTAACATCATAACTGCCTTTTCCTCGCTCTGTATCATGATATTTAGCTGTAAAATGATCTAAAGATACACGCATTGTAAGTTTTTCTCCGTACGCTGCTAATAATTCAAGTAAACCAATCTTTATAGACTTTCTCATCATTGGTAGCATTGCATTTGTTAAAATTAAAACTTCATAACCTTGGTCAAGACAGTTACGTGCTATTTGTATCATATCTGGGTTCATAAACGGTTCACCACCAGTAAATGCAATTTCTGATGTTGCCCAATTTCGATCTTTGATTTGATTTAAATAATCGTTTACTTCATCTGGAGTAATATAAACTAAACTATCATTTTTGGGAGAACTTTTAATATAACAATTTATACATTGAATATTACATAGGGTTCCAGTGTTAAACCAAAGTGTTGTTGCTTTCATTAAAGGTACTGACGCACGAAGTTCACCCTTGGCTGTTATATCTGGATCTTTGAATTTCTCGCCTAATTCAGGAAGGTTCATGTCTTTCACGTGTCTTACTACCTTAAGTTTTGTTATCATTATAGTTTTCTGTTTAGAAAGAAAAGTGTCAGCACATATAATTGATATTTACCATAAAAGCTTGTTATTATAATTCATAGTCTCCATTATTAGAAAAATAAAAGTAGCCCATAAGGTTTCAATAAGACTCTAGTTGATATAATTTACACTTGGAATGCTGGAGTAAAAGGTAACTGAGCGAAATGCAAATTTTACCAGAATTATATAACCATATGTGGGCAGGGCAGTTTAACACTTATACGTTAATTCTTAGCACGCCTTGAAATGATTACAGTATTAAAAACTTTTGCCATTACGCATTATGGCTTTTACGTAAAGATTGATACGGTTAGCGGGATATAAAAAAATGAACAAGCTTGTCAAACATGATAGCATTCAACAATTACTGCATGGATTATCTAATTCTGTTGCTATGGATTTGCGAGATTCATTAAAAAATAAGAATTTTGTTTCTTTATCAGTGCCTGGTGGTACCACTCCTGCACCTTTTTTTGATCTTTTATGTAAAGAAAGTTTGGATTGGTCACGCATAAAGATATTATTGAGTGATGAAAGATATGTTCCTGAAAGTAATGATAGATCAAACACAATTTTGGTTAAACGCCATTTGATGCAAAGCAATGCCGCTAATGCTCAATTAATTAGTTTTTATAACCCTGATCAAACTGAGGATGAATTCGTTCGCCAAAATGTTGCGAACATGAATACGATTATGCCTATTGATGTATCTGTTCTAGGAATGGGACTGGATATGCATACTGCTAGCTTGTTCCCTGATAGTGCGGAATTAGCAGATGCTTTAAGTACTTCTGAGCCGTTGTATGTCGTGCGACCGGCTTCTCAGCCAGAGGCGCGTATCACATTGTCTGGACGAGTTCTTGCTCAAGCCGCTAAGACTTATATTTTGATTATTGGGCAAGAAAAGCTTGCAGCTTATAATCTAGCTATGTCTGAATCATCAGCTATGTTAGCGCCAATTAGAACAGTCTTTGGCAACCAAACTAAAGTCTTTTGGGCTGATATTGATAACTAAATTACATTTAACATATACATTTATAAGTAATATTCAATATATCTAGTTTCGCCGCCGCCGACGCCGGCCGCCACCTTCACCAGATCCACCAGTATTAAAGTTAACATCTGGCAGTGTTACAAGGGTTTCTAAGATTGGAAATTTCTCTACAGAATTTGGTATTGCGGATGCATTAACAAAATGTTCCTGAAAACGAGGTTCTATTGCAGTTTCTATTTTATGAATTTCTTTGACAGTTACTTCTATGTCATTTCGGGCGCTGCGGTTTAGCAAGGCTATACGTGCACCAGTACCCGCCGCGTTACCTGCCGACGTTACCTTTTCTATATTACAGTCAGGAATCATTCCTAAGATCATTGCATGTTTTGGGCTAATATGTGCACCGAATGCACCAGCTAAAACTATACGATCTACGTTATCAACTTCAAATTTGTCCATTAATAAGCGTGCACCAGAATATAATGCGGCTTTTGCCATTTGAATTTCTCTAATATCACGATTGGTTACCGTAATTTTAGGACCACCAGAATTACTGCCATCGTATACTAGGTAAGAGTAGGTGCGACCATCTAGAAAACAGCGATTAGTACCTGATTGTTCTGGATTTCCAATTAGTCCAGGGCTATCAACAATACCAGCAACACGCATTTCTGCAACCATTTCAATAATTCCTGATCCACATATGCCTGTTATCCCACTAGATAGTATAGCTTTTTCGAATCCATCTTCATCGGACCAAATATCTGACCCAATAACGCGGAAACGGGGGTCTTTTGTGATTGGATCAATTTCAACACGTTCAATTGCTCCCGGGGCGGCACGTTGTCCACTTGAAATTTGTGCACCTTCAAATGCGGGGCCGGTGGGTGATGAACATGCTAAAACTTTATGTTTATTGCCTAAAAGAATTTCTGCATTAGTGCCTACATCGACAACTAATACTAGATCTTCTGAAGTATTGGGGCTTTCAGATAAGGCAACCGCAGCAGCATCCGCTCCAACATGTCCTGCTATGCACGGCAGTAAATAAACATAAGCGGCAGGATGCATATGGGTTAACCCAAGGTTTGAAGATCGTGTTGAAACAGCGTCAGAGGTTGCTAATGCAAATGGCGCTTGACCTAATTCAAAGGGATCAATCCCAAGAAACAAGTGATGCATAACTGGATTACAGACAAATACCGCATCCATGATAAGGCTTGGACTAATGCCGGCCTCATCTGCAACTTCTGCAAACAATACATTTATTCCTTCGCGAACTGCATCAGTCATTTCGACATCACCACCAGCATTCATCATTGAATAGCTTACTCGTGACATTAGATCCTCACCAAAACGTATTTGAGGATTCATTGACCCTGATGAAGCTACGACCTCTCCTGATTGAAGATCACAAAGGTGGGCTGCAATTGTTGTAGACCCAAGATCAACTGCCATTCCATAAATAGAACCATCGTAATAGCCAGCCCATATATTTACTATACGTGGGCCTATTGTTTCATCGCCCATGTGCACTGCACATGTAACTTTCCATTCGCCTTTTCGCAGTGCTGATTGGATTTTGGATAGGACTGAGAAATCAGCTTGTAATGGTGGTAAATCCCATTCATCTCTCAGAGAGTTGATTAATCGTTCCAAATCACCTGAAGGTTCATGCATATCTGGCTCTTCTACTTCTACATAGAATAATCGTGTTGATGGATTAATTAATATATCTCGTGCTTCCGCACGCTTTCTAACAACTTGCTTATGCACTTGGCTTTCTGGAGGGACATCAATTACTGCATTGCCTTGCACCGTTGCTTGGCACCCTAAGCGGCGCCCATCAATCATACCTCTTTTTGATTTGTAACGCTCCTCAACAGAATTCCACTCACTAATGGCGTTAGGCTCGACTCTTATGCCATGTTTGGAAAAATCACCGTAAGAGGGCGTGACTTGGCAACGCGAACAGATGCCACGACCACCGCAAACACTATCGAGGTCTACTCCTAGTTGACGCGCTGCGGTTAATATAGGTGTTCCGATAGGAAAATTACCACGTTTTCCAGATGGTGTAAAAATCACTAATGGATCGTTATTACCGTTCAAGGTTTAATTCCTATTATTTTAGTTTATGCGCGTCGTCTTCGTCCACCAGTTCGGCCAGCACGGCCTCCAGCACCAGAACCCGCGTTTGGGTCTTTATTTGTGCGTATCCATTGAGAACCATTTGGATCATTATTAGTTAGAAAGTTTGCGGCACGAATTGCTTCCATCTCTTTACCTGCTAGCGTTTTAGTCGAGCCCATACCTGTAATTTTAGCTAATAACTCCATATCTATATCGTCTGGAACTATTATGCCTGCCGCTGCTAATTCATCTAATTTAGCTTGTAACTTTTTAGGCCCAATTGGTAATGCTACAGGATTCATAATAGCTGAAGTCATACCTGCAGCCATTGCCATAGGAAGAAATGCATTGTTAATACCATGCCTATTAGGAAGGCCAAAGGATATATTTGAAGCACCACAAGTAGTATTTACACCTAACTCTTCTCTCAATCGCCGAACCAGCGCAAATACTTGTAAACCAGCAGTTCCCATTGCTCCTATGGGCATAACTAATGGGTCAACTACAATGTCATGTGCTGGAATGCCAAAGTCTGAAGCGCGTTGAACTATTTTTTTTGCAACTTCAAACCGCACATCAGGGTCTTCAGAAATACCAGTATCATCGTTTGAAATAGCCACCACTGGCACATTATATTTTTTGACTAAAGGAAGAACTAATTCCAATCGCTCTTCTTCACCAGTTACTGAATTTAGCAATGGACGGCCTTCGGCTGCCCTTAAACCTTCTTCCAATGCGCCTGGGACGGAACTATCAATGCATAAAGGGACATCACAAATAGCCTGCACCCGTTTTATTAATTCTCTCATTAAAGGCGGTTCAACAAAGTTATTATCAGCGTACCTAGGATCTTCTGACATTTTATTTGCGAAAACTGCACCTGAGTTTATGTCTAAGATTGTTGCGCCAGCTGCAACCTGAGATATTGCGTCAGCTTCTACTGTTGAAAAATCTCCAACCTCCAATTCTAATGCTAATTTCTTACGGCCAGTAGGATTAATTCGTTCGCCTATAACTGCAAATGGTTGATCGAAGCCAATAATTGCAGTTTTAGTTTTGCTCTCGACTATTGTTCTTGTCATTATCTTTATCCTTTAGGATTGTTTTGCTGGAATGGCAGACTTGCCACCATTTTCCATAGTCCAGTTAGCATTAGTTTTAATTCCACCTAATGGAAAAAAATGCACATTTGTTATGAGAAAATCAGGATTTTTTGCTTTATGTTCAGCAAGTTCGGTAAGAATTTTATTAGGTTTAAAAGGTAATAATAATTTAGTTACATCTTTAGCTCTTCGCTTTAAAACTCGTAAAGAGGCGCCAACCCCACATGCCATCGAAAATTTGATCATCGTTTGAAGCTTTGCTGGCCCAGCAACCCCAATATGAATTGGAATATCAATTCCACGGCTAGTCATACGATCAGCCCATTCAATAACAGGACCTGACTCAAAACAAAACTGTGTGGTCATAGCCATTTTTGCATCAGTACGTTTGGAGAAAGTTTGCTTCCATGAAATTGCAGCATCTACGTTGGAAGTTGATCCATCTTTATCAATATCAATATTACCTTCAGGGTGACCAGCAACATGTAAGTTTGTAAACCCTGCTTTATCAAACTCGCCAGTTTCTAATAAATCCATAGAGCATTGATATTCTCCATAAGGTTTATCTACTCCACCAGCTAGGAGTAAAGCCTGTTTCACTCCTGCTTCATTTTGGTAACGTTTTATCCAGTCAACTAGAGTCGCATGGTTTTTAATTATTCGTGCGGGAAAGTGCGGCATAACGTCAAAACCTTCTTCAATTAAACGTTTAGCTGTATCCACCATTTCTTCAATAGGGGTGCCTTCTATGTGCGCTATGTAGATGAGAGTTTGTTGTGGCAGTATGTCACAAAAATTCTCAATTTTTGCAGCAGTACGCGGCATCACTTCTATCGAGAAGTCTTTTAAAAATGCTTCTAAGTTTAGGTTAATCTCAGAAGCAATATTTGATGAAGAATGTAAAATAGACATGGTGGCTCACTTAGGTGCTATTCCCAACCATCGTTGGCAATCAGGGATTTTATCTTTTCTTGGTCGTAAGCTGCATCAAGACGAGCCGCTTCTCTTTTTACGACTTCTTCGGGGTCTCCTTCGACCTCAGTAGGTTCTGTTTTGCGCCACTCTGCTAAATAGGCGTCATCACCTGCGGCACCTGTCTTCATGGCCGCCCTATCAATAGCCTGCTCAAACCGTTCGGGCAGTTGTATTTTTGATGCTCGCCGCCCTTTACCAACTATTACTTGAGCTGGAATGTCGCGCCAGTAAACTATAACTAAATTTGGCATTATTTTTATCCTTTTTTTTTAGAGTAATAGTTAATTTTTCAATAGCAGAAACAGTTTTCGACTGCATTGTGAAAATAACGACACTTATCAAAAATAGATTATTTGAAACCGATTGCGCGTGTTCGTTCATCAGCGTAGGTTTGTTAAATGTCTATTCAACAAGATATATCTTCTTCGGCTATTAAGTCACCTGCTGTTTTACCTGAAAAAGCGCCCTTATTTGGTGCGCTAGATTTAGGTACTAATAGTTGTCGCATGCTAATAGCTCGGCCTCGAAAGAATGATTTTGAAGTTGTTGATGCCTTTTCTAAAACAGTGTATTTAGGTAAAGGAATGGACACTACTGGGCGTTTATCAAATGCTGCTATGCGAAGAACAATTTCTGCTCTTCACGTTTGTCAGAAAAAATTACGTCAACATAATGTTAAATATTCACGTCTTGTAGCTACTGCTGCATGTCGACAAGCCGTAAATGGTCGAGATTTTATAAAGCGTGCACGACGTGAAACGCATATAAAGCTTGAAGTTATCAAGCCAGCAGAAGAAGCTAGGTTAGCAGTTGTGGGCAGCGTTGGACATCTAAAATCAATGACTGAGCAGGTTTTAGTTGTTGATATTGGTGGCGGGTCGACTGAGTTAGTTTGGCTGGATCTAACAAATGTAAAACCTGAGAATCGCCGTAGTTCAATTATGCGATTACAAAGCAATTTGATGCAGACAAAGAGGCTTGATGCAGCGACTGGTGTTAAGGTGGTGGATTGGGTTTCTGTCCCGTTTGGTGTCAGTACATTAAAAGAGCAGTTTAGTGATGTTCAAGAGGATAAAGCTGCTTACGCTATGATGTCCTGGTACTTTGAAGAGTACATAACTCATTTTGGGCCTTCAAACTCAAATTCTTTCGCTAATATTTTACCAAATTTTCAAATAATTGGAACATCTGGAACTATAACAACGATTGCTGCTACGCATTTGGGATTAATCCGATACGACCGTCAGAAAGTTGATGGTTATGAAATGACATCCGATCAGGTAGAAGCAGAAATTGACCGGTATTTGGTTGGTGGCCCTGTTTGGCGTGCAGATAATCCTTGCATTGGAGCTGGCCGTAAAGGTTTAATAATGTCAGGAGCTGCAATTTTACGTTCTATTTTACGAGTTTGGCCAACCAATACACTAACTGTTGCAGATAGAGGATTGCGCGAGGGAATTTTATATTCTCAGATGGTCAAACAAGGTTACTTGAGTTAAACAATAAATCATGATCGAAAAAAAGAAAAATACATCTGGACGTGGGCTGCGTGATTTGCAGGTTAGAGTGAAGTCTGCAAAAGGACGAAAATTGTCGTCGACTTTATGGTTGAAACGTCAATTAAATGACCCCTATGTGGCGCGTGCTACAAAAGAAGGTTACCGTGGTAGAGCAGCATTTAAGATAATGGAATTAGATGACAAGTTTCGTTTTTTAGTCCCAGGTGCAAGAATTGTTGATCTAGGATGTGCGCCAGGTGGCTGGTGCCAAGTTGCGGTTAAGCGAGTCAATGCTAGTGGTGACAAACAAGGTAAACGAATTGGAACAATTTTAGGTGTTGATCTTCAAGAAGTTGATCCAATTGAAGGTTGCGAAATCCATCTTTTAGACTTTATGGAAGATGACGCGGACGCAAAAGTTAAAGCTTGGTTAGGCGGTAAGGCCGATGTCGTATTATCTGATATGGCTGCAAGTGCGTCTGGGCATAAGCAGACTGACCATATTCGAATTATGGCACTATGTGAAACAGCTGCTTATTTTGCATTTGATGTTCTTGAAGAAGGTGGAACATTTGTTGCTAAAGTTTTAGCTGGTGGTGCTGAAGGAGATTTGCAAAAACTTCTTAAAGAAAAGTTTACCAAAGTTCACCACATGAAACCGCCAAGTAGCCGACAAGACAGTTCTGAAAAATTTGTAGTTGCAACAGGATTTCGGGGTTAAATAATGTCTGGCCTAAATCCGCACTAATATTATAAATTAACTTGTGCGGTTGTGAAAAATAAATCCTAAAAAGTTTAATAATAATTGAGCAGCTAAAATAGCAGTTACCTCTGATGGATCATATGCTGGAGCAACCTCAACAAGATCAATCCCAATGATTTCATTGTTTTTGCTCACTTCTTGCAGTATTTCTAAAACATCATAGTATAAAAAACCTCCATGACTTGGAGTGCCCGTCCCTGGAGCAATCGATGGGCAAAAAGCATCTATATCTATGGTCACATATAATTTACCTTTTGGGATGCGTTTAGTAGCTTTTTTTGTCCCCATTTCTCGAATTTGGCGCACTGATAAAATATCAGACCCCATTTTGCGGGCGTCTTCATAGCCTACTCGAGCAGTAGAACTAACATTTCGTATTCCAAACTGGGATAGTCCGGTAACATATGTTTTTTCAGCTGCACGTCGCATTGGATTTCCATGGCCAAATCGTACGCCATGGCGTTCATTAACAAAGTCAAGGTGAGCGTCAATTTGAAGAATATGAAAATCACCTTGGTCTGAAAATGCATTTATACAGGGGATATTTATAGAATGATCGCCTCCTATAGTTACAGGCAGGGCACCAGCATTTAATGCTGCACGAACTGCTTTTTCTATATTTGCGTGGCTTTGTATCGTATCAGTATGAATTATGTCAGCATCACCCATATCTACTATTCGAACGTCTTCACCAAGATATGTTGCATCATCTTCATGATCATATGCACCTGCATGGCCAAAAGAAAATAAAGTAGATGCCTCACGAATAGAGCGAGGCCCAAAACGTGCACCAGATCTATATTGTGCGCCAAAATCAAAAGGAGCTCCAATGATTGCAACATCTGCATCTAATTTTGACCAATCTTCAATATATTGCTTTTTACCAAAGGTCGCGATACCTACGAAGGGAAGATTTAAGCGACCATTTTCGTATTTATGTCCCATATAAGAGAATCCTGAATTATTTATAAAATATTGTGACACAGATGTGTTGATTTCAATAGGTAAAATATTTGCAAGTTTTTAAAAATTTAATTTTTGAGATTTTTAATGTATAATTGTCCAATAAATTTTATGTATTGAAACATAAGATTAAAAATTATTTATTCTTTCTTTTTGTTAAATCGGAAAACAGGCCTTTTCTTTTTTAAAATCCCATGTGATAGAACATATGCAATATCGATAACTCTTGGAGAGACCAATGGAGATACGTGAAGCACTTACATTTGATGATGTTTTATTAGTGCCGGGTGCGTCTAACGTAATTCCGTCTGATGCAATTTTATCAACTCATGTTACAAAAAGTATAAAACTTAATATTCCTATTTTAAGTTCAGCAATGGATACTGTGACAGAAGCAAAGATGGCCATTGCTCTTGCTCAATCAGGTGGGATGGGTGTAATTCATCGAAATCTGTCAGATGATGAGCAAGCCGCTCAAGTGCGTAGAGTGAAGAGGTTTGTATCTGGCACAGTTTATAACCCTATTACACTTACTCCAGATCAAACTTTAGCAGATGCTAGGGCATTAGCTGAACAATATCGTATTACTGGCTTTCCAGTTGTTGATGGAAATGGAAAAGTTTTAGGTATCTTAACTAATCGTGATATGCGATTTGTCTCAGACGTAAAAACACCAGTTTCTACAATGATGACATCAGAAAAGTTAGCAATTGTAAGTGAACCTGTAAAATTAGACGATGCAAAATCTTTGATGCATGCCAGACGAATTGAAAAACTATTAGTAGTTAATTCTGACAACCAATTAACTGGATTGCTAACAACTAAAGATTTGGAACAAGCAGTTTTGAACCCCATAGCATGTAAAGACGACTTGGGTCGTCTGCGTGTTGCCGCAGCTTCTACTGTTGGAGATAAAGGTTTTGAAAGATCCATGAAATTAATTGATGCAGGCGTTGATTTGTTAGTAATTGATACTGCACATGGGCATTCTTCTTCGGTTAGCGCCATTGTTGAACGTATTAAAAAAGTACATAATATACAAATAGTTGCAGGCAATGTTGCTACTTCTGAAGCTACTAAAACGCTTATAAATGTAGGTGCAGATGCTATAAAAGTTGGCATTGGACCAGGTTCTATTTGTACAACGCGAATTGTGGCAGGTGTAGGTGTTCCGCAACTCTCAGCCATCAATGACTGTGCTGAAGCTGCGTCTGAAGATGGCATTCCTGTCATTGCAGACGGTGGTATTAAATTTTCAGGTGATTTTGCTAAGGCAATCGCTGGAGGTGCAAGTTGCGCAATGGTTGGCTCAATGTTGGCAGGAACTGATGAGGCACCTGGTGAAATAATTTTATATCAAGGTAGGTCATTTAAATCTTACAGAGGTATGGGATCAGTTGCTGCAATGGCTCAAGGATCTGCTGATCGTTATTTTCAAAAAGAAGCAAGTGCTGAAAAACTAGTACCTGAAGGTATTGAGGGGCAGGTGCCTTACAAGGGACCAGCCTCTAATGTTTTGCACCAGATGGTAGGTGGTTTACGAGCTGCTATGGGATATACTGGTAATTTAACGATAAAAGATATGCGTTCAAATTGTAAATTTGTGAAAATTTCAGGAGCTGGCCTAAAAGAAAGCCATGTTCATGATGTGCAAATTACGCGGGAAAGCCCAAACTATAGAATAGGATAATCTATGACACCTGCAGCTCGATATGCTGCCGCCATCGAAATTTTTGATCGTACTTTGCTTGGAGCGCCTGCTGAACGCGAGTTAACACGCTGGGCACGTGGTAATCGCTTTGCAGGATCTAAAGATCGTGCTGCTATAAGAGATATTGTTTATGATGGATTGCGAAACTTGCGCAGTTATGCCCATTATAGTGGGGTAGGAGGAGCTCGTGGTGTATTTATTGGGCGGTTAATAGCAAATAATGAAGAATTAACTTCGGTTTTTAATGGTGAAGGGTATGCACCATCCACTATATCTAATGAAGAAAATACGATGATTTATTCTTCAAAGGCTGATATGTCACTTGCTATTAAATTAGATATTCCAGATTGGCTTGTTCCCAATTTTAACGGTAAAGATGAATATAGCGTTTTGAAAGAACGTGCCCCAATTGATCTTAGAGTTAATCTTAAAAAAGTTAATTTGGATAATATTATTGCATCTTTATTAAAAGAAGGCATCAAAACTGAGCCTTTGGATGTGGCTAAGACTGCACTTCGTGTGATTGGAGAAACACGTAAAATCCCTCAAACAAACTCTTATTTAAATGGACTTATAGAACTTCAAGACGCAGGTTCTCAGGCATTAGTCCTAGAGTTAAACTTCCCAAATCATGGTAAAGTTTTAGACTATTGTGCTGGTGGTGGTGGTAAAACGTTAGCTATAGCATCATTAATATCCAATAATGTAATATTATCTGCATTTGATAGAGATCCAGATAGGTTAAAAGCTTTAAGTCATCGCGCTGATAGGGCTGGAATACATGTTGAATTATTAAAAAAAGATCCAGTTATTAAAGATGAAAAATTTGACTTTGTTGTGTTAGATGTACCGTGTTCAGGCAGTGGTGCATGGCGTCGAACCCCAGATGCAAAATGGAAATTAACGCCAGCACGTTTGGAAGAATTACTAGAAACGCAGGCTGATATTCTTAATACTACATCAAATCTAGTTACAGAAAATGGAACACTGGTCTATATGACTTGTTCGCTGTTTGCTTCTGAAAATGAGGAGCAAATTTCTAATTTTATTGAAAGAGTTGTTGGCTGGAAGTTGACATTCTCCAAACATTTTGAGCTGTCATCTGGAACTGATGGTTTTTATTTAGCTATCCTAAATAGATTATAATTTTTATATTTTATTTATTTATTCTAATTTGTCATAATCTTGATGTTTTAAGATTTTACAAAAATGTTCTAAACTGCTTTATTAAAATTTTTTCTTGCAATGTTCTTCTTTTGGTCTCATAACTAAATGGAACAATAAGAGAACATCTGTGGTTTTTGGTTGCTACAGGTTTGAAATAAGGAGATAATACATGGCATCAACTTTATTAGAATTCAGCGGAAAGAAAAGTATGGACAAAGAAAAGGCATTAGAATCTGCCTTGGGGCAAATCGAACGACAGTTTGGTAAAGGCTCTATTATGCGATTAGGCGATGACAGCGCGCGTCTGGACATCGAAGCAACTTCAACAGGATCCATTGGTCTTGATATTGCATTAGGAATTGGTGGACTACCAAAAGGCCGTATTGTTGAAATTTACGGACCTGAAAGTTCAGGTAAAACCACTTTAACTTTGCACGCTATTGCAGAAGAGCAAAAAAAAGGTGGTGTATGTGCTTTTGTAGATGCTGAGCATGCTCTAGATCCAACTTATGCAAAAAAATTAGGCGTCGATATTGACGAACTTTTAATTTCTCAACCAGATGCGGGTGAGCAAGCGTTGGAAATTACTGATACTTTAGTACGCTCGGGTGCAGTTTCAATGGTTGTAGTTGACTCTGTCGCCGCACTTACACCTCGTGCTGAATTAGAAGGTGATATGGGTGATCATCAAGTTGGAGCACAAGCGCGTTTGATGAGCCAAGCTATGCGTAAATTAACAGGTTCCATAGCTAAGTCTGGTTGCATGGTAATTTTTATTAATCAAATCCGTATGAAAATTGGTGTTATGTTTGGTTCTCCAGAAACAACATCAGGTGGTAATGCATTGAAATTCTATTCATCGGTGCGCCTAGATATTAGGCGTATTGGTGCGATTAAAGATCGTGATGAAATTGTTGGAAATCAAACACGCGTAAAAGTAGTAAAAAATAAAGTTTCACCACCTTTTAAGCAAGTCGAATTTGACATTATGTATGGTGAAGGTATCTCAAAACGAGGCGAATTAATTGACTTAGGTGTTAAGCTGGGGTTTGTTGAAAAATCTGGCTCTTGGTTTTCTTGTGGGGATGAACGAATTGGGCAGGGGCGTGAAAATGCTAAAGCCTATTTAAAAGACAATCCACGGTTAGCTCATGAAATTGAAGATAAAATTCGTGCTGCAAATGGATTAGATTTTGATGTGCCACCTCCAGGTGATAATCCAGCAGGTGATGATGCCGATGCTGTCGTTGAAGGTTAAATTATAATAATATTTAGGAAAAGGCTGGGTAAATTCCTAGCCTTTTTTTTTTGCACTGTGGACAGTTTTAAAATCGGTCGGTAAACCAAGTTTAGGTTTTATTTTGCAAGGTATAAAAATGGCTAGCGTTAACGATATTCGATCCACTTTTTTAAGTTTTTTCGAGAAAAATGGCCATAAGGTAGTAAGTAGCTCACCTTTAGTTCCACGAAATGATCCAACTCTTATGTTTACTAATTCTGGAATGGTACAATTTAAAAATCAATTTTTAGGTCAGGAAAGTCGTGATTATAATCGTGCAACTACTGCACAGAAATGTGTAAGGGCAGGTGGTAAACACAATGATTTAGATAATGTGGGTTATACTGCTAGGCACCACACGTTTTTTGAAATGCTTGGCAATTTTTCATTTGGTAATTATTTTAAAGAAGAAGCTATTAAGTATGCTTGGGATTTGATTACAAAAGAGTTTGGAATTAACCGAGAGCGATTATACGTGACTGTTTATCATACTGATGATGAAGCAGCTAATATTTGGAAAAATTATGCAGGTTTGACCGACGATCGGATAATTCGAATAGCAACAGACGATAATTTTTGGAGAATGGGCCCTACTGGACCATGTGGACCATGCACTGAAATATTCTATGACCATGGAGAACATATTTGGGGAGGTCCTCCCGGCTCTGCTGACGAAGATGGTGATCGCTTCATAGAAATTTGGAATATAGTGTTCATGCAAAATGAACAAGCTTCTGATGGAACTATGAAACCATTAAATATGCAGTCTATAGATACTGGCATGGGCCTAGAGCGCATAGCTGCATTATTGCAAGGTAGCCACGACAATTACGATACTGACCTCATGCGAGATTTAATTGAATCGTCTGCACAAGTAACCGGTGTAGATCCATTTGGTGATCAAAATGTGCATCATCGTGTGATTGCAGATCATTTACGTTCTACATCTTTTCTTATTGCTGATGGAATCTTGCCATCAAATGAAGGTCGAGGTTATGTTTTACGCAGAATTATGCGTCGAGCAATGCGCCATGCGCATCTGTTAGGCGCTAAAGATCCTGTTATGCACCAAATGGTGCCCGCTTTGATCAGTCAAATGGGACAGGCTTATCCTGAGTTGGGGCAGGCTCAGGCATTGATTGAGGAGAGCTTATTATTAGAAGAGACACGCTTTAAGACAACCTTAGATAGAGGTTTGAAACTTCTAGATGATGAGCTTTCTATAATGAATAAGGGTTACCCTTTGTCTGGGGAAGTAGCGTTTAAATTATATGACACCTTTGGATTTCCATTAGACTTAACTCAAGATGCATTGCGTGAAAAGGGAGTAGAGGTTGACCTTAAAGGCTTTGATTCTGCAATGACTGAACAAAAAGCAAAGGCACGTGCCGCTTGGTCTGGTTCTGGAGAGGTTGCCGATGAAAGTATTTGGTTTGATATAGCCGATGAACAGGGTGTGACGGACTTTTTGGGTTACGATACTGAAAGTTCTGAAGGCCTAATAGCCGCGTTAATTCAAGATGGAGTTTTGGTAGATACCGTTTCCAATGGTGACAGTGTTATGGTGGTTTTAAATCAAACTCCTTTTTATGCAGAAAGTGGTGGCCAAATTGCTGATAGTGGGTTTTTACAAGTTGAAAGTGGCACAATAGCTATTTCAGATGTTAAAAAGAAAGCTGGTCTTTTTGTCCATATTGGCGTTGTTATATCCGGTGATATTACTAATGGGGATTCAGCTGTATTAACAATTGATAATAAAAAACGAGCTGGCATTTGTAATAGCCATACTGCAACGCATTTGGTTAATGAAGCTTTGAGAGCAAAACTTGGTAAACATGTTGCACAACGTGGGTCCCTTAATGGTCAGGATCGTTTAAGATTTGATTTTAGTCATTCCAAAGGTTTGACTGATGAAGAATTAATTGCCGTTGAAAGTGAAGTAAACAAGTTCATTCGCCAAAATTCACTCGTTGAAACAAGAATTATGACGCCAGACGATGCACGGTCTCTTGGAGCTCAAGCATTATTTGGAGAGAAGTATGGCGATGAAGTTCGTGTCGTATCGATGTGTAACCAAGAGGGGTCTGGTAAAGGTCTTGATGGAAATACTTATTCCTTAGAGCTATGTGGTGGTACACATGTAAGTCGAACTGGTTCTATTGGCGCATTTGCACTTATTTCAGAAAGTGCTTCCGCTAGTGGTATTCGCAGGATCGAAGCTCTCACTGGTGTTGCTGCAGAATTGCACCATGCTCAACAGTCTCGTATAATAGCTAATATTTCTGAAGTATTTAAAGCTAAACCAGTAGATATTCTTGATCGAGTGCAGGCATTGAT
Organism: uncultured Paracoccaceae bacterium; assembly: GCA_913043905.1. Classification (GTDB taxonomy): domain Bacteria; phylum Pseudomonadota; class Alphaproteobacteria; order Rhodobacterales; family Rhodobacteraceae; genus Amylibacter. The sequence continues at coordinate 3,085 of CAJWNQ010000022.1, read as the reverse complement.
TGATGAGCGCAAATCGCAACAGAATGAAATTTCTAATTTGCGTAAATCAATTGCAATGGGAGGTTTTGGAGAAACTCAAGATACAATGCTTATAAATGGGCTTAACTTTTATTCACAAGTGTTGGATGACATCCCAAGTAAGGATTTACGTGGATTAGTTGACGAACATAAAAATAGATTAGGTTCAGCTGTCATTTTGTTGATTTCAGGTGCAGGTGGTAAAGCTGCAGTTGCTGCCGGTGTTACTGCTGATTTATTAGATAAAATCAGCGCTGTAGATCTTGTTAAGGTTGCAGCTGCAGAACTTGGAGGCAAAGGAGGCGGTGGACGCCCTGATATGGCACAAGCTGGTGGTAAAGATATCTTAAATTCTAAATCTGCTGTTTTTGCAGCGGAAAAACTTTTAAAGGAGTTATAAAATGGTAGCTTATTGTTTGGCACAGATTACTGTCCATAATCCAGAGGAATATGCTAAATATGCGGCTCTAGCAGGCCCTGCTGTTGCAAAATATGGTGGTGAATTTTTAGCACGTGGTGGCAAGTGCGTAACTAAGGAAGGATCAGTACAGTTACGTAATGTGGTTATAAAGTTTTCTGACTTTGATGTTGCGGTTAATTTTTATGAATCCACTGAGTATCAAAATGCATTAAGCTTTGCTTTAGCTGATGGAGTTTCAACTAGAAACTATACAATTGTTGATGGTGTATAAGGGTTTTTGATATTTATTATTAGATAAGAAATAAAGGGCCATTTTGAAAAAAAGAGGCCCTTTATAATATTTGATTAAATTTAAATTACATTGCTTTATTAAGGTTTTCGTCAATCTTTTCTAGGAAACCTTCTGTAGTTAACCAGTTTTGATCTGGACCTACTAGCAACGCTAAATCTTTAGTCATATGCCCATTTTCTACAGTTGAAACGATTATAGTCTCTAATTTGTTTGCAAAGTCCATTAACGGTTGATTGTTATCTAATTTGGCTCTGTGTTTCAAACCACCTGTCCAAGCATAAATTGAGGCAATAGAATTTGTAGATGTTGCTTTACCCTTTTGGTGCTGTCGATAATGCCGGGTGACTGTACCATGAGCAGCTTCAGCTTCCACAATTTTCCCATCTGGTGTCATTAACTGTGATGTCATCAGGCCAAGTGAACCGTAACCTTGTGCTACAGTATCTGACTGGACGTCACCGTCGTAGTTCTTACAGGCCCAAACATAACCACCTGACCATTTTAATGCTGCAGCAACCATGTCATCTATTAATCGGTGTTCATAATGTATGTTCGCTTTCTTGAACTTTTCTTCAAATTCATTTTCATACACTTCTTGAAAAATATCTTTAAAGCGGCCATCGTATGCTTTTAGAATAGTATTTTTAGTAGATAAATAAACCGGCCAACCTAAATTTAAACCATAATTTAATGATGCACGAGCAAAATCATATATGGATTCATCTAAATTATACATTCCCATTGTTATTCCAGAAGACGGTGCATCAAACATTTCTTTTTCGATGATTGTTCCATCAACTCCTTCAAATTTTATTGTCAACTTTCCTGCACCTGGGAAACGAAAGTCTGTTGCTTTGTATTGGTCTCCATACGCGTGACGACCAACAACAATTGGGCGTGTCCAACCTGGGACCAATCGGGGTACATTTTTGCAAATAATTGGCTGGCGGAAAATAACACCACCTAATATGTTCCGGATTGTACCATTGGGAGAGCGGTACATGCGTTTTAGGCCAAATTCTTCTACACGTTCTTCATCTGGAGTAATTGTAGCACATTTTACACCAACACCATATTTTTTGATGGCTTCAGCGGCATCTACAGTAATTTGATCGTCAGTATCGTCGCGCGATTCTATGCCTAGATCGTAATATTTCAAATCTAAATCAACATACGGCAAAATTAATTTATCTTTTATAAATTGCCATATGATACGCGTCATTTCATCGCCATCTAATTCGACGACTGGGTTTTCCACTTTGATCTTAGTCATTGGGACCTCTTTATATGTCAGTATTTGGAATCATAACAATTACCTACTATCGTATTTTGATTTATTTTAAAAGTATGTATACGATTGTATACATACTTTTTGAGTAAATAATATATCAGAAATTATCATGCTTAATATAGTATAAAATTTTTTTGCCAATTAATACTGTAACTCTAGCTTTTTTTTACATTAGAAAACCAAACAACTGACATATAAATATAAAATCTAATTTTATGATACATACTGTGGGAGATAGTTGCCTTGTCATTTGATAATTTGCAATTTATCACATTTAAAATTCAAGCTTGAGGTTTATTATGTCTGAAGACAATTATGATGAGGAAATTAGCTGGATCGGACCTGTACCTTCTATTATTTTGATTGAACCACAAATGGGTGAAAATATAGGTGCTGCTGCGCGTGCAATGTGGAACTTTGGTTTGCCTCACATGCGTATTGTTAATCCGCGAGATGAATGGCCAAACCCACGGGCTCAAGCAATGTCAAGCGGAGCAGGCCAAGTTATGGATTCAGTACAAGTATTAAATACCACTTCAGAAGCATTAGAAGATTTAAATTTTGTTTTTGCAACAACTGCGCGTACAAGAGATTTAACCAAAGATGTAATGACGCCTGAGCGTGCAATGCAGCATGCTAGAGCATTAATTTCTCAAGGAAAAAACGTAGGTATAATGTTTGGTCCTGAGAGATCTGGGCTGTCTAATGATGATATTGCACATGCAAATGCACTCATTTCTGTTCCGGTAAATCCATCATTTGCCTCATTAAATTTAGCGCAGTGTGTTTTATTGCTTTCATATGAATGGCGGCGTCAATTAAGTGTAGTACCACCGGAATTCATGGAATTAGCCGGAACAGATTTTGCATCCTCTATTGAGGTCCAGAGTCTTGGTAAACGTATGGAAGAGGCTCTGGATGCGCGTAATTTCTTTTGGCCAGAAGATAAGGCCGAAAGCATGCTTCTTGCACTACGTAATATGCTTTCACGCTTGAGATTTACTAAGGTCGATATTCGAATATTTCATGGAATTATTAAAACTATGGAAAAATCACGCAAAAA